>DASVRQ010000033.1:0-126463 GCA_036388535.1 Flavobacterium sp. | reverse complement strand
CAAAATGTAATTGATATGTTCTTTTATCGCAATCTCCTTATTTTCAAGCCGTTCCTGGTGGTACTGACGCGCCTCGTTCTTAAACTGCAGGATCGAAAGTGATGCCATTAATAAAGATGCAACCAGAATCAATACGATCATCGACAGGAAAATCCTGGTGCGAAGTGAAAGCATCGATAACTTGAAATTTTCTTCCATGATTAGATTTTCCTCTCGCGGATTCGTTTGTACATTTTATATCCAAGCATTAAAATAATGGAAAACAATAGTATTCCGATCACGCCATAAATCCAGTTTACTTCGTTTTTCAGAACTACCAGAAACACTACCGAGAACAAAATCAGTGTCGCGCCTTCATTCCATAACCGCATAAAACCAGTCGTATGACGTACCTCATCTTTTTGCAATTGCCTGAAAATCTGATGGCATTTGAGATGATATAAATACAATAAAAACACGAATGTAAGTTTTACGTGCATCCATGGCATCTTGAGCCATTGGTTTCCAAGGTTGGTTCCGAACAACATCCAAAACGCAAAAATACTGGTGATTACTGCCGATGGCCACGTGATGATATACCACAAACGGCTCGCCATAATCTTATATTGCTTTTGCAGGATTTCCTTTTCAGGCGACGGCATTGCTGCAGCTTCAATCTGGTAAACGAAAAGACGTACGATATAAAAAAGGCCGGCAAACCAAGTCACGACGAAGATTAAGTGAAGTGATTTAAGGTAATTATAATACTCCATCAGTTTCTTTGAGTTTATGGGTCATTTCTTTTCGAAGGAATATTCCGGTTACCAACGTAGCCAGGACATCCGCAATAGGGAACGACACCCATACTCCAAAAATACCAAAATAATTGGGTAAAATGAGAATTAATGGAATCAGGAAAAATCCTTGCTTGGTCAGCGTCAGCAGTAATGCTTTCAATGCTTTTCCGGCCGATTGGAAATAGGCCGATCCGATGAGTTGTACGGCAATAACCGGAGAAGCGGCAAAAACCCATCGCAATGCATTGGGAGTACCTTTAATAATCGCGGCATCATCAGTAAAAACAGTTACGATCTGTTCGGCGAAAATCAGGATCACAGCGTAAATGATGATAGCGATTCCGCCTGCGTATGTTATTGCAATCTTGATTGTCCGCCTGACGCGCTCAAAGTTTTTCGCCCCATAATTAAAAGCAGAAACTGGCGCAAAGCCTTCCGCAATTCCGTTAACGGGAAACAGTGCAAACATGAGCATCTTGCTGATAATACCGTAAATGGTAACTGAATTTTCTCCGCCGTGGGCGAATAACGTATTATTCAAGAGCACCGACAATATACTGATGACGCCTTGCCGTGAAAGAGTTGTTGAGCTTAAAGCTGAAATCTCTTTAACTAATCCTAATTGGACTTTAAAGTAATGTAACTTCATTCTCAGTTCGCTTCTGAAGACAAAAAACCAGCCAACATATAAGAAGCAGAACAAGAACGATAATGCTGTTGCCAACGCTGCTCCGAAGATTCCCAAGTTAAAGACTTTAATGAAAAGCACATCAAGCAGAATGTTCGCGATCGACGGAATGATTAGCGAAAGCATAGCAAATTTGGCTTTGTCTTCAGCCCGAATTACGGTGTTTCCCATCGAACACAGAGCCTGAAGTGGTGCCGCGAGCAATATCGGGTAAAAGAATTCTTTGGCCGGAGCGAGAATTTTTCCTTTCGCACCAAATAATGTCAGTACTTCATCAGTAAAAAGCAATCCGACGGTAACTAAAACCGACGCTAGTATAAACGTCATCATGATCTGGTGCGCAAATGCCCGATGCGCTTTTTCAACATCGCCTTCGCCCAAAGCTCGTGAAAGAACGGAGCTTCCGCCAACGCCAATTGCGAGTCCGATTGACGCTATTAAAAATGCGATTGGAGTCACAACTGTCAACGCTGCAATTGCCAACGGACCAATCCATCGGCCAACAAAAATGGTGTCAACCAAAATGTTGACGGTCATAAATAAAATCCCTACAGAAGCCGGAACCGCCTGTCTAATCAGCAGCTTTCGAATGTCTTCGGTTCCTAAATCTTCAGTAGAAACAGCCATTTACACAGTCATTTTTTCGGCAAAAGCCCATTCGTTGATCCAGTTTCCAACTGTCTGAACCCATTCATCGCTGTCATTCAAACACGGAATCGCAAGAAATTCTTCGCCCCCATGTTCTTTAAACTGATGATTGGCTTCCATCGCAATCTCTTCAAGTGTTTCCAGGCAATCGGCCACAAAAGCGGGCGTTACTACCGCTAGTTTCCTGATTCCTTTTTCGGGCATTTTATTGATTTCAACATCTGTATAAGGTTCGAGCCATTTGTCTCCGGCAAGACGCGATTGAAATGTTTGGCTGTATTTTCCTTCCGGAATTCCGAGAAGTTCCACAACCTGACGCGTCGTTTCATAACATTGGTGCCGGTAACAAAACTGATGCGCGGCAGAAGGCGTCTTGCAGCAAGTGGCGTCGATTCGGCAATGGGACTTGGTAACATCGGTTTTTCGGATATGACGCTCGGGAATCCCGTGATATGAAAACAGTAAATGATCATAATCAAATCCGTCAAGATGTTTTTTCATTGAATTCGCCAATGCCTGAATGTAACCGGGTTTGTTGTAAAACGCAGGCACATCGGTAAAAACCATTTCAGGGAAATATTTTTTGCGAAGTTCCTCAGCCAATACTAAAATGGTGACTGTTGACGCCATCGCATGCTGCGGATATAACGGAAACAGCAAAACCTCAGTCACGCCTTGGTCATGAAGTTCCTGCAAACCCGACAAAATCGAAGGTTTTCCGTAGCGCATTGCCAATGAAACGGGAACGTCAACAAGAGGTTTTACTTTTTGATGCATCCGCTTAGAGAGCACAATTAAAGGGGAACCTTCATCCCACCAAATCTTTTTATAAGCTTCGGATGATTTCTCGGGACGTTTGCGCAGGATAATTCCGCGTACGAGCAAAGCACGCAACAAAAACGGAACATCGATCACGTATTTGTCCATTAAAAATTCATCGAGATACGGCTTGACATCTTTTGGCTCCGGACTTTGGGGCGAACCTAAATTTACTAGTAAAACTCCTTTCATTGTGGATGCTGATTTTATATAAAAGTACTTCCGCGGCCTTTACGGCTCACGCTGATTAACTATTTTTTAGCTATTGGTGGATCGTTAAACCTGATTCGGGTTGATAGACATCAGGTATTTCTTTGGTGTCGTCGCGAATTTTTTCTTGAAAGCTGAGATGAAGTGGCTTGCTGTGCTGTAGCCGATCTTTAACCCGACTTCATTAACGTTGTGCGTTCCGTCTTCAAGTAATTTTCGCGCAATCTCCATTTTATAATCGAATAAAAAGCTGTAAACTGAATCTCCATAGATCTGTCGAAACCCCATTTTTAGTTTTTTCAAATTAAGTCCGACCTGATCAGCGAGTTCCTGCAATCCGGGCGGCTCAGCCATGTTTGCAATTACAATGTCTTTTGCCTTTCGGATTTTTAGAACGTTTTCTTCGTCGATCAAAAACGGACATTGTTCGGCGTCGGGATCTTCTGTCCGGTTGAAATAAAGGCTCAGTAATTCATAACCTTTACCTTTATAATAAAGATTTTTTATCGCGGGATGAAGGTTGAAATGAAAGAGCTGGCTCAACACGATCGCCATCGACGGACTGATATCACCTTCATTATAATATTTCTTGTCCTTGTTTTCATCGCTTAGAAACGGGATATAATCGGCTTCAGTAGAAAACAATGCGTGGAATTTTTTGATCGAAACAAATACCGAAATTACCCAGGAATTCGGTGCCAATTCCAGATCAAGGGGCAAATCCTTCTGCGGATTATACAAAAGCAGTGATTTCTCTTCCTTTAGATCAAGCGAATAATTTCCTTGATTGAAGATAAACTTCGCTTTTCCTTTCATTCCGAAGTGAAACTGGATCAATCCGCTGCTCACATCACGCTGCGCACGAAATGGCTCCGTGTCGTCATTTTGAAACCGGATCAATACGAAATCGTCTTCTATTTTTATTACTTCCTGAGAACCCATAGCGATATTTTTATTGGAAAATCTGTTGGAAACTGCCGTCGTCTTATTTAGAATCAATCTATGTAGTCGCCTTTGGAGCTCCTTGTTTTGCTGCAAATTTACTCTAAAACTGGCAGTTACGGAATTTTTTTGCCTAAAAAACATCAAGCGACATTAAAAGTCCTTACAGCGTTACTTTTTAATATATGTTCCGTCTATTTTTGTGGCACTTTATAGAGTAAAGTATAACTATGGAAAACAGTATCGGATCAAAGCATCATTATTTCTATGCCGTCGGCTTAAGCTACAAAAAGGCAGATGCAGAGATCAGGGGAAAGTTCAGTCTCGACAGTAAAGCCAAAACCCGTTTGCTCAAACAGGCGAAAGAGGAAGCCATCGAAAGCTTGATCATTACTTCAACTTGCAACCGTACAGAAATCTACGGTTTTGCAGAACATCCCTTCCAATTAATCAAATTGATTTGCGAAAACAGCCGAGGAACAGTCGAAGACTTTCAAAAAGTTGGGTTCGTATATAAAAATAATGAGGCGATCAATCACATGTTCCGTGTGGGAACAGGATTAGACAGCCAGATTCTGGGCGATTTTGAAATCATCAGCCAGATCAAAACAAGTTTTACCGAATCACGGTCTTTCGGATTGATTAACGCTTTCCAGGATCGGCTCATCAACGCTGTAATCCAGGCTAGCAAAAGAATCAAGAACGAAACCGAAATCAGCTCAGGCGCAACTTCAGTGTCGTTTGCATCGGTACAATATATCATCCGAAACATCGAAGACATCGGAAACAAAAACATACTGCTCTTCGGAACAGGGAAAATCGGAAGAAATACATGCGAGAATTTGGTCAAACACACCAAAAACGAGCACATCACATTGATCAACCGCACAAAAAGCAAAGCTGAGAAGTTAGCTGGAAAGTTGAACCTTATCGTAAAAGATTACTCAGAGCTTCACCTAGAGCTTCAAAAAGCCGATGTTGTTGTTGTTGCGACAGGAGCACAAAATCCGACTGTAGACAAGACAATTTTGAATCTGAAAAAACCGATGTTGATATTGGATCTATCGATTCCGAAGAACGTCAACGAGAATGTGCGCGATATCGAAGGCGTCACGCTGATTCACATGGATCATCTTTCTCAAATCACCGACGACACGCTTGAAAACCGCAAAAAACATATTCCGGCGGCCGAAGCGATCATTGAAGAAGTAAAGGACGAATTCCTGGTTTGGATGAAAGCGCGAAGATTTGCACCGACAATTCACGCATTGAAGAAAAAACTCAATGCGATCAAAGATTCGGAGCTTGATTTCCAAAGCCGAAAGATCCAAAACTTTAACGAAGAGCAGGCTGAAATCATCAGCAACCGCATCATTCAAAAAATCACCACACATTTCGCCAATCATCTCAAAGACGACAACACAATGGTCGATGAGAGCATCGAATGGATCGAAAAAGTATTCCGGATCGAAGCTTCAGTAAAATGAGTAAAACCATCCGTATCGGAACCCGCGACAGCGAACTTGCACTTTGGCAGGCGCACACGGTCGAAAAAAAACTAAACGATTTAGGTTATAAAACGGAAGTCATCGCAGTAAAATCTACGGGCGATATCATCCTCGACAAACCACTTTACGAATTCGGTATTACAGGTATATTCACCAAAACACTTGATGTTGCGATGATCAGCGGTATTATCGACATAGCCGTGCATTCAATGAAAGACGTCCCGACGGCATTGCCACATGGAATCGTTCAGGCTGCGGTTTTGGAAAGGGCAAACGTCCGTGATATCCTCGTACACAAAGGAAGCGTGGATTTTTTAATAAACTCGGGAACAATAGCAACCGGAAGCCTGCGTAGGCAGGCCGAATGGCTAAACAGATACCCGCATCACAAGGTTGTGGATCTTCGTGGAAATGTAAACACGCGTTTGCAAAAACTAGCCGGCAGCGATTGGGACGGCGCTATTTTCGCGGCAGCCGGACTGGAACGAATCAATCTCACGCCAGAAAATCACATCGAACTTGATTGGATGATTCCGGCACCGGCGCAAGGAGCAATGGTAATTGTTGCAATGGCGAACGATTATTTTTGCATCGAAGCAGCGTCAAAGCTGAATCATTTCGAAAGCCAGATGTCGACACAGGTCGAACGTGATTTCCTAAAGACGCTCGAAGGCGGCTGTACGGCCCCGATCGGTGCGCTTGCCACGATTTATGACAGTACAATCCGCTTTGAAGGCGCGTTGCTTTCGCTTGACGGAAAAGAGAGAATTCATATAGAAAGAACCGCCGATACCACTCATTACAAGGTCTTCGGGAAGGAATGCGCAGTAGATGTCCTCAATAACGGAGGCGATACTGTAATGCAAAAAATAAAATCCGATTTAGGAAAATAAGGAGCATGATCCTGCTATTCGCTGCAATCTTTTTTGCTGTCATCCTGAACGAAGTGAGGGACCTCATCAAAGCAAAAAAGGATTTTCGCTTCTATCAGGGCTAGGCCGGCAAAAAAAATACAGAATGTCAACACCAATTCGTGTCCTGTCAACAAAGAAGCTGCTTCCCAACCAGAAGCAGTTTCTGCTGAATGCGAACTTATCGGTAGTAGAAAGTGACTTTATCAAAATTAAAAATAAAGCTTTTGACTTACAGGATATCAATGAAAATTTAATTTTTACAAGCCAAAACGCTTTTCTGAGTTTTCTCAAAAATCCGCAAAGCCAGAGCTTAAAAGATAAAACGGTATTCTGCGTCGGAATCAAAACACGGCAGCTTATTGAAGACAACGGATTTACAGTTGCGGTTTATACGGGTTACGCAGCAGATCTGGCTGAAATCATAACGCTTGTTCACCCAAAAGAATCCTTTACGTTTTTTTCCGGAAACCTGCGCCGCGACACATTACCGGAAGCCTTAAAAGAAGCAGGTATCAAGTTCAATGAAATCGAAACATACGAAACCACTTTAACACCGAACATAATAGAAAGCAACGTCGACGGAATATTGTTTTTTAGTCCGTCAGCTGTTGAAAGTTTTCTGAAAAACAATAAATTAACAACCGAAACCTGCTTCTGCATCGGAACAACAACCGCTGAAGCACTCAAAAACATAACAGAAAATATCATAATCGCGAATCAACCATCAATTGAGAACACGATTATTCAATGTATAAATTTTTATAAACAAACATAATGCTGGCCACGAATGCACGAATTACTGCTTTGTATTACTTATCATAGTAATCAGTGAGAATTTCAATCACTAATTTGCAAAGCAAATCTGTGCATCTGTGGCCAACAAACGCAAATCAATAAATTAATTAGTGCATTAGTGGCCAACCTATGATAAAAAACGACCTTTTCCTCAAAGCCCTTCGTGGCGAGACCGTAGAACGACCACCAGTGTGGATGATGCGTCAAGCCGGCAGATACTTGCCTGAATTTATCGCACTACGCGACAAATACGACTTCTTCACCAGATGTCAAACTCCTGAACTCGCATCCGAAATAACGGTTCAGCCCATCCGCAGAATCGCTCCTGACGCAGCAATTTTATTCTCTGATATTCTTGTGATCCCGCAAGCAATGGGAATAGAAGTTCTGATGAAGGAAAATGTCGGCCCGTTCCTTCCGAATCCAATTCGGACGATCCAAGACGTTGAAAGAGTGATTGTGCCAGATATCGACGAAACACTTGGCTATGTCATGGATGCAATCAAAATGACCAAGGAGATGCTCAATGATGAAGTTCCGCTTATTGGTTTTGCAGGCTCGCCATGGACGATCTTCTGTTATGCAGTCGAGGGAAAAGGCTCTAAAAGTTTCGATACGGCCAAAGGATTTTGCTTTTCGCAACCTGAAGCAGCTCATGTACTACTGCAAAAAATCACCGATACAACGATTGCTTATCTCAAACGAAAGGTTGAATGCGGCGTCAATGCCGTCCAGATCTTTGATTCATGGGGCGGAATGCTCTCACCTGTCGATTATCAGGAATTCTCCTGGAAATACATCAACCAGATCGTTGAAGCACTTGCGCCGTTGACACATGTGATCGTGTTCGGAAAAGGCTGCTGGTTTGCACTTGGCGAAATGGGAAAAAGCAAGGCATCTGCACTTGGTGTCGATTGGACATGTTCGCCTCGAAACGCACGTTATTTATCTGGTGGAAATATAACCTTGCAAGGGAATTTCGATCCGTCAAGGTTGTTGTCACCAATTCCGACTATTAAGAAAATGGTCCGCCAAATGATCGATGAGTTCGGAAAAGACAAATATATAGTGAACCTCGGACATGGCATCTTACCCAATATTCCGGTTGATCATGCAAAAGCATTTATTGACGCAGTAAAAGAATACAAGCAGTAGTGAAGTTTTTAAATTGGCAAATAGACAGAATTGGCGACGTCGAGCCACAAGAGTTTTTCGAACTGGTCCAAGATAATATTCAACATATCGCACGCACATTTCCTGTGACAGTCGCTTCATGCGCTTCGTTGGAGTTGGCATCAGATTTTTTTTCAGCAGCAGTTGAAAAAGAGGGTAACGGAGAAGGTTATCATTTTTTTATCCGTAGCATTGAATCTGAAAAGTTGATTGGCTACATCTGCGTCAAAAACGTCGATAAGCGCAACATGAAATGCGAGCTTGCATATTTTGTTGACCTACAATTTGCAAAGCAAGGAGTAATTTCGGCGGCAATAGACGACATTGTTGAAATCTGTTTTTCAGCATTGGCGATGAACAAAATTTGTATTTGTACAGGATTGGACAATAGGCCCAGCCAGCGGATTGCGACCCGGAACGGCTTCCGATTGGAAGGAATCCTTCGTCAGGAATTTAAAAATGGTGACGGAAAATTTGAAGACGTCAATTACTACGGGCTTCTAAAATCGGATTACGATGAAAGACAAGTTCTATAGCTATATTCAAAATCTACAGGATTCCATCGTCGCTGCTCTTGAAGACGCGGATGGAACCGCTACATTTCGAGAAGATCTTTGGGAACGTCCCGAAGGCGGCGGCGGAAGAACACGCGTTATCGAAGACGGGAAAGTTTTTGAAAAAGGTGGAGTCAACATTTCTGCTGTCCATGGAAAACTTCCTGAAGCGATGCAAAAGATGTTTAATGTTGGCGAAGCCGATTTTTTTGCATGCGGGTTAAGTCTGGTGATTCATCCGAAAAGTCCGATGGTGCCCACGGTTCACGCGAATTGGCGCTATTTTGAGATGTATGATGAAGCCGGAAACGTCATTAATTCGTGGTTTGGCGGTGGTCAGGACTTAACTCCGTATTACCTTTTTGAAGAAGATGCTGTTCATTTCCATCAAACGTGCAAAACCGCATGCGACAGGCACAATCCTGATTTTTATCCAAAATTCAAGCAGCAATGCGACGATTATTTCTGGAATGCGCACCGACATGAAGCACGCGGCATTGGCGGGTTGTTCTTTGATTATTGCAAAGCTACAGATACCATGTCGATGGAAGATTGGTACAACTTCGTGACCGGAGTTGGAGATAGTTTCATCGAAGCCTATGTTCCAATCGTCGAAGAACGAAAAGAACTATCTTATACTGATGCAAACCGGAACTGGCAGGAAATCCGCCGTGGCCGTTACGTCGAGTTCAACCTCGTCCACGATAAAGGAACGTTATTCGGACTCAAAACCAACGGCCGGATCGAAAGTATATTGATGAGCCTGCCGCCACATGTGCAATGGGTCTATGATCATCATGCGGAAGAAGGAAGCGAAGAGGAAAAATTGGTGAAAGTGTTGATGGAGCCGGTTGAGTGGGTAAAGTTTGCAGTTAACGGTTAACAGTTTACAGATGATTGACTATCGTAAATATATTGTTTGGCAGAAGGCGCATCTGCTGGTGCTAAAAATCTATAAGGTTACATCTACTTTTCCGAAGACGGAACAGTTTGGGATTATTTCGCAAATCAATCGTGCGGCTGTATCTATTCCGACTAATATTGCTGAAGGATGCGGCAGGGAAACTCAAAAAGAACTGGTAAGATATCTATACATTTCCTCAGGTACAACACATGAACTTGAATACTTAATATTTTTATCACGAGATCTGCAGTACATCACTGACCAAAAAGCTGGTGAACTTTTCGAGGAAATTACCACCATCAAGAAAATGTTGTCATCATTAATAAAAAAGATTACAGTTTCAATTACCAACAGCTAAACTGTCAGCCGTAAACTGTCAACCGTAAACTAAAAAACATGTTCAACCGTAACAGAAGACTCCGCACCAACGAATCAATACGATCACTCGTACGTGAAACCACATTATCGCCAACCGATTTCATGCTTCCAATGTTTGTCGCAGAAGGGAACAACGTCAAAGTCGCCATTCCATCAATGCCCGGAATTTACCGGAATTCGCTCGACAACACGATCAAAGAAGTTAAAGAAGCATGGAACCTCGGAATACGAGCTGTAAACATCTACGTGAAAGTCGGCGACAACCTCAAAGACAACACCGGAAAGGAAGCCTGGAACAAAGATGGCCTCATGCAGCAAACGATCCGCGCCATAAAAGATGCCGTTCCCGAAATGATCGTGATGCCCGATGTCGCGCTTGATCCGTACTCGATCTACGGGCATGACGGAATCATCGAAAAAGGCAAAATCACTAACGATGCCACTGTCGATGCATTAACAAAAATGAGCTTAAGCCACGCCGATGCGGGCGCTGATTTCGTAGCACCAAGCGATATGATGGACGGGCGCGTTTATGCAATCCGGAGAGCGCTTGAGGAAAATGGTCACCATAACGTGGGGATCATGAGCTATAGCGCGAAGTATGCGTCGGCTTTCTACGGACCTTTTCGTGACGCACTCGACTCGGCCCCGGTTGATCTGAACGATATTCCGCGTGACAAAAAAACATACCAAATGGATTATGCAAACCGAATCGAAGCCATTAAGGAAACACTCGATGACATTGCCGAAGGCGCCGATATCGTGATGGTGAAACCCGGAATGGCATATCTCGATATCGTCCGCGAAGTCAAAAATGCGGTAAATGTGCCTGTTGCGGTTTATCAGGTTTCAGGCGAATATGCTATGGTGAAAGCCGCAGCAGAACGCGGTTGGCTTGACCACGACAAGATCATGATCGAGCAGCTGTATTGCATCAAAAGGGCAGGAGCGAATATCATTTCTACCTATTTCGCAAAAGAAGCTGCAGTAATTTTAAACGATAATTAGAAGCTATTCCTGCTGTTGGCTTTATCTTTTTTGCTTTCTGCATTGTCATTCCTGAGCATAACGAAGGATCTGCAAAAAAGGATACCGCCGCCATCAGGGCTAATGTGTGAATCATGAATAGAGTATTTTATTTTTCAATCGCTGCCATAATCTTCATCGGATGCGGCAAAAAGGAAGAGCCTATGGAGCCATTGTATCCGGAAACGGAGGTATCGGCTGCCGAAAGCCAAATTTCTGCCGGAAAAGAACTTTTCGAAGGTGCAGGAAACTGCTTTGCTTGCCATAAACCCGATCAGAAGATCATTGGCCCAAGCCTGCACGAAATAGCAAAGATCTACAAAGGCAAGAATGGCGACATGGTTGCGTTTTTAAAAGAAAAAGCAGATCCAATTGTCGATCCGGGCCAGTATTCCGTAATGAAAACTAATTTTGCTATTACAAAGAATATGTCGGATGCTGAATTGGAAAGCATTGAGGCTTATATTTATAGTCATTTGCAAGAGTAATTGGTGGTTGTTACACAGAGGTTCGCAGAGAGTCGCAGAGGTTCACGAAGAAATTCAATATGGAAACAGCAATCATAAAGACGCCGCTTGGAATTACTCGTATTGAAGGTGATGAACATGGAATTTGTTTAATTTCGGCATCTGATAATGGCGACTTTTCTGATTTTATCCCAGAGATGCTACAAAAAGCCGTTTCTGAAATCAATGAATATTTCGCAGGTGTAAGAAACCAGTTCACATTCAAACTTAATCCGTCAGGAACAGATTTTCAAAAGAAAGTCTGGGATGAACTTCTTCGAATCCCTTTCGGAACCACAACTTCCTATCTTGCACTTTCGAAAAAACTTGGCGATGTAAAAGCAATTCGTGCAGTAGCATCGGCGAACGGAAAAAATCCGCTTTGGATCGTAGTTCCGTGCCATCGCGTGATCGGAACCGATGGCTCGCTTACTGGTTACGCCGGCGGATTATGGCGAAAAAAGTGGCTGCTTGAACATGAATGTCCATCCTCACAACAAAGCTTATTCTGAGTTTCCTTACAAATTAAAATTTTGTAAATTGCTTCGCCGGATGTTCCCGAAAAGTCCCATCACATGAAATTCATCAGGAAATTTTTACTTTGGTTCGTCATTATTATTGCGACTATTATCGCATTAGCCTACATGTTTAACGTAGATTATTTGCTAAAAGCAGTGAGAACAGTTTATTTCAACGGACACACAACTGCATTTCTTGATGATTATCACTATTTCGACAATCGCACTATCCAAAAAGGTGCGAATCCGCAGCCTTGGGCAATCAGCAAAGATTATAACAAGACGCCGTTATCTCCCGCAATTGAAAAGCTTCACATGCAAATTGGAACTGTCGCCTTCCTGGTCATAAAGAATGACAGCATCCTTAGCGAAAGCTACTTTGATGGATACGGCAAAAACTCGAAGTCGAATTCCTTTTCAATGGCAAAAAGCGTCGTTTCGGCTGCTTTAGGCCGTGCAATTATGGATGGAAAAATCAAAAGCCCAGACCAGCTTGTAAGTGACTTCTTTCCCGAATTTAAGAAAGGAAAATCCGCAACAATGACGGTTGGGGATTTATCATCAATGGCATCCGGACTCGATTGGGATGAATCGTATTATAGTCCGTTTTCAGTTACGACCCGTGCATACTTTGATGAAGATCTTAAAGAAGTCATCCTTAATCAAAAAGGTGTTGACGAGCCTGGAAGATCTTATAAATATTTAAGCGGAAATACACAATTGCTTGCGATGGTTGTTGAAAAAGCTGTCGGGACCGATCTCGCAACGTATGTATCTGAAAAGTTCTGGAAACCAATGGGAGCAGAAAATGAGGCACTTTGGCAAACAGATGATGAAAACGGACTGGTAAAAGCATACTGCTGCATCGCAAGCAATGCACGTGATTTTGCACGATTCGGAAAGCTTTACAAACAAAACGGAAAATGGAACGGACAACAACTCCTCGACAGTGCTTTCGTCGCTAAGTCAACAAACCCCCGATTTGCAGTTTCGCCCGAATACGGTTATGGCTGGTGGCTCAGTAATTATAAGGATAAAAAAATATTTTACATGCGCGGCCATCTAGGACAATACGTGATTTTACTTCCAGAAGATGATTTGATAATTGTGCGGCTAGGCCATCAAGCCGGCACACGAACAAATGGGAGTCCGCACAGCGATGACTTCTTTGCTTATATTGATGAAGCTTATAGGCTTACAGCAACAAAGTGATTCGCTTCATATGACTATTTACTTTTGGCTGCCATAGTATGTAAAATTGCCGCTGTAACAAGGGCGCCAAATAAATAATATCCAACAGTTAGTTCCTTTGTTCCTGTTGTTTTTGTAACAGGCGCAGGATTCAATCCTATCAGCGGTGGTAAAGTGATCGCTCCGGCTCCAGCGGTCAATCCAAGTGCTATGGCCTTAAACCAGATATTTTTTTCGCTCCCGGCTCCAATGGCACTATAATAAAGCGCGTTGCTTAGAACGTCAGCGCCCAGTGTTGCTACATATAGCGTCTTGGGGTCATGTATTTTTTCGCCGCCTGCCAGTTCAATGCCCTTTTGCAAAGCTTCTTCGCCGAGAAGGTCTATTCGCGGCATCTTCCTGTCAGTTTTCTTAAGCGTTTCATGCAATAAGTTGAGCGCGATCGCTCCGCCTAATCCGGCTAACAGGTTTTTTGCTACTTTCATAAGTTGATTATTTGATTACAAATATAACGGTTACGATTGTCGTGGCATTATTTGATTTTAGGGAAAGGTTGCAGTGTTTCCATGAGCAATTTGCGCTAATTTAATCACAATATGATTGAGTATATTTCCAGTTTTTCTGTAGCAAATGCAACATAAATCTTCTTAATTTGTTACAGTAAAACACAAACTATGATCGAAAAGATTAATCTGGAGAACATCCTTTTCCTCGATATTGAAACCGTTCCTTGCGAAGAGGATTTTAATTCGCTTGATCCCGAATGGAAGCAACTCTGGGAACAGAAAACGCAGTACCAACGTAAGGATGAATACACGCCCGAAGACTTTTATGACAGGGCTGGAATCTGGGCGGAGTTCGGGAAAATTATTTGTATTTCTGTTGGGTATTTTACGTTGAAATCGGATACGCGAACTTTTCGTGTAACATCTTTTTTTGGAGATGAGAAGAAGATTTTAAGTGATTTCAATAATCTGATGAACAACCATTTCAATCAGCCACAGCATGTTTTATGCGGACACAATGCGAAAGAATTCGATATTCCGTTCATCGCCCGTCGAATGATCATCAACGGAATCCCAATACCGGGCAAACTGAACCTCTTCGGAAAGAAGCCTTGGGAAGTTCCGCACCTTGATACGCTTGAGTTGTGGAAGTTTGGTGATTACAAGCATTTCACTTCATTGAAATTATTGTCTAAAGTGCTCGGGATTCCCTCATCCAAAGGGGACATCGACGGAAGCCAGGTTGGTTATGTTTATTATGTCGAAAAAGATATTGATCGTATCATCACGTATTGCGAAAAGGACACCATTGCCGTGGCACAAGTTTTTTTAAAACTGCGACGAGAGGAATTGCTGGTTGATGACGAGATTTTGCACGTTTAAAGACAAGTGGTAAGTTTCATTCGCATTCGCAGTTTAGCTTCGCTCCGTTTGACTTGCATGCTTGGGTCATAAAGTTTGCAGTTGCAGTGCAGTGGTCGGAGTTTTATCTCCAACGATAAATATTCACATCAGCATATGAAAATAAGAGTGGGAAATATTTTAATTGTGGCAATTTCACTTTTTACCGTGATCTACGACTACTTCGTGACAAGAGATCTGTGGCTGGAATCTACCTATTTTATGGCAATTTGCCTGCTATTACTTTTGAGTCTGATTCGGTTTTCTCACATAATTAAAATGGTCCCGTTGTGGTTGAATGTGATATTTAACCTTGTCATAGTTACCTCTGCAACAGTCAATTTTTATTATCTGGTGCTTTTTTTGTGGGGCTATGGCTTTCAAGGAACAACAATACCTTTTATTTGGTACTTCGCAGTAATATCAAACGTCGCAAATGTTGTAATGGCAATTTACAGCCATTCCCATTTTAGCCGAGATCGTTTACGAACATCAGGATAACTACATACTGCGCTCTTTTCTGCTGTACTACTATATTTTTATAGTTGTCGTAACAAACTGTGAACGGTAAACAGTCAACCGTAAACCATAATTATTACATTTACAAAAAATATTCTAAATGGTACTGAGCAGATTTTGGCTGGCTATTTTTATCTCGTCTATACTTTTTATTGTTTATAGCTTTATCACCTCCCAAACATATTCGATAGATTTTGTTCTGAATGGAAAAAAAGATGATCCTGTTCTAATTTCCGAAAAATACCGGGAGCAGCTTCCAGCATTTATCGCCGACAGCATTGAGAAAGCTCCGGAACAAACCATTGTTATCAACCAAAACACAACTGACGCCGACACTACGTATGTCTTCAAAAGCAAAACCGTCAAGATTTACAGCGGTGTTCAACGAACTGATGGGCTTCTGCCAACAGCAAAGAACACGCTGCTTGATCTTATTCTGCCATTGATAGCTTATCTGGCGTTTTTTTGCGGACTCATGCAATTGTTGATCGATTCGGGTGCGTCCGAAAAGCTTGCGAGGATTTTAAGCCCGGTTTTTGTCAAAGTATTTCCATCGGTTCCAAAAAACCACGAGTCGATCTCGTATATGACTTTGAACTTTGCAGCTAACTTCCTCGGGCTCGATTCGGCCGCAACACCTTTTGGGTTAAAAGCAATGGAAAGCTTACAAGAGCTCAATCCCGATAAAGACCGTGCGAGTGACGCTCAAATTATGTTTATGTGCCTTCATGCGGCCGGACTGACATTGATCCCCACATCGATCATCGGATATCGGGCTGCAGAAAACGCCAGCAATCCTGCCGATGTTATGCTTCCTTGTATCATCACATCATTTATCGGAACAATTGCTGCATTTTTAATTGTTGGAATTCGTCAGCGGATTAACTTTAAAAGCCTCTCCTTAGTTGGTGCTTTAATGGCAATAATTGGAGCCATCGTCGGATTGTTATTCTATATCAATAACCTCGACCTGATCGGAAAGAACTTCTTTACTTCAAGTCTGTCTGGATTGATGCTTATCGCGATTATCGGATTTACGCTGGTATTCTCATGGATCCATGAAAAGAAATTCGTTGAAAAAGGCACTACTGTTTTTGATTCATTTGTCACCGGAGCAAACAACGGAGTAAAAACTGGCGTAATTATTTTCCCTTATGTTTTGGGTATGCTGGTTGCCATCGCTTTTTTCAGAAACAGCGGCTTGTTTGAAATCATCAGCGATGGGATTTCATTTGTATTTTCAAACATTGGCGTGAGCAAAGAAATAACAGATTCGCTTCCTGTGGCGATGCTTCGGCCTTTCAGTTCAGGCGGATCACGCGGATTTATGATCGACTCGATGCGCACCTTTGGAGCTGACTCGTTTACAGGAAGGCTGAGCAGTATTTTTCAATGTAGTGCTGAAACAACCTTTTACGTAATTGCGGTTTACTTCGGATCTATAAAGGTAAAGAACACCCGATATACTTTAGGAACGATGTTGCTTGTAGATCTGATTTGCGTCATCACGGCAATTTTTGTAGCGGGTTGGTTTTTTTAAGTTCAGTTTCGCACAGACTCACGAAGGAGGCGCAAAGATATACAGAGAAACAGAAACATTATAAGATTTGAGTCAACCTTGAATCTAATAGATTTTCATCTCAGGGATTTCGCCTTCGATAATTAAATCAGCTTCAGTTGATGCTATAATGTGTTCTACGGAAACGCCAGGTGCACGTTCCAACAACTTGAACCCGTTTGGTGTAATCTCAAGAACTGCGAGTTCTGTTACTACTTTTTTTACACAGCCAACTCCTGTTAATGGAAGTGTACATCTTTTTAGAATTTTAGATTCGCCTGCTTTGTTGACATGCATCATTGCAACAATGATATTTTCGGCGGAAGCGACAAGATCCATTGCGCCGCCCATTCCTTTGACCATTTTCCCTGGAATCTTCCAGTTCGCGATATCACCATTCTCAGCAACTTCCATTGCTCCTAGAATTGTAAGGTCGACGTGCTGGCTTCTGATCATTCCGAAACTGAAAGCAGAATCAAAGAATGAAGCTCCGGGCAATGTCGTAATGGTTTGCTTGCCGGCATTGATAACGTCGGGATCTTCTTCGCCTTCGAATGGAAACGGACCCATTCCGAGAACGCCATTTTCACTTTGGAATTCAACTGCAATATCATTTCTGACATAGTTTGCAACCAGCGTAGGTATTCCGATTCCGAGGTTTACGTAGTAGCCGTCTTTTACTTCTTTTGCGATTCGCTTTGCGATGTCTTCTTTGCCGAGCATAGTTATTTGATGATTTGGAAATTTGATGATTTGAAAATTATTGCTTTTTGCTGGACGAGATAATTTTCGAAATAATCAGGTTGATGGAGTTTAGTTTAATAAAAAGGTCTTCTTTAGGCTTGGGATAATGTTCAGATTGCAGACAAAGCTCCAACCAATACTGGACTTCAGCCGCTTCCTTTGCAGCTATTTTGAATTTATGAATAAAGTCGGCACGGCTTTCTGCGTTCTGTGCTTCCCTTATGTTAGCACCAATTGAGGTTCCTGATCTGAAAACTTGCGAAGCCATTTCAAAGCGATTTAATCTGCGAATTTCTTCGGAATAAGAGATGATATCGAGTGCGAACTCAAAAGTTAAATTAACAATCAAATTATCCTTGTCACTCCTCATCTTCAAATTTTCAAATTAATGAATTTTCAAATTGGCCTCTTCCTAACAGTGCGCTGTTCAATCCTCTTCTCAAACTTTTCGCCCTGGAAAATCCGTTGTACCAGAATTCCGGGAATATGGATTTGATTCGGATCCAAGCTTCCGACAGGCAAAAGTTCTTCGACTTCGGCAACTGTTATCTTGCCGGCTCCCGCCATTGGCGCATTGAAGTTTCGGGCTGTTCCTTTAAAGATCAGGTTTCCTGCTTCGTCGCCTTTCCATGCTTTTACGATTGCAAAATCAGCATTAAAGGCATGTTCCAGAATATGCATCTTGCCGTTGAATTCACGAGCTTCTTTTCCTTCTGCGACTTCTGTTCCGTAACCGGCCGGAGTGAAGAATGCTGGAATTCCGGCTTGAGCGGCCCTACACTTTTCAGCTAATGTTCCTTGTGGAGTAAGTTCAACGTCAAGTTCGCCTGAGAGCATCTGACGTTCAAATTCGGCATTTTCACCAACATAAGATGAGATCATTTTCTTGATTTGCCTCTTATGGAGCAATAATCCGAGTCCGAAGTCATCAACACCTGCATTGTTTGAAATGCACGTTAGGTCGCTGACACCCATTTTCACAAGTTCGGCGATTGAGTTTTCAGGAATTCCCGATAATCCGAAACCCCCAAGCATGATCGTCATTCCGCTTTCGATTCCGGATAATGCTTCTGTTACGTTATTTACTTTCTTGTTGATCATAAATTTTATTGTGTGGCCACGAATGCACAAATTATCGCGGATGTTCTTATTTTGTAGGCGCTCCTAGCCCGGATGGAAGTGGAAATCCTTTTTATTGCTGTCCTTCGCTATGCTCAGGATGACGATTTATAAAAAGCAATAAAAAGATTGCAACGTACAGCCGGAAATAGCTTCAAATATTACAATGTAAATTCTTCCGTGTCCTGTTCGATCGCCGTTGTGTCCTGAACCACTTTGCGCGGTGCCCAGCAATCGACTTTGATAGAAAGATTCTCAGGGCGTTCAAAAGGTTTGTCAGATACGTCGAGTTCGTCATCGGCATAACATGACTTCATGAACATTCCGAAGATCGGAAGCGCAGCAGTCGCACCTTGTCCGTATGTAATCGTTCTGAAACGAGCCGATCGGTCTTCGCAACCAACCCAAACTCCGGTCGCCAAATTAGAAACCATCCCGACAAACCAGCCATCTGACTGATTTTGCGAAGTTCCCGTCTTCCCGGCGATCGGACCTTTCAGGACATACGGATAACCCGTAACGCGGTTGTATCCGTTTCCGCCGCCTTGAGTACGCAAACGTGCTCCCGAACCGCTTTCTGTGACACCTTCGAGCAACTTGATTACTGCATACGCAATATCTTTATTTAGTACATCATGGGATTCCGGCATTGGCTCATATATAAGAACGCCATTTTTGTCTTCGATCCGCGTGATGAACTGTGGTTTCATGTAAACGCCTTGGTTCGCGAATGTGCTGTACGCCGCGACCATGTCCATAACAGTGATCTCGACTGCTCCGAGTGCGATCGATGGCTGAACTGGAATTTCAGAAGTAACACCTAGTTTTTTAGTAAGGTCGACAACAGCTTCGGGCCCGACCTTATCGATAAGTTTAGCTGAAACGGTGTTGATCGAAAGTGCTAATGCTTTCTTTAAAGTGACCATTCCGCGATATTCGTGATCGGAATTATTTGGGGTCCATGTTTCGGTAACGTGATGACGTCCTTTGGGGATCGTGTAAGGTGAATCGATGATCGAATCGCATGGCGACATGTTCAATTGTTCGATTGCTGTGGCGTAAAGGAATGGTTTGAACGTCGATCCGACCTGGCGTGCGCCCTGGCCAACGTGGTCGTACTGAAAGTATTTATAGTTGATTCCGCCCACCCAAACTTTAACATGGCCGGTTCGTGGTTCCATCGACATTACGCCGGTTTGTAGAAAACTTTTATAGTAACGGATTGAATCTGTTGGTGTTAATATTGTGTCTTTTTCGCCTTTCCATGTGAATACCGTCATTTTGGTTTTGACGCCAAACGACTTGATGATTTCTTCCTCACTTTTGTCCTGAGCTTCCATCACGCGCCATCTTTCTGAAGACTTCATCGCCTGAGCCATCAACTTTTCGGTTTCATCTTCCGAAATGCGCACGAATGGTTTGTTTTTATTGGTTTTCTGCTCTCTGTCAAACTCTTCCTGTAGATTCGAAAGGTGCTTTGTTACGGCTTCTTCAGCGTAAGTCTGCATCCTGGAGTCGATCGTTGTGTGGATTTTTAACCCGTCGCTGTAAATATCATAATCGGAACCATCAGGCTTCTTGTTTTCCTTCATCCAAGACTTCATGAACTCACGTAAATATTCACGGAAATAAGTTGCGATTCCTTCCTTGTGGCTTTCGGGCTGGAAGTCTAAGACTATTGGCTTTTTCTCCAATGTTTCTTTTGCGGATTCCTCCAAGTAGCCATTTTTAACCATTTGGCCCAATACCACATTTCGGCGTTCTTTGACGCGTTCCAGTCGGCGGATAGGGTTATAAAGCGACGGGTTTTTTAGCATGCCAACTAACATCGCACTTTCTTCAATTGTGAGTTCTCGCGGCTCTTTTCCAAAATAGACCTTTGCAGCCGATCGGATTCCGACTGCTGTATTGACAAAATCCGCTTTGTTGAGATACATCGTGATAATTTCATTTTTTGTGTATTGGCTTTCAAGTCGAATGGCGATAATCCATTCTTTTGCTTTTTGTACAATTCGGAAAAGGAAAAATTTCGATCCTTCACCATGGAAAAGCAATTTCGCAAGCTGTTGTGTCAGTGTGCTTGCACCACCGCTTGTTCCCAGGCTCGCTGCAGCACGCATCGTCCCACGGCCGTCAATTCCTGAATGCTCGTAAAAACGCTCGTCTTCTGTGGCAACCAAAGCATCAACAAGATGTTTTGGAAGATCCGAATACTTGATCATCGTACGGTTTTCATTGTAGAACTTCCCTATCGTGACGCCATCAGAAGATATGACCTCAGTTGCAAGGTTTGAATCCGGATTTTCCAGCTCTTCGAACGATGGCATTGCGCCGAAGACGCCCCATGATGCAAGCAGGAAAAACAACACCAATCCGCCTATTCCGTATAAAAAAACTTTCCAGAACATGGTCTGGTAATATGCCATATCCTTATCGACTGCCTGTGCTTTTTTTCTCGTCGCCATAATCTTACTCTATTGATTCTATTCGGAAACCAACTTCCGAGACACCATCCAACTTTTCAACTCCGCTCACTTTTCCATTTTGCCTTACGGCTTGTCGAATGCTGACCTGATATTGTCCGCCTGGTTTGAAGATGTTCCTTTGTTTATAAACTAATTTGCTTTCTTTAATATCTGAAAAGCCTTCGCCAAGCAAGTTTCCTTCCGGATCGGACATTTCGTACTCAAGCGTATCTACTTTTGTGAATCCTTTTGGATGCTGCAGCGACACGATCAGAAACAGGTTGCTGAACTCGTATTTATCATTGTTTCGAATGTTTACATACAGATTGTACGGCTTTACCGAATCCAAAACCGGAAGATCGAATTTAATAATACTGTCTTTGTGCCATGCTGTTCCAACCGACTTGTATTCGTCAAAAACCCGTTTCTTATCGCATGAGAACAGGAGTACGGCCATCAAAATAAAAAGAATCTTATTTCTTAGGTTCATTTCTATTGACCGGTTTTATGATATTATCTTTCGGCTTTCTGTCGTCCTGGCGTTTTGATTGCTGTTGGCCGGTTCCAGGTCCGTTGGGCTGAAGCTTCGGATTTGAGGGCTTTTGTCCAAAAGGCTGCAATTTTGGTCCTGACTGTATTTTCGGTCCGTTCTGCGGCTGACGGTTATCAATAACGGCCGCATTTCCAGTAGCTTCTCCAGCAACGGGCTTGCGTTTTTTGTTTAGACGTTTCTTTTTCTTAGGCTGGTCGAATCGTGTAAGGCTTTCCTGACCCATGGCATTGTTGAAATCCTTTTCAGGAGCTGCCGCAACTTCAACGGCGTAATCTTCAAGTGAAGAAACCTTGATCTTCTGCTTGTTGTCAGCAATTATTTCACGAACCTGCTCGATCTTCAAAACCTGCCAGTTTGCGAAATTGTTTGTGTATGCAAACCACATCAGACCTTTGAAGATATCCTGTTTCTGACAAACCGCATCCCCTTTCTCGGTGACGAGTTTGGTATCAAAATCAGGGAAATCCTGAAGCGCATCCATGTAAGTGTCAAGCTCGTAATTGAGGCAGCACTTGAGTTTACCGCATTGTCCGGCAAGCTTCTGCGGATTCAAGGACAGTTGCTGATAACGTGCCGCAGAAGTATTGACGCTTCTAAAATCGGTCAGCCATGTCGAGCAGCACAATTCGCGCCCACATGATCCAATTCCGCCCAGGCGAGCTGCTTCCTGACGGAAACCGACTTGTTTCATTTCGATACGCGTGCTAAATTCACGCGCGAAATCCTTGATCAATTGTCGGAAGTCTATCCGGTCGTTTGCCGTATAATAAAATGTAGCTTTTGAGCCATCACCTTGAAATTCAATGTCTGAAATCTTCATTTCGAGACGTTGCGCAATCGCGAGCTCACGTGCACGAACCTTCATCGGATCTTCCTTCGCACGCGCATTCGACCAGATGTCAATATCTTTTTGAGATGCTTTTCTATAGATTTTCGGAACTTCAGCACTAAGGTGATTCACTCCTTTTTTCTTCATCTGTATCTTGACCAGTTCGCCGGTCAAGGTTACAATTCCGATGTCGTGTCCAGGTGATGCTTCAGTAGCGACAATGTCGCCTATACTGAGAGTAAGTTTTTCGGTATTTCGATAAAATTCTTTTCGGCCATTTTTGAAACGTACTTCGACACAGTCAAAAGGTGTATCTCCGTTAGCTAGGTTCATGTTGGCAAGCCAATCAAAAACCGTTAGTTTATTGCAGCTGTCGGTGCCGCACGTTCCATTATTTTTACAACCTTTTGGCGCTCCGCCGTCTGAGGTTGAACAACTTGTACATGCCATGATATATATAGTGTCGCATTTCGCAACTTAAGTTCTTAAAACGATTTGTATGCAAATATAGTATTTTTTTGACTGGAAATCGGTTTCATTCGTAGTAGAATCCAATGCTTTGAAGCCGCTCACCTTAGGGGTTTCAACTTATTCCGAATCACGAAATCGGCAGTTAATGTGTCAGTTTGTAAAGCTTATCGGAAAGTCTTATTCGAAAAGGGACTTTTATCGAGCAATGATTTCCAGTTGAAGCAGATTCGGCAGGCTTATCATTGACGAACATTTCCGCAATGACCATTTCCTGCTGACCTGTTGTTGGTCCCGAGATCACTATTTTATCACCAATTTGAAGTTGTCCGTCTTCAACCAGAAATTGCCCAATTCCTGCTTTTGGAAAATAATGAATTCCCCTTCCAATGTAGTCCTTTTGGACTTTGGATTTTGTTCTTTGGAGTTTCAGTCTTGGTGTTGCTGTCGCCGAAATTGTATTCGCAACAGGCTCAGCCGACATATTATTTTTGAAAGTCAACACTTCAGATTTTCCTTTTTTGAAGATCTTGTTGCCGTTCATGATGCCGCGTCTGATCACCTTTTGTTCTTCTTCAGGAAGATGGATTACGCTAACACAATCGCCGGAACAGCATCCTTCCATGGCTTCAGCACATTCAGCACATTGGATGAAAAGCAAGTGACAGCCTTCGTTGGCGCAGTTCGTATGCTCATCACACGGTTTTCCACATTGATGGCATTGTGATACGATATCGTCAGTAATTCGTTCGCCCAGGCGATGATCGAAAACAAAGTTTTTACCGATGAACTTGCTCTCCAGACCTTCAGCTTTTATTTGTCGGGTATATTCGATAATACCGCCTTCAAGCTGGTAAACATTTTCAAAGCCTTTGTGTTTGAAATAGGCACTCGCTTTTTCGCAACGGATTCCGCCAGTGCAATACATCAGCAATTTTTTATCCGACTTGTGTTCGCTAAGTTGATCTTCAATAATCGGTAGCGATTCACGAAAAGTATCGACGTCCGGTTTGATTGCTTTTATAAAATGCCCAATTTCACTTTCGTAGTGATTTCGCATATCAACGACGATAGTATCTGGATCCTCAAGCATTTTATTAAATTCGGCTGCTTTAAGATGGATTCCGATGTTTGTAGCATCAAATGAATCATCATTGAGTCCGTCAGCAACAATTTTATCGCGTACTTTTATCGTAAGCTTCAAAAAGGAATGATCGTCATGTTCGACAGCAACATTGAGTCGGATGCCTTTCATGAAGTCATATTTCTCAATTGTATCTTTAAATTCATAGAAATGGTCGGCTGGAAGTGAAAGTTGTGCATTGATTCCTTCGTGTGCAACATAAATCCGGCCTAAAACCTCAAGCGGGTTCCACGCAAGAAATAATTCGTTTCGAAATTGTGTGGGATTTTCAATTTGCGCATAAGCATAGAACGACAGCGTTAGTCGCTGCTTTCCGGCGTCATCAATGAGTTCGGCTCTTTCTTCTGCGCTTAAAGTGTTGTACAGTTGCATGCTATAAACAAGTTTAAGTTAGAATTTGTGCAAAAGTAGCTTTATTAAATAAAAACCATTGTTAAAACATGGGAATTAGAATGCAAAAACTTATAATTGCATAAAATTAATTTGCATTTTAACCTCTATATTCGAATGGTTAAATCCCTTTTACTATGAACAGGAGAAAATTTTTAGCAGATTCGGGTAAACTTTTACTCGTTACTTCGAGCCTTTTCGTGGCAGGTAATGTGTTGTCATCATGTTCAAGCGACGACGACAACTTTAATGATGGATATTATGGTGACGGTTATTACGATGACGGTTATTATGATGATGGCTATTACGATGATGGTTACTACGATGATGGTTATTAAGATGACGGATACTATGACGATGGCTATTATGATGATGGCTACTACGACGACTAAGTGAAAAATTTTGGGTGAAATCCTTTTTGTACACGATACTGACCTTTCTCTATTGCGCGGCGCAGAACTGACCATCAGGCAGCTTATGAACCTCGGAGAAGAGAAAGGTTTTGTTGTTGGTGCTGATTTGCTAACGGATTTTGAAGTAGTCAAGACACGAATTCAAAGGGCCAGTCTCGTAGTAGTCAACAGTACTTCAAGATGTAATTTTGAGCTTGAGTTGCTCCAATTTGTAGTGTCGAATAACATCCGATATATAAAAGTGGAGTACGATTACAACTTTTGCGCTCGCAGGAATATTTTGTGCACGGTCGACCGAAAATATCGCCTTTGCTGCAATACCGACAAATTTCATCTTTATCGTGAGGTTTTTGCAAAATCCCTGCTCAACATTTTCCAGTCCCCAAAACATTACGAGAGCCATGTGTTCTTCTACGGCGGCGCTGTGCAAAATCATTTGATAATGCCGCCAACAGTTGAGGTTGATCGGTTGCAACCCTCGGCTGATAAACAGGAAACGATGATCCCGTTCTTTGGAGATTTAAGCTTTTTGAAAGGAGGCGATGCGTATCTTGACTTTGCGGCTGAACATCCGGAACTGACTTTCGAAGTCTACGGAGGAAATAAACTGCAACGGCCAATTCCTGCAAATGTTATTTTTAAGAAGCCGGTGCCAAATGATGTGGTCATGCAGATTCTGGGAACGAGCCGTTACTTTTTTTGTAAACCGGTTTGGCCGGAACCTTCAGGCCGACTCGCAGCCGAAGCTTTCTTATCGGGTTGTGAGATAATCAGCAATGACAAGGTAGGAACTTTTTCATTTGACTTTTATCCAAATGATGTCGAACGCGCGAAGCAGGAAATGAAAGATGCGCCTGAAATTTTTTGGCAGAACATCGAAGGTTTGATTGAAAGGCCTGCGAAGGTCAATGTCACTCTTGGAAAAGTCCTTGTTTACAAATCGTATGGCGGTCTTGGCGACATCTTCTTTTGTATTCCATCGTTGCACGTGTTAAAAAGTGTTTCTTCAGAAGTTACTTTTGCCGTGGCTCCGCGATTGGTGTCGTTCTTCAAGCAACATCTTGCCGGACTTCAGGTTGTTGATGAAACGCTTGTCAAAGATTACGAAGATCAATATGACAAAGTCATTGAGTTAGGAAATTATCCCGCTTTTCGCGGATATGACCTTCCGCATGCATTGCGATATGCGACGCACAAACGCGTGAAGCAGCATGCGATCGGGCATTATGTCGATGCAGTGTCGAAGTTCCATATTGATTCTGATACCAAAGCACGTCGTTTCCCCTATTTTAACAGCAACCCAAATTTCGGACAGCCCTATTATACGATGCATCCCGGCGCCGGATTTTTATTGAAAATTTGGTCAACTGAAAATTACGCAAAGGTTATTCAGCATATTCACCAAATATATCCACAGTTGAAATGTAAAATAATAATGGGTCCCGAAGATCCGAATCCGCTTACGTTTTTTGCTGAAGAACCCGATTATGTAGAGTTTGTTACTGGCGGAATGGAAGATGTTGGAGCCGCAATGGCCGGTGCGTTATTTCACATTGGCAACGATGCTGGAATCACGCATGTCGCCGGAGCTTTTAACGTTCCGACAGTAGGAATTTATGGTCCGACAGGTCCCGGCTCATGGGGCTGTTTCTCTGAACATAATGAAATTATCTGGGGAAAAACAGGAAACTGCGACTTGCGATGCAATTATGATGTGATCTTGAATTGTGCGGCCCGCGTTTGTCTGACATCCACAACAAGTGAAAAAGTAATAGGCGCATTGTTCAAACTTCTGCAGAAAGCATATCCTGATTCTGCTTCACGCTATGTTGTGAATCCCAATTTAAAAACTGATTTCACTGATGAAGATGTTTTGCTCACAATTGAAGGAAATGAATTCCTGGTGAATTTTGTCAATGGCGATACAAGGAGGAATGTCAGTAGTCTGTTATCGGGAAATTTCGATGCGATTGTTGATGACGATATTGCTCAGTTTACAGCATTCCTTATTCAGCAGAATATCGTGTTTCGCATTCCTGATTTTACCGTGGGCGCGCCGGTTTTATCCTAAAAAAAGTCCCTTTAAAAAAGGGACATGATGTTTTTTAGCAGTATTCGTTGAAGGCGTCTTTCAGGTTCTCAGCAATCAGTTCAGCTGGGCGTCCTTCAATGTGATGACGCTCTAACATATGAACCAGTTCACCATCCTTAAACAAAGCAATGCTCGGCGATGACGGAGGAAAAGGAAACATGAATCCGCGTGCAGCATCAACAGCATCTTTGTCAACTCCGGCAAAAACCGTCACCAACTGATTTGGTTTCTTTTCGTTCGCGAGGCTCATTTTTGCTCCCGGACGCGCATTTCTTGCAGCACATCCACAAACAGAATTTACGACAACCAATGTAGTTCCCGGCTGTGCAATTGCGTTCTCAACAGCACCGGCACTATATAATTCCTCAAAACCGGCATCGGCTAATTCAGCTCGCATCGGTCTTACCATTTCTTCTGGATACATAATCTTTATAATTAGTTACGCCGCAAAGTTACAAAGAATCAGTGCCATTGATTAGAGTGAAGCATAAACTTTTGCTATCGTTACATAGTTTATAGGCGGAATGAAAATCCGGCGGAGACAAAATGATCGGGAGCATTTTCTGTAAGTCCGAACCCGCCCGAAACATCCAACATAAAGTTATTGGTGACAACGTAGGTGAGGCCGCCATCAAATCTATGATCGGCAGCGTGTTTTTGAGGAGCAAATCCGTATACTTCAACAAAAGCACCTAGCTTGTCAGTAAATGATCTTCCTATAGTAAGCGTATAAATAAATGATGGCTCTGCAGATTCTCCGTCCCATTCTGCACCGAGATTATATCCAATATTCATCTTTTTCGTGAGCGTATGTTGCATCGTAAAACGAAATTCAGAAGCAAAGTAAATTGCTTTTAACTCCTTCGACGCAAGATTGGGAATCATAAGATGTCCGATAAAAGATGTTTTTGGAAGAATCCCCTTTTCATCGGATAACTTGGTTTTGAAACCAACCAATATTGGATTCAAACCTGAAATTTTGTTGTCGAGCATATCGTGCGAGGAAAACTCTGTTATCAGCCGCAATTCAAAATTCTCATTGACACCATATTTCCAAAGAACGGAAGGTGCGCTGATAGCTTTCGCCTTATCATTGGTTCTTTCGTACGAAAATCCTGTCTCAACCTGGAACATTCCTTTAGGAACGATCGCCGGAGTTTCAGTTTGATCAGGCCGGTCGGTCTGTATTGGTTCCACTTCTGGTACGGTTTCCTGTGCAATAAGGTTAGCTGAAAATCCAAAGAAAAATAGAAGCCCGAAGTATTGTTTTCTCATTACATTAAATATTTAGACTAATCTAAATATTATTTTTAACATTCCGAAATTTTATTTACATTTGTTTAAATAGCAATTATGACGTATTCGGAGGAAAATTATTTAAAAGCAATCTACCATTTGTCGATGTACCAGAAAAAGGGCGTCAGTACGAATGCGATCGCTAAAATGATTGACACCAAGGCATCTTCGGTTACAGATATGATTAAGAAGTTGGCCGAAAAAAATTTGATCGACTATCAAAAGTATCAAGGTGTGATTTTGACGGAGAACGGACTTCTTGCAGCTAAGATGATTGTACGCAAGCATCGGCTTTGGGAAGTTTTCCTTGTTGCAAAGCTCGGATTCTCATGGGACGAGGTCCATGATCTTGCGGAAGAACTCGAGCACATCAAATCCGAAAAGCTCGTTGAAAAGCTCGATGCTTTTTTGGGTTATCCAACAGAAGATCCACATGGAGATCCTATCCCGAACGCAAAGGGCGAAATTCCAAAGATGGATAACCTGCTGCTATCGGATTTGCAGATCAACCAGAAAGCAATTTGTATTGGTGTGAAAGACACGTCGTCCGATTTTTTGAAGTATTTGGATAAACAGCAGATTGCGCTCGGATCCAAGCTGACAATCCTGGAAAAGGAGAGCTTTGACGAGTCATTAAAAATAATGACGAACAACAACGAGATGACGATCTCAAATAAAATTGCAAGTAATCTTTATATAAAACTCATATAATATGTATCAGGAAATTATTGCCTATTTCGAAAGCATCAACCCGATTCTCGCTGCGTTGTATGCAACTTTATTCACATGGGGATTGACTGCCCTGGGTGCTTCACTGGTATTCTTCTTTAAAGATATGAATCGTACGGTTCTCGATGCAATGCTCGGATTTACAGGTGGCGTTATGGTTGCTGCAAGTTATTGGAGCTTGCTTGCACCGGCAATTGAAATGAGCGATGGTGAAGGATTTATAAAAGTCATTCCCGCAGCATCAGGTTTTTTGCTGGGTGCGCTGTTTTTATTTGCATTAGATAAGGTATTGCCGCATCTACACGTCAATTTCACCAAAACCGAAGGAGCGAAATCGCCCTGGCAACGAACTACGTTACTTGTTTTGGCAATAACGCTGCATAATATCCCGGAAGGATTGGCGGTTGGAGTTTTGTTTGGCGGAGTCGCAGCGGGAATTCCCGAGGCATCAATTGCCGGAGCTGTTACGCTTGCTATTGGTATTGGAATTCAGAATTTTCCTGAAGGGATTGCAGTTGCCATGCCGCTGCGCCGGATGGGAATGAGTAGAAGGAAAAGCTTTATGTACGGGCAATCATCTGCTTTGGTTGAGCCCGTTGCAGGTGTTCTTGGCGCACTTGCAGTGACGTTCTTTACGCCGCTTCTTCCGTATGCGTTGGCATTTGCCGCAGGCGCGATGATATTTGTGGTTGTAGAAGAAGTAATACCGGAAACACAGCAGGAAAACAATACCGATATTGCAACCTTAGGGTTTATTGGAGGTTTTATCGTAATGATGACGCTCGACGTTGCATTGGGCTAGCAACCGCAGTCGCTGCCACAATCTTTATCCGCCTTCTTCTTTTTGAAAAAGTATTTCTTAATGAGGAAGGCAAGTGCTAGTCCGAGTATCGTAAAAGCTAAAATTTCCTGTATCATACTTCTTATTTTAAAAATTGATACGCCATAAGCGCGACAACGTAAGCAAATCCACTCATAAATACGAGTTGCGCCACAGGCCATTTCCATGTGTTGGTTTCCTTTTTTGTAACGGCCAAAGTACTGGCACATTGCATGGCGAACGCATAAAACAAAAGCAGCGATATCCCCGACGCAAAATTAAAAACCTTTTTATTCGTCGTCGGATTGACTTCGGCGGCCATCTTGTTTTTGATCGTATCGTCATTGTCTACATCGCCAACGCTGTAAATCGTAGCAAGCGTCCCGACGAAAACTTCCCGGGCGGCAAATGATGTCAACACTGCAATTCCGATCTTCCAATCATATCCTAAAGGTTTGATCACAGGTTCAATTGTTTTGCCCATCAATCCGATATAAGAATTTTCAAGTTTATATGCTGCAATATGTGTGTCAAGTTCTTTTTGGTCAATTTTCGAATTGTCTGCTGCAATTTGACCTGTAACAATACTTTCAGCATTTTTAAAATCCTTCCCTGGTCCGTATGATGCAAGAAACCAAAGTACGATTGAAATTGCAAGAATAATTTTTCCCGCTCCGAAGACAAACGATTTGGTTCTGTCGATCACATTGATTGCAACATTTTTGATCAGCGGTAATTTATAATTCGGCATTTCGATGACGAAGAATGTTTTGCCCTTAATCCGAAGGACCTTATTTAAGATATAAGCAGACAAAATTGCAACTGCAAATCCAAGTAAATACAAAAGCATCAACGTGAGACCCTGCAAGTTCAGGAAACCGAATAATCTGGTATCGGGAATGACCAAAGCTATGATAATCGCATAAACGGGAAGCCGCGCCGAACATGTTGTGAACGGAGTTACTAAAATCGTAATCAATCTCTCTTTCCAGTTTTCGATGTTCCGGGTCGCCATAATCGCTGGAATCGCACAAGCTGTCCCCGATATCAATGGAACAACGCTTTTTCCACTAAGGCCAAAACGCGACATGATTTTGTCCATCAGAAACACGACGCGACTCATATAACCACTTTCTTCAAGTACGGAAATGAACAGGAACAGGAACGCGATCTGTGGAATGAATATCAGAATTCCGCCAATTCCTGGAATAATTCCTTCCGAAATTAAACTCGTTGTAACTCCGGCCGGTAAATTCTCACTTGTATAAGATGCAAAAGAAGCGAAAGACGAATCGATGAAGTCCATCGGAATCGCCGACCATTCAAAGATCGACTGGAAGATCACGAACAAAATCAGGAAGAAAATCACATAACCCCAAACCTTATGCGTCAGCACGCGGTCGAGTTTGCTTCGCAGATCTTTTGCAACAGAAGTATCGACAGTCAAACCAACTTTCAGAACATCATTAATAAATTGATAACGTTTGATAGTTTCCTTTTGCTGAAGCCGTTTTAAATCGGAGTGCGATTTTGTAAATGAACTTCGGATTGGATTTCTGTCGAGGTTCAGAAAATTTACATCCTGTGTAATTACGAGCCAGAGTTTGTATAAAAGCTGGTTCGGAAATGCATGCCTTAGTTTGTCAAAATATTCCGGATCTATCGTAGATGCGTGCAAACAAGGTTCGGTCGGCAATGATTTGTAGCTTACAATAAGTTTTTTGAGATCGTCAATTCCCGTTTGCTTCCGCGTACTGACGAGCGCTATTTTCGTATTCAATTCCTTTTCAAGATGTTGGATATCCAGTGAAATACCTTTGTATTCCATCCGGTCTGCCATGTTGATTACAAGGATCGTCGGAATTTCAAGATCTTTAATTTGTGTAAACAGCAAAAGGTTTCGCTTTAGGTTTTCGACATCGGCAACGACGACGGCCACATCCGGAAATAGCTTGTCATTTTTATTGAGTAAAAGCTCAATGACGACGTTTTCATCGATTGAACTTGCATTAAGGCTATAAGTGCCCGGCAAATCGAGGATATTTGCTTTTATATTATAGGGAAGTTTGCAGAAACCGATCTTCTTCTCAACCGTAATTCCCGGGTAATTCCCAACCTGTTGGTTAAGGCCGGTAAGTTGGTTGAACACCGAAGTCTTACCCGTATTGGGATTTCCGATCAAGGCAACATTTATATTCTGATTGGTCATTATCTCTCAATTGTTTCGACCGCGATAAGTTTTGCTGTTTCTATTCTGATCGCGAGATGCGAACCGTTAATGTTGAGGTACAACGGATCTCCGAACGGCGCTACTTGCAGCAGCTCGACAGTGTTGCCGGGAAGGCATCCCATTTCGAGTAATTTTAGCGGAATGATCTCAATGTCAAAGTCGGTAATTATCGCTTTTTCACCTTTCTTAAGGAGATTTATAGTGGTTTGCAATTCTTATTTAGATTGAATAAAGCAAAATTAGTAAATAAATAACTATTTCACGTCTTTGGGATGCAGGAAGTATTTATTTCTTTTGGTTCGAAAGCCACTCAATGTCGGCAATCAGCCGCTCGATTTCTTCCTTGTTGGTTCCATCGTAAAATCCGCGGACGCGCCGTTTCTGATCTACAAGCACAAGATTTTCAGTGTGTACCATATCGTACAGTTCTTCCGGCTTTCCGACTTTCACTGCAAGATAAGATTTCCGCGCCATTTCATAAATCGCTTTTTTGTCGCCTGTCACAAGATTCCACTTCGAATCGACAACTTTATGATCGCGCGCATATTGTTTCAGAACGCTAACTGAATCAATATCTGGCATCACTGTATGCGAAAGCAGCATTACTTTCGGATCATTGAGAGTTGCCTTTTGGATGTCGGCCATATTATTGGTCATGATTGGGCAAATCGTCTGGCAAGTTGTAAAGAAGAAATCAGCTACATATATCTTTCCTTCGTAGTCCTTCTGAGTGATTGTTTGTCCATTTTGGTTCACAAACGAAAAGTCCTTAACCTTATGATCTCTGCTAACATGCTGGAGCGTACTGTCGACAAGTTCAGGGTTCACATCAGCCGGATCATAGATTGGAAGCGTTTTTTCAGGCTTAAGCGCGTTATAGAAAAGCGTTATGGCAATTACTGAAATTACTGCCATCACAACCAGAAAGTACCGGTACTTTTTAAAAATCTCGAGCATCGCAAAAATTTGATGCAAAAGTACAAATTCAGATCGCTAGTTGAAGCAGATTAACAGAATGTTGGATTATTTCGAAACTTTGGCAGCCCGCGTTAGGGATGGAAGCGCCATCCTGCAATTTTTATTGCAGATACAGCGGACAGCCCGGCCGAAGGCAACGCCCAAAATTGATGTTTCTGTGATCTCCGTGACACTTTATATCGTGTGATGCAGGAAATTGACAGCCCAATCATAACATATTCCTAAAACAAATCCACTTTAAAATTAAAACGTTAATTTTAGTTGACCAAAAACTGATCAAATGACAGAAGATTTTAAACACATTATTGACGCGCTTGTAAAAGAAGGCTTCCATCAGCTGCCCGACAGAAGTCCGGCTTCCGGAAAACCGTATGATTACAAATTCACGCCGTATTCACTCAATACAAGCCTAAGCTTCAAATTCGACAGCCTGGATCATTTTCTTCAGTTCCTGAAACAATCCGAAGCTGACACAACGCCTGAAAAGTTAGCGTTGATCAACTCACGATTCCTTGAGCTCGGACTTGATCCGAACCAGTTTTTCTATGTTAATTTTTACGAACAGGGCAAGGATCTGGAAATGTAAAATTAAAAAAACTGCCCGAAAGCAGTTTTTTTTATTGTGCCTGATCTTTGACGTAGACCTTTGTAATTACGCCGGGCTCGAGGATTATATTGTTTTCAAAGAAGATCGGATATTCTCCCGGACCGGTTGTTGTCAGGACGGTATTATCGGTCGACAGGTTAAATTCGGTTTCAGCAGTTTCACTTCCAACCCCGTTTGTCATGGTAATTGAGCTTCCGGCTTCTGTCCAGATACCGTTTATTGTTTCAGACGTACAGTCAAGTTCACCATCGGTAGTAAATACTGTATTTGACGTGCTTGTAAAGGTTCCATCTTCATTTAAGGTAATGGTTCCGCCAGTATAGCAAGAGTGCTCTGTCATTAAATTGGCTGAAGAATCACCGTCGCCGTCCAAATCTTGCCCGATCGGGCTTGTCCAGGTAGTTAAGCGATAAACACCGGCAAGAGTATCTTCGCCGCCACCTTGCGGATTTCCGTTGTCATCGTCAGAACATGATGCAAACGCAAAGCATCCCGCTGCGGCAAGCATCCAGGTTGTAATTTTTTTCATAGTGTTTTGTTTTTTAGTCTCATAAAGTTAACGCTGCGACGATACGCGGTCATTACAGCTTTCAAAACAAACTTTATATTTTTTCAATTTACATGGTATTCCATCTCTGCCAGTATATCATTAATTTGTTTAAATTAGTGTAGTATCTAAACTCAGTTTTATGAAGAGTATCTCCATTTATCGGCTGAACGCCATTTTTTTGTTTGTGATTCTGACGACGATCGTTTTGTATTATGGGAAGGAATTTTTAGTTCCGCTGTTCTTTGCGATCCTGCTTGCAATGTTGTTGCTGCCAGTTTGCAATAAGTTAGAAAAATGGGGATTGGGCCGCGTTACATCGACGTTTGCCGGCATGTTTCTGATTGTGGCGTTCGTCGCGGGAATCGTCGGGATTATCGCCGCTCAGGGAGCGTCGTTATCAGATGACTGGCCGAAGATGCAGGAAAAGGTGCAGCAATTTTCACAACAGGGTAAAGAACTTCTAACCACGAAATATGGCATAACGGCGAAGGAACAGGAATCGTATGTTCAGAAAGGAAAGACAAAAATGGAACAATCGGGCGGGCAGTTCTTCCAAAAATTCTTTTCTGGAATGATGGGGTTTCTTACTGCTTTTGTGCTTACACTGCTATATTTTTTCTTCTTGATGTGGAAACGTGAAAAGTATCGCGAATTTTTCCTGAAGCTTGTTCATGAGGAAAATCGGAAAGAAGTTAAAAAAGAATTGGATCAGATAAGCGATGTTGCGGGAATGTACTTGATTGGCCGGCTCATTTCAATGGTATTTCTGGCAGTTTTTTACATGGTCGGATTTTCAATCGTCGGACTCGAAAACGGACTTCTTATAGCGTTAGTGGCTGTTCTTCCAACAATTGTTCCGTATGTTGGAGCGTTCATTGGCGGATTTTTTCCAATTGCGATGGCGTTTGTTGGCGGATCAACCGATATGATTTTGCCGATTGCCGGAATTTTAATAGTGGCACAAATCATCGACAATAATATCATCGAACCGTTGGTAGAAGGTGAAAGTTTGGATATCAGCCCAATTTGGACCATAGTTTCGATTGTCCTTGGCGAACTGGTTTGGGGAATTCCGGGGATGATTCTTTTTATGCCGATGTTTGCAATCCTTAAAATTATATGTGACCACATTCCGACGTTGCATCCGTTCAGCTTTCTGCTGGAAAATGAAATGGATGAGCCGAAGTGGCTTGGTAAGGTGAAGGGCTTGTTTGGGAAGAGTTAGTAGTAAACCTCCAGTCACAGTTCCAGTCTCCAGATGTAGTTGGTCAGTTAAGTCTTCCGTTACCGTTTACGGAAGCTGAGGATTTCAATTCCCATAAACATGAAGCGTTCTTTTTAAGTCATTCCTCAGGTTCGCGGTTGCTGTTTTTTCTGTCGGCCATAATGCCAAAAATCAAAAGCAACCACGCAGTAGAACTTATTGCAAGAAAAATATCGCCTTGGAATGTAAATCCTTTCACTTTTGAACAAACCGCAATTATTGAGGTTACTATAGAAACGAACAGAATATTTTTAGCAGATTGTGTCATAGTATTTACATAAAGCAACGCCTTAATGGCGTAAAAATACAACCCGGGTAAGCGTGCTAATTACGGCTTTACCGTAATTCGTATGTGACGTAATCATTTCCAGATTTGGTTCTGTTAAGAATGTTTAAAAAAGCTTAAAGTTCATTGGCTTCGAACTTTGATGAGGTAACTTTAAGTAAACTAAATATTGCAGTATGGAAGCATTAATTAAAATGGTCGTAGACAAGACCGGAATCTCGCACGAGCAAGCAGCAACAGCAGTAACTACAGTAGTCGGATTTCTAAAAGATAAACTACCGGCAGGAATTGGCTCGCATCTGGATTCGTATGTAAACAGCAGGCCCGACGCTAATAAGAAAAGTGGAATTGATGACTTGAAAGACAGCTTGGGTGGGATTTTTGGGAAGTAGCCGCTTTTGAGACGACAAAGGCAGCATTTCGCAAATAAGTATCACGCTGAGTTTTGTGCTGAAATTTTAATTGGCTTGTGTACAGAAACAAAATCGTTTTTTCTACGCAAGCCAATCCTCCTTTAGACAAACTACAACAATAATCGACCAACTGTAAAACGGTCAGTAAGTTAGGCTTCATCTTCATCTACATCTGCGATTAGTGTAACAAAACCTAATAATTCTGCAACATTGTGCTCTCGCAATCATCGTTACTTTGTAGTCCCAAGTTAGTTAACCTACAACTTATTGTAGAATCTTTTAAATTATTCGAGTATGGCTACTGTAACTTTACCCTTCAAAAATCCACATGTGACCCTTAAAAACGAGGTTATCGACATCAATTACAGAAGTAAGAAATACAAGATCGCACTTGACAATGTCAGTAAAATATACCTAAGCAGAAGACGCAGCAACTACCTTTCAGCAATGTTTGGCAACCTGTTGCTTATGAGCAATGCCCAATTTAAGCTTTATATCCACACTAAAGACAACAACTCAGTTTCTATCGAAGTTTTGGATCATGAAAAACAATATTTTGTTAACCTGATTTCACGTGTCAGGAATATGGTAAAAAACAACTTAAACGGTCAAAATACCAAACTTACGATCACGGCATAAAAATTTCACTCACTTACTTTGGAAGAACCTGCATAATTTCATGCAGGTTTTTTTATGGGTTAAAATCTGTAAATTGAGCTCGTAACAAATCCGCCGTTCGCACTACATATAGCAAAACCTTACCAATGAAAAAACTATTCCTGATGTTGTCATTGATCTGCATGGCAGCGAATGCACAAACAGCCGACAAAACTGCAATTGCCAACGTCCTTGACAATTGGCACCGTGCCGCAGCCGGAGCAAAATTCGATACCTACTTTGGGTTGATGACAGAAGACGCGATCTTTATCGGAACCGATGCAACTGAAAACTGGAACATGACGCAATTCAAAGCGTTCGCAAAACCCTATTTTGATCAAGGTCGGGGTTGGGACTTCAAATCGGTTGAACGCAACATATATTTCGCCGCCGATGGAAAAACGGCATGGTTCGACGAATTGCTCGATACGTGGATGAAACTTGCCCGCGGATCGGGCGTAATGATTAAACAAAAAGATGGAAACTGGAAAATTGCACATTATGTTTTGTCGATGACGATCCCTAATGATAACTCTGTTGAGGTTATTAAAATTAAGAGCGCTCTTGAAGATCCTTATTTGAAAAAACTGAAGGAAAATAAATAGTTTTTGGCCATGAAACAGAAAGATAGTTCTCTACGAATTCACGAATTAAGCCGAAATAATTCCTGAATCGCGGCTAAACTTCTTAACCTGTGGCAAAAGAATTACCTCAAATGCTCCAGCATATCGGCAGTCATGCTTTTCAGGTCGAATTCATGCTTCCAACCCCAATCCTGACGTGCTGAATTATCATCAATACTTGCAGGCCAGCTATCGGCGATCTTTTGCCTGAAGTCGGGTTTATACGTAATTTCAAAATCAGGAATATGCTTTTTAATTTCAGCCGCAATTTCCGTTGGCGTAAAACTCATAGCGGCTAAGTTGTATGAAGAGCGGATCTTCACATTTTCGGCAGGAGCTTCCATAATTGCAATTGTCGCGCGAATCGCATCGTCCATATACATCATCGGCATTTTTGTTTCAGCCGAAAGAAAGCATTCGTATTTTTTATCTGATAAAGCCTTGTGATAAATATCAACAGCATAATCGGTTGTTCCGCCGCCTGGCGCAGTCGACCAGCTGATCAATCCCGGATATCGGATGCTTCGAACATCGACACCAAAAATATGATGATAATATTCGCACCATCTTTCGCCCGACTGTTTGCTGATTCCGTACACAGTTGAAGGTTCCATGATCGTATATTGCGGAGTATTTTCACGCGGAGTCGTGGGCCCGAACACAGCTATGCTTGATGGCCAGAAGATTTTTTTGATCTTTTTTGCTTTCGCCAAATTCAGGACATGAAAAAGCGAATTCATGTTTAGATCCCATGCGAATGCGGGATTTTTTTCGGCTGTAGCCGATAGAAGTGCCGCCATCAAATACACTTCATCAATATTGTGTTGTTCTATTATATGTTCGATCTGGTTGAAATCCAACGCATTGACAACCTCAAAAGGTCCGCCGTTCACGACATCGTTATTGAGTTTTCGGATATCGGAAGCAATTACGTTATCTGTTCCATATTTAGCACGAAGCTTTTGGGTCAGCTCAGTGCCAATCTGGCCGCAAGCCCCAATGATCAAAATTTTACCGCTCATGGTTAGTAGTTTTATGTCGCAAATATACAGCTACAAAAACGCTTGCGAAAACGCTTTCGTTAATAATTCCTAATCACACAATTATAATTCAGTTTACATCTTTAACTTTGTATACTTAATTTAATTCTAATGGTCCGATTTTCCTGCGTTATGCTGTTGCTCTGCATATTTTCATCTTGTTCAGATGACAGCCAGAAGCGCGAAATCGAAAATAAAAAAGACCTCAAACGCAAGGAAATTGTGTTTGCAAATATTAATGAAACGTGGAATTTCAATACAACGCCAATAAACAGCACATCACAATCAATGGTTGCAAGTTGGCCCGCATGGCGTGACCTGTTGCGGGAATTGTCACAGAAGCCACAAAGCAGTATCGGCGCATTTCAAAAGAAAGCACGTACACTCACTTTGCGGGTCAGCGCTCTTCCTACGCAAATTCCGCCGCGATTCGATAAACCCGAAGTACAAAGCCGAATATTGACACTTACGACAAAGATCAACGAGCTGAACCTGTTTATCAACCTCGATGATATTCCCGATAAAAAAGTCACGGAAATTATTGAAGATATTAACACAGAACTGACTTCCTTACAAATGCAGATGGACGAAATCGTCAAGAAAAGCATGATTCCGACTGAAGAAGGCGAATCAGAAATGATTAAGATGCTCGATACATCACGAGCGGTTCCAACAAAAAAAGCAACTATTCCACAACCACTTGAGCAAGGCAAAATTATTCAGCAAATACGATAGCTTCCCCAAAGTCGGCCAAATTGCCGATGATCTTCAGAAAAGGGAAAACAAACTTCATGTCAAAGGATTGCTGGGTTCAGCATTGTCTTTCCTCGTGCATTCGCTGTTTCGAAAAGCCGAACTTCCTTTTCTTCTCGTGCTACAGGACAAGGAAGAAGCTGCATATTACTTGAATGATCTTGAACAGATGCTTGGCGACGAGCATGTTCTGTTTTATCCAGGATCGTACCGCCGGCCTTACACAATTGAAGAAACCGACAATGCCAACGTTTTGCTTCGCGCCGAAGTCCTCAACAGGATCAATTCACGGAAAAAGCCGGCCATAATTGTCAGTTATCCCGAAGCATTATTTGAAAAGGTCGTTACTCGTAAAGATTTGGAGAAAAACACGCTAAAAGTGGCTGTTGGGGATCAGGTATCGATTGATTTTATAAACGAAGTACTTTTTGAATATGAAGTCCGTCGTGTTGATTTCATTACTGAACCCGGTGAATTTTCTGTCCGTGGTGGAATTCTCGATGTTTTTTCGTTCTCAAATGACAATCCGTACAGGATTGAATTCTTCGGAAACGAGGTCGACAGCATACGAAGCTTCGATGTAGAAACGCAGCTTTCGATCGAAAAGAAGAAGAAAATCACGATTATTCCAAATGTGGAGAATAAGTTCTTCCAGGAAAACCGCGAGAGTTTTTTGGAGTACATCAACGAAAGAACGATTCTGTTACTTCAAGATACAAGTATGGTATTGGCGAAACTCGACAAGTTGTACGACAGCGCAGTTGAGATTTTCGGAAAGCTTGATGCCCCGATCAAACATGTTTCGCCTGAACAACTGTTCCTCAACAGAAGCGAGTTCACCAAAAAAGCAATGCATTTTACTTTAGTTGAGTTTACATCGCAACCAATATTCAGATCAGACAAAAGCTATCAGTTTCACATTCAGCCGCAGCCCGCCTTCAACAAGCAGTTCGATTTATTGCTGAATAACCTCGGTGACAACCATTTCAACGGAATAAAAAATTACCTCTTTTGTTCGAATGATACGCAGGCAAAGCGCTTCCATGATATTTTCGAGTCGCTCGACGAAAGCAACCACGAGAATGTCCGGAAGCAATACGATACGATCACGATGCCGCTTTATCAGGGTTTCATCGATTCTGAGATGCAGATTGCATGTTATACCGATCATCAGATTTTTGAGCGTTACCACAAGTTCAGCATCAAGAATGGCTATTCGAAAAAGCAGACAATTACTTTAAAGGAACTTACGACGTTATCCGTTGGCGACTATGTGACGCATATCGACCATGGAATCGGTCGCTTTGGCGGATTGCAAAAAATTCAGGTCGAAGGGAAAACTCAGGAAGCGATCAAGCTTGTTTATGCAGATAATGACATTGTGTATGTAAGCATCCATTCACTTCATAAGATTTCCAAATACAATGGGAAAGATGGTGCTCCGCCCAAAATTTACAAACTTGGTTCTAACGCGTGGAAAGTCCTTAAACAAAAAACCAAAGCGCGTGTCAAACATGTTGCGTTTAACTTAATTCAATTATACGCAAAACGCCGGCTTGAAAAAGGATTCCGTTTTAAGCCTGACAGTTATCTGCAGCTTGAATTGGAATCATCGTTCATTTATGAAGATACGCCCGATCAGTTAAAGTCGACCCAAGAAGTAAAAGCCGATATGGAAAGCGACCGCCCTATGGACCGACTTGTTTGTGGCGATGTTGGTTTCGGAAAGACTGAGGTTGCGATCCGCGCCGCATTTAAAGCTGTCGATAATGGGAAGCAGGTTGCGATCCTGGTTCCTACCACTATCCTTGCCTATCAGCATTTCCGGACATTTACAGAAAGATTAAAGGATATGCCGGTTACGATCGGATATTTAAATCGGTTCCGATCGGCAAAAGAAAAGACACAAACCTTAAAAGATCTTGCTGAAGGAAAATTGGATATCGTCATCGGAACGCATCAACTCGTTAACAAAAGTGTGCAATTCCGTGATTTGGGATTATTGATTGTAGACGAAGAACAGAAATTCGGCGTAAACGTCAAAGATAAATTAAAGACGCTTGCCGCGAATGTTGATACGCTGACATTAACTGCAACACCAATTCCGCGGACACTCCAGTTTTCACTGATGGCTGCGCGAGATCTGTCGGTAATTACGACTCCGCCGCCAAATCGTTATCCGATAGAAACGCATGTTGTGGGCTTCAGCGAAGAAACAATACGCGATGCAATCTCGTATGAAATCCAGCGAAACGGCCAAGTGTTTTTCGTTAATAACCGGATTGAAAATATTACTGAAGTTGCTGGAATGATTCAAAGGCTGGTGCCGAATGCTCGCGTTGGAATCGGACACGGACAAATGGACGGGAAAAAGCTTGAGGAATTGATGCTTGCTTTTATGAATGGCGAATTTGACGTTCTTGTTGCTACGACAATTATTGAAAGCGGACTTGATGTTCCCAATGCGAACACGATTTTCATCAACAATGCGAACAATTTCGGATTGTCTGATTTGCACCAGATGCGCGGCCGTGTCGGAAGAAGCAATAAGAAAGCATTCTGTTATTTTATTTGTCCGCCGTATTCTGCCATGACTGATGATGCGCGAAAAAGGATTCAGGCATTGGCACAATACAGCGATCTCGGAAGCGGCTTTAACATTGCGATGAAAGATCTTGAAATCCGTGGTGCCGGAGATTTACTTGGTGGCGAACAAAGCGGTTTCATCAACGAGATCGGATTTGAGACATATCAAAAGATCATGAATGAAGCGATAGAGGAACTCAAAGAGAATGAGTTCAAGGATTTGTATCAGGACGAGGTGAAGAACGTCGATAAAGAATATGTAAAAGACATCCAGATCGATTCTGATTTTGAACTGCTTTTTCCCGACGACTATGTCAACAACGTTTCCGAACGGCTCAACTTGTATAACGAGCTGAGTCTGATAAAAGATGAAGAAACTTTGGCAGCATATGAGACCAAGCTTGTCGATCGCTTTGGTGCTTTGCCTAAACCGGCTTTAGCGCTATTGAACAGCATCCGCATCAAGTGGATCGCTACAAAGATCGGAATTGAGAAGCTCGTTATGAAACAGGGAAAGATGATTGCATATTTTGTTTCGGATCAACAATCGGAATATTATCAATCTGCACAATTCAGCAAGGTCCTGAAATTTGTGCAGCAACACTCAAATCTTGGAAAGATGAAAGAAAAGCAGACTCCAAACGGACTCAAGCTTTTACTCACATTCGAGAATGTAAAATCGATCAGGAAGGCGCTTGAAATCATGGAAATGTTTGCATAACAATTACTTATCAATTTTATTGGCCAATAAATTCTTACAATTGACAAAATAACTTTAAGTTTACGCAAAAAATGCTATGCGTTTACATTTTGCACGCTGCCGGAAAGTATCTTCATTGGTGGTATTTTGGTTTTTGGGTGTTGTGGGAACTCTTCATGCCCAATCCGGTTGCGCCGGTAGTGACGGTTCCATAATTATTTGTAACTACACTGATCCGGCTACACAAACAATCAATCTTTTCACGCTTTTAGGCAATTCACCGACTCCTGGTGGAACATGGGTCGATCCGATGCAAACCGGCGGCCTCGACTCCCAAACCGGCATGCTGGATATTTGGGACATCCACACCAGCGGCATCTTTGTTTTTACCTATTCAGTTAACAACGGAAGTTGCGTTGATACTTCGACGGTTACCGTAACGATTGGTGGTTATAGTGGTATCGGAAATGCTGAAAATTCGGCCTGCAGTAATGACAACAGCGTCAATTTGTTTCAATTTTTTGAATCAAATACGCCAAATCCGCATCAAAATGGAATTTGGACCGATGATGATACAGGTGCCGTGATAAGCAGCATCTTTAACGCTTCGGCAGCAGGAATTGGAACATATAACTTTACCTACACAATGCCTGCGATCGGAACTTGTCCGGAAATGTCTACTTCAATTGCGGTAACCGTTTATCGCTCGCCAGTTTCGGGCACTAAAACAGATTTGATTTTTTGCAACATTGATGATTTTTCTGCTTATACGAATGTAAATTTATTTGATCAGTTGGCAGGCGAGGATGCCAACGGGCAATGGACAGAAACCACTACAAATGAGCTTGATGGTCCGTTCGATTCGTTCATCAATGTCCAGAATCTTTTTACCACATATGGCTTGGGAAGTTATAGTTTTACCTATACCGTCTATCCACCGCATCCTGTTTGTACGCCCAAAATAACCGTAGTAAGAGTTGTCTTCGAACGCTTTATCGATATGACGGGCGCAACATTGACAGTTACTTCTGATATTTGTGAAGATCAAATCTCTACTGCAACTTACACTGCGGTTATTACGCCTGGCATACAGCCTGTAGTTCCAGGCGCATTTAATATCACGTATGAAATCACAGGGCCTCAAAATACGACTTTCACCCAAACTGTACAGTACTTTAACAATTTTACGTTTCAGATCAATCGCGCCTTTTTTCCTGTCGTTGGGGTCTATACTATAACGCTTACCAATATTAAGCGGAACTCGGACCTTGGTGCATGTGAAAACATTATCAACGCATCCGACCAAATAACAGTTTATCCAACTCCTGATCTTACAAACGCACTTCTTACTTTGTCGCCGATGTGTCAAAATGTTGATGGGCAGGTCGATATTTCCAGTGCTACCAATCTGGATACTGGAACCTATCAAATAACTTACAGTCTAAGCGGTAGTAATGTGGCCGCTGACCAGCCAGTGACTATTAGTTATATTGCAGGAAACGCTTCTTTTACTATTCCGGCTGCGCTTCTTCAGAATCTTGGTGCAACAACCATTACTATCTTATCTGTAGTAAATGTTGCGACTGGTTGTGCGAATACAGCAGAGTTGGAAGGTGATTTTGTGGTTAACGGAAATATAATAACAAACCTTACAACATCGGCCAATAATATCTGCAGCAACAGCGCAGCCATAGTTGCGGTTTCAGGTTTAGGCACGATGTCCTCTGTTCAGATTAACTATGATCTGTCAGGTGCAAATACGGCAGTGAACCAGACGATAACAGTGCCGGTCGTATCCGGTAATGCATCGGTTCTGATCCCGCAAAATTTGCTGGTAAACACAGGAACTACAACGTTTACGATTACTCAGATAACCGACAACGTGACATTGTGTACAGCGACCGTAAACGTATCTGTACCAATTCAGATTTCCCCTGTTCCTTTGGCACCGGCCGCGACAGATACTGTTTTTTGCGCGGGCGAAAATGCGAGCGTTTCCGATTTGGTGCCTTTTGGAAGTCAGTATCAATGGTACGATTCAGCTACAGCTACAGTTCCACTGGCACCAAGTACGCCATTGGTTCCGGGTCAATATTATGTTGGTGAGAGCCTTTCACAATGCGAATCCGATCGAACCGAGATTATGGTAACAATAGTTTCCGTCGAGCAACTGATCTTAAATCCGGGAGGCGATGATTTTTGTGGCTCTGATCAACCAACGCTGCAGGATTTATCAGATAATGTACAAGCAAACAATGTCCTGGTATGGTACGATGCCCTCCTGAACGGTAACGAGCTTTCAAGCACAACCCAATTGCAGGATAATGCCACATACTATGGTGTAAATACAGTACCAGGTTCGCCTTGTGTTTCTGCTGTTTTAGTTGTTAAAGTGTCTTTGGACGAATGTGAAGGCCCGGGATATGAGTTGTTCATCCCCGATGGGTTTTCTCCCAATGGCGATGCTGTCAATGATGTTTTTCGCATCCCCGAAATTGAGTTTATTTTTCCTGATTACACTTTGGAAATCTACAACAGGTTTGGCAACCTAATGTTCAAAGGCAATAAGGCGAATCCCGCTTGGGATGGCAAATCATCGGAGTCAACGAACATAATCGACGGAATTGCACCAAACGGTGTATATTTTTACGTGCTTTATTACAATGAAGGGAATTTATCTCCACTGCAGGGCCAACTTTACTTAAACCGATAACTGACTATGAAAAATTTAATATTGTTGGTCGTCATTATGGTAAGCGGTGCAAAAGCCTGGGCGCAGCAAGATCCCCAGTATACACAGTATATGTACAACATGAACGTGATCAATCCAGCTTATGCAACCGACGGAGCGCCCATATTAAATGTCGGCTCGTTGTATCGGACACAATGGGTCGGCGCAGAAGGAGCACCAAAGACGCTATCTGTTTTTGCGCACATGCCGATGACAAAAAAAGTGCAGGTCGGACTTTCATTGCAATCAGATCAGATCGGAAATGGCGCGAAGAAAGAACATAATTTTTATGGCGATTTCGCGTATGTACTGCAATTGAAAGAAGAACGGCGCCTTTCATTTGGATTAAAAGCAGGATTCACCTCACTTGCAACAAACTTTAATGGATTTATGTTTGAAAGCGGAGACAACCAAACAGACCTTGCGTTTCAACGAAATATCAATCTGATCGCACCTAACATAGGTGCTGGGGTATTTTATTTTACGGATAAATATTATGTAGGAGTATCGGCTCCAAACTTACTGTCGTCGAAACACATTGAAGAACGTAACGGAATCAATGCGTACGGGTCTGAATATATCCATGCTTTTCTAACAGGCGGCTACGTCTTCGCTTTGAGTCCGGCTCTCAAGTTCAAGCCTGCTTTTATGGTTAAGGCCGTAAAAGGCGCGCCCACCTCAATCGATATAACCGCTAATGTACTTTATAACAACAAGGTTGAATTCGGCATTGCATATCGGGTCGACGACTCGGTAAGCGGACTCGTGAATTTCAATATAACGCCTGATTTGCGGCTTGGATATGCTTATGATTATACCACATCAAATCTGGGGCAGTTCAACTCCGGTTCGCATGAGCTGATGCTGTTGCTCGATTTTTATATGTTAGGTAAGAAGAAAGATAAATCACCCCGTTTTTTTTAAAAAGCTCCAATGAAAAACATACTATTTTTAATGCTGGTTTTTATAAACGTGGCACATGCGCAACAGAATCTGAACCTTGCCAACCGATACTTTGCCAGCACCTATTACAGTGAAGCAATTCCTTTGTATGAAGAGGTTGCTGCCGAAAAGCAGTCGCTCGAAGTAGTCAGGAACTTAGCTGATAGCTACTATTTCACCAATAATTTTAAAAATGCGCAACGATGGTACGCGGTTCTGAAAGGGAAATTTCCGAACGAACTAAAGGAGGAATCTTTTTTCAGATACATCCACACACTAAAAGCAACCGGAAATTACGAAATGGCATACCAGGAACTTCGTAAGAATGTTCAGGGAAGCACCGCTTTAGCGGAAGTGGAAAAGCAAATTGCCGGCTTGGAAAGGCTCTCGGCAGCGGGCTCGCGTTTTACGATCAGGCATCTTCCGTTTAACACAGATTACTCCGAATTCGGTGCGGTTGAATACAATGACAGTTTAATTTTCAGCGGAAGCGGCGCACCAAAATCCTCTTCAAAGATATATAGGTGGAATAATGAAAAATACCTCGGACTTCAGGCAGTAGCGCTTGCTAATCTTGCGGAAGTAGACCTTCCTGCCAAAAACTTTGCGTCTGAAATTGATACTGAATTGCACGAAGGAAGCGCCGTCTTCACCAATGATGGCAAACAGATATACTTTACAAGAAATAATTATAAATCGGGAAAGCGCAGTTCCGACAAGGACAATACTTCACATCTGCAAATATATCGCGCTGAACGTGTGTCGGGTAAATGGGGAAATGTTGTTCCGATGCCGTTCAACAGCGACAATTACTCAACCGAACATCCGGCTTTAAGCGCAGATGAAAAAACGTTGTTCTTCTCATCCGATATGCCAGGCTCAATAGGTTCATTTGATATATATGCGGTTGCTGTCAACAATGGCAGTTTTGGTATTCCGATGAACCTCGGCACGGGCATCAACACTATTTACAAAGAGCAGTTCCCATTCGTTTCAGCTGATAACAGGCTTTATTTTGCGTCTGATGGACATTTCGGATACGGGGCTCTCGACATTTTCTTTTCGCAAATGAAAGACGGTTCGTTTTCAACACCAAAAAATCTTGGTCCTGAAGTCAATTCCGGTTATGACGATTTTGCATTTACAATTAACACATCAACCAGAAAAGGTTATTTCTCCTCGAATCGTTCAACCGGCAAAGGCAGTGATGATATCTATGAGCTTGTTGAAAAAATACCTTTTAAAGAACAAGAAGAAGAAATCGTAACGCAGACTCCGGAACAGCAGTTTAAAATCGAGGCAATTATGGCCAATGAATCAGACGTTGTAGAAGATAATGGCAGATTAATTATAAAGACGGAACCAATTTATTTTGATTTGGATTTATGGTATATCCGAAAAGAATCAAAAACAATTTTGAACAGGGTAATTTATTTGATGAACAAATACCCGAAAATCGTCGTAGAAATAGGCTCGCATACCGATGTGCGCGCAAATGATGCTTATAATCTGGAACTTTCTTCAAAGAGAGCCGCGTCAACAAGGGCTTATTTCATTGAAAACGGTATACCCGAAGAACGTATTTCCTCAAAAGGATATGGCGAAACCGTGCCTGTTATCCGGTGCGTGCCCGAAAGCGCCTGTTCTGAGGAGCAACACGAACTCAACCGCCGCAGCGAATTTGTAATCACAAAATTCTAACAAAAAAGCCATTCAATTTGAATGGCTTTTTTGTTGTTATCTTCTTCTAGTATTTCAGGATTTTGAAATTCGTCTCAATGTCATTGAAGCGCAATTTGAAAAAATATGTTCCGGTAGAGAAAGCTGAAAGATCTACCTGATTTTCTGTTCCGTTTAATTTCCGTTGGTACAATAACTGGCCTGCAATGTTGTACACGGCCACATCAGTCATCTCTGATTTCGCAATAATTGACACAATGCCATTAGTTGGGTTTGGTGAATAGGAGAAGTCAACTCCCGAAGTTAATGATGCCAATCCAAGCATATTCTGACAAGCGACAGTCGCAACATATCCGGCTTCTGTCACCAGCTCATCCGAAACAAATTTGATGGTCAATGATCCATCCGGAGCCGAAGAGACAAAAGGTCCGGGAATTGTGGTTCCGGTAAATCCTGACAGGTTGAAGCTTGGAGAATTCGTTGATGGTCCGTCGTAGACATATAAATAATCAAAATCAGCTTCAAGATTAAATGCTGTAAAGGTCAAAACGATTTTTTTATCAGCTTCAGATGGAATGAAAGTACGCACATATGTTTCCAGATTTCCATGAGCATTAGCAGCGCCACCTGTATCGGTAATTGTAACGCCGGCGCACCATGTTGCAGGAGTAGCGACAATTTGTTCCAAGTAAGTTGCTGTTAGGCCTGGGCACATTGGACGAACACGAACCTTATAATATGTGTTTGGCGTCAGGTTTGTGAATGTGTGCGTTGGCCCCGTTACTGTCTGCCATGATGGAAAGACAGCTGAAAGGTTCATTAGCGCAACTTGCCATGTAGTGTTTGGGCCAACATCGGTCCAATTTACAGTAATTGAAGTATTGCTGTTATTCGTGGCAGTTAAACCTGTAATAGTGTTTATACATGTATTGATGCAATCTGTGCTAAGGCAAGTACTGCTGTTAACCGCTGATAAGATCCGCTGTTTAGGTTGTAACCCAAATCCATTGTTGAAATTAATTCCGACACCACTTACGAGGTGGCAATAACTCATAATTGTTCCTCTGACAGATGAAGAAGGAATTGTTGGGGGATCGGTCATGCAGGAGAATCCTTCGGCGGTAGAACCCGTAGCAAAGGGCGCACAATTATCAATTGCAGTGTTGTTACCGTTCCAGGTACATGCATGCGTGTGCGGCGAACCTAAAAGATGCCCCAGTTCATGCGTTATCACCATAACGGTCCAAGAAAAAGTTGGTACGGTACTATAGCCGAACTCAACATCAGAGTAACTATAGTTATCTTGCGAACATAGTCCTTCAATTGTACGGGCAACTCCGCCTAATCCACCCGGATCAATTCCAATCAGTTGTCCAACATCACCATCAAATACCGGTCTTAAATTGTGGAATTGCGATAAATACGCGAACGATGAGTTACCTTCGTACGGATCATCGGTTGTCCAGATATACATCGATCGTAATGCAATTGTAATTCCGTCATTTGCATAAAGGGTCTGTACGTTATTGAACACCGAAGTTACCCAATTCGTAGTTGTAACGGTGCTGCTGCCGTTTTGAACATATAGGTCGTTATCAACCTCAAAATAAACCGTAACACATCGCGCACTTTCAATTTCGCGTGCTGCTTCTTCGGATTGATGGTCATGAGCGGCTCTAGGATCATCTTCATAACTGCAGTTGAACGCATTTATCACCTTCATCTCAGCATCAGAGTAGATGATGTAATCCGACATTGTAGTTGTTTTGTCGAGACGGCCAATAACCAGATTCTGAACTTGCGAATCGGAGATTATTCCATTCATTTCGTTATTGAAAAAGTTCATCGATACGACCGAATTGGAATCCCCTTTTACAATCCCGCGGTAGTGAACGCCTCGTTCGTATGCAATTGATGCTGATTTATCAGTATCGACGTGGAAACCTTCATTAAAAATTTCGACTTTATATAGTTCAACGGTCTTAATACCGTTGTCGTATGGAATATCAATTTCAATTGTTTCCAGCTTCCGCGAGTGTATTTCGGCGACTGTGGCAGATTGAATCTGCGCAAAAGTGGCTTTATTTAAAACTTTATCAATAGCACGATCTTGTGGATTGGCAATTTCAGTCAATACACTAAAATGTGGAAAAGTAGCTTTTGATTGCTTCAGCTCGGTAATTCGCGTACTCACCTTATTCTGAGAAAATGCTGCAATGCAGGAGAATAAGGCAATAATAAGGGTATATTTTTTCATAAATTTTTATAATCAAGTTGCCAAATGTAGCAAAAATAACGACTTGTAAATTCATTTCTGACAGCAACTTACAAGCGAATCCTGTTAAAAATGAAAGAACGCATCTTCAAGGTGTTCAGTCGTGAGACTATTTTGCTCTTTTCGTATTGCGATGATATCAAAACGTACCTCTACATCGAGCGCGTTCTGTTGCACATATTCATTTACGGCCTTAACAAGCAGTTGGATTTTTTTAGGTTTTACAAAATCCTGCGGAAGTCCGAAGTCTATTGACGAACGTGTCTTTACTTCGATAATTGCGAGCACATTATTTTTTTTCGCGATAATGTCGACTTCTGCTTTTTGGAAGGTCCAGTTTGTTTCTAAGATCTCATATCCGTTTGTACGCAAAAATTCAACTGCGTGCGCTTCACCTTGTTTTCCGAGTTCGTTGTGTTGCGCCATTTTATTTACTCAAATTTTACGACCGATTCTTTGGTGGTTACTTCGATAGAAACCGTCCTGCCCAGCAACAGCGCGCGGTTATCTTTAATATGCCCGCCTGGAAAATTGTAGATAATCGGCAGGTTGTAATCTTTTAAAACATCTTTAATGATTTCAAGCGCGTCTTTTCCCCACGGAATGTCGTTGTCGTTCATGCTTGTCATTCCGCCAATCACAACAGCTTTAAGTCCTTTAAAATACCCGTTGCGCTTCAAATTCATCATCATTCGGTCGATGTGGTATAAATATTCGTCAAGGTCTTCAATAAAGAGGATTTTTCCTTTGTAATCGATTGCCGATTCCGATCCCAGTATACTATATAGAACTGATAGATTTCCCCCAACAAGCTCGCCTTTTGCTTTTCCGTTGACGTTGAATTGGTGATGCGGAATATGATATTCAAGCTGTTCGCCGAACAATGCTTTCCGGAAACTTTCAATTGCCTGCGGCGTTGCGTTCGGAACACTGATTGCCATTATTCCGTGAACCGTCTCTATGTTCATGTTGTTGAGGTGACTGTGCAAAACCGTCACATCGCTAAAACCTGCAATCCATTTTGGTTTCCTTTTGAACGCGGTAAAATTGAGTCGGTCGATGATTCTCACTGTTCCATAACCGCCTTTTGCTGCCCAAACCATTTTGATAGTCGGATCATCGATCATTTCCTGTAGATCGGTTGCTCGTTGCCAATCGGGTCCGGCAAGTTGGTTGTCTGATTTCCCGATTGTTTTTCCGATCACGACATTCAGTCCCCAGCTTTTGAGCAGATTTATAGCTGGCTGCAATGTCGCAAGATCGATTTTTCTGGCTGTTGCCAATATTCCGACGGTATCTCCTTTTGCAAGGTATTCTGGTGTGATCATTTTTCTTTGTGCTTGTGTGGATTGCGTAATTAAAAGCACCAGTAAAAGTGCCGGAGCAAACGTCTTATAAAATTTCATGCGTAAATTTAAAAATTTTCCCGACGACAGCAATTAATATTGTTTGTGATAGCCATATCCGAGGCTGATTCCGGCGCCAACGTAGCTGGTTTTTGAAATCGTTCCGAAAAATTTAAATCCGAAGCTGGCTCCGATTGCAGTTGGTTTCCCGACAGGTAGGATTCCGTAAAGGCGGATCCGCTTTTTTTCAGGCTTAAACCATTTGACATTACATTCGAACGGGACACCAATGTATTTCCCTGCATATTCCACATACAACCCGTCTTGCAATTTAAGGAACTCACGGTTCATTTTGGCGATGCCGACAGAACAGCTGTAGGATTTATTGTCACGTATATAGCGTTTTCCATACAGGATCGCATATTCATGTATTTCATCAATTCTTTTATAGCTCGGAAATGCTGCAAATCCAATAACTATGGGATCCGATCTTAAGCCTGTCAATCTGAGGTAACGCACAGTCAGCAGATCTTTTTTATACTGATAATTCAAATCAAATCCGCCTGTCCAACCACTTGAACTGCCGGCTGCAAAACCTCCATAGATCTCTGCGAAGATGACCGGATTGGTTTTTTGGGCCGCACAAAGCTGTAGGCCAAGGAAAATGCAGATTATTATTTTGGACATTTTCAAATATAGCGAATCCTTTGTAAGATGCTGTTTTAATAGAAGCGGTTGCGTGGCCGAAGCGACTTTTTAGCCCCGATGGCAGCGGCATCCTATTTATTGCTTGTGAGGAGATCCTTCACTATCGTTCAGGATGACAGCAATAAAAAGATACAGCGGACAGCGGGACCAGCTCCCGATAAAAACAACAAACTATCAACTCGATTGCTTATTTTTGTATACAATTAAAAGGAAAACATGTTCAAAAGATACACGATTACGGCCGCGCTGCCTTATACGAATGGGCCAATCCATATTGGGCATTTGGCGGGGGTTTATGTGCCGTCCGATATCTATTCAAGATATTTAAGGTTGCAGGGAAAAGACGTGGCGTTCATTTGCGGAAGCGACGAACACGGTGTTGCGATCTCAATGAAAGCAAAGAAAGAAGGCATTACGCCGCAGGAAGTGATTGATAAATATGATGGAATTATCAGAAAATCATTTATAGATTTTGGGATATCGTTCGATAATTATTCGCGTACTTCCTCGAAAATCCATCACGATACGGCATCGGAATTCTTCAGGAAATTATATGACGATGGAAAGTTCGTCGAGGAAGTTACCGAGCAGCTTTATGATGCGAAAGCCGACCAGTTTTTAGCGGATCGCTTTGTGGTTGGAACCTGCCCAAGATGTGGAAATGAGGAAGCTTACGGCGACCAATGTGAAAAATGCGGTTCGACTTTGAACGCAACCGATCTGATCAATCCGAAATCGACAATTACAGGTGAGATCCCCATTCTAAAGTCGACCAAACATTGGTTTTTACCATTGGATCAATATGATTCTTTTCTTCGTGAATGGATATTAGTTGGACATAAAAACGACTGGAAACCGAATGTATACGGGCAAGTAAAATCGTGGCTTGATGAAGGCGGCGGATTAAAACCGCGTGCCGTGACGCGTGATTTGGATTGGGGAATCGACGTTCCCGTTGAAGGCGCGGCCGGCAAGAAATTGTATGTCTGGTTCGATGCTCCGATTGGATATATTTCTTCCACAAAAGAATGGGCGGCCCGAGAGGGAAAAGATTGGAAGCCGTATTGGAAAAGTGATGATACAAAGCTCGTTCATTTTATCGGAAAGGACAATATCGTTTTCCATTGCGTGATTTTCCCGGCAATGTTAAAGGCTGAAGGAAGTTATATTTTGCCCGATAATGTTCCGGCGAACGAATTTCTTAATTTAGAAGGGAATAAGCTTTCGACTTCCAAGAATTGGGCAGTTTGGCTTCATGAATATCTTGAGGATTTTCCGGATAAGCAGGATGTTTTGCGTTATGCGCTGACTTCGAATTCGCCAGAAACCAAGGATAATGATTTTACGTGGAAAGATTTCCAGGCGAGGAATAATAATGAACTGGTTGCGATCTTTGGGAATTTCATCAATCGCGTAGTGGTTTTGACGAACAAATATTACGTTGGATTTGTACCTGAACCGAATGAATTTACTGAAGTTGACGAACAGGTTTTGGCTGAACTCAAAGCATATCCGGCCGTGATTTCAAGCTCGATCGAACGATACAGATTCAGGGAAGCCTTGGGCGAACTGATGAATGTTGCCCGACTCGGGAATAAATACCTTGCCGACGAAGAGCCATGGAAAACGATAAAAGACGATCCTGAACGTGTGAAGACGCAGATGTATGTCGCACTTCAGATTTCAGCTGCGCTTAGCGTTTTGGCAGAACCGTTTTTACCGTTTACTTCAACAAAACTGAAAAGGATCTTAAATATTGGAGGGTCATTGGAATGGAATTCTGTTGGAGAAACATCTGAATTGATTGCGCCACAGCATAAAATTGGTGAAGCCGAACTACTTTTTGCAAAAATCGAAGATGAGGAGATCCAAAAGCAAGTTGACAAACTCGAAGCCACAAAAACAATGAACATAGCCGAAAATAAAAAGGTAGAGCCGCAAAAAGAGGCAATCACCTACGACGACTTCTCGAAAATGGACTTGCGTGTCGGCACAATACTTGAAGCTGAAAAAATGCCCAAGGCGAATAAGCTTCTTATATTGAGGATCGACACAGGAATTGATGTTAGAACTATTGTTTCCGGAATTGCTGAAAGTTTTACACCTGAAGAAATTATCGGACGAAAAGTTACGGTTTTAGTCAATTTGGCGCCGCGCAATTTACGTGGAGTCGAAAGTCAGGGCATGATTTTGATGACAACAAACGCTGAAGAAAAGCTGGTTTTTGTCAATCCCGATGCTGAAGCAGCCAACGGAGAAACTATTAATTAACACCGATCGATCGGCAACATATGGATATAAAAGTAGTCGGATTTGATGCTGATGATACGCTCTGGATAAATGAACCTTATTTCGAGGCGACGGAGAAAAAATTCTGCGGACTGATGGAAGATTACCTGTCGCATCAAGGTTTGTCACAGGAGTTGTTCCGTATCGAAATCCAGAACCTGAGACTGTACGGGTACGGAATAAAGGGCTATATTTTATCGATGATAGAAGCGGCGCTTAAGATCTCAAATAAAACAATCAGTGTTGAAATCATCGAAAAGATCATTCAATACGGAAAAGAACTTCTTGAACAGCCAATCGAATTGCTGGAAGGCGTCGAGGAAACGCTGGAGTCGCTTCAGGGGAAATACAAACTTGTGATGGCTACGAAAGGCGATTTGCTTGATCAAAGGAGAAAGCTTCATAATTCTGGTCTCGGACATTACTTTCATCATATCGAAGTGATGTCGGATAAACAGGAAGCAGATTATCACGATTTGGTGAAGCGTCTTGACATTCAGCCATCAGAATTTTTTATGATCGGAAATTCGCTGAAGTCGGATGTTCTTCCGGTGCTTGGAATTGGCGGCCACGCTGTCCATATACCTTTTCATACGACCTGGGCGCACGAACGCATCGATCACAAAGTGGAACACCCACACTTCAGGTCGCTAACAAAAATTACACAGGTACTTTCTATTTTACAATAATTCATGAAGGCAATGAAAAGGATTTTATGTGCACTGTTTTTTCTTCAGATTTTGTTCGTTCATGCGCAAACCAAACTTGCTTCGCATAAGCTGGAACTTCGTAAATCAGAAATTCATTTTCAGATTATGAATGCGGTTGATCCTGCACGTCAGGATGTTTATGTATTTGCTGCCGACAGAGAAACCATCCATGCCCACAGGTACAACAGCGCATTATTTTTGACCGATAGCCTTTCGCTTGAACGGCCAGAAAGGAAATACGAACTTATGGCAGGATATAGTATTTCTTCCGATGGTGTCCCCGAAGTGTATTGGAGCGATATCGATATGCAGAAAATGATGGCTGTAAGATATCCATTCGATAAAAAGCCTTCTTCGATAATCACATATGATTTTAAGCATGCTACCGAAACGGTGTTAGGCTCGTTTAGCGGGAATAACTCGTTTTATTTCATTACAATCTCGGATACCGAACCAGAGCTAAATATTTATGCTTTCCACGATGGAAAACATGAAAAAAGAACGATAGATTTTGCTGATTATAAATTTATGGATGGCTTAAGTGGAACCAGGACGTTAAAATTCATCGTAAACAAAGATCCGTTAAAGCTCATAGACAACCGTGTGCTGAATCCGCTTTTCGTGGGAACTTCAGAATCCAAAATGTACGCTAACGGAAATCATCTTGTGCTGACCTTTGATCAAAACCCATCGCTCACACAGGTGTTTGATATTAATTTGGATTCGTACCAGATGGCTGCCAAATCTATTGCGCAACCGCTAACGCAGAATGTCCGCGATGGCAACTCATTTGTAAACAATGGGAAGCTTTACCAGGTCAGCCGCAACAATAATACACTGGTATTGGCCGCAACAGATCTACAATCAGGTACGCGTACAAAATCATATACAATGATGGCAGGTCAGGATTATGCCTTTAAGAACTCACCATTGATGAGTCAGACCGGAAATCTGCTTCCACGCCAACTAAAAAATACCGAAAAGTTTCTTAACCGCCTTGCTGAATCCGAACTTGGAGTCTCGGTTTACAAAGCACCTGATTATACGTTGGTAACTGTTGGCGGAGTACGATTTGTTCCATCAACGGGCTCTACCTTACTAGGTGTTGCGGCAGGTGTAGGGGTTGTCCTTGCTGGAGGATATGACTCTCCGGATATTGAAATTGAGAACGACCGATTGCAATCGATTTATTTTGAATCGTTGTTTGATGATAATTTTGAACATCGCACAATTGAACAAAGCCGGCTTGCAGGCGATTATATTGGTCAGTTTTTAGCCGAACATGATGAGGTTTCGCTTGAAAATGTATTTAAGTTCAAAGACTATTTCATCATGGGCTATTATGATTCAAAGGCGAAGGAATATGTGATGCGGAAGTTTGTTGATGAAACTTTTTTCGGAAGGTTTTAATCTAACTTCTTCGCAGTCCGCAGCAATAGTTTCTTTGTGGCAATGATTCCTTGCTCTTCCGACAATCTGCTGCCTTCATATTCAACACCAATGTAGCCTATGTATCCTGCTTGTTTAACGATTCCGAGCATTTTTGTATAATCAATGGAAGTTTCATTTCCACTCTCAAAATCATAGCTTTTTGCGCTGACGCCTTTTGCAAACGGCATCATTTCGGCGACACCTTTATAGCGGTCATATTCTTCGATGCAAGGAGCTGACCAACGTTCTCCGCCTTCTCGTCGGACGCAGAAATTACCAAAGTCAGGTAATGTTCCACAGTTTGAAAGGTTGACGGATTTGATTACTTCCACTAATTTAGATGCATCGGATGATAATCCTCCGTGATTTTCAACAATTACATTTATACCTTGTTTGGCGGCATATTCAGAAAGTCCCGTTAGCCCATCAGCAGCTGTATCTTTCCAGATTTCAAAATTGTTTTCCGCATCGGCACCGAACAAATTGACACGAACTGAAGGCATCCCAAAGCAGATGCTGCATCAACCCATTTTTGATGTTTTTCAATCGCCAATGTTCGTTCTGCCTTTGAAGCCGCCGCGAGTTCACCTTCATTGTCGATCATTATCAAAACATTTTCGATTCCGTTGTCGGCGCTACGCCGTAAAAGGTCCGCTGTAAGCCTTGTCAAAGAAGCTGTTTCGTTGCCTGCTTCAAGGTTGTATAACTGGCTCACATATTCAATTCCGTCGAAACCAAGCTCTCTTGCTTTTTTCGCAAAATCAAGATTTGATAACGTTTTCGTTTCTGAAATTGCTTTATGAAGCGACCACTGTGCCAGCGACAAGATGAAAAACGGCTTGCTGTCAAATCGTTCTGTTACTGGATCAAGCAGGAAATTTGAACCGAGAAATGAAATTCCTGCTCCAAACTGCAATGTGGTTTTTACAAATCCGCGTCTGTTCATCTGGCGAAAAAGGTTGTGGTTGATTATAAAGGTAGCGATTGGAATTGGAAATAAAAAAAGCCACCGGTTAAGATGGCTTTTTAAAATAAATCAAGTATTACTTGCCTAGCAACAGCAGCTCGCCCACCACAACTTCAGTGAAGTACTTCCTGTCGCCGTTTTTGTCATCATAGCTGCGGTGCGTCAACTTGCCCTCGACTGCAACTTCTTTACCTTTTGTAACGTACTTTTCGAGAAGCTCTGCGGTTTTCCCCCATGCAACCAGGTTGTGCCACTGCGTGTCGGTAATTTTCTCACCGTTGTCATTCTTGTAGCTCTCATTCGTAGCAATTGTGAGTTTTGCTAACTTTTTACCGGATTCTGTAGTAATTACTTCAGGATCACTTCCTGCATTTCCGATCAACTGTACCTTGTTTCTTAATGTACTCATGGCGTGTAAAAATTTAAATGGTTTATAAAATCGTGATGACTCTATTGCAAATCAACATTGCAAAGATGTGGAGCTCAGCATTATGTATTCGGTAGTAAAGCATTTAATTTCGTTTGTAGTTGTTTGTAACCGTTTGCAAATGGAAATTATTCATTACCTTGTCCGCAAACAAAAAAGATTTATGCAGACAGAGATCAATAAAGTAGAATTACGAAATCTACGGATTGAAGATTATAAGGAACTCAAGATATCGATGCAGCAAGCATACAGCGATTTTGAGAATTCGTTTTGGAGTGAAAATGATATAGAAAATTTACTAAAAATATTTCCTGAAGGACAATTGGTGGTTTTGGTTGATGGTAAAGTTGTTGGTTCAGCATTATCGTTGATCGTTCGCGAGGAAATGGTGCTCGCTCGACATAATTATGCCGAAATAACAGGTAATTACACGTTCTCAACACATGATCCGAACGGTGATATCCTCTACGGAATTGATGTTTTTATACATCCTAAATATCGCGGACTGCGCCTTGGACGTCGATTATACGACACAAGAAAGGAATTATGTGAACAACTAAACCTTAAGGCTATAGTTTTCGCAGGAAGGCTTCCGCGGTATACGGAACATGCCAAAGACATAACTCCAAAGCAATACATCGAAAAAGTACGCTTGAAGGATTTATACGATCCCGTTCTTTCATTCCAATTGAGTAACGATTTCCACGTAATCAAAGTGATGAAAAATTATCTTGAAGGTGATAAAGGTTCTCAGGATTACGCGGTTTTGATGGAATGGAACAACATCTATTATGATGAGAGTCCGAAGTTGATCAATGTAAGAAAGACCGTCATCCGACTTGGACTAGTTCAATGGCAGATGCGGCCACTTGCAAACCTGGAAGCACTTTTTGAGCAATCTGAATTTTTTATCGATGTCGTTTCCGGATATGGAAGTGATTTCGCCTTGTTTCCGGAGTTGTTCATCGCGCCGCTGATGGCCGACTTTAATCATCTAAGCGAGGCGGATGCAATTCGGGAAATCGCGCGCTATTGTGAACCGATCCGTAAGCGATTTCAGGAACTTGCGATATCGTACAATATCAATATCATCACGGGAAGCATGCCATATCTGGAAGAAGGAACGCTTTATAATGTTGGATTTCTGTGCAAACGCGATGGAACGTATGAGATGTACACGAAAATACACGTGACTCCGAATGAAGTTCAATATTGGGGAATGAAAGGCGGTTCGGAGATTAAAACATTCGATACCGACTGCGGTAAAATCGGAATTATGATCTGTTACGACGTCGAATTTCCAGAAATGGCGCGTCTTATGGCAGATGAAGGAATGGAAATTCTTTTTGTACCGTTTCTTACCGATACGCAAAACGGTTACACTCGTGTCAAAAGCTGCGCACAGGCACGAGCAATCGAAAACGAATGTTATGTCGCAATTGCGGGTTGTGTTGGGAATTTGCCGAAAGTGAATAATATGGATATTCAATATGCTCAAACCGCCGTTTTTACGCCGTCCGATTTTGCATTTCCAAGTAATGGGATTAAAGCAGAGGCAACTCCAAATACAGAGATGACACTGATCGTTGATGTCGATGTCGACTTGCTCAAAGATCTGCATGAACACGGAAGCGTCCGCATCCTAAAGGATCGTCGACATGACCTGTACCGAATCAACAAACTTAAAAACAAGCCAATAGAACCGAAGCTCAACAACTAGCATATGAAAAGCTGCCTTGAATGTGAAGAAAAAATTATCGGACGTGAGGACAAAAAGTTCTGCAGCGACGGCTGCCGCAACGCCTATAATAATAAAATTAACAAGGACAGCACCAATTTCATGCGCAACATCAATAACAAACTGCGTAAAAATTATCGGATTCTGACAGAACTAAATCCGGAAGGGAAAACAAAAGCAAGCAGATCGAAGATGATCAGCAAAGGATTCGACTTCGAGTACTTTACGAATCTGCTTACGACAAAAACAGGAAATACATACTACTTTTTATACGACCAAGGCTATATGCCAGTCGATCATGATTTTTATGTCCTTGTCAAAAAAGAGCTCAAACCCAACCTTCTTTAAATGAAAAACAGATACAGTTCGTTGTTATCGGTATTGGTTGTTGTTGGTATTTTGTGTTTACTATATTTTTCGATGATGCCGCACCGGATATCGAAAGATGAAGGTCCGTTGTCAGAATTTTCCACTCAACGAGCTTTAAATCATGTTGAAGCTATCTCTAAGCAGCCGCATTATGTAGGCTCGAAAAATCATGAAGAAGTGGCGGATTATCTGGTGGTCGAACTTAAAGAACTCGGTCTTGAAGTCCACCTGCAGGAAGGAACGACATTATCAGATTGGGGAAATCTGGTAAAATCTAAAAACATCACGGCGCGAATCAGAGGAAGTGCCAACACTAAGGCTCTCCTGCTATTGTCACATTATGACAGTGCGCCGCATTCCTATGCGCATGGCGCAGCTGATGATGCATCAGGACTGGGAGTGATTCTGGAAGGGATACGCGCATTTTTGCATAACAAGACGCCACACAAAAATGACATTATTATTTTGTTTTCGGATGCGGAAGAACTTGGGTTAAATGGTGCAGCACTATTTGTGACGCAAAATGCCTGGGCGAAAGAAATTGGATTGGCGCTGAATTTTGAAGCACGTGGAACGGCTGGGCCGAGTTATATGTTGATGGAGGTCAACAACGGAAACTCCGCTATAGTACAAGGATTTGCTGCTGCCAATGTTCAATACCCGGTATCGAATTCGCTGATGTACAGCATTTACAAGATGCTCCCGAATGATACCGATCTGACGGTTTTTCGCGAGCAGGGAAAAGTTCAAGGTTTAAATTTTGCTTTTATCGATGATCATTTTAATTATCATACAAAGCAGGATGATCTCGCGCATTTGAGTCTGAAGTCGGTTGCGCATCAAGGAAGTTATTTGATGCCGTTGCTTACTCATTTCTCCAATTCAGATTTAACAACATTACAAAGTGCTGACGACGACGTTTACTTTAACGCACCTTTTGTATTTGTTCATTATCCTTTTAGCTGGAACATTCCGCTGGTGGCAATTGCATTTCTGCTTTTTGTTTTTCTGGTTTTCGTCGGTATGGGAAAACGGCTGCTGGTGCCACGAGAAATTGCAAATGGATTTGGGACCTTGTTTACAGCTTTGTTAGTGTCGGGTGCTTTAGCCTTCTTAGGATGGAAGTTGCTGTTGGTGCTTTATCCGCAGTATAATGACATTCTGCAAGGATTTCCGTATAACGGGCATTATTATATTGCCACTTTCATCTTTCTGACATTGGGGTTTTTGTTCTTTTTTTATCGGCGTTCCAACACTTATGTGCTGAATCTGAATCATGTTGTCGCGCCAATGTTTTTATGGTTGATCATTAATACAGCAATAGTATTTTTACTTCCTGGCGCTGGATTTATGGTTGTCCCTGTCTATTTCAGTTTAGTCGTATTCGGTTTTCTGATCGGAACACAAAAAAACAATATGGTCTTCAACATGATCATGAGCGTTCCTGCATTGGTAATCATTGCGCCGTTTATCGCAATGTTTCCAATCGGCCTCGGTTTGAAAGTACTGGTCGGGAGTGCAATTTTGACGGTGCTGCTATTCGGATTGCTTTTGCCGGTTTTTGGATCAATGGGACGAAAGCCGCTTTGGTCAGGTTTGTTTTTTGTTTTAGCTTTTGGAAGTTTTGGATATGCACATTTCGATTCGGGTTTTGAAGCATCAAAAGCGCGCCCGAACAGCCTTGTTTATATTTATGATGCTGATTTAGATAAAGCAGTTTGGGCAACTTATGACAAGCGCCTCGACGATTGGACACAGACATATCTGACCGACAAACCACAACCGGCTACTCATTTGGAACCGTTGCAGTTGTTCAGCAAGTACAATTCGAAATTCACATTTACTTCAGAAGCGCTTGTTCGGGACTTGGCAGAGCCGAAAGTTGAATTTTTGCTCGATAGTGTAATTAAATCGCAGCGTCACGTCCGCATCAGAATTACGCCAGGTCGCAATGTCAATCGATATGATATTTTTGCCAATGAAAATCTCGAGATTCATAATTTCAAAGCAAATGGAGCGAAAGCTCTGGGACAAAAAGGCTCACTCTACGAACGGAAGACCAGAAAGGTATTGAGCTACTACGTGGTAGATAATGAGCCACTTGAAATGCAATTCAGTGTGTCGGCAAAGAGTGAGTTAGACATGGAATTGATGGAGTCATCCTTCGACCTGATGAGCAATCCGGCTTTTGAGATTAAAAAGCGTTCGTCAAGCATGATGCCTACACCATTTGTTCTAACAGATGCAATTGCGATCCGAAAGAAAATCAGAAAACAGTCGGCAGTTCCAGTTCCGGTGCAGAAGAATTTTACTTTAGTACGATCATCGGTAACCGATACAATTCCCGATATGGATGCAAACCCGGAAACAGAATAGATGGCACAAATAAGCATTTTAGGTTGTGGATGGCTCGGCTTTTCGTTGGCGGAAGCATTGCTCGCGGAGGGTTTTTCTATCAAAGGCTCGACTACTTCAGAGCATAAAATGGAAAAGCTGAAACACGCCGGTATCGATCCGTACCTGCTGGAACTTGGCAGTATAAAGGAAATCGGCCGCTACGGAATCGAGAAGTTCCTAGCAGGTTCTGATACTTTAATTGTTAATATTCCTCCAAAGGTCCGCTCAAATACTTCCGCAGATTATCCTTCAAAAATCAATATTCTGCTGACAGCATTGAAAGCCTCAACCGTAAAGAATGTCCTTTTCGTTAGTTCGACGTCGGTTTATGCCGATGATGATTGCCTTGTGACGGAAGAAACTGTCGCGAGTCCGACTACGGAAAGCGGGAGGCAAATACTTACGGCAGAAGAACTATTACAGCATGAAACTTCTATCAATTTGACAATACTGCGCTTTGGCGGATTAATAGGTGAAGACCGGCATCCAATTAGATCCCTGGCAGGTAAAAGCAATATTGCAAATCCGGATGCGCCTATTAACTTAATTCAGCGGAATGATTGTATTGAAATCATGATGAAAGTTGTGAAGGATGCTGCATGGAACCAGGTCTTCAACGCGGTTTACCCTGACCATCCAACAAGGAAGGAGTATTATTGTACAAAAGCAATGCAGCTAAATTTGCCTGCGCCGGGATTTGGCACAATAACCGAAGGTGGAGGAAAAGTAATCTCAAGTGAAAAACTTCGGCAGCAGCTTAACTATAGGTTTTCGTACCCGGTTTAGCTAGATTGTTGATATTGTGTAACATCAGGAATAAATCGTATAATTCTATCCGGTTTTGCTTATCGTATTTTTACAATATCAAAAAGCTAAAACCATTCATTTTGATACTGCCGCCAAAGGATGCTGAGGAATAATGGAAAAAATATTATAATTGCCTGGATTTTTCCAGGCTTTTTTTTGTTTATTTTTATTGAAAGTAGCGCTTCATGAACAGATTCATACGGAATAACAGTTTATCGATTGTCTTCATTTTATTGTTCGTTGGATCGTTTGTCGGTCAGGTATTTTTCGGACTTCAGGAATATAATAAGCAGCGTGTCGAGGCTGGCGCCGCTGAAGTTCCGTTAAAAATGTATTACAGTTCAGGCCATTTTCTGCAGTCTACTTTCGAAAACTGGGAAAGTGAGTTTCTTCAAATGGCACTCTTTGTGGTTTTTACGATCTTCCTCCAGCAAAAAGGTTCTTCTGAATCAAAGGACTTTGAAAAAGCAGAAGAGGTTGACCGGGAACCTTCGGCAAGGAGAAAGAATGTACCGTGGCCGGTAAAAGCAGGTGGTTGGATATTGGAAATTTATAAACACTCTCTGACGATTGTACTGGCGGTTCTTTTTATTGCCTCTTTTGCACTTCACTTTTACGGCAGCCTTAAGGACGAAAATGAGCAATTGGCTCTTAAGGGCGAACCCCTTGAACAAGCTTCAGAATATATTGCAAATTCGCGATTTTGGTTCGAGTCGTTCCAAAACTGGCAAAGTGAATTCCTGTCGATTGTGGCACTTGTGATGTTGTCTATTTTCCTTCGGCAGAAAGGATCGCCACAGTCTAAACCAGTTGATGCACCGAGCATGAAGACAGGAGAATCGGATTGAGATTTTGGGCCGACAATCATTATCAACAAGAAGTAAAAATAAAGCCGCCATTTTGCGGTGGCGGCTCAAGTATACGAAATTATGGTCTTACGAATACAACTATTTTGCCCTGGCTTTCAGACATGATGGACAAGATTCCATTTCCATTTACATCAGCTCCAAGAATAACATCACAGGTTGTGATTCCGTATTCGTCAGTGATCTTGAGAAATGCTTCCTCTGGAAGTGCTAATTTTCCATTGCAGGTCGTACTAATGAAATACGGCTCTGTAGACTGCAGCACGTTATTGCGATAAATACGCAACATATTATTGCTGCCAAAAACAAATCTTGTAGTCGGATCATTTTCCAAGACCCAGGCACCCAAAATATCTTGATTGGTAGCCAGCAAGGTACTTGTTTTGGAATGTTCTTCTACGGAGCCTAGCATCTTTGAGAAGTTAAGATCGACATTTGTTGTAATACTGTAAACCGAAAATCCGCTGATGATCGCAATCAGTATCAGGTAAAGTTTAAAATGTGTTTTCATAAGTATATTTGTTATTCGCACTCGATTATTTGCATTGCACTGTTGAATATGTTGTTACGGCCATTTATAGAATTTTGGTCCGTGTACCTGTTGATTAGCTTTGTTAATTTACTCGATGGCGTGGTGGCGTTAGTTTGAATCTTACTTAGTACGCGCTGTTTGAAAAACCACAACCCCGACATTACAGCATGGAACTGATTGGCTTGCACCGACTCCGGTCCCATATAGTCACTCGCCAAGTTTACCTGATCAAGATAGTTTTTATAAGCATTGTAATTAGCTTTCCACGTTAATTGCATGATGCCTCGTCCTCGATACAGCCAGCCATCGCCGCTTTGAGCATTACCGTTTCCATTAGCATTTGCATATACGACATTCGCTAAAACTTGAGGATTATTTAAGTACGGCGTCGGATTAAGTTTGTTAGGATCGGTTAGTGAAAATTTTGAAGGAAATACCTGAATTAGCCTTGCTGCAGTTGTATAATTCAGGTTTTCAGTCGCGTTCAATGTTGCAAAACCGCCAGTCTCGTATCCTGCTTGTGCCAGAAAATGACATAGTTTAGCTTTTGAATCTAAACCGCCATGTTCTTTACCGTAGTTATTGATGATGGTCGTCAGTACGTTGAGCGCATCTGTATCTGCGGAAGGAAACAACAATTGTAATTTTTGCGTAGAGGTATTGCAGTCATACGTTATAGGTACCGGGTCAGGATCGCTGACATCGAAAACAGGGGCAATAATCACAGGTATAGTCGGTTCATCATCTGATGAAGGCGGGTTGCCGTTACCGCCCTGATTGTTAGGAGGATAGAAAGGTGGAGGAGTGTCGGGTGACGATGGATTTGTCTGACCACTATTCGTAGACCAAAAGCAAACCTGCCCGGTCACAACCCAGACATAGTGAACGTTCCCATAACCGTACAATTCACCATCATCGACCCAAGAACCCATTTCCAGGCATATGAACACCAGCTTTACGAACCCTCTGCCATCAGCTTCCAAGTCGATAGCGTAACGTTGTACATCACGCTGCGCAATCTCTTCCTTGCTTAACTCCATTGACTCTTGTTTCGTGTAGTCATACCGTACAATATAAGTTTTGTACTCTTCACCATTTAAGGCAAATACTATATTTTCAACCTTTCCATCGCTTTCCTCACGTTCAATGGGGAAAATGTACGAATGTAGTCCGTCCTTCTCTATAAAAACACCGCTGTTTTCAACAATTGTGAAGTCGAGTATGGTATCTGACCGAATTTCCCTGCTCGCGTAGTTGTTCTTTAGCTCCGCGAACTCATGCAGCTTTGCGGCTACTTTATGGTTTCTCAGGAGGTGGTCTGCAGAAACTCGCTCCATTTTTGTTCTTCCTGCGGTCGCTGTTTCCAGTTCGTACAGGTCTTCCTGACATCCACACATGGCCAAAAGGCTCAGGCTCAGGATGAGGAGTTGGTAAAATTTAAATTCTTGCCTCATAATAAAAATATTTAATTGTTAAACAGTTACTAAATTAGAATCACTGCATCAGGCATAATTGAAGAAAAAATATAGATGTTGTTAATTCGTCTTGATGTATAAATGTTCGGGATCTTAAAAAGTTGAAAGATGATAATATTGAAATGTAGCGCTCCTTAAACCGCCATCTGCGAAGACGTATGTTCCGTTAAACGGGCGCGAACTAAATATTACCGGGAATCGGAGGTATCTTTGAGAAAAACTTTTATAATGACAAAATATGTATCAGCCAACCAAGCACTAAAAGTAGTTCGTTCAAACAGCCGCGTTTACATACAGGCAGCGGCAGCAACGCCTTCTATATTGACAAAAGCTCTCAGTGACCGTGCATCGGATCTTCAGAATGTGGAAATTTGCCACCTTCACACAGAAGGAGCTGCGCCTTACGCAGATGTCGAACTAGCAGACAGCTTTCATGTAAATTCGTTCTTTATCGGAAAGAATGTCAGGCATACTCTAGCAGCTGGAAATGGATCGTACACACCAGTTTTTCTAAGCGAACTGCCAATGTTATTTAAGAAGAACGTATTAAAATTGGATTATGTACTAATACATGTTTCGCCGCCTGATAACCATGGTTATTGTTCATTGGGAGTGTCGGTCGAAGCGACTGTTGCCGCTATAGAAATGGCAACAACGGTCATAGCGCAAGTGAATCCGCAGATGCCAAGAACATTCGGAGACAGTGTTCTTCATATCTCCCGAATTGATTACTTAGTCGATGTGGATGTTCCGATCTTTGGACATGAGGAAAGTGCGCCTACTGAAATCGAAAAGAAGATCGGACTGCATGTAGCTTCTCTGATTGAGGATAAAAGTACCTTGCAGATGGGAATTGGATCTATACCGAACGCAGTGCTGTCAAATCTGAATAATCACAAAGATTTAGGACTTCACACAGAGATGTTCTCCGATGGCGTAATACCCTTAATAGAAAACGGGATCATTAACTGTAAATATAAAGGGACCGGAAAGGGCCGGGCGCTTGCCACTTTTCTGATTGGTTCGCAGCGTCTGTACAATTTTGTCAACGACAATCCATTTATTGAGATGCGAGAGTCATCCTTTGTAAATGATACTGCAGTTATCAGAAGGAATCCGCGAATGGTATCCATAAATTCTGCAATTGAAGTCGACATTACCGGTCAGGTTTGTGCCGATTCAATTGGAGCAAAAATGTATTCGGGCGTCGGTGGGCAAATGGATTTTATTCGTGGTGCAGCGCTCAGTGATGGTGGAAAGGCGATTATTGCACTGCCATCAGTAACCAAGACAGGCGAAAGCCGCATTGTACCTTTTCTAAAACAAGGTGCGGGCGTTGTAACAACGCGAGCTCATGCCCAATTTATAGTTACAGAATATGGAATAGCTGATCTTTATGGTAAATCATTGAAAGAACGCATAAAGTCGCTGGTAAATATCGCGCATCCGAACCATCAGGAGTCGGTAAGTAAGTTATATCACGATCTGCTGACGGCGCAGGTTTTAGGCAAATAAAGTTGGCCTTGATCGGAAGTATTACTTCAAAAATGCTCGGGATTTGGTTGGAGGCAAATTTTAGAAGCTGAAACTACTAAACGTTAGACTATCGAAACGTAACAGATTGTTCAGATGGATATTCGCAAACCACGGAACTGCTATTTTTAAAGATGTGCATCAAATTTTTAATCTCAGCAGGTTTGTTATCTCGGTTATAGAACGAAAACACCTATTGATCAAAGATATTGTCAATTGATTACAAAAGCTGGAATTCTCTTTATAGGCCCTGAAATATCGGAAATAAAAAAAGGACAACCCAATCATATTGAGCAGTCCTTTTCTGTGAACACAAAGATACAATTATCGAACTTTCGGGAAGAGGATTTAGATCTTTTCTGAATGAAGTATGAGAATAGATACAACTTCGAGTAAGAGAAATGTACTTTAGCACACACGCGTAAATATCGATTCTTTCGAAGAAGTCGGATATATAGCGGATGGTCTGCGTTACAGTGCCTTTTATAATAATTACAAAGTAATACTAACTATTCTTTGTCGATATTTACAGTCGTAGCCGCGTTATCACTAATCTTTTGGATAATAACTTCGGCCACTAAATATTCTGTGCTTGTCCTGTAGTTCTTCTTTTTAGTAAATGTTACATGTTTGATGTTTCCGATCGCATACTCATTTTCAAGTTTATTAAGCATCGCCATGCAGCCATTGAAAGATCCTTCTATAGAAAACACATAACTTGATATACTCGTGCCGGATGAAATATAGCCGTGTGGGGCATTAAAAGCCACAATTTTTAAGTTATAATGACGCGCATAATAACTGAGCTGTTTTAAGAGAAAATTTTGAAAGGAGCTATCGGGTCCTGATTGTGAAGCCGTCAAGAGCCTGTCGATATGCTGTTCTTTCTTTCCTAGTCGATTGAGAAGATTTGGCTTATTAATATTGCTTTCTAATAATTTTTCATTATTAGAGTAAAGGTTGTAATAAAATAATGTTTTTGATATTGCGAAAGTATAACTACAGTATAAAACCATAACAATTCCAAAAATCAGTAATTTGTTTTTAGCGTGCAGTTTCATTGGCTAGCTGTATCATTATTGTAAATTCATTTTGTTGAAGATCTGTGCTTCCAAATTGCTGAATGGTCACCTTTTCTACCCATTTAGCCCGGTTCAAATTAGAAATCCATTCCGTAAAAGCAATATTATCAGTGGCAATGCCTGAAACATTTATTGTATTATCTTCAAACAGAATACGATCTTCAGGCTTCACCTTTTTTAGTAAAGGGTTATACTCTAGTTTTGAAAGCATTATTGACACTGGTATTCCCTGTCCAATACTGTTCAGGATGCGCGTGGCTGGTGTGTTGCTTCTTCCTGAAATATTATTTAGCTTAACTTCTTTAGCTTTGATTCGCTTACTTGTTTCGGCAACTGCTTCTATAACCGACTTGTTAACTGCCACAGTTTCGGAATTTTCCTGAGCCTTACGAAAGTAGTAGCTGAATACAAAGAAATTTAATAACAGAATAGTCAAGACCGAAGCGGCTGAAATTGTAACTATTTTAGAAAAGAAGCTCCTTTGAAAATAACGATTTTTTATTGTTTGGTTTAATTCGAAAATACTACCTGCAGTAATTCCAGGTTCTATAGCAAGGTGCAGCAAGCCTGCAAAAGATAAAAGATGCGAGTTTTGAATTTGTAGACTATTGATGTTAAATTCCTGCGGCGGCGGACTTTGATTTACTGATAATATTTGATCGCCATCAATGTGAACTATTTGATTATTCGTAGCCAACGATGGGCAATTTGCGTACTTAGTTAGAGCATTCACAGCGCACACACCTAAGCTGATGCCAGCAATCGAAATGCCTTTTTTCAGATATTCATCAATCACCTGCTCACAATATTCCTTTCTTGCAACTGCGACTAGGGCGCGCCCTTTGATGCGCCAAATTTCATAATAGAAATCGTCAAGCGATAAATGCGGGAAGGCTTTATAAAGCAACTTTTCATCTGAGGAATCTTGATGCGCTACTTCTTTCTGAACTACCTGAACGTTGTTAAGGATTAGGAAACAAGGAAACTTTTTGTCTAAACGCTTGGTCAGCAAATTGGACAGAATTGTTTCTTTACTCAGGATGTTTAACTCGCCTCTGGAGCGGTGTACCAATAGCACAGCGAGATGGTTATCGTTTGCTAGAGAGTAATGCTCAATTGAGTAATACTTGGTTCCAAGTAAAAAATTCGGTAACTGATTAAACATTAGTAGATAACAGTTGGTTTAATTAGCACCGTCAATTTCTTTGTTGAATCCTCCCTTTTTCTGGAGCTAAATAGCCACTTAAGAACTGGGATTCGTGCCAGCAAAGGAACGCCGGATCCTGCATCTTTTTTTACCTTTTCTTCCAATCCTCCCAATACAATTATATCTTGGTCTTTCACCCTAATAATTGAAGTAAATTCCCGAGAATTAATACCAGGAGGAGCATCCTTGTCTACCTTCTGACCGTTGAAACTCGATTGAATAACCTTAATGTCCATAGTAATTTGCCCATCACCCGACACCAGCGGCATTATCGTTACTGACAGCTCTGCATCGATTGGCTGGTAGTTTTTTATTTCGGATGCCTGCGGTATTTGCGTGCCATAAAAACTTTGGTTCGTGACGACGTAATAAGTTGTTTCACCAATTGATAAATATGCTTTGTGGCCATTTAAGGTGGATAATCGTGGGGACGACCGAACCTTTAAATTGCCGTTGGACTCCATTGCTTTTATACTTAGATAAAAGTCTGGAATTACATTGCCAATATTTAAAGATCCAAAACCATCAAAACGGTTTATAATCTTATTAATGGTTTGAGCACCTAAAGTTATATCTGTATTTGGGAAAACAGTTCCTTTTGTGGCAACAGGTTTGTCGCCAATCCCCGCATTAATACCTGTTTCAACGATAGCGCTTCGGCTTATTTCAAGAAGCATCACTTCTATCAGAATTACAGGGACAGGCTTGTCAAGGTACTTAATAAAGGTCTCGAATCGCTCAATATTTGATGCTGGACCGTTTACGATAAAACTATTTAATTCTTTATCAATCCGAATATCGAGATCCATTTTTATTTCATCAGGGACAATGCTTAAGAGTGAAGTGGATGCGATGCTGTTAGAACTTGTCGGATTGTTAGTGTTGTTTTGGTAGTTGGCATTGTTGGCCTCCGATCCGTTACCATAATTTGTATAGGGGTTGCCGTTGGTTGTTCGTCCTGCCGAGCGTCCTTCACGTGTGGGATCACTAAGAAGTTCGATGGAGCGGTGCATCAATGGGATAGCCTTTATGTTCCTAACCACTAGTTGCAGCTTAGTGCCAAAGTAATAAACATTCCCATTGTTTTTGAACGTAAAAACTTGCGCATCAACCTGAGAGCCATTGCCCGAATATTGCGCAGCCGTTGTTGAATTTTCAATTCTGTTCTCGAAAATTTTAAGCATCAGCTCGTCAAAAGTGATCAGCTTTGCTTTGACAGTCGCATTTCCAGCACTTTCCAGGGGCGTCGACACAAACATGTCTAGGTTCAACTCATGTCCAATGTCATTAATAATATTTGCGATGGGCGTATTTTCGAAATCGACCTCCAATAATTTTTTTTCGCTATCAACAACGTTGAAGAAAAAGTTTGATTTTCGGGCCCGCTGTGGTTTAGACTGCCGATTCGACTGACTGCCTTCATTTCCAGATGCGCCTCCCTCAAATGTGTCGAAAACATAAAAGTTATCCCGCGTCTTTGATACTGATAAATTATTCGCGTATGCAAGTTTGTTCATAGCCACATCGAAAGGGGTGTTCACAATGTAAGCCGTCAACGGTAAATTTTCCATCCCTGGTGCAAATACAATATTTTTTCCGGTCACCTCCATTATTTTTCTGAACGATTGGTACAGGCCGTCGCTCTTTAAATCGACGGAGAGTAAATCATCAGGTGCGCTGTAGTGCGCCGTAATAAGTCTTTCAGCCGGAATTTCCTTCGGTGCTTCGTAGGGCTTGATAGCTATAATGTTGCCAGTGAATTCAATAGTTAGATTGTACTCTTTGCACAAAAATACCAGCAGGTCTGCGACGGTAACATCTGTAAAATTATTAATGATCGTAATCTTACTAAGCGCGGGAGCGACACTAATATTGACCTTGTGAATTTCCGAAATTGCAATCAGAAATGATGACAAGGTAGCTTCCTTTATATTAATATTTACTTTTTCGGAAAGGCCCGGAGCTTCTGCACCAATGGCCTCGAGGTTATTTTGGATTTGTTGTATCCTGTTGTCTTGCGATAACCCAATATTAAATAGCAGTAAGAAAAAGAGTGCGAATGTGGTTCTCATTAAATGGTTTGGGTTAGGCAAATATAGTATTAAAGCAGCAACGAGTATACTTCGTCAATCGATGTAATTCCGTTGCGTATCAGTTCTGAGGTATTGTGTTTGAATGACGCAAATCCTTTAGTCAAGATATAGTCGCCGATTTCCAATTTATTCGTTTTAATCATGGAAGCTAATTCGTTATCAATCGGCAAAATTTCATAAATTGCCTTTCTGCCAGAATAACCAGTATGATAGCAGTGCTCGCAGCCTACAGCTTTGTAATGGTGCAGCAAATTTTGAGGAATTACAAAGCCTGTTGGAAAAAGATCCGGTGTAATCGATTGTTGAACTTTACAATTTTCACATAACTTCCGTACCAACCGTTGCGCGACACTCAGGTTTAAGGTGCTTGCTATTAAAAAAGAGGGTATTCCCATATCGATTAAACGTGAGACTGTTGCCCATGCCGAATTCGTGTGTATTGTAGACAAAACCAAGTGCCCTGTCAAGGCAGCTCGAATTGCCATATTGGCAGTATTGACATCGCGTATCTCTCCAACCATAATAATATCGGGGTCTTGTCGCAAAAAAGTTCGCAGAGTTGTTGCGAAATCTAAACCTATATTCTCTTTTAGTTGGACCTGGTTAATCCCTTCCAAGGTATATTCGATCGGATCTTCAACAGTTAAGATGTTGGTAGTTGGCGAATTGAGTTTTTTTAGAGTAGCGTAAAGCGTAGTTGTCTTACCTGAGCCTGTTGGCCCTGAAATCAAAACAATACCATTAGGTTTCCGAATCCCATCAAGATAAATTTTCAGCTCTTTTTCAGTAAAACCCAAAGAAGATAACTCGAGGTGGCTGGTGTCTTTGCTTAATATTCTTAATACAATTTTCTCTCCGTGTAGGGTTGGTAAGACAGATACTCGTATATCGAAATCATCAAAATCAGTCACTACGGTAATACGACCGTCCTGCGGAAGCCTTTTTTCGGAAATATCCAGTTGCGAACGGATCTTAATCTTATTGACGATAATCGGGTATTCGTCGAGCGAAATGTGAAATTGTTCTTTAAGTTTTCCGTCAAGCCGAAAACGCACCCTTGCATTATGCTCATAAGGTTCGAAATGAATATCGCTGCTTCCAGTTTCTTTCGCGCTGATAAGTATTTTTTCAAGAAAGTCTCTCGAGTAATGAATCTCCGATACCCGATTAGAATCAGACCTACGATAATTTACTGATAGGTAACGTGTTATATTCTCTGGAGTGTCCTTTTCTAGTTTGATTTTCATCCCTAAAAGGATAGACAGTTCAGACTCAAGACCATCGATATGGTCCTCATCAGTCTTTAGCAACAGCCCATCGGCAATCTTCTCAAATGGGATAATCCTGTAATGGTACGCTTGGTCGTTATTCAAGAGTTGCTGCAGGTTAAGCGGAATATTGAAATCTTGCATTAGTACGCATATAAAAAACCACAATTAAAAAATAAGTCCACTGTATAAACAAATCCGAAGAATATTGACATATGTCCTGCTAACGGGACAGTCTTTGCAGTATTTGAAATTTTATGCATTATAAGGTGCAGTACTAACGCAACGATGAGTGAGAAAACAAATAAGATAACAAACGAGACCGTTGAAAAAGACAAGCTGATAAATAAAAAAAACAAAACATCGCCAGCACCAAATGCAGAATTGAACGGGAGTTTAAGTTTGAATCTAGAATAAACAAAAACTATAAAAAGAAGAGTACTTGTAAAAAGCAGATTCATCAAGCTATTACTTAACGCTAATACCATCCCAACTTGCCAGACGTGTATCAAAAATACGCTGATACCTACAAGGGGATATAAGAACCAATATACCATCCTTTCTTTGTAATCTTGCGCGAAGATTATTGTCATAATACCTACAAGGAAAACCTGTAAAACAATCATTAATCGCTTGTAATTTGCTTTGGCGCACCATTCTGGTCGATTTCCCAAACATTGTAAACACCATCTCCGTTAAAGTCAGTAATTGCTGTGGCGCGTGCCTTAAATTCATTAACAGAAGCAGCAATGATTTCGTATTCATAGTTCGCACTTCCGTCCGATTTAACAGTCTTAGGCGCTTCGAAATCTACTTCCTGTAGATCGGCGGTATATTTTGAATACATGAAGTAATATTGTTTTTGGGCGTTGTAGACAGCTTTTAGCTGGGTCTGAGCTTCTACGCTTTTTGCTTTTGCAATTAGAGGCATCAGATTTGGCAAGGCTATTAATAATAAAATACCGATGATTGCAAGTACAATTAACATCTCCTGCAAATTGAACGACGATAATTTCTTTGATATTTTCATGACCAATGCTTTTCGCAAATATATAATAAAAAAGTAGCGCAACTGTAAGATTAATTTTTAGATAATTTTAACAAAGCGATATTTATATTAAACTTCTTTTTGTATTCTTGTAGGAAAATTAATAGGCGCCCAAATCAATGAAAACTTTTCCCTACTTGTCAATCGCAGCAATTCTAATTTCTTGTATTGCTTTATATTTCAGCCAAAAAAATGGCAATGAGCTTGTATACGTCGATGTAAATAAATTAATAGAAGGCTACAGTCGGACTAAAGTTGAAAAGGCCCTGTTTGAGAAAAAAGCGTTAACAATTAAAGCCAAAGTGGACACCCTCATTGGCGACTGGCAAAATGAATTAAAAATCTACGAAAGGGAGCGAAGCAGTCTTAGCACCAAGGAACTACAATTAAAGCAAGAATTATTGTCCAGTAAACAGAGCCAGATTAATGCTTTTCAGGAGAATTATCAGAAACAGATCCAGGAAGAGGAAACAAAGATGACCCGAACAATTGTTAATGATATTAATGATTATATTAAGGAATACGGCGAGAAAAATGGACATACCATAATTTTTGGAGCAGGTGGTACAGGTAATATAATGTATGCTGATGATGCATCCGATTTGACTGATGATGTTCTAAAGCAAATTAATGCAGCATATGACAAAAAGTAAGCTGCTTATGTTTTGTTTTATGTGCATTCTAACAAGTTGCAACTCCAACCAATTTGATCAGTACGATGATATGAAAAACTTCGTCATGGACGAGTCAACTGGTTACACAAACACTAAAACAGTTAACGGGGTCAAATTCACTCTTACATATAACCCAACTGACTTGATGATCAAGCGTGAAATTAGGGACGACAGTACCGCCAACAACATCAGAAGGCTACGCGAAAAGTACAGGCGAAACTTATATTTCAATTTATCTATTTCCAAAAACAACCAGGAGTTGTTGACTGATGTAATACCTCGTAAACAGCAATATGTTGAAATGGTCGACCAGCTTTTATTCAACATGAAGGATAAGGTACATTTGATTTCGGGGGAAAAAGACACAATTCCCATGACCGACTATATTTACCCACGGATGTACGGCATGGCTCAATCCACTACGATTCTGATAGTATATCCCCGAGACGAGAAATTATTAAAAGGAAACGAATTTGACTTTATTGTCGATGATATTGGATTGGAAACAGGAGATATTAAAATAAGAATGAATACTAAGATTATTAAAAACGAGCCTTCCCTGATATATTAAATAGCACAAAATTTTCTATGACAAAACATCGATTCCACAGAACGATTGCAACTTTTTTTATCGCGATTTTTATACCTACGCTTTTTCCCATTAACACTTTATATGCGTCCAATAACGGACCTAACGCTCCTGAAGCGATGGGTTTCGAGCCGGTCACAGCAACCGATATGGTGAATTTGGCTTCGGGCGATATGTCATATGTTCTTCCAATTATGGATATCGGTGGATTTCCTATAACAATGTCCTATCACGGTGGGATTCCAATGGATTTAGAATCTACTTGGACGGGTTTAGGATGGAATTTAAACACCGGTGCCATTAATAGAAACTTAAATGCCGCGCCGGATGATTGGAATGGTGGAAATTCATTAGATTTTATCAAATATAAACAAGTTGATACTCAGTACAATATCAATGTTGGATATGGAATTTCACGAACATGTGAAGTAGGTATTGGCGCGTCCTGGGGTTCTAATAAAGCGCTGTCCGGTTCAGTATATGCGTCAGTCGGTTTTGCCGGTCATTTTGGAGCAAATGCAAGCATTGGCACTGATGGAAATTATAGTTTAGGCGTAGGCGCAAATACCGGAAAAGCTGGACAAAGCGGAGTTGGAGGAGGTATAGGTATATCTGGAAACGTAAATGAAGGAGGCTTAGATGTTGGAGTTGGTGCTGGAATAAAATCAAGTAACGGTATGAGCATGTCGATGGGCACAAGCTTAACAGGAAACTCAACTTCAATGGGAATTGGATACGCAGATAACCCCGGTGTATATGGACAAGAAGTAGGAGGCGGCGGCTCAATATCAATGAGCAGCTTTTCGCAAGGCGATTGGGATATAACTTCGAAAGGATGGTATATCCCAATTCAGGTATTCTGCGTCTCGTTTGGCTTTGGCAAACAAAAAATCACTTATGATCTCGAAAAGGCTTATAGAAAGGTAGGTTTTGGAATTTTGTATACCAACAACGTGGGAACGGTCAACGATGCGGTCGAAAATATTACTGCAGGCGACAATGTTTTCAATGACTACCAACATCGCTATCGATATTCAGATGCTTATGATCAAACATTGCCCGTGAGTGAGAAAGAATTTGTAGGCGACTACGATGCTCAACGCGAAAAATTAAATTTTACCTATGCGGGATATGATGGTTACGATGTAAACGCAACAGGTATCTCAGGTACGATGAAGCCGAGAATCCTACAAAACAGTACGCTGTACGGGTTAGGATATTCCGGCAACGATGTAAAATCAACATCTCAACCTCAAAATAAAATTCAGATTTATAATCACAATTCAAATACCACTGACAAAACCTTTGGTAAGAGTTTAGCAATTGGTACCGTCGCAAACGACATTGAATTTTACTTCGACGGACAATTTACAGCAAATCGTGCAATCGAGCCATTAACACCAATTATTAGAGCTGGCACAACCCTAAATAATATTGCTAATACCACATCGGTTCGTGCCGCACTGAATAATTCAAGAATTCAGCAACCTAATTATGTTGAAGTTTTTACTAACGAGCAAATAAGAACAGGGAATGCGGTTGGGCTGCTCAATCCTGCAAACCTTCCAGCCGCTGCGCGCACAAACGCTTCGTTTATCAAGGATGGAATAGGTGGCTATAAAATAAGCGCACCTGATGGCAAGATCTATCATTTTTCTATGCCTGTTTACCATTATGAGCAAGTTGAACGCACTATATATAAAGACGACACTGAAAATCATGTTAGCGACAAACGGCAATTCACGGCATATGCCACACATTGGTTGTTAACCGCAATAACAGGACCTGATTATTATGACGCGAATAGCAATCAAATTGCCGATCCTGGAGATGACGGTTTTTTTGTTAGACTTGATCATGGTAAGTGGTCGGATGGATATGTGTGGAGAAACCCGACTGATAAAACGCAAAAGGAATATTTTACAAATATTCAAGGAAACATCAATTCTAAGGATTTCGGTTACTATCAATTTGGCCGCAAGCAGCTTTATTATTTAGACAAAATCGTGTCTTCAACCCACACGGCCTATTTTGTCAAGGATCTCCGGTACGATTCTGTAGGCTGTGATCTAAATTACAAATTTACAGGCGATGATACTGTATTGGGCGTGCCTCAGGGATTTAGTAATGACGGTACTGGCGGTGGTATCATATATCCTAACGAAAATTTTACGTATAAACGGCAACTGCAGTTAATGTTGAAGAAAATCGTTTTGGTAAAAAATGAAATGGCAACAGTTACACCCGGGAACGCTGCCAACCCGACTCTTAACCCGCTCATGCTGAATGATGCAGGACTTGCCGATTATGTAAATAGCTATCCCATTAATTATTCTGCTGCTGGAGGTTTCGCAGAAAATGGAAATGTAATAGCTATCAACCAGGAACAAAATGTAATAGATGTCAAAGATTTCCAAAATTTTGACTATAACAATGCGATAAAGGTGGTCGAATTAGGTTACAACTATAATCTGGCCGTCAAGAATCACAATTATACTTCTGGAAGTCAGCTATCTAACGGTAGTCCAGGTGTTATCCAGAATACAGTAAAGAACCCAAACCATGGCAAGTTGACGCTTAAAACAATTAAGTTTCTTGGACGCAATAATTTCGATTACATGCCGCCATACGAATTTAATTATGATGGTGAATATAAAGGGGCGGAACTTCCTTACGTAGAATATCCTCCCAATGCATATGTTACAAAATTTAACTGGGAAGGGTCCGAAGACATTCCGATGCTGGACAAAGGGGCGAAAGATGAATGGGGCTTTAGGAAAGTGCGTCCGGAGGCATGGTCCCTTACGAAGATAAGCACTCCCACTGGTGCTTCAATAAACTTTGAGCATGAAGAAGATGATTTTTATACTGAGGCCTTCTCCCGACGATATTGGGAACAACAAGGTTTGCAGTTTGATATAAACAACATCAACAGCACCACTTTTGAGATCGTTATTAATAAAGATGCAGATTATAACTATAATACAGAAGAGAATTTTTCATTTACTGATTATTTCAGTACATCTGATGTAACATACCTGGATTTTTACTTGTGCACTGTTGATGAAGACTTTGGTTTCGGATGCACCGATTTAAGGAATAGGATAGATATAAGTAGTCAAGGACTGATCCCTTCTTATGTGGATAGTAATACGCTAAAGTTCACTTTGAGTAAAAATTATATAGTCCAGGCGCAGGATGGAGAAGACATGTACAATCCGATATTCTCTGAATCGCACGGTTTTGGCGCTCCGATCATCAATACGTCAAAGAATTGTCCTAATCCTGAAAACTGTACTGACGGCTACAACCTAGTGTACAAATTGTTAGCCTCTAAAGTGCCTGCAGGGAAAACAGGTGGCGGTCTGCGGGTTAAATCCATTACACTAATCGATGAACTTAACCAACAATATAAAACGAGCTACTATTATAACAATCCTCTTACTGCTAATGGCAAACCCACACCTTTGAACAAAACAGCAAGTGGCTACAAATCCTCAGGAATAACTTCATATAGCCCTGTGCGCGGAACAAAGTTTATTCCATATCAGTCTGAACTTCCGTCACCTGGGGTAATGTATGAGTATGTGACAATGGTAACAGAAAACCAATCAGCTAACGTGGCCTACACCAGATATCGATTTAATGTCTTAAGGCCGGTATTGAATATTTTCGATCCTAATATTAAAATGTTTGATGATGAAGGTACTAAAATGTTTGAGGCCGTAGTGACCGACCATACTGCATCTGGCAGTGCCTATCTGGATCCTGCCACAGGTAAAAAAATCAAGGCAAAGACCATGAAGTTGAACGTAAATACCTCGTTAGTAGGGCAATTCCGTTCTGTAGAAGAGTACAATAGTAAATTTCAGTTAATGGCAAAATCTGAAAAACAATACCTAAGTGGTGAAGCTTTAAAAAACTCTGAGCTTAACCGCGGTACTCTAAAAGAATCTTTTCAGTCTATGAAATCTATTTTCAACACTAATTCCGATAATGCAAATCCGGTGTTAAAAGAACGATTGGTGTCGATTGCCTCAAAAGAAGAATATACCAGTGTGCTTCAAAGGGTAGTTACTACCAACATTCATGGGAAAACCGTCGAATCATATAGCAATACAGATCCAATGACAGGATTATTTAACACCGTCGAGACTGCTAAAGCCGATGGAACCTTAACCCGCGTTGTTAAAGTCCCTGCCTATCATAAATATCCTGAAATGAGCTCCAAGGTTATAGCTCCAACAAATAAAAACATGCTGACGCAGGATGCGGTGGTAGTGTCATCAGTATTTACGGGAAGCGCATGGAAAACCCTGAATGCAAACATTACCACGTGGAACAAAGAATGGCAATATAGAAGTAATACGGGCATCGAAACACTCCCTATTGCACCAAGAAAAGTTTGGCGCCAACATAAAAAGTTTGTTTGGAAAGAGAGGTTAAATAACAGTGAGGGTACTTACGCCACCCTGTTGACATCGCCGACTTGGCAGTTTGATTGGGCAGCAGGTATACCGCTTTCGGACAAATGGCTAAAAGTGTCGGAAATAACCAGATATACCGTCAACTCATTACCTATCGAGGTCAAAGATATTAATCAGAATTTTTCCTCTTCTAAAATGGCAGACAAAAACCGAAAGGTTTTGGTAGCAGGCAATTCCAGATACACTGAAATGTACTATAGCGGCGCGGAGTTTGTCGACGCCGGTAATCCGGATTGGTTTGATGGTGAGGTTCGGGGAAGCAGCTTCCGCACTACCGATATAGCACATACCGGAAATTATTCGGTAAAACCGACGACCAACACAGATCAAATTTTTGCAGTTTCAGGATCGAGCGGTGATATAAACTATTATACTGCGCCAACCTATTCAGCTAAATTCCGGCCCGGAAAATATAAAGTTTCTGTATGGGCTTATAATGGAGGTGGACCAACAAAGGGTTCTTTACTAAAAGTTAATGGAGTGGTAATCCCATATTCTGAAGTTGTTACTGCGGGTTGCTGGACTCAGCTGAACTTTTACTTTGATATTCCCGCCAACGTCGCTAATAACACAATCGTTCTGTCGAATAACGACCTAAACGGGCAAAATTATTACGATGATTTTAGGATGCATCCAATTTCTTCCTCAATCAATAGCTATGTATATGATTCTGCGACAGACGAATTGGCTGCAGTACTCGATGCCAATAATATGGGGTCAGCTTATCAGTATGACAGCGCCGGAAGATTAGTGGCGACATTTATTGAAAATGTTAATAGTACGGGCCTGCAAGGGGGCTTCCGACTTGTAAGCCAGAACAAACAACAATATAAAAATGGGAATTTATCTACCGTTCCTGTTGCTCCAACGCTTTTTAACTGTATGCCCGAAATTCTTCTTCCAATGGAGGTGATGCTCGAAGCTCAATGTATTGGAACATATGAAAGCACTTTTAAAACCAGGATGTCAGGAGGTTCAGGTAATTTTAGCTACCAATACAAATGGTTAAAAGATAATGAAAATGACATATCGACTCCTTATACTGCAGGATCCAGCACTGCTGTAATTCCTTATGCCGCAGTAAGGTGCGATGAAGGAAAATTTAACAAGAAATGGCAATTCACTGTGAAGGTCACCGACCAGCTCACCGGCAAAACGATCGAGAAACTATATGATTCGCAAACAAGTAATTGTAACTTCGTTAATGATGGCCGTACTTCAGCTGAAATTAGTATTTCAAAATGTACATCGGGCTGTAATAACGAGGAATACGCCTTTAAGATACATCCGAAGGATATTAGTAATGTTGGTAATTTGAAGTATGAATATGCTTATTATACGCCGTACGACGCAGCGTTGCAAAATAATTTTTACGATCAGCAATTGACTTACGTGGATGTTACCGCAGCCTATGGCAGTTTCTGTCCTCAATTCCTGATGAAATCGAGTTCATGTTCTTCGGGCAATAGAAAAGTAGTGTATTTCACATACAGAATTACAAATTTGGATACCGGAGTTCAAAGTTATTCGGAACCACACGTATTTTACGGCGGTTGTACTGATGCAGAATATCCGTTACCTATTGCCAAAGATGCAGATACAAGATATGTTGAAGAAGGAAATCTGCTGGTAAAGGGCAATACTGGTACGATGGTTCGAATTTATAATGTGAATCAAAGCGTTAAATAGATGAAAAATAGTAAAATCACAAGTAGGCTTTTACCTGTTTTATTTGGTATATGGCTTTCGGTTGTTCCCTTTCTCTTACATGCTCAGGAGTCTGTCCCAGAAGTTAGCAATGACAGGAATTGGGTGAGCAGCATCAGCTACGACTTTGCAGGACAGACCATGGCAAAAGGTGTCAGTTATTTCAATAGTCTTGGTAAAGCGACACAACAGCAAAGCTGGGATATCTTAAGCGACCGTTCTTGGGCTTCAGAGATCAGGTATGATTACCTTGGCCGCCCGGTGCTTCAAACCCTGAGCGCTCCTGTTGGCAGTGGTTTTGGATACCGTAGTAATTTTATCATGGCAGGGGCTGTTCCTTTGCAGATCAATCATTATGACAGCCCAGCAACACTGATGAATCCTGCGGCCATTACTGCTCAGACGAATTCCCTTGGATGGTATTACAGCACTTCAAACACGTATGATCCTTATCAGGACGGTACTAGTTATCCTTTTTCACGTATAGTTTACAGTGACCTGAACCCCGGGCAGGCACGTGCTTTAATTGGAGGTAACAAAATCACGGTTGGGGGTGTGCCGCAATGGCTCCAGCCATATTCCTTCGTGATGCCTATAGAACGTGAAGTGACGGCAGCTTCTTTTTATGATACTTTCCGTGATAAAAAGATTACGAAAACGGTAGCGCGTGACGTGCACGGAGTCGAGACAGTTGCTTTTACCGACTATGATGGAAACGTATTAGGGGCAGCGCGCAGTGGTAATGAGGAGTCGACACCCGCCTTGCGCAATGTATATTCTCAGATTTTGGACAAGGGTTATGTAGATGTTCATGTGCCTAAGGGCTGTGCAGGACTTGTAGTGGTTGAAAATATAGTAAGTCTGCAACACAACATACGAATTTATGATTTAATCACCGAACAACTTGTTACAAGTAACCTCAGCGGCAATATCAGCCTGAACTCGGGCCTTTACCGCTTCGAGGATCAAAATAATTATTATGGTCTTAATAATTCTACAACTAATCCGGTTACTCCGATAAAAATTAAGTATAATGTTAATTATTATGACCTTTCCCGTAACTATTACGACTACGCCGGAAGGCTCACAAAAAGCGTCCAGCCGCTGATATCTAGTGGTCAGGATCCCTTGGAAAACACTTTCACGTATAATTCATTAGACCAGCTGTTGGTCGCAGTTAGTCCGGACGAAGGTACCGCAGCATTTAAGTATAGGCTTGATGGTCAGCTTCGTTTTTCTCAAAACCAGGAACAGGCTAAGGTAAATGCGTTTTCCTATTCCAACTACGATAACCTGGGCCGCCCTCTTGAAGGTGGTGTTTATACAGGTACTGGAATTCTTTTTGGAAGTTTAGATGCCATTGTAGATCAGCCTGATGGTCTTCCTGCGACGGGACGCAGTGAGCAGCAATTTTCACAATATGACGTACCTGACCCTACTCTCGTACTTCGGTTGCAGGCCTGCTTCTTGCCTTTACCGGAATACCTTCAGACATTTGTCTCGGGCAATGTTACTACTACAAAGACGCAAAACCCCACGACCAGCCAAACCTGGTACAGCTACGATGTATTTGGGCGGGTGCGCTGGATCATACAGGACATACCGGGGCTTTCATGCCTGAAAACGATAGATTATGAGTACGATCCTGCCAAGGGGCAGTTGTTGCGGATAATCTATCAAAAACATAATAAAAGCGAAATCTTTATCCACAGATATCAATACAACCCAGCCGGGCAGCTTACCGATGTGCATACGGCGGTAGAAAACTCTCCTACGGCTGTTTATACACGAAGGGCCCACTATGTTTATAATGAATCTGGAGCTTTGAAACGTACAGAACTGGCTGATAATTTACAAGGGATTGACTATGTATACAATTTAGGAGGTCAGTTAAAAGCAATCAATCATCCTTCACTGTTGTCGGCAAATGATCCGGGAGGCGACGGAACAAACGGATTTGCAGCAGATGTCTTTGGAATGGCTTTGGACTATTATGCAGGTGATTATACTAGAAGCAATTCACCAAAGCCGGTTACCTCCACTCCACAGGGAACCAACCAGTATAACGGCAATATTAAAGCCTCCAGGTGGAACACCGAAACAGCTTCAGCAACACAGAATGGCTATACCTATTCTTACAATAAAAACAACTGGATATCGGGTGCGACATTCGGCACAGCCAACAGTACTTCCGTGTTTACCGCAAATGCCGCAAACGACTATCAGATGGCGAATATCACGTATGATGCCAATGGTAATCTTAAAACCCTTAAGCGCAATGGTTATACCGATTATTTGGGAACCACTGCAATGGATAACTTTGAATACAAGAACAAAGGGAACAGGCTTGAATATGTAAAGGATGCCGGGGACAATCCCGATACAAACCGGTACAATGACATCCGGGACCAGGATGTGGCTGTCCAAACGGGAGTAGTTTCAGGAATCCCTATATTTACTCATCTTGCCAATTATATTTATAATGACCTGGGCCAACTCACAATCGACCTGCAGGAACAAATTACCTACGAATATGACTCAGAGGGACTGGTAACAAAAATAGGAGAACTCTCAAGTGTGGCCACCTCCAATTTGGTTACGCTCTACAATCAGGATTATCCGGTAGCACAAAGTAATACGCCTCATCTCACATACGTGTTTCCTGCATACATTTGCGCTGATTTAGCGGCTTCCACCGTTTTTACCAGCTATATGGAGCGATTTGAAGGCGTGGGCACAAAGACCATCTCACGGCTTCGGGTTTCCCCGAATGCTGTACTGCAACTTGATATTGACCTGCTGATAGACAAAAAGCTGAGACTCTCGCCGCCGCCGCCGCCGCCGGGACAGATACAACCAATAGAGGATGAAGGAGACCCGGCACTTGTGGGACCCGAGGTTATACCGCAGGTGATTATAAATGTAAAAAGCTTCGACGGCACTATTCTGGCTACACAAACCATTGCCAACCAGCCCGCCGATTACTGCAACCGCTTGTTCTATGAGCACGTTAACTTTTCATTCAACAATGGAGCAGGAGAGTACGTGGTGGTGGAAATGATCGTAAGCAATAACCAGGCACCATTCACAGATGGTAAGCAAAGAGTCTTTGTGGATAATATTAAGCTCCAGGCCGCCGAGCACACACGAATGGCACTTTTTTACAACGACCGTGGGCAACGTGTGAGGAAGGAAAGTTATGCGCACCACAATTATACGACAAAGACATATTATGTTCGAGATGGCGCTGGTATGTGCATGGCAATCTACACCGAGGACGTTGGACAGGGAACAGGCGTAACTCTTACAGAAAATGGCCTCTACGGTATCAATCCTATAGGAGTTTTTAAACGTGACTTAAGCCTTCAAAAGGGATACGCCCTTTACCAGCTAAGCGATTACCTGGGCAATGTACGAGCGGTAATAAGAAAAACTTCCTCGGGATTATTGGCTATTACTGCTAAAACCGACTATTACCCATTTGGGATGCCGATGCCAAACAGGCACACGACTGACGGCAACTATCGCTATGCGTTCCAAGGTCAGGAAAAAGATATTGAAACCGATAAGGAAGCGTTTGAACTTCGCCTGTGGGACGGAAGGCTCGGAAGATGGTTGACGGTAGATCCTAAACACCAGCATGTTTCACCTTATATGGGAATGGGCAACAATCCGATCAGTGTGATTGATCCAGACGGAGGGGAGGATTGGCATTATGACGATGCGGGAAATCTTGTGGCGGACAAAGGGGACAATGCTGAAACTCTTGCAACATTCTTAGGGATTTCCCTAGATGCTGCACAAGCAGAATTCAATCATAACTTTAGAAGATATGAAAGCACTTTGGCCGGAGGAGAAATATTCTATAATACGAAGATATTTAACACCACTTTTGGTGCCGATTTTGACCTCACTTTTAATGTTATTGGTATATTTGGCGATGCGGGAGAAACATTAGATCAAGTATCTCCTTTTGGAAGATATTATATCGAAAATAATAAGTTTATCCATCTCAAAACGCCAATAAGAGCATTTGGTATTATTGGCGATGCATATGACATGGGAAGTGGCGCATACAAAATAATAAACAGTAAGACAGAGGCCGAACGCAATGCTCACATTACTTCTACAGGAGTTGACGGGGTAATAATCTTTGCCTCAAGAAGGCATCCTGCTATTGGTGTAGCATATTCTACTCTAAAAATAGTTGGTAATTCTGACATGTATAAGAAAGCCGCACTAGAAGCTAGTAGAGAGGCTTATTTAAAAAAGCATGGATGTTATCCTGATGGAGTTAATCACACCGCCACATTAAAACAAGATCCAGGAATGTACAAAGAATGTGCTACCTGCCCAACCAAATATCGATAAATATTATGATGTTTATAGATTCTCTTTTTTACAGTTTATATAGAGGAACAACCAAGTTCAACAAACTCTTCCCTGTTTACTACAGTGTTGGTCTAATCATACTTCTATTCTATATTAATTTTTTGACGGTCTGTATTTTTTTTAATCGGTTTAACGAAATATACCAACGTCACATAGACAAATATTTTGTGATCGTTATTGCGATATTCTGTTTTAGGCATTTTATTACTAAAGACAAATATTTAACTATTATAGCATCTTATGAACAAAAACCACCACGCAATCGGTTGATTGAGATTTTTTTTAATTTTTATCCGGGAATTTCATTTGTTCTTTATCTTATTTCTTTAAAAGCAGAATTTAGTACTATTATAGGATTAATAGTTTTATATTTTCTAATTATCGTTGTTTTCGAGAAGCTCTAGTCTATTGTGTTATTTTATTTAAAATAAGTATATACCCATTTTCCAAAATTGAATACTCTAATGTATCAGAGTAACAGCACATTATTCAGTAACAAAGTAATGTGGATAAAGTGGACTATTAGATTTCAGGCTGCCGATGCAAACAGGCACGCTACTAACGGCAACTACCCCTATGCGTTCCAGAGGCAGGAAAAAAATGGCTAGACAAATATGGAAGCATTTGAACTACGACTTTGCGACGCAAGTTTAGCGAGATGGCTCACTGTGGATCCCTACCACGAATTTCACTCTCCTTATCTAGGAATGGTAATAATCCCATCAACCTCATTGACCCAGATGGAGGAAGTAAAGAAGGCGGCGATAATAAATATAAAGGTTTCTGGAATGACGAAACATGCGAATACGATTATAGTTATGTAGATGATACTGGAGGTGAATTCTTTGATGTAGTAGATTACGAAGGAGGCGAAAACGATGGCTTAACAAGCGTTTTTGTTTAATCCAATGGTAAAGATGCAGGAAAATTGGTTTTCTGAAGATCAGGTATTTTTAGATGCTACTTCCAAAAGAGTAGGTGTGGGAGAATGGAAATATCATTCTGAAGCAATAATTCCAGGTCATTTTGAAGAATTCTTACCTTTACCCGCTGTTGGAAAATACATCGGTAAATATAAACCGGTTGCCAAAGTATTAAATTTCGCAGCAAAAGCAAACTTTGCACTAAAAAAGAAAACTGCGGATTTTATTGTTAAAAAAATGCTAGGCAATAAATTTAGTCATACAATTGTTAAGAGTAAAGTTGTAACTGTAAATGGAGGAATAAAACATATTAGATATGACTTAAAAGGTGCTGCTCATGGAAAAATACCAACCCCTCATAAACAGATAATCAGGATTCACCTAAATCCACAAAATGGTAAAGGAAGAGCAGCGGTTGAACATAAAGCAATGGGCTGGTCTGATATTATTAAAGTATGGTGGGACAAGTTATAATATATTAAATGGAAATTAAACTAAGTACAGACAGTAGTGTATTTAATTCAGGTAATCTCTTAGATTTTGAGATGAATAATCAAAACTTTGATCTTCATAACTGTTTTGAAATATTAAAAATCGAGATAGTTGCTAATGAATTATTTATATTCTCGGAGAGTAACGAATTGTATAATGAAATGAATTCAACTCAAAAAAAAGCACTTATAAATATAGTATTTAAAGATGTTATATTTGAAAAAAATTTTATTGATTCTGATCTGAAGAGTTTTACTTATTTTGTTATTTCATCTGAAAACAATGAATTTAAGCATGCTTTTAAGAAAAAATACGCCATAGACATAATCTTTGATGGAGATAAATTTGTACTGCTATATTGTAATGATATTGTATTTCAAATAGAAAATGAATAATCTAATGTAGAAAATGAAACAATGGAAATGGCTGATTTTGCTTACGATGATATCTTGCAACAATGATCATTATCTTAAGGAATATTATCCCAATGGACAATTGAAAGTGAGAATACAACTAAATGATGCTGAAATTGCTGATGGCCTATATGAAGAATTTTATGAAACAGGCGAAATCAAGATGTCTTCGACATATTCCAATGGACAACTGCGCGACACAGTTATAGAATTTTTCAAGAATGGAAAAATTAAAAGCAAAGGTCTATTAAAAGCGGATTTAAAGTTTGGTTGGTGGTCTAGTTATGATACGCGAGGCCACATAAGAAACAAAAGTGAGTATTTAATTGTTAATGATAGTAATTACAAAAATCAATCGATCAACTTTACCGAAGGCGGCGATACAGTGTACAGTACAAGTTCGTACTTTAAATTGAAAGTACCCGATACTTTATTTTTAGGAAAGAACGTTGGTAGAATCAAGTATAATTCAAACTTCAAAAAAGCGGACCTACAGTTTATCCATATTATAATTGATAATCAAATTACAGAAGGGATAATACAAAGGGATACATTTAATGAAGAGCCTGGCGAAACGCGATTTGGGATTTATGCGCATAAAGTGGGCGAAAAAGTTGTAGAAGGTGTCATTTTAGAAACTGTATTAGAAAAACGACTTTTAAAAGGGGATTCTGCAGAGTTAAAGACAAAACATCATAAAAAGCTTTTTAAAAAGAAAGTATTCGTTATCAATAATTAGAGTATACTAGTGGGATAGAAAGAGTATAGCACTGTGCTATTAAAATAGACGTAATCACGATCAACAACACTTCTTAATTAATTTAGGCGAAATTTTGAAGAGCTCGAAGGCAGATTATCAGGCATATCCCAACAATTCGTTTAGCTTTACTAAGCTGTAATAGAGGTTCCTCACATTACGAAACTCATTATATCATTGCGAAAAGGATAGGCTGAAATATTTTGTTTGTTCGTCGTTTGTTTTATATAACTTGCCATTAAAATTGCAACCTTCTCTGTATGTACAAACTTTTTTTATATTTCATCCTGATAATCTTTTTTTCTGCATGCCATACGGCAAAAATTAAAAGTCAAAAATATCTAGTTTCGCCAGCACCTACAGAGCTTGGGACGATTGGTCGTGCTACTGTCGGTCTTGATAGATCAAACGGTTTCGAAGTCAGGGCTGTTCCGAAGCTAAGCAATAATATCCGTGTTTCTATTGAGATAGTGCCGTACACTAATAAATTAACCAAACATTTCGCAAAGAAAGCCAAGTTCAATCAAGGGCAGGAACTGGTAACAATCATTGATTCGTTGCCCCACAAACCTGAAGTAGTCACAATAAGGATGTTGGACATTATGGGTCTTGTCGAGGAACTAAACGGTGGCTATAATCGTGATATATTGCAATTGGTGAACAACATCAATGAAGCGCAGATCATAACGGGAGTTGCCGTAAACTTATCAGTTGGTGCCTTGGAAAAAATAAAGATGGCAGATGCGTATTATCTTAAGAATGACAGGCCGCAGCAGTACTCTGTTGCATTGTTTAAAGATGGTAAATTCACGGAAACTCTTGCCTTCCGTCCGGAAGATATCGTTGCCTATCAGGGGAGTAGTTTTTGCTGGGCCATTGATGAAAAAGGGAAGGCGTACTTAGCAGATCTGGTGCAAAGCAACACCGATTGCAAGGGGAAAACAAAGTCCTATATAAAAGAAAAGGAGAAGACCGAAAATTTGTTTAAAATGTAAAGGAAGATGAAATATAAAATGAAAAAGTTTGCAGGTGGTTTTTTGATACTTTGCGGATTTATTTTCTACAGCTGTGAAGAAATCCTACTTGAAGATGATATTTCAAATGAGGAGGTTTTTTTGACTGCACCCGCCAACAATGCAAATCTTTTTTCAACAGGCGTCTCTTTTAGTTGGGAAGGTCCAAGTGATGTTTCGTATCATCTCCAGGTTGCAAGGGCGAACTTTCAAAACCCTGCCGAAATAACTCTTGATACAGTAGTGGCGGCAACGCATTTTACGCATCAATTTAATATAGGTTCCTACGAATGGCGAGTGCAGGCCGTTAACAGCTCATACGAAACTTCCTTCACAAACCGATTCTTTACCGTAGTGAACAACGAGGATTTCCAAAATAATACAGTTACTTTGATAAGTCCCGCTAACGGAGTCGTTTCAAGCGATGTAACCCACAGCTTAACCTGGCAGCCTGTTATCGGTGCAAGCGAGTACCAGGTTCAGATTTTCCAGGAGAATACAATAATACATAATGAGATTGTTACAGAAAACACGGCGTCGGTCCTGTTTCCGGAAGGTAGTTACCAATGGCGTGTTCGCGCCAGTAATGGGCCGCAACAAACTCTATATTCTTCGAGAAACATCCTTGTTGATACTTATGCTCCGAATACCCCTGTGCTCATTGCACCTGCTAATCTCAGTACTGTCTCATTCGACGATGTCAGCTTCCAATGGAGCCGCCAACCAATATCAGGTAGTATAGAAGGTGATAGTATTTACGTATATAAAAATATTGCCCTTACCCAGTTGCTGCTAAAAGACTATGCAAGCCAGAATCCGTATGCGCCTGAGGCCACTTTATTTGACATTAATTCCACCTATTATTGGTATGTCAAATCATTTGATCAAGCTGGAAATAGTAGTGGGCAAAGTTCTGTCTTTAGTTTCACCACAGATTAGCCACATGAAAAACAAAAGGAGTATTTATATATTACTACCCGCGGTTTTGCTGATTTGGGGGAGTGTCCTTTACCAATTTTTTTCTCTCTCAGACGGCGGTAGTACGCAGCTCCAGATATCAAACGACTTTGATGATGAACCCCATGCAGAACTCAAAAAAGACACATTTTCAATTAACGTTAACTATCGGGATCCGTTCTTGGGAACAATACCCAAATCATATGTTCCTCCTGCCAAACCCAGAAAGGTCGTCAAGGACAAAGCCGAATCGCTTCTCTGGCCTACAATTATATATAAAGGGACTGTTTCAGATAATAAGGAAAAGAGCCAGGTATTTTTGCTTATAATTAACGGGCGCACATGCTTGATGAAAAAAGGCAGTGTCGAAGATGATGTTCTGCTCAAGCGGGGCGACAGACGACAGGTGGAGGTAATCTATCAAAAGACGCTGGCGACAATACCACTACAGGAGTGATTAAAAGCCAAAACAAAATAAGGTCCGGAGCGTTGCAATTTGCAGTATTTGTGACGGCTTTAATTGCTTTACTCTTGGCTGGGCTGATCTTATACGCTTATACGTTCGGGTTTATGAAAGAGCAGTCACGAGCCGCGATATCAAATATTCATCTGGCAAATAACGGCATCGCATATTTGCTTCTACATCCGGAGTCAGGTCAAGACACAACTTCCTTGCAACTTGATCAGCTATCCGGACAAACTTTGAAAGTGCAGCTGTCGCAATGGGGAATCTTCCAAAAAGCGTTTTCGATTGCTCAGCATCGCACGAAGAATTTCAGCAAAGTAAGTTTAATTGGTTCCAAATTAAATTCCAAATCGTCGCCAACAGTTTACCTGCAGGACAGTGATAACCCACTTTCGTTAGCAGGTAATACAGTTATAAAAGGATTGGCAGTTCTGCCTGCAGTAGGTGTCAGACCTGCCTACATATCGGGTGATAGCTATTATGGAACCGAGCTGGTGTATGGCTCAATTCAAACCAGCAGTAATCGGCTACCTCCCATAAACGAGAACCTGCGTACGGGTTTAAAGCAATACATTCTTAAAATAGTGAATCCACCCTTTGAAAACTTTACCTCATCTGCAAGATATAACATATCGCAGTCATTCCTGTTGCCTGTTAGAACTTTATATTCCGCAGATGCGGTTGTTCTAAAAGATGCAGAATTGTCTGGAAATATTATAGTAAGGTCCGACAAAAGTATCACCGTAAGCCGGTCTGCAAAATTAACCGACGTTATATTATGCGCACCCACGATTATCGTTAATGACAATGTTAACGGCACCTTTCAAGGCTTTGCTACCGAAAGGATACAGGTGGGAAAAGCTTGCCGAATTGCTTATCCTTCAGCTTTAGTTTTAATAGACGAACAAAGTGCAGAAACCGTTGATGATGAAAACTCGGCCTACAAAATAGTGGTAGGCAGTGAAAGCACTATAAAAGGTATGATTTGTTATTTGTCAACCAACAAACTGCTAAACTTCGAGAAGCATATTTTATTGGATGATGAGTCAGTTTTGATTGGTCAGGTCTACTGTGAAGGCAACCTGGAGATCAAGGGCGCTGTCTCCGGATCAGTATACACTCGCCAGTTCCTCGTGAACCAGAGAGGGTCCATATTTATCAATCATCTCTACAATGCTACACTTGATACCGTAGATTTTCCTATAGGCGGTATTACATTTGAGGATAAAACAAGCACAGTTATAAAATGGCTAAAATAAAAAAAATTAGCTCGGCTACTTTGGTTGAAGCTATTGTCGCGACTGTCCTTATCTTGGTAATTTTTGTTATCGCCAGTCTGGTATTAAATAACATTTTACGTAATCATTTCGCGAGTAACACACATCCGGCTGAGACTCGAATGAACAACTTAGAATATCAAATCTACAATAGTAAAGTAGCCATTCCATACACCGAATCGGCTGGAGATTGGGAAATCAGCATAAGAGAGTCAGAGTCTGCTGTTGGTAAAATACTTATTTTGACTGCGGTTAACAGCATAACAAACAAGGAGATCAGTAGAACGCGCATTTATGAAAAAGAGTAAAATATCTTCGTTCACGTTATCCGAACTGTTGGTGGTAATGATAATTACCGCGATAGTTGTGGGTATTGCATTTTCGGTATTGCGGCTTGTACAAACGCAGATAAACGGGATTAGCAAGAATTACGAGAAAACAGCAACGCTTGCATTATTCGAGCAAGCATTGTGGCAGGATTTCAATAGAGCTGAGCATGCAAAATTTGATAAGTCGGTCAATAAATTAACGTTGGAATCAGGTACTGATACAGCACTATACGTGTTCCACAAAAATTGGATTTTGAGAAACACTGATACTTTAAAACTGACAGTGGTTCCTGTTCATTGGTTCTTCAATGGAAACCTAGTACATGATGGCTTAATAGATGCAATTGAAATATCAGCAGACGCGGAACGACGTGGTCACGATATATTTGTTTGGCGGCGGAATGATGGAGCACTTCTAATGAATAACGATGGGATTTAAACTAGATACACCGATAGCAAAAACTACTGGCGGCGAGTCTTCCGGCAGCATAGATAAATTTCTTAAAACTGAGATCATTATTTTTGGCGACAGTTTCAGCAATAGGAAAAAACAGCTTTTTTACCAGGAGTTGGCGGTATTGCTGAACTCTGGAATAACGATTAAAGAAAGTCTGACGCTTATTTACGAAGCCATGAAAAAGCAAAGAGATGCTGAAATGGTCGAAACTATTCTTTCCTCCGTAATAAACGGAAAACCTTTTTCACAGGCCGTATTTGACGCAAAAGTATTTAGTGAGTATGATTTTTATTCTTTGCGAATTGGTGAAGAAACAGGAACTATGTCGCGAGTCTGCCATGAACTCGGGATTTTCTATGCTCAAAAGAATGAACAGCGCAGGATAGTCGTGGCAGCTTTGACGTATCCGGCAATTGTACTTACTACCGCACTTTTTGTACTAGTATTCATGTTAGGCTATGTAGTACCAATGTTTCAAGACATATTTCGGCAAAATAATATGGAATTACCAATGCTTACGAAAGTCATAGTTAGTCTTTCGCAATTGACAAAGGATTACGGCTGGGTATTTTTTGCCAGTATTGTTGTAATAGCCGTTTCTGGCAGACTTCTAAAGGATAAAAAGCGATATCAACGCGCGGTAGATCATCTTTTGCTGAAAATGCCCATCTTCGGAACTTTTGTTAAAAGAGTCTACCTGGCTCAGTTTACGCAAGCTATCGCGTTGCTGACTACGTCCAAAGTACCCATGCTTAATAGCGTACAGATGGTAAAAAAAATGATACGTTTTGCGCCGTTACAGGAGGCTCTTGAGCAGGTTGAACTCAGTATCTTAAACGGTCATAGCCTCAGTTCAAGCTTGCGATCGCACAAACTTTTTGATAGCCGCATAATTTCTCTGGTGAAAGTCGCCGAAGAAACTAATCAAACTGAATATGTGTTTAAGCAATTAAGTGATCAATATAGCCAAGAGGTGATACAACAGTCAAAAGTTATGACTACAGTGCTAGAACCCTTAATTATCCTATTTGTGGGAGGTGTCGTGGCAGTGTTACTGATTGCTATGTACTTACCGATGTTCCAGCTTAGTAGCGCAATCGGATAAACGTCCTATACCCGACCAAACAACTTTCCTTAGTCACCTCACAATAAAAGTACGATCAAATTTTATTGGAGCTTTTCAGAACTAATGGCATCTGGCAACGGCGAAAAAATCTGAAGGACAATATTAACCAAATCCAAGAACAGTGTCAGCTTGGGTATGAATTTGCATTCATATCTTACCTTCTTGCAGAGTAAAGTTCCGCAAATGGTCGAACAAATCTTCCACTGGTCAAAACCGACGTCAAAGCGGTTGGAAAGTATCTACACAGGTAAGTTTATCAACCATCCAGACAAAAGCATCTAGTATTTTTTGACCTCTTTTGATGGTATCAACGACAAAATGCTATTTTAGTGATTTGTAAACCAGAAAACACTTATGTGGCGGAAGCCTGAAAGTGATGCATTTTTTTTCTGCCTCATTAATCCAATAATCACCTAGATTTCGCAATACGATATTTTTTTTCTATCCCCCTCAGCCTGAAAGGCACCAATTGGGTATGTGAATACAAGAGATGCGTCAAACAAGCCACATATAGCTCCTGGCGATAAAGCATTTTTGATTAAGTACGCATTTGAAGAAATCGCAAAGGGAGCTTCGCAAGCTAAAGTGCTTAAAACAATAAACGCACAGGGTTTAAGTATTAGTCGCGCTAACATTTCCTTAATGCTTCGCAATTTAGTATATATCGGGAAAATACGAGTGCCACAATTTGAAGATCAACCTGAAGAAATCATCGACGGCCTCCACGAGCCAGTTGTTGATGTTACGCTCTTCTATAAAGTGCAAGAGACACTCACGGAAAGTAACATCAAACTAAATAAACCTAAGCAAAATTCGACTCGTGATGAACTACCTCTTCGCGGTATCTTAAGTTGTTCATGTTGTGGCAATAAAGTAACAGGGAGTGCGAGCAGAAGTAAAACAGGAGCGAGGCACTTTTATTACCACTGTAACTTCTGTAAAAAAGAGCGCTATAAGGCAGCATTACCAAATGAATGCATTGAAAGCTTCCTTAGTAGTTTGACCTTTAACGAGAGTGCCAAAACGATTTATAAGGATATGCTTGAAACATTAAATGTGGAGATGCATGGACAAAAGAAAGCAGTTGATTTACAGGCGACCAAAATAAAAATTTGCGCCGTGACGAAACGTATAGAAAGGCTGCAAGATCTACTTATTGATGAAGTCATTACTGTTGTTGAGTACAACAACAAGAAATCCGTTTTTGATAGTCAGCTTCGGGAATTGAATGGCTTGTTAATCACTAATAAGCCTAAACAAGCTGAGCAAGGATCTAAGCTACAAAAGGGAATATCGACGATAATTGACGCCTACGCAATTTATAAAAAGAGTTCTGTAGTAGAAAAGCAGCGGTTAATTAGTTCGATATTCCCTGAGAAAATCGAATTCTCAAATAACTCATGTCGAACTCCGCGAGTGAACGATTTATTACAGTATATGTTGTTGAAAGAGAATTGGTTATCTGAAATAAAAAAGGGACAAATCAATCACAAAGTTGAGTTGTCCCGTCAGGTGATCCCGCCAAGAATCGAACTTGGATCTAAAGTTTAGGAAACTTCTATTCTATCCGTTGAACTACGGGACCGAATAAAAAAGGCCATCATTTCTGATAGCCTTTTTTTGCTCCCCCTCTTGGGCTCGAACCAAGGACCCTCTGATTAACAGTCAGATGCTCTAACCAACTGAGCTAAGGAGGAAGATCTTATATCTTTTAAGCGGTTGCAAATATAGGGCGAAAATTATTTGTTCCAAATAAAAACTCGCAAAATTTCAAAAAAACTTACTTGCCCACAATGCCCTTATAAATATCATTTCCATTGGCAAACAAAACCAATGCAATAAGCAGTACAAAACCAACAAGTTGCGCGTGTTCCATAAATTTATCGCTAGGTTTTCTTCGTGTGATCATCTCATAAAGCAGGAACATCACATGACCACCATCAAGGGCCGGGATCGGCAACAGGTTCATGACACCAAGCATTATCGATAGAATCGCGGTAATGCTCCAAAAGGCTTCCCAGCTCCATTGATCGGGAAATATGTTGAAGATGGCATAGAAGCCCCCAACCGACTTGTAAGCTCCGGTTTCAGGTGTGAAAATTACTTTCAACTGCTTCCCGTATCCAACAAGACGATCTTTTCCTTTTTGCAATCCGATAGGAACCGATTCAAAGAAGCCAAATCGCTCGGTGGAAATATTATAGTAACCAAGTTTGTTTAAAGCTTTGTCATCAAGTGCGCCAAGTCTTACTCCCAACTTTCCTAGTTCAGATACTTTAAGAGTAACCGGAATCTGCTTTTCGTCGCGGATTACAGTAGCAGAAATCTGCTTTCCTTTATTTTGGTCCAGGATTTTGGTCGCTTGGTCCATGTAACGCGTGTCCTGCCCGTTCAACGCGATAACCACATCGCGTGGTTGCAGACTCTTATTTGGAGATTCATCGGCAACATCCATTACCACAAATGGGTAACGCATTTCAACAAGCCTTGTTTTTTCGCCTTGACTGTAACGGTCGATGAAGTCAATTGGCATCTTGATCTCCTGAACTGCGCCATTTCTTTCGATCTTCACCGTTTTGGCCATCATCAGCGTCTCATTGATGTTGTTATCTATTCTTTTAATCGGATAGCCGTCAACTGAAATCAATTTGTCTCCTGTTTGGAAACCGACTTCCTGCATCGCCTTATTTTCAATTGCAACGCCATCTTTTAGATCCGAATTGGCAATATATGTTTCGCCGTATACAAACGCCATTCCGATGTAAATTATAAACGCAAGGATAAAATTTACGGTAACGCCGCCAAGCATGATAATTAGCCTTTGCCACGCTGGTTTTGATCGGAATTCCCATGGTTGAGGCGGAAGTGCCATCTGCTCCTTGTCCATGCTTTCATCGATCATACCCGATATTTTTACATAACCTCCAAGCGGAAGCCATCCAATCCCGTATTCTGTTTCACCTATTTTTTTCTTCAGCAGCGAATATTTTACATCGAAAAACAGATAAAATTTTTCAACTCTGGTTTTGAATAATTTGGCAGGTATAAAATGTCCTAATTCGTGCAGTACAATCAGCAGGGATAAACTCAACAGAAACTGTGAGAGTTTAATAAGTATTTCCATTTTTATGATTTAAATTCAGTATCGCGAACAAAAATAGTGTTTTCTGCCTTACTATCGCGACCGCCTGTTGCATCAATATTTAAATGTTTGTTAATAATCAACCGCACGGTTTTTTAGCTAATCAATGCTGAGTAAATTTACGGGAAGCGACACCGCTACGTCAATAATTGCTATTTAAAAGTAAATTATGCTTCCAAAATTATTTTCCCCTTTACAGATAAAAACCCTTCAATTAAAGAACCGGATCGTGGTTTCGCCGATGTGCCAATACTCTGCAGATGATGGTTTTGCCAACAATTGGCATCTCGTGCATCTTGGAAGCCGCGCAATAGGTGGCGCGGCGATGATCATCCAGGAAGCAACGGCGGTTTCTCCTGAAGGAAGAATTACTCATGGTGACCTCGGAATCTGGAAAGATGACCACATCAAAAAGCTTCGTGAAATCACGCACTTCATTTCCGACCACGATTGTATTCCCGGAATCCAGCTTGCTCACGCTGGCCGAAAAGCAAGTATCACAAAACCATGGGAAGGAAACCAAAAGCTTGCACCTGACAATGGCGGCTATCAAACGGTTGCCCCAAGCGCAATAGGATATCATGATGATGGAGTCCCGCCAATCGCACTTGACGATCCCGGCATTCAAAATGTAATTTCCGATTTTCGAGCAGCTGCAAAACGAGCGGTCGAAGCAGGTTATAAAGTACTCGAACTTCACGGCGCGCACGGTTATCTGATCCATCAGTTTTTCTCGCCGCTGACGAACCAGCGAAATGACAATTATGGCGGAAGCTTCGAAAACAGGATCCGGTTTTTGCTTGAGATAATCACAGCTGTCCAAAAAGAATGGCCAGCTGAGCTGCCGTTAGTTGTTCGAATTTCTGCCACCGACTGGGCAATTGGCGGCTGGAATATTGTCGACTCGATTCGGCTTGCGCGGATATTGAAGGAAAAAGGTGTTGATGTGATCGATGTATCGTCAGGCGGACTTGTATCACATCAGGAAATACCGATATTTCCCGGTTACCAGGTGCCTTTTGCAGAGCAGATCAAACGCGAAGCGGGCATTATTACTGGTGCGGTCGGACTCATTACAACATCTGCGCAAGCGGAAGCTATCTTATCTGAAGACAAAGCAGATTTGATATTCTTTGCACGTGAATCGCTTCGGAATCCGAATTTGGCGCTCACTTTTGCGCATGAATTATCAGCCGATATAAAGTGGCCAAACCAGTACGAGCGAGCTAAATATGAACAATAAAAAAATAAATACTGCGCTGCTTTCATACGGAATGTCAGGCAAAGTTTTTCACGCGCCTTTCCTCGAACTTCATCCGGGTTTTGAACTTATTGGAGCTTGGGAACGCAGTAAGAAAAAAGTGCAGGACGACTTTCCGACAGTAAAAAGTTATCGTTCATTGGAATCCATTTTGGAAGATGATATCGATCTCGTAGTTGTGAATACGCCTGTTGAGACACATTTTGAATATGCAAAAAAAGTTCTGCTCGCTGGAAAACACACGCTCGTAGAAAAAGCGTTTACAACAACTGTTGCTGAAGCAGAAGAACTTCGGGACATCGCTAATGAGAACAACCTGAAACTTGCAGTTTTTCAGAATCGGCGTTGGGATAGCGATTTCAAAACTGTACAAGATGTTTATCTGAAGGATATTTTAGGTGAGATTGTTGAAGCTGAGATTCATTTCGACCGATACAATCCCAAATTGAGTCCGAAGCAACATAAGGAAACGCCTAATCCTGGCTCGGGGATTCTCAAAGACCTTGGTTCGCATATAATCGATCAGGCGCTTTGTCTTTTTGGTTTTCCTGTCGGACTTTTTGCTGACATCCGGATCACAAGAGATGATTCTGTTGTTGATGACTGGTTCGATATTACTTTGTTTTACGAAAATTGCCGCGTCCGGCTCAAATCGGGATTTTTTGTACGTGAGCCGCTTCCGTCGTACATCCTTCATGGGAAAAAAGGTTCCTTTCTTAAGAGCCGTGGCGATGTTCAGGAAGACGAGCTAAAACTTGGCAAAAAGCCAATAATCATTGATTGGGGAATTGAACCAGAATTTAAATCTGGAGTTCTTCATACTGAAATAGAAGGAACGATCGTGCGTGAAAATGTCCCGACAATCCGTGGAAATTATTACTGGTTTTTTGATGGCTTGTACCGATCCATAACCGAAAACACTCCTGAACCTGTGACGTCAGAAGAAGGAATTAATGTCATGCGAATCATTGAAGCTGCGATTAAAAGCAGTGAATCCAAATCAATTATACAATTATAAAATGGAAAAGAGAACTTTAGGCACTAGCGAATTAGATATATATCCTGTTGTTTTCGGAGGTAATGTGTTCGGATGGACATTGGATGAAAAGAAGTCTTTTGAACTCCTTGACGGATTCACAGGAGCAGGTTTCAACTGCATCGACACGGCCGATTCGTACTCGCGCTGGGCTCCTGGAAATTCGGGAGGTGAATCGGAGACGATCATCGGAAAGTGGATAAAGCAAAAGAAAAACCGCAGCGAAATCATCCTTGCCACAAAAGTCGGCTCTGATATGGGCGACGGAAAAAAAGGCACCAGGAAAGAATATATTCTCCGAGCTGTCGAAGATTCGTTAAAACGGCTTCAGACCGATTATATCGATTTGTATCAAACGCATTTTGACGATGAGTCGACACCTGTTCTCGAAACAATGGAAGCGTATGACCAGCTTGTAAAAGAAGGCAAGGTCAGAATAATCGGAGCATCAAACATAACACCAGAAAGATTAAAGGAATCGCTTGCGGCAAGTGCCGAGCATAATCTCGTACGCTACCAAACCTTGCAACCTCATTACAACTTGTACGAACGCGAAAAATTCGAAAACGGATTGGAGCCGCTGTGTCTCGGCCACAGCCTTGGCGTTATCACGTATTTCTCGCTTGAAAGCGGATTTTTGACCGGCAAGTATCGAACAAAGGAAGATTTGAACAAGAGTTTGCGTGGTGGCGATATGGACAAATATTTCACAGAAAGAGGCTTGCGAATCCTTGCAGCTCTTGACGAGGTATCTGCCGAGTACAACGCGACGCCCGCTGCTGTTGCATTGGCATGGCTGATTCATCGTCCATCTGTTACAGCTCCAATCGTAAGCGCAACAAACCTTGATCAATTAAAAAGTATTATTCAGGCGCCTGAACTTGATCTTGATGCCAACATCGTCAGGCACCTGACTGCTGCAAGCGCCTGGTAATTAAATTTAAGAGTATGGATCCAATACAATTGAAGTTCAACGACGACGGTACGATTCCGAACAGCAAGTACCCGCTACTGATATACAACGGTGCGTTCATGGAAGAAAAAGTCGATGCCGACTATATAATTTCGCATTTTGAACGCTACAACTGGAGTAATTCATGGAAAAATGGTGTGTTCGATTATCATCATTACCATAGCATCTCACATGAAGTGCTTGCCGTTTACAAAGGTTATGCAACATTGCAATTTGGCGGTGAAGAAGGACAGGAAGTCAGTGTTGACGAAGGTGACGTTGTTGTGATTCCGGCTGGCGTCGGACATAAACGTATTTCTGCTTCAGAAGATTTTGCAGTTGTCGGAGCTTATCCAAACGGCAGCGAATATGATGTCTTAAAAGGCGAAGATGGTGATCGTCCGAAAGCGGATGAAAATATAAATAAAGTACCGATTCCGGACAACGATCCGATTTACGGAAAAATGGAAGGCCTGCTAGCAATTTGGAAAGAAACAACTCCCGAATCATGAAAACTATAATTAAAATAATGTTTTTGCTTCTGTCAGTCCATTCATCGGCACAGCAAAATCTGAAAGTGTCCGAGATCAATCTCGAGAACGTTTCATATCCATTTCCGGTAAAGGAAATAGAGCTTTCTATTCAAGGCCAGGATTTGAGAATGGCTTATATGGACGTACAGCCGAAAGTTTCAAATGGAAAGACCGTGTTGCTTCTGCACGGAAAGAACTTTTCTGCTATTTATTGGGAACAGACGGCGAATGATCTTGTAAAAGCAGGTTTTCGGGTTGTAATGCCGGATCAGATAGGTTTTGGAAAATCAGACAAACCAATAAACATTCAGTATACCTTCCAGCTTCTGGCGCAAAACACAAAAGCGATTCTTGATCAGTTAAAGATTGATAAGGTAAATGTACTGGGACATTCTATGGGTGGGATGCTTGCAACAAGATTTGCATTAATGTATCCGACAATGACTGAAAAACTGATTCTTGAAAATCCGATCGGGCTTGAAGATTGGAAAACGGTTGTTCCATATCAGTCGGTTGACGATTGGAATAAAAGTGAACTTGCCCAGAATTATGATAAGATGAAGGCGTACCAACTCGACTTCTACTACGGCGGTAAATGGAAACCGGAATATGACAAATGGCTTAATGTTCCGGCAGGCTGGATACTCAACAAAAATTACCCGCAAATAGCAAAAGCATCGGCGTTGACCTATGATATGATCTTTACGCAGCCTGTAGTTTATGAGTTTGCCAACATTAAATCGCCAACTTTACTCATCATCGGGCAACGCGACCGAACTGCTCTAGGCAAAGCCAAAGCCCCGAAAGAAGTTCAGGAAACATTGGGAAATTATCCTGCGTTGGGAAAGGCTGCGGCCAAAAAGATCCCAAATTCGACGCTTGTTGAAATCGACAACGTCGGCCATCTGCCACATATTGAAGCTTACGACCGATTTATCACGCCGCTTCTAAAGTTTCTCTCTGAATAATATTGAAATTACTTTTTAACGAATTTCTTATTGGCAATTCCTTCCGACGTTTCGATTCGCATGATATGAATTCCCGTAGAAAGTGCCGAAACATTAATTTGATCCGAAGTTGATTCCAATACAATTTGTCCAAGTGCATTGTAAACTGACACTTTCTTAATTTCAACGGAAGTCGGTAATCCGATAGTCACTTGATCTGAAGCCGGATTCGGATAAACTGTAACCGCATTCGCCAAATTTATTTCCGGACTTCCCAAAGACGCAGTATTGTTTTTTGAAATAATATGTCGCTTTGGATCGAACTGGATTGAAGTCACCGCAAAAGGTACATTTCGAAGGAACACCTGGTTATCAGTGGTGTTTTCCAGCACCAGATCCATTTGCTGTGCTCCGCTTCCAAATACACGAACTTCGATCGGCATCTCATAAAATGGTACGGAAAAGTGACTCTGTGTCTGGTTTACCGTAATCTGAACTTGGCCGTTAGCGACGTTTTGCGCTGTAATCGCATACATTGGATAACCTTGCCCATAGATCCAATCGGCGAAAAATCCGTCAAGATCCAATCCTGAAACTGCTTCCAAATGCGCCTGCAAATCAGGAGTCGTAGCAAAATCATAGGCAAGATCTGGATCGGCAAGATAATTTCGCATTCCTTGGAAGAAGTTCGCATCGCCCAATTTCCAGCGCAGCATTTCTACCACCATTGCACCTTTATTATAGGTCAAGCGGCTGTCAAAGATCCGACCTACGTTGTTTTCCTGGGATGCAGGTACATAAACGGAACCATTCGTAGCTGATGTTATGTTGTTGATAAGCGCATTTTTCCAAGCAATAAATTGCGTCGGGCCATCGAAATTTTCACGTACGAGACCGTCCATGTAGGATGCGAAGCCTTCATTAAGCCAGATGTCATTCCAAGTTGCAGTTGTTACTTTGTCACCAAACCATTGATGTCCGAGTTCATGCGCGATCAAATCTCTACCGAAACTTCCCATGAACGATACGGTCTGATGTTCCATTCCGCCACCAACCTGAAATTGTGCATGTCCGTATTTTTCGTCCGCGAAAGGGTAGGTTTCAAACAACGACTCAAATAAGTCCATGATCGGAAGCGTCTGTGCCAACTGCGTTTGTGCGTTTGTGCTTTCGGGATAAATATAATTGATGATTGGAAATTCGTTTGGAGCTGTTCCGGCTTGCTGGGTAAAAACAGTGTAATTCGTAACCGCAATTGCGACCAGATAGGAAGCGATCGGATAACCATGGTGAAATTTCGTGGTTTTGTTCGCGCCGTTAATAGTCGCAGATGTCTGAATTCCGTTCGACACACTAACATATTGGGAAGGCGCTGTTATCCAAACATCGATATTGTCGATTTTATCAGTCAGATCCTGTTTGCAGGGCCACCAGTCACGAGCTCCAAATGGCTCCGATAAAGTAAAAAGAATTGGTGCGCCTGAATGTGTCGTTGTCGTGAATGCATCTTCTCCAGAGGAGGGTTCGCCTGAATAAGTGATGACAACTGTACCTGATGTTCCGGCAGTCTGGACCGTGCCAAGATTGATTACAAGCTCCTCATTGGCATTTTGCACAAATGTAAGAGGCGCGTTATTTTTAGTGACCGAGCTTACTGTCAGTTCATTCGTAAGTTCTAAAGTCAGCGTCGACATGTTGGCTAAAGCCGTATAAGTCGTTGTAACAATTCCGGAAATAAAATACACTTCAGGATCAACCGTGAGGTCCAGTTTCTGATACGTTATATTGTAATTAGCCGTGTTGGGGTTTATCTGCAGGTTGAACAAACCTGATGCTGCCTTCATTTCTGCTTCAGCGATACTTTCGACGTCGGCAACAACGTCCTGAGCGAACGAAACTGACACGAATGAAAGTAACATTAAAAGATATATATTTTTCATAGCGAACTTTTTGCGAATATAACCAATCTGAACATTGTCGCTTGTTAAGTTCGTACTAAAAAGAAAATAATTTCCTGTTTGTCAAGGCCTTATTGTCGAATTAACTTTTGACGCTGCCTCTGATTTATATCAAACATTTGTCTAAATTTGCTACCTCAACAAAAAACCGACATGTTACAGATTTCATATATCAGGGAAAACAAGGAGAAAGTCATCAAAGCATTGGCAAAACGGAACCTGGATGCCGCGCCAGTTATAGAGGAAGTCGTACAACTTGATGAATCACGACGTACAGTGCAAGCTGAAATGGAAGCGGTTTTGACCGAATCAAATAAGCTTTCGAAAGATATCGGCGAACTGATGAAAGGCGGCGAAAAAGCCAAAGCTACGATCCTAAAAGAAAAATCGTTTTCTCTTAAGGAACGCAGCAAACAACTTGGCGAAGAACTTGAGGTTTTGACAGCTGAGCTTACGCAGAAAATGTATACGCTTCCCAACCTTCCTGCTGATATTGTTCCCGAAGGAAAAACACCTGAAGACAATGTGACGGTTTTTGAAAGCGGCGAAATTCCGGTTTTGCATGAAGGCGCACAGCCACATTGGGATCTGGTTAAAAAATATGACATAATTGATTTTGAGCTCGGTGTAAAAATTGCAGGTGCAGGTTTCCCGGTCTATAAAGGAAAAGGTGCAAGATTGCAACGTGCTCTGATTGCATACTTTCTCGATAAAAATACCGAAGCAGGTTATAAGGAATATCAGGTTCCGCATTTGGTTAATGAAGCTTCAGGATATGGTACGGGCCAACTGCCGGATAAGGAAGGCCAGATGTACCATTCAACAATAGACGATCTTTATCTGATTCCGACCGCCGAAGTTCCGGTTACCAACCTTTTCCGTGATGTGATCCTGAACGAAAACGAACTTCCGGTCTTATGTACGGCCTACACGCCATGTTTCAGGAGAGAAGCTGGTTCATACGGCGCACATGTCCGTGGACTTAACCGCCTGCACCAATTCGACAAAGTTGAAATAGTGCGGATCGAACATCCTGAGAAATCATATGATGCTTTGGAAGGAATGGTTGAACATGTTAAAAGCATTCTCGACGAACTCAAATTGCCTTACCGCGTTTTGCGGCTTTGTGGTGGCGACATGGGATTCACTTCGGCGCTCACTTATGATTTCGAAGTGTTTTCGACAGCCCAGGATCGATGGCTTGAAATTAGTTCGGTTTCTAATTTCGAGACATTTCAGGCCAACAGGCTGAAGCTCCGTTTCCGCGACAGCGATGGCAAAAATCAACTTGCACATACCTTAAATGGAAGCTCGCTGGCATTGCCTCGTGTTTTGGCCGGGATCATTGAAAATTATCAAACACCTGAAGGCATCGTGATTCCTGAGGTTTTACGTTCTTATACCGGATTTGACATCATTGATCAGTCGGTTTAAGAATGTACTAATTCGGCTGAAATTGAGTTATCTTAGTAACTCTTAAAGTTGTACCAATGAAGATCTTCGCACTTTTATGTTCGCTATTGTTTTCCGCTTCAATGCTGGCGCAGCAAGAACAATTGGCGCAAAACTACTTCGACAAAGGCGAATTTGAAAAAGCGCGTGTCAGTTACGAGGAACTTGTGACCAAAATGCCTTCAAACAACTATTACTTTCTGAAACTGGTAGAAACCTATCAGCAATTGCAGCAATACGACCTTGCAGATAAGCTCATTCAGCAACGGCTCAGTAAATTTAAGGCGGCAAATCTGCTTGTAGAGCTGGGGTACAACTACCAGCTTAAAAAGGATGATGCCAGAGCCAAGAAATACTATAATGAAGCGATTGACCGGATAAAAGAAAATCCGAATGATGTCTATAGCGTTGGTCCAACATTTGAGAAAAAAGCGCTGATTGATTATGCATTGCAAGCCTATCAAATTGCCGTGGAGCTGGACCCGAACCTCAACTTCTATACTCAAATGGCATTATTATACGGTCAGTCCGGAAACACTGAACTTATGATTTCGACTTTTCTTGATGAAGCATATCGGAACCCGCACAGCTCGATAATGATCCAGAACAACCTGTCTCGTTTTATGGCAAGTGAAGAAGGTGAAACCGTATTCAATGATCAACTTAGGAAAGCACTTCTGACCAGAGCACAAAAAAACCAGGACATCTTTTGGAATGAATACCTAAGCTGGTTCTTTGTGCAGCAAAAAGAATACGGGAAAGCGTTTATTCAGGAGAAAGCCATTTATCGCAGAAATCCTGAAACATTTTCAAATATCGTAAATCTTGCAGAGCTTGCCATCGAAGAAAAAGATGATGAGGTTGCTAAGGAAATTTTGACGTTTGTGCTAGAGAATACACAGGATCAACAGCTTTTGGTGGAAGCGCATACTTTTTTGCAGGAGATGAAGATCAAATCGGCAACGGAAAAAGATCATAAATTTATCGATTCAGAATTACAGACTTTGGTTACCGATTTCGGGATCAGCCCAAATTCACTGCCGTTACAGATTCTACAGGCACATTTTGTCACATTTAATTTAAACAATCCGGAACGGGGAAAAGCGATTTTAAAAGCGGCGCTCGCACTTCAACTTAACAGATACCAAACTGCAGAAGTAAAAATGGAGCTAGCTGATATATTGCTGTTTGAGGAGAAATTTAACCAGGCACTATTATATTATTCTCAGATAGAGGAAGAACTCAAAAATGATGCAGTCGGACACGAAGCCAGTTTAAAAGCTGCAAAAACAAGCTATTTCAAAGCCGATTTTCAATGGGCAATTGCGCAGTTCAAAGGCCTTAAGACAGCCTCGTCACAATTGATTGCGAACGATGCGCTTGAATATTTCCTATTGCTGAACGACAATACGGTAGCCGATTCAACTCAAACTGCCTTAAAGCAATTTGCACGTGGTGATTACTTATTATACCAAGGTAAAAACAATGAGGCGCTTCAGCAATTCCAGTTGATACTTGATAAATTTAAAGGTCAGGAAATTGAACCTGTGACACTGCTGCGATTGGGTCAGACTTACGAAAAGCTAAACGAGCACAATATGGCTTTAGCCAAATATCAAAGCATCATCGACAACCATAAAGAGGCAATCTATATTGATGAAGCGTTGTACTATTCTGCAGAAATTTACAAAGACAAATTAAAAGAGCCTGAAAAGGCAAAAGCGTTGTACGAACAATTGCTTTTTGGGCATGAAGACAGCATTTATTTCATCGATGCCAGAAAGAAGTTCCGACAGCTGCGTGGCGACAGCAACCTGTAAAATACAAATCACATGATCATATATAACGTTACAACCAACATACACGAAAGTGTCCATGACCAATGGCTGAAATGGCTCCAGGAAATCCATATCCCGGAAGTGTTGGCGACCGGGAAATTTACTTCAGCACGTGTTGTGAAAGTTATGATAGAGGAAGAAATGGGCGGGCAGACCTATTCTGTCCAATTTACTGCCGAAAGCAGGGAATTGCTCGAGCGTTATTACCTTGAAGACGCGCCACGGTTACGGGCCGAAACACTTCGGTTATTTGCTGATAAAGCACTTTCTTTCCGAACCGAATTACAACTGATCAGCGATCATTAACTCAGCATCCATTGGGCAAGGACACTTGCGGCGCCAATGCGAATAATCAACAGCGCCTAAAAGGCAACAAGAATGGATAAGGTAAGACCAAAAAAGCATCTCGGACAGCATTTCTTAAATGATGAAAGCGTTGCAAAAAATATAGCAGACACTCTGAATTTCTCAGCATATGAATCTGTTTTAGAAATAGGTCCCGGAATGGGCGTGTTGACAAAGTATCTTCTGGAGAAAGATATTACAACTTATGTTATCGAAATCGACACGGATTCGGTTGCTTATTTAAATGAACATTATCCGAAACTTGAAGGGAAAATCATCGGAAAAGACTTTCTGAAATATAATATCAACGAGATATTCGAAGGCAGGCAATTTGGCATCATCGGGAATTTCCCATACAATATTTCAACGCAGATCGTTTTTCGGGCACTTGAATATCGGAACCAGATCCCGGAATTTGCAGGAATGTTCCAGAAGGAAGTAGCCGAACGGATCTGCGAGAAGAAAGGTTCAAAGGCCTATGGGATCCTGTCGGTTTTGGTTCAGGCATTTTATGAGGCTGAATACCTGTTCACTGTTTCGGAAAATGTATTTATTCCGCCGCCAAAAGTAAAATCAGGAGTTCTTCGCCTCCGGCGCAAGGAAAACTTCACGTTGCCATGCAGTGAAAAGATGTTCTTTTCAATTGTCAAAACCGCGTTTCAGCAACGTCGCAAGACACTTCGGAACAGCTTAAAAACGCTAAATTTGTCGGATATTTTACGGGAAGATGCTATCTTTGACCTTCGCCCGGAACAGCTCGACGTGCAACAATTCGTGTCCCTTACGCAAAAGATAGAAGCCGATGGAATTTAAGATCAGCAAAGACTTAATCACGCAGTTAGAACAGCTCATCGCCACGAACAGTGACAATGAGCTGAATCTTTTGCTGCAGGATATGCACCATGCTGACATTGCCGAAATCCTTGACGAACTTAACATCGACCAGGCTACTTATATTTTTAAAGTACTCGATAGTGAGAAAACGGCCGAAATTCTGCTTGAACTCGAAGATGACCTTCGGGAGAAAATCCTTGGCAGGCTTTCGCCGAAAGAAATCGCCGAAGAGCTTGACGAACTTGAAACAAATGACGCGGCTGATATTATCGCCGAACTTTCACCAAGCAAAAAAGAAGAAGTAATCCTTGAACTTCAGGATGTTGAGCATGCGAAAGACATTGTTGAACTATTGCGGTATGATGAAGATACCGCAGGCGGGCTCATGCACAAAGAGCTCGTTAAAGTCAACGAGAATTGGAACGTACTGACATGCGTAAAGGAAATGCGCATCCAGGCTGAAAATATTTCACGAGTACATTCGATCTATGTCGTTGATGATGAAGATCGTTTAAAAGGACGGTTATCACTGAAAGACTTGCTGACGACTTCAACAAAAACGCCCATCAGCGATGTTTATATCCGAAAAGTTGACTCCGTTAAGGTCGATACTGAAGATGTTGAAGTGGCAAGGATCATGCAAAAATACGATTTGGAAGCTATTCCTGTTGTCGATGAAATGGGAAGGCTCGTGGGCCGGATCACGATTGATGACGTTGTCGACGTTATCAAAGAAGAAGCCGATAAAGATTACCAACTTGCAGCCGGTATTTCGCAGGACGTTGAAGCTGATGACAGCATTCTTGAACTTACGCGTGCAAGATTGCCATGGCTGATGCTTGCTCTTTTGGGTGGATTTATCACAGTAAAAGTCATCGGATTATTCGATGAAGCAATGGATGAGCATCGAAACCTGTTTTATTTTACGCCTTTAATTGCTGCAATGGCTGGAAATGTAGGCGTGCAGTCATCAGCGATCATCGTCCAGGGTTTGGCAAACAATTCGATCAGTGGCTCATTGTTCAATAGGTTAATTAAAGAAGTTTCACTGAGTTTGCTTAATGGGGTAATGCTTGGATTGGTTTTATTCGCAGGAACGTATCTCTTTCTTGATGTCGAACCAATTGTTGGCGTTATTGTAACTATTGCCCTAATATCGGTTATCATTATCGCGTCGTTGATTGGGACATTTATTCCAATATTATTGGATAAATTTGGAATTGACCCAGCATTGGCAACAGGCCCATTTATTACAACAAGCAATGATATTTGTGGGATATTGATCTATTTTTCAATTGCCAAATTAATTCTTGGCTTCTGATCCTATACGAGAAGTCAATAATAGCCGTTATTGTCCATAACAAATGGAATTTGTTACTTTTACATCAATAACAGCAGATGAAGATACTTTACTACATATTTTTACTTTGTTTGTCAGCAAGTTCATTTGCCCAGATCGATACAGGTAAAAAGAAGCTGTCGATTTCACCTGCTCCACAGCCAACCACAACTGTCGAAGCACCAAAGCCAGCAATAAAACCATTTGAACTTCCTCCTTCGATAAAAGATCCAGACGCAACTCCATCGAGTTCTATGCTTCAAAAAAAGAACGATTTTTCAATGTCCAAACAAAATGATTTTGTAAATCCGGGCAAACGGGTCGAAGACAAAATCAACAGGCGAGGCGAAGGCGAACAGTACAAAGCGCTCAGGAAAAACGAGTATCACGGTGATTACCGTACTACATCACCATACATTATAGTACATTATCGTGACTTTGGAGAAATTGACGGCGATGCTGTCCGGCTTCATAACAATGATCGTGTGGTTGTCGCTGAAGATTACCTCGGCGATTCCTATGACAAAGTACGAATTGATCTGGTTGAAGGCTTTAATAAAATAGATGTTGAAGCCTTGAACCAGGGAAGTCTTGGTCCAAACACAGCCGAATATCAAATTTATGACGCAGCTGGGATGTTGATGACTACAAACCAATGGTTCCTTGCCACCGGTTTTAAGGTTATAATTATTATCGTAAAAGAGTAGTATTCTTAACTTGGATAAGCCTATAAAAATACTTCACCTTGACAGCAATCATCCGCTGCTAATCGAACAACTGACGCAGTTCGGCTTTGAAAATCATGAAGACTATGCATCTACAAAATCGGAAGTAGAAGCAAAAATCCACAATTATCAAGGCATCGTGATCAGAAGCCGATTCAAAATCGACCAGCATTTTCTTCAAAAGGCTGCAAACCTGAAATTTATTGCACGCGTTGGCGCCGGCTTAGAAAGCATCGACATTGAAGAAGCTGCCAAAAGAAGCATTCAACTAATTGCCGCTCCTGAAGGTAATCGCAACGCTGTAGCCGAACATTCCCTTGCGATGCTGCTTTCGCTGTTCAACAAGCTCAATGCTGCAGATCGCGAGATCAGAATCGGACATTGGAACCGGGAAAAGAACCGCGGCCATGAACTCGACGGGAAAACTGTAGGCATAATCGGCTATGGTAATATGGGAAAAGCATTTGCCAAAAAACTTCGCGGATTCGACGTCGATGTTCTCTGCTACGATATTCATGAAAACCGAGGTGACGCAGATGCAAAGCAGGTTTCACTTCCTGAATTACAGCAAAATGCAGATGTACTCAGTCTCCATGTCCCGTTTACATCATTAACCAACGGAATGATCAACTCCGGTTTCATCACTAAATTCTCGAAACCCTTTTGGCTGCTCAACACTTCGCGCGGGAAAAATGTGGTAACTGCCGATTTGGTATCAGCGTTGCAAACTGGAAAAATCCTTGGCGCCGGACTCGATGTTTTAGAATACGAAAAGTCATCCTTTGAACATCTGTTTTCGGACCATCATATTCCGGAAGCCTTTCAATATCTGCTAAAAAGTGAAAATGTGATCCTTTCGCCGCACGTTGCAGGCTGGACATTCGAAAGCCATGAACTGCTGGCGCAGGTGATTGTCGATAAAATTAAAATGCTGTATTTCGGATAATCCTCCATGAATATACTGTTGGTCGTTTATTCTGCGGGAAAATAGATACTTTTACTAACAACAAACTACACAGACATGAATTCAGTTCACGAAAATTGGAATAGGCCGCAACCAATCCCACAAAACAATAAAAAGGTTTTAGCAGGAATTCTCGCGCTGCTGATCGGCTTGACCGGAATCCATAAATTTATTTTGGGTTACAACAAAGAAGGAGCAATAATCCTTATTGTTTCTTGCATTGGTATCGTCACAACATGTTTGATAATAGGATTTATTATCCTCGGAGTAATGAGTGTCATTGTGATTGTTGAAGGAATTATTTATCTGACGAAGTCAGACGAAGAATTTTACCAAATGTACCAGGTCGAAAAAAAGCCTTGGTTCTAGTAGCCTCCGTCACTAAGCCGATTCGCCCTTCTCCGCTAGCTTTCGTTCAAGCTCCGCCTGAAATTCCTCCATCACGGGTTTCATCGTGCTAGCGGGAATATCGGCAATCCTGATATACATCAATCCGTCGATCGCGTTATTGAACAGCGGATCCACATTAAAAGCGATCAGCCTCGCGTTCTGCTTAATGTATTTTTTGATCAGCACCGGCAAACGTAAATTTCCAGGCTCCAATTCATCAATGATCTTGTCAAATTTATTAAGATCAGCTTCAGCTTCATCAAAGATAAAATCCTTATCGGCATCTTTTAGTTTGACTTTAAATTCCTTTTTCGGATGTACATATTGCGCGATATACGGATCGTAATAATGCGACTTCATAAATTCGATCATCAGCGATTTCGAAAAGTTCGAAAACTGGTTGCTGATGCTGACGCCGCCAAGCAAGAATTTATGTTCCGGATAACGTAACGTGATGTGGATGATTCCGCGCCATAGCAAAAACAATGGCATCGGTTTCTGTTGGTAACTGTTGATGATGAAGGCACGTCCCATCTCGATTGATTTGTGCATCATGTCATGAAGCTCAGATTCAAAGCGGAATAGTCCGTTCAAATAAAATCCTTCCAATCCATATTTCGGATAGATTTCCGATCCCAATCCCATTCGGTAAGCGCCTGCAACCTGCTTCGTGTCGTCGTCCCACAAAAACATGTGCCGGTAATATTTGTCGTATTTATCAATATCGATCGACTCATTCGTTCCTTCGCCAACCTCCCGAAATGTAATTTCGCGCAATCTTCCAATCTCATGCAATACATTCGGAATTTTGCCAGGTTCAGTAAAGAATACCTCGTAATTCTTGCTTTGCAACAATCTGCAATCGGTATTTCGAAGCGCATTTACCTCAGCCACGATCATATCCTGTTTGGCAGGAGTTGCAATGGTTTTCGGACTCTTTACACTTTTAAGATTTGCCTTATCAAGAAAATTGGTCTCATCTTTCTCAAACGGATTTGCAAGCATATACGTCTTGCGCCGCAGAAACTCTGAATATTCATCAAGCGTAACGTGTTCGTTCTGCTCCGATACCGAAATCGGCTTCCCGATCCGGACTTTAATTATTCGATCTTTCTGTGTCAATAATTCCGAAGGCAGTTTTGCAGTCCGCAATGTATCTCCCAAGCTCGACAACAGGTAAAATAAGCGGCTGTTCTTTGCGTGGAAATATATCGGGACAACCGGAACCTGCGCTTTGCGGATAACTTTGATCGCGCCTTCTTCCCATGGTTTATCAACCACCAGTTTTCCATCTTTGTAAGTGGAAACTTCTCCGGCGGGAAACATTCCAAGTGGCTTCCCATCGCTTAAATGTCGAAGCGTTTCCTTGATTCCAATTACACTTGACTTTGCATCTTTATGATTTTCAAACGGATTTACGGGCATTATGTACGGTTTCATCGGATCGATGCGATGCAATAGAAAATTGGCGATTATCTTGAAATTCGGCTCCCTTTCCAGCATCAGTTTGAGCAAAAGGATTCCGTCGATTCCGCCAAGCGGATGATTTGAAATCGTAATATAAGCGCCGCCTTTTGGCAGGCGTTTGAGGTCTTCTTCAGGAATTTCAAACTTAATCTGGAATTCATCCAGTATAGCATTGAGGAACTCAACATCACGAAGATGCTTGTTCCTGTCGTAAACGTCATTAAGGGTCGAAATTTTGAGGACTTTCATAAGAATCCACCCTGACAATGTGCCGAAAACACCATATTTTTCAGCGTTAATTGCCTTGGCAACCTCTTTTGCGGTTACTAACCCCATGTTGGTTTGGTTTGCCACAAAGATAGAAAAATAACGCTATTGCCGACTGTAGCAAGTTTTCATTTTCTTTTCAGATTCCTGATGTTTGCTACCCGCTTTTTACTATTTTTGGAAACCAAACGCACGCGCGATAATGAGGATCATTTCATATAATGTCAACGGTATCCGTGCCGCAATCAACAAAGGTTTTATCGAATGGCTTAAGCTGGCAGATCCTGACGTGATCTGCCTGCAGGAAATCAAAGCAACTAAAGAGCAAGTGCCGGTGGCCGAGTTCGAAGCAGCGGGTTATCCGTACCATTATTGGTTTTCAGCCCAAAAAAAAGGCTATAGCGGCGTTGCGATCTTATCGAAGACCGAGCCTAAAAATGTTGTCTACGGAACCGGGATCGAACACATGGACTTTGAAGGAAGGAACATTCGGGCCGATTTCGATGATGTTTCCGTAATGAGCTTTTATATGCCTTCGGGAACAAATAGCCTCCGGATTCCGCATAAGTTCATGTACATGGACGATTTCCGCGAATATATCACAGAACTGCGGAATGAAATTCCAAACCTTGTGATCTGTGGCGATTACAACATCTGCCATACGTCGATTGATATTCATGATCCTGTGCGCAATAAAAATGTATCGGGATTTCTTCCGCAGGAGCGCGACTGGCTCGACATGTTCATCAACAATGGTTTCATCGACAGCTTCAGGCATTTCAACAAAGATCCGCATAACTATACATGGTGGAGCAATTTCGGAAACGCACGCGCCAACAATAAAGGCTGGCGCCTCGATTATATTTTGGTGACAAAACCGCTTGAAGGACGACTGACTCGGGCGATAATATTAAAAGAAGCTAAACATTCGGATCATTGTCCGGTTTTAGCGGAGTTTAACTAGGAGCTGTTCCGGTCTTACGCTGCAATCTTTTTGGCTGTCATCCTGTAAAGTGAAAGGATCTCATCATAAGAGCCAAAAAGGATTTCCGCTTCAACCCGGGCTAGGGCAGCCTACTAACAAAGAAAATTAGAACTGATGATAATGAAGAAAATTACGGTTGCATTGCTGATATTGGTGCTTTCAACCTCATGTGTATCAAAAAAAGTATACACGGATCTCGAGAACAAATTCTCCGACCTCAAAAAAGAAAATCGAAAGCTCTCAGATGAAAACGACGAAATGAGCAAGATCAACAAGCAAATGGATCTTGATTATGCAGCGTTGCAGGCAGAATTCGACAAGATGAAATCGGAACGCGACAAACTGCAAATGCAATATGCGGCAGCCGACAAAAATTATAAGACGCTGCAGTCTTCCTACAACGCGCTTGAAAAAAACAGTGACGATGCTTTGCAAAGCAACATGAACAAAAACCGTGAGCTTTTGGCGCAATTGGAAGCTAAAGAAAAAGCACTTGCGTCGGAACAAGACCGTCTAAACAAGCTTAAAAGCGATCTTCAGGCAAGCTCTGACCGACTCAACGAATTGGAAAGCCTGATGGCTTCCAAAGATGCGGCAATGAAAAAGCTCAAAGAGACGCTTTCAAAAGCATTGAACAGTTTTGAAGGAAAAGGGCTCACAGTTCAGGAAAAAGACGGAAAAGTATACGTTTCGATGGAGAACAAATTGCTTTTCAGTTCAGGAAGCTGGGCAGTTGGAACGGAAGGCCGTCGCGCTGTTGTAGAAGTAGGCAAAGTCCTGGGTGACAATCCAGAGATTTCCGTTCTAATAGAAGGCCATACCGACGACGATGCTTACGGAGGTTCAGGCCCAATCGCTGACAACTGGGATCTATCGACCAAACGCGCAACTGCGATTGTTTCAATTCTTGGAGAAAACAAAAAAATCAACAGGCAAAATCTTACCGCAGCCGGTCGAAGTGAATATGCACCGTTGGCAAGCAACGAAACCGTTGAAGGAAAAGCACGCAACCGCCGCATCGAAATCATCCTGACACCAAAACTCGATGAAATCTCCAAAATGCTAAACGAGCTTTAGCAGGTAACAGTCATCATATAAAAAAGGTTCAGGACGAAAGTCACTGAACCTTTTTCTGTTAATCGAATTTTGCTACTGAATGATCAGCTTCGAGCTGTACCGGTTTCCTGAGTTGTCTTCAATTGTAACAAGATATAATCCGGTTTGGAATCTTTCCGTGGAAATTGAAAGACTGTTCGTATGTTCAATATTTCGGTCGAGAAGAAGTTTTCCCGCGAGGTCAAAAATCTGAAGTTGTGCCGGAAATGTCATTTCTCCGGGCGTTATAGTAACATTGGCACTTGCCGGATTAGGAGCCAACGTAAATCCCGATCTTGTGAATTGGTCTACAGCCAGCGAAGTATCTATGATTTTGTAAATCGAGTTACTGTTTGAAGCTATGTACAATTCGCCATTCACGTCTTCGCCAAACGTAGTCGGATTATTTAGATTAGCGATAGACGGTGAGAAAGTGATTGCTCCCGTATTGGTCATGTAGTTGATTTTCCCGTGGCAATAATCTGCAAAAAAATATTTATTGGCGAAATTTGGATAGGTAGTTCCAGTGTACGCATAGCCGCCGGTAATTGAACATCCGCCCGTAGCCGTATGGGTATATTGTCCTAAAGGCATTGTCAACGTTCCAGCAGCCGGGCATCCTGAAGTATTATAAGGAACGGTTCCTTCGTAACATCTCCATCCAAAATTTAAACCTGGCGTAAGCGGATTTGAAACTTTGTTGATTTCTTCAACTTCATTTTGTCCAACATCCGCAATCCACAAGTCGCCGTTAAGCCGGTTAAATGAAAACTTCCACGGATTTCGCAATCCAATTGCCCAAATTTCGTCGTTTCCTGCAACTCCAACAAATGGATTTCCAGCCGGAATAGCATAAGGCGAACCCGAATCAACATCAAGCCGAAGCATTTTTCCTAGATTCTCATTGATATTTTGCGCACGGTTGCCCGGATCGCCACCGCTTCCGCCATCGCCCATACCAACATACAAATATCCGTCTGGTCCAAATTTGATTGTTCCGCCATTGTGGTTAGAGAATGGTTGCGCAACAGTTAAAAGTACGACCGCGCTCGAGGGATTTGCAACATTAGGATCCGAGCTTACTGTATAACGCGCCACAACTGTTGCACCATCGCCGGCACGAGTATAGTTTACATAAAAATATCCGTTGGTAGCATAATTAGGATGGAAAGCCAATCCCAGCAAGCCACGTTCGCCACCAGAAAGTACAATAGAAGAATTTAATGTAAGGAAGCTGGTTGCGTTTACGGTTCCGTTTGAGTTCACGATTTTGATCGAGCCGCTTTGCTGTACCACAAAAAGTCGGGCATCACCTGCATGGGTAATCTCAACAACACCCGAAAGTCCGCTTGCAAACGGCGTTATTCCGATTGTCTGAGCAAAAAATGCCGCAGACCAAAGCAGAAAAAGTAAAGTAAAGTTTCTTTTCATAATATATAATTTTTGGATTCTAGTAAATATACGATTTTGAGCTAAACATTCCTACCAACTGTAAACGAACGATTTAGCGTGGTATCAAAAAAAATCCCGAACATTTGTCCGGGATTTCCATTACAGATTGTTGATTATCCGGTCCTTCGGATAACGCACCTTGTAACTGATACGGATCTTTTTAGTTTCGTTCGCGGCGAGTTTTAGATCCCAGGTCAGGATTCCTGTTTCGGCGTTGACCTTTGCTTTGTCACTTTGCAGTAGTTCAATTGTAATTTCTTTATCCGGACTTAACGGATATTGGTCTTTCAGCATCAGCTCAACACCTTCTTTTTTATTATTTCGTATTGTAATATCATACGTAAATGTTTGCTCTTTGTAAGCAGAAAGAAATTTAGTCCCTGATTTATCGACGACCTTTTCACGTGTGATGCTGATCTTTTTGTCCCTTCCCATGCTCAGGTTCAAGGTATCTGAAGTTTGATTCGGATTGATCATCGTTTTGCCAACATACATTCCTTCAAAAATGATATTTGCTTCGCCAGGAAGTAAATTATATTTTGAATACTCGCTGATCCGCGCCAGTAAAAACGCTTCCTTTTCAACAATTGGCGCAGCATAATAATGGTAAGATGCAGGCAGTTTAATATCTTTCAGTGATACACTATGCGTTTTGCCATTTGATAAAATGTCATATGGAATATCAATGTCGAACGTGACGCTGAGCTGATTTTCGACAATCGTCGTATGTGGAGACACATTTGCTGCCACGTAGGATGCTTCCTTTTTGACTTCCAAACCTGCAACGCGTCCCTGGATTGAGTTTAAAACAGCAGCGTCATCGATGTAGCCTTGGTCGGCGCGGCCATACTGCAGGAACCATGCATGTAATATTGGCGCTTGATTGTTTTGATTCGGTGTTCCGCTAGACAAGGCCAGTTTTACTTTGCGCCAGTCAACTCCGGTATTTTGTGCAACCTGAGCCTTGTAAAGCATGTTGATCGGCGACGTAATATTATCGGCACGCAAGTCATAAAATGGACGCCACGACGCAGCATTTGTGATATAAGACAAGTCAAGCGGAACGTTTCCGGCAACATCATTCATAACTTGGAGAATCAGTTTTCCTGAGGAAAGCTTTTCTTCTTTATTGGTATCAATCTCCAATTTGCTATTGAGGCGATCCAGGATTTCGGATAATGCAGTTTCTTTTTCCTGCAAATTTGTGATGGCATAATTGAGTTGCGTGCGTTGGACCTTATAATAGTCAACCATCTTTATCAATTCGGCGACACTTAATCCGGTATTGATGCCGCTGACTTGCCGATTTTGATCCAATAGGTCCACGGTCTTGCTTAACGACACCTTCTCGATCTGGATTTTGTTGATGTCTTTTTGCACAATCCTTATGCTGTCGCGGACCTTTCTGATTGCAGGCGAATTTTCATCAATATCGTATTCCGATATATAGTTATTTGTGAATTGCACCGACATTACCGTCAGCGTTGAAGGTGCGCCAATGCGAACCGTGCTTTCGTTAAGGTTGTTGGCCACGTTCTTGATCACGATCTCGCTTGTTCCGGCAGGAAGATTTACAGAGGCCGTTGATGAAAGCTCGGCTGCATTAAAGTAGACAGTCGCCGATTTTACTTTAGCAGTTGTAAAGACTGGTTTCTGTGCAAGCGAAATTGAGGCCGTCAGGACAAAAATTGATAAAATGAATTTTCTCATGATTATAGTTTAATCATATAGAGCATCATTTTATATAAAAGGTTGGAAGATGACTACAAATTAAAAATCGAACTCGTCAAATTCCTGCAATTTTTCCAACTGTAAGGTATCAATTGCGATTATAGTGTCTTTTTGTTGTTTGTAAACGTAAGATCTTGCCCGGCCGTACAATGTCACGTTTTGGTTTAGTGATATGCTGTCCTGCGCCGCAACCAATCCGCGCCTTTGCATGATATTGCGCATGTAATTATTGCGCTTTACCGCAAATGGCTTCAACTGCGCACTGCTGTCAAATTGCCACATGAACGCTTTTGGCCTCGGAATAATGCTTGCCATAAAAAGCGATTCGTTTAGTGTAAGTTCTGATGGATATTTTGAGAAATAAAACATTGATGCTTCGCCGACGCCATAAACATTCGGCCCCCATTCGATGACATTGAAATAAACTTCGAGCATCCGTTCTTTGCTTGCTATCCGATTGTTCTCAAGCAGATAAACAAGGAGTATTTCTTCAAGCTTTCTGGACAAGGTCTTTTCGCGCGTCAGAAATACATTCTTGACGAGTTGCATACTGATCGTACTTGCACCACGTGAAAACTTTTTGGTCTTTATATTTTGGACAATCGATTGTTTGAATGCGTCGTTTATAAATCCGCGATGGCGGAAATAGGATGGATCCTCAGCAGTTAAAACCGCATTTCGAAGGTTCGGCGAAATCTGATTCAGCGGCGTATAATTCGGATTTTCCGGCGATACCAGGATCGCACGTTGTGGCCGGCCGTTCTCGATAGCACGATACGTAAACGATCCGTTGAGCTTCGCAAGGTTTGCAGCACCATATTTTACGATGCGCAATTTTTCTTTGTTGATTTTACTATTGAAGACAAGTGCGTTCGGCCTGTTCTTATTGTAGATGAAATTGAGCTTGTAGTCGAAACTTCCTTCTGCAACCATGCCTTCGAAGTTTGAAAATAGACCTGTAGGCAGTGAATTTATGAAATTTTGAGCCTTCATCTTCGGAATAGAAACAAACAATTTATATAAAGTGTCTTTCTCAACATTGTATTCAACATGCGGATGAAACTTAATGCTATTTACCAGCGCGGTTGAACTGCTGTCGATTGCCATAAAGTGCGGCCCAAATTTAAGCCGGTACTCGAATTCCGCTTTTTTTACATTTACATCTTGGGAAGCGATTTTAGGATGGTTTACAAGTAAATTGGCAACTGATGTGAATCCCTCGATTTGCAGTTCATCGCCATCCATATCGATATCGTCAACCTTGAGTCGGACCGAATCAAAAGCTGCGTGAAGGTTAAATCGTTCGTCAACATACGGAAGCCGGATTGCGCTTCCATCGCTATTAAAGAACTTTAAGTCGGTCTTTTTATTTCGAGGATCGGCATAACCCGCTATCCGCCAATTTTGCTTAAAGGTGTTGGTTGTGACAGTTATCGCGCCTTCAAGCTGTTTGTTTTCAAGCCGCACCTGTTTGAGATCCATTGTAAATTTCTTCCCCATGTCGTTCCACCGCAGCGAAACGTTTTCAACGCGCATGTCGGTTGGGATCAAGTTAAGGGCTTTGGTCAGGATGTTGTATGCCCGTTCGGCAATATTAGAATCATCATTATCATTTTTCTCTGTAGTTTTTTCACCTTTTGGATGAAGGAAACTTTCGAAATTGCGGCCTCGTTCGTCTTTGATCAATTGAATGAAACCGTTTTCGACTTCAAGGGTTCCAAGTTGGACACTTCCAACAAACAATTTCCAGACACTGACCGTCGTTTTAATACTTTCGATGTTCAGTAATGTATCGGCATTATGCGGAATTAGAAGAATCCCTTTCATCTGAACTCCGGTCAAACCGTCGAACTTTGCTTCCTTAATCGAGAAATCGGCGTCATAGTCGCGTTCTATCTTTGTTTCGACTTTCAGAATGGCTTTTTTGAGCAGGCTTTCCCGAAAAATATAAAATGCTGTGATAGCGAGTATTAAAATGACAACAATGACTTTTACCGCCAGAATCACCTTCTGTTTTCGGGTTCTCATATAAATTTCCGCATTAGTAGGTATTGTATAAAGATAAGAATTTTGCAGGTTTAACCAAAGAGCTGGTCTGCAACATCCTCAATTTTGGAGACTAGTATTATTTTGATAAACGTGTCCTTGAGCGAAATCTTATTGTAACGCGACACAAAAATTTTGGTAAATCCCAGCTTTTCAGCTTCTTGTATTCTTTGGTCAATTCGGTTTACCGGACGTATTTCACCTGAAAGTCCCACTTCACCAACAAAACATAGATCTTTGCCAACGGGAATATCTTCATTTGATGATAAGATTGCGGCAACGACAGCAAGATCAATCGCAGGATCGTCAACCGAGATCCCGCCTGTCACGTTAAGAAAGACATCTTTCGTGCCTAATCTAAAGCCCGCGCGTTTTTCCAACACGGCGAGAATCATATTAAGCCTTTTGGCATTGTAACCGGTCGTACTTCGTTGTGGCGTTCCGTAAACTGCCGTACTTACAAGCGATTGGATTTCGATCATCAATGGCCGCATTCCTTCAAGTGTTGCAGCGATCGCTGTGCCCGAAAGTTCTTCCTCGCGATGTGAAATCAGGATTTCTGATGGATTGGAAACTTCGCGTAACCCGCTTCCTTGCATTTCATAGATCCCGAGTTCGGCAGTAGATCCAAAGCGGTTTTTTAGTGAACGAAGGATCCTGTAAACGTGGTTACGATCGCCTTCGAACTGCAGCACGGTATCAACCATGTGTTCGAGGATTTTCGGCCCGGCGATATTTCCATCTTTGGTTATATGACCGATCAGGATTACAGGAACATTGGTTTCCTTGGCGAATTTGATAAGTTCGGCTGTACATTCACGAATTTGCGAAATGCTTCCCGGTGATGCCTCAATATAATCAGTATGTAAAGTCTGAATGGAATCAATGATCACAACATCCGGTTCAATTTCTTCGATCTGTCGGAAGATGTTCTGTGTTTTGGTTTCGGTAAGGATATAGCAGTTTTCACCATTTGGCGTAATCCGTTCAGCTCGCATTTTAATCTGCTTCTGGCTTTCTTCGCCCGACACATATAAAGTCTTGTAAGGTAACTTTAGTGAAATCTGCAAGAGCAGCGTACTTTTTCCGATCCCGGGTTCGCCTCCAAGCAGGATCAAAGATCCGGGCACGATTCCGCCGCCCAGAACCCGATTCAATTCGCCGTCGCAAGTGTCCATGCGAATTTCAAGAGCCGAATCAATTTCAGTGATTTTTAAAGGTTTCACTATGCGTTTCGAATCAGAGGCAGCACTTTTCCAAATGGTTTTTTCTTCCTTTTGGATGACTTCCTCAACGATAGTGTTCCACTCTTTACATGAGTTGCATTGGCCTTGCCAGCGCGAATACTGCGCGCCACAGTTCTGGCAAAAAAAAGAAGTTTTTACTTTTGACATCAAGGCTATTATTTAAGTGCCTCGGCCCGATCAAGCATCATGTCTTTAGTCAGGTCGCCAACCTCTTCCTTTTGAAAAGCGTTCATGTATGCCTTGACCGCTTTGTTGGTTTCGCCGGTTTTTTCATACATGAGGCCGCGATGATAATCAGCCAGCATGCTTTTCGGATAGTTGTCCTTTGCAAGTTCTGAAAGACGTTCAAATTCGGTATATGCCTTATTTTTTAGGATTGCAGCTTCAATTGCTTTGAAGTCGCTCATGCGAATTTGCATTTTTATGCCGAGCGCTTTCTCCATAACATCATACTTACTTACTAAGTAATCAACATAACCTGAAGGAAGAACAGCGATTTTATCAGTATATTCAACCGATGATATAGGCTGGTAAACAGCAAAGAATTGGTACAATGCATTTGGGATCGAATGCAATACAAGTGAATAATGCGATGCTCCTTTAAACTCGTCAAACTGGTAATTGAACGTTGATTTAGTGACCAATTTTGCTCCGGCATCTAATTTCTTGATCCGTTCCTGCATCTTTTTGACATCGCCATCGGCAGTCGAATGGTAATAGAAGACCGGTTGCGTGATTGCAGCTAACCGTTCTGGAATTTGTTCTTCCATTCCCATCGGCAGTTCGGGGCTCATTGAAATATACGCCGTAAAAAGCGGTTCCGTTTTGTAGAGGAAGAAATTCAGGAAACCGGCAGTAGTGTCATGTCCGGCTATGATTTTAAACGGTGCGATTCGATAGCTTTTCTGGATTGAAGGAAGTAATTCCATTCCGATGAACTCGAAAAACAATTCCCCTTTCTCTTCAGGAAGGCCTGTTTCAGCTCCGACAGCACAATCGGTCTCGCGCTCGTTGTTTTTGTTTTGTGTTATCCCAACAATAATCATTTCCGGAATATCATCCCAATAAGCGCCATAATTCAAGGCCCCAAGAAATGGATCAAGCAGATAATCGCCATCAAGAAGTATGAGCAGCGGATATTTTTTTCCCGGATTCTTTTCATACGACGGTGGAAGCGCAATTATAATCTCACGATCTTCTTTAAGTTTTATGGAGGTGATCGTGTCAACGATCCTTGTCTGGGAATATGCGCCTGCCGAAACGGCCAGAAGAAAGGCGATGTACAAATATTTCATAAAGCGATAAGTTTGAAAGGCTTCTGCATCAATGAGAACGCCAATCAATTAGGGGAAGCCAATATATAAAATTATTTGTTACGATTGAAAACTGGCAGTAGCAAAAACGAGATTAAACCCGTAATCAGCGTCAGTAAAATCTGTGATGACCACACGATCCAGCCAAACGCAGTTCCGACAGGTTCTGAGATACTGTAGAACAAAAGTATTTTTGCCATCAATACCGGATATGTTCCAAAACCGCTGCTTGTGACTGCGATGGCTAAACTTCCGACGATAAAAGAGGATAAAACTGCGCCCAGGCTCAACGTGCTTGTTTCGCCGAGGGCAAAAATCGTGATATAGAACATCAAGATATAGGAGAGCCAGATCAGGAACGTATGAAAGATGAAAGCACCTTTCTTTTCCATTTTCACAATGCTGAGTAATCCTTCCTTGAGGCCTGAAATCTTTTTTTTGATTGTAAGGATAATCGAAAATTCGGAGTAGAAGTACGCTAGTCCCGAGAGTATCATCAAAAACGAGCCTATACCGAGTAGCCACATCGTCTTTTCAAACGGAATCTTGTCAAGGACGAATGTTTTAAACACGTCGAATTGTACAAAGAATGCAACAATAATCAGCAAAAGCAGGATTAACGTGTCTACCACTCGTTCGGCAACAATAGTTCCGAAGCCCTTGTCGAATGGAATATCGTCGTATTTTTTGACGATGAGTGCACGTGATATTTCACCCGATCGCGGAATCGTCATGTTCATCATGTAACCAATCGAGACGGCGAAGAAATTGTTCGCGAACGAAGTTTTATAGCCCATATGTTCGAGCGAATATTTCCATCGGTAAGCACGCGAAACAACCCCAATCGTTGCAATGATAAGCGACAGGAAGATGTAGAAATAATCGGCATCGCGAAAATAGCTCTGTATTGTCCGGATTTGCTCCGGCGAATATTGCTGATAAGTGTAAACAATAAGAATAACTCCCAGCAGCAATGGAAGCACGACAGATAAAAATTTTCCTAGCCGGTTCTTCAAGGATCAGGTCAGTGAATTGTCCTTCTCATTTGGGAAAATGAGCGTTGGGCGGAAAGTTTTGGCCTCTTCAAAATCAAGAATTCCGTAAGAAATGATGATGATGATATCGCCACGTTGTACCAGCCTTGCAGCCGGTCCATTTAGAGTAATGTCGCCGCTGTTCCGGTTTCCTTTGATGACGTATGTTTCGAGCCGTTCACCATTATTGATGTTGACGATTGAAACCTTTTCGCCCTCGACAATATTTGCAGCTTCCATCAAGGCCTCATCAATGGTGATGCTTCCTATATAATTGAGATCGGCACCTGTTACGGTAACCCGATGTATCTTCGATTTTACAACTTGAATTTGCATGGTGCAAAGGTAATTAATTTAGTGAAACGGTGTCAATCAATCGGATATTGTTGAGAACCACGGCAATGAATGCGCGGTATTTGATTTTTTTGTCGAATACATCTGCTGTAGTCAGGGTAGCTTCATCTGCGATCTCAAAATATTCCAGCTTGAACTCGGCATGTTTTTGGAATATTCCTGCCACATATTCCGCAGCCTGAGCTGCACTTTCTGTGCCAAACCGTTCTTTGACAGCGAGTAATGTCTGATAGATCACGGCGGCATTTTCGCGTTCTCCTGCGGTCAGTCTTTCATTGCGCGAACTCATCGCAAGTCCGTTTGCTTCCCGGAAGATCGGACATGCGACGATTTTGACCTGCAAGCCGGTTTTTGCTACCATTTTTCTGACGATCTGCAATTGCTGAAAATCCTTTTCCCCGAAATAAGCATTTGTGGGTTTTACAATTTCGAAAAGACGCTTAACAATCGTTCCGACTCCGTCGAAATGTCCGGGACGGAATTTCCCTTCCATTTTATTTTCAAGTCCGTCAAAGTCAAACGGTTCGGCAACGGTTTTGTCTTGATAGATATCCTCGACATCAGGCGCGAAAATGATTATGCCAGTATTTAAGTTGCTGATTTTGTCGATATCGCTGTCAAGAGTTCGCGGATATTTTGCGAGATCTTCCGGATTGTTGAACTGCGTCGGATTGACAAAAATACTGATTACGGTAATCAAATTTTTTGCCAGCGATTCACTTAGAAGTGACAGATGCCCGTCGTGCAATGCGCCCATCGTCGGCACCAGCCCGATTGTTGAATTTCGGTCGGTTATAGAAGCCAAATGCTCCGACAACGCAGCCTGACTGTGGAAAATCAGCATGTGCTTTTTATTAAAATAAGGTGCAAACTTAAGATATTAGTTAATAACTGCATAAATATTTGTAATTTTGCAGTTGTTTATTGTTGACAATAAGTAATATAAAATATTTATGGAGGAAAAGAGGATATTGTATGTATCATCTGAAGTGGT
>DASVRQ010000032.1:0-67815 GCA_036388535.1 Flavobacterium sp. | reverse complement strand
TGCTCATTATGAGTCGCAGGCTGTGCTTGTACAGAGTCTTTTTCAGGGTTTGCAAAACCGATGAACGGCAAGCAGGCGACTAAGGCAACTATTACGAATCGGGACGATTTATTTATAAACACCATAGCTTGTAACTAGCTTAAATTATACTTCTGAAATTTGGTGCAAAGGTACATTTTTTATTAATAATCAAAAGCTATATCAAAAATAATTTCTGACAGAATTATTGCATTTTGAGCGATCTATTGCTTTATGTTCAAATTTGTGAAGCCATTAACATGTGCTATTGCTGAATCAGAAAATCCCTCACCCATTGCGGTTTAGTAACCTGATGGCAATAAGCGTATCGATAATAAGAAAAATACCAAAGATTATGAGAAAGTTGACCTTTTCAGCAGAATGACCTGCATCATTTAGAGTGATTACAGGATGCATAACCATGTAGGCCGGGACCATCTTACCGCACGTGAGCAGCATCATTGTGCTTCCGACGCTGTCGATATTGCGCTGCCGCACGAATATCACGACAAGTGTTGTAAATAAAGATCCGGCCAGAAACCAAGTATACTGTTGCAGAATGGAGTATGTAAAGCCGCGTGTTTCAATACCAAGAACATAAAAAAGCAGTATATGTAACAGGAAACTTACAACTGCCAGAATGATAACTTCGAGGACCGGGCGAAAGGTTGACGCCGACATTATTGATCCATTTTATTGATGTCCTTCAACTGGCGATTGATGTTATAGAATGCGATTGCAACCCCAAGAAGAGTCAGGATCTTGACATACAAATTATGCGGATTTGGATATTTCTCATCAAGCCAATTCCCACCATAAGCGAATAAAAACACGATGACGCCCATTTGAATTGGGATGTTGATCAGTGCGAGCCATTTGTTACCCTGCTTTTTCTTCAGGTTTTGGTTGTCGTTCATGTATCGGCAGATTTTTTACATTTGGTTTCATTACGCAGGTTGCACTGAATTCGGCGCCGGGTTCGACAGATAATTTTCCACAAATTACTTCGCCGTGGATGCTCGCTTTTGCTTTTACGTTCAGAATGTCCGAGACTTGGATTTTGCCGTCAAACTTGCCTTCGATATCGGCATTTCTGCAGATAATATCGCCTATGACACTTCCTGCAGGACCGATCACTATTTTTCCATTAGAAAGAAAATTACCTGTCAGCTCGCCATCGAGCCGGAAGTCGGCTTGCGAAGCAATATCTCCTTTTATCATGGTGCCTTCGACAATCCTGTTTGTTTTCCCCAGCAAATCGGTATATGACTTCGGATTCTTATCAAACATATTATCTCTTTTTTGGCTCCGGCTTCTCGTCGTCTCCTTGTGGCGGCATCGCGATGCTGGGCGGCATTGCCGGGTTTGTCGTTGTTGTTGGAGTTGATGAAGATCGGGCTTGTGCCGGTTTGGCTTTGACAGCACGCGTTCCGACTGGAGCCTGCTCAGGTGCTTGCTCAACTTTCTTTAAAACCGGAGCTGCTTTTGCCACGGCCGGTTTTTTCGGATCAACAAGATATTCTTCAAGGTTCTTTTTGATTTGGACAACACGATAATTATCGCTTGAAATCACAATTGGAGCATCGGCGATTCTATATTCTTTGTAGTCACGCAAAATGGTTGCAATTCCGTTAGCAGATTCTTCGCTTCTGATTCCGTGGATTACAACAAAATTTTTGTCCATGGTGTAAATATCTAGTGAAGTTGTAAGCTTTTCAGCAGTCCTTTCAGACGCAAACTTCTTTAGCTTATCACGCAATGCTTTCGTGTTCTTATCTTCCGGTTCTGCTGCGCGATAAAGGATCTTCCAGCTGCGTGGTTCACCTTCGTTGAACTGCAGGTTTTCCATTAGGATGATGTCGGTTCCTAAAAGTGCTTCTGCCTGTTTTCCTTCAGTATTATTTGGATACGATAAAGCAACGTAGTTCAGCGCTTTCCGATATTCGTCCAATCCGCTGAGCTTACCGATGGTGTGCGCTTTTAAAAGTTCAAATTTTGACACCATTTCCTCACCTGTATATTGATCGATCGCATCCTGAGCAATTGTCAGTACAGTGCGGTAATCACCTGTCTCGTATCTTTTGTACAATGTATTGTAAGCCGCTTCCGGAGTCAGGGTTGCAACTGCCGAAAGGTCGGAATTACTTAAAATTTGCGCATATCTGGAATCCGGGTATTGACTTATGATTTGGCTTTTCATCGCAAGTGCTTTACTCGGATCTATGATTTCATAAATCTTGTACAGATTGTAAAGCGATGGCAAGATAAGCCGCTCTTCTGGATTGTTCTTAAGCAATTGTTCAAGCTTGTTTGCCGCAAGTTGGTATTCCTTGAACTTCTCTTTGTAGATGACACCTAACTGGTAATATGCGAAGTTGCGCTCTTTTCCAATGCTGTCAATCACTTTTTGATCTGTAGGAAGTTGCGTTAGATAAAATTGTGGCGTATATCTCGCATCGGCTGCAGCTGCAAGCTTTGCCTTTTCCTGAATTTGCGCTTCGGTCAGTTCAGTATCGTCACCATCGTTTTGCTGATTGTTTGAACTTCCTGCGCCAGCTGACCGCCAGTTATTGGAGTAGCTTCTCTCACCCCAATTCTTTCGGAATTCTGCCTTTCCATATGCGACTGTCGTCGGATTGTAGAAGTAGAAATCGCCTGGTTTTGAATTACCTGCTGGCGTAGTTCCGGCAGCGGGAGTCAATGTTGGCGGTGCTTTACGTGCGGCAGTTCCCGGATCGGCACTTGCCATGTCATTTGCGCTCTGGCCTTTTGCGGCATTTGCTCGTTCCTGCTTTTCGGCAAGCTCTCTTTTTATATCGTCTTCTTTGCGAAGTTTTTCAATGTACTCTTCGAAGTAGCGGACCCGTCCGCTTTCAGGCATCGCTACAACCTGAAGAATGCTGTCGTTTCGCGTTGCGATTCCTTCGTATTTAATCACGTCAACAAGATTCAGGCGTTTCTTTTCAATTGCTTTAAATTCTCTTGAACGCGGCTCTAAATGCACCATCGTACTGTCATAATAATGTCCGGCGTCAACATAACGTGCTTTATCGAAATAGATCTCAGCAAGATTGCGGTAATTTGATGCCGTCAAATACGCGTCGGCTGATTGTACATCAAGCGATTTATTATAAAAGTGGATTGCCCGGTCAGGATTTTTGCTTTTGTCATAAAACAAAGCCATCTGATGATTCAAAATATCCAAAAACGGACGGTTTTCCCGATCACCCAATAGTTTATTGAATTTTTCTGTAAAAGCCAATGTGTCGCCACTTGCATAATTAAATTGGCCGGCTTGTTTAGCATGTGCCTGCATCACGTACTGCCGCGGTGATTTCCGGTTCATGTTGATCACGTTCTGGAACGCGATATATGAGCTGTCTTTTTGTCCAAGTTCTTCGTATAATTGTCCTAAGATGAAAAGATACCTGGATTTCTCCTCGTCAAGCTTGGTAAAATCGGCTGCGAGTCTTAATCTCGAAACCGCGCTGTCTTTTTGTGCAAGATTAAGAAATGCCTGTGATAAAGTGGCATTTGCATCAGCGTAAATTTGGTCTTTGAAATCGATGTCGTTCAACAGCGCGCGTAGGTTTTTGACAGCCAGTGCGTCGTTTTCCATTCGCATGTTTGTTTTTTCACGCCAAACTTTTACTTCGTTGATCTTATCGCTTTTCGGATATTTATAAAGTACATAATTAAATGCTTCAAGAGCGGGCACAAAACGTTGGTCGTAATACCGTGCCTGGCCAAGCATCAGGTGCGCTTCATCCATTTGCGGATTCTTTTCGCCGCCTTCTATGTTCATGGAGTGCTTTTGGATGGCTTTGATCGCTTTGGTTTCCGCACGTTCAAAATTCGGATTTTTCTCTTTGGTCGGATCCATTTGGGCCTCGGTTACCTGCATTCTTTCGACTGGCAGCTGTTCCCAAAAATTATCTTTGTATGTGGTTTTTAGTTCGTTGACACCGGTAGTCAGTGCAAGGCCTCCATTGTAAAGGATATTGTATTCGGTACTGATTGCATGTGAATTCCGCGAAATGAAAGTGTTCTTTTTGGTCGAACAAGCGATCATAAACAGAATTAGCCCTAAGAATAGGGAATATTTAAGTATAGTGGTTTTCAATGTAAAACGTTTTAATCCTAAACTTTTAAAAGCCGATTTTAGTATAATGACTGGTAAAAATACGTTTCTTTTCGACATAGCGGAAGAAACGGCTGATTTTTTGGGAACCGGCTCTACGGAACGACGAACTGCGTGAAGGATGGAGGCGGCATCGCCCGGTTTTTACCGGGAATAAAGCCGAGAGCCTGACGCTGCCGATAAACGAAGTGCGGAGCAAACGAGTTATCGGCAGCGGCACGCCCAAAATATTGGTTAAACAGCAAAGAACGTTTCGAGTTCCTGCAGCGTTTGTGCCGATGTTTGGATGTCTTTGACGATTTCGCCTTTGTTGAGCGCAACGATTCGCGAGCAAACCTCAACCGTATGAACCAAATCATGGCTTGACACAAGTATCGTCACATTTGGATCTAATGCGAGTTCGCGGATGATTTTCTTTAATCGGCTTACTGTCGTCGGATCCAAATTTGCAAAAGGCTCATCGAGGATTATAACCTCCGGACTTCCGATCAAAGTAGCGATAATTCCAACTTTTTTCATATTCCCTTTTGAGAGGTCACGCAGGTACTTTCTGCTTTTAAGGATTTCCCCATTGAAAAATTCCTCGTGTTTTGCAAGCAACGCATCTACATCGGCTTTGCTTTGGTTGCGCAGGTCTCCAACAAAATAAAAATATTCTTCTGCAGTAAGATATCCGATCAGGAAACTTTCATCGATGAACGCAGAAGTGAATGGTTTCCATGCTTCGCTGGTATTAACCTGGACATGATTGCTGACAATTTTGCCGGTTGTAGGTTCGATCAAATCGAGCAGCAAGCTAAAAAATGTGGTTTTCCCGGCTCCGTTGTTTCCTACAAGGCCAAAGCTTTCGCCTTTTCCAATATCGAGTGACGGAATATTAAGTACTGTTACTCCGTTGTATTTCTTTGTCAGTTGTGTTACCTGTATCATGTTAATTTTTTTGTTTGTAGGCGTCGATTGTTTTGTATTTCTCAGTTCTGTAAACTCTTTCAATTATCGTAAACATTTTGTTCCGCAGGGCAAACCCGAGGACGCCTGCGAGTGCCACAAGTACAAGTCCCACTTCAGCACTATATACATAATATCCGACTGCATAAAGTATCATCGGGACTAAAAGCTTCGGCACTGATATCAATAACGTTTTTACGTTGAATGCCTGCTTATCGCCAAACGCGCCACGGCTGCTTGCTAAATCAATCGGCGTTTTTACGTATGCGCCGCCCCAAAGAACAAGATGCGAATTGACTCCGATATTATAAATCGCACCGACAACAATCAGCATGTAGACGTGCCATCCGAAGGCAATGTAAAATGATGCGAGTATCGTCGCTAGGACCGTTGCAATAACAATCAGCCACCATTTCGCGCTCAAATATTCTTTGTACTGGATGTTCTGGCTCATCATTAATTGATAGTATGAGCTATCCCAACTTGGCACGAATTGACCGAAAGTAAACAGGAATCCGCCTGAAACAAATATGCCTGCAAACACTTGCATCGCCGGATTTTGATACGCTTCAATCATATTCGTGAAAAATAGCAGTCCGTAAAAAAGGAAAAGAATACTCATGAACAAAGTAGCACGTGATCTTTTGTTGCGTTTCAGCAACCTTATGTCGTTCTTGAGAAACGTTCCCAAGGTTCCAAATTGGTTAAGCCAATTAAAGTTTTCAGTGCGGGCGATCTCGTTTTTCTTCTTAAGTCCCGTATCAAGATGAAGCTGTCCCCTGAAGTTGTGGAACGAGAACCAGTAAAGGGCGCCTACAAGCAATAATGGAATCAGGAAGAAATAAGGCGACTCATATAATTGTGTAAAGAAAATTCCCGTGTAATCAGTTACATCAAACCATTTATAATATTGTGACAGCGCCAACAGCAGCACGGCAGCTACAACAGGATAAAAAAACCGGTCTTTGTTGTTGATCAGAACATTGATGAAATTGTTGGCAAAAATAAGTGCGACGACGCCTATCGCCCATAATACGGCGTGACTAACGGAGAACCCGTTGACAACAAGCGCTATGGTAAACGGGATCAGAAAGAAGAAATGGACAAAGTTGAAATAAGACAAAACGCTTTTACCCAAGGCAAAATGTACGATGGTGCTTCTTGAGACCGGAAGGTTCAACAGCGGCTTAATATTGACCACCGGCATTTTCTGCAGGAAGTACCTGATGAACAAATCACTCAGCAGATAATAGATCATGAATCGATTCACAGTTGGAAAGGGCTCAAGTTCCAGTTCGGCAAGCCCAAGATACAAGAAAGACCCTAAAGCAATGAACATTGTGGCGAAATACACAGCCGCCAATATCATTATGATTTTCATTACAAGGTTTGATCCGAAGGCAGCCGACCGGAAAAACGACTTCCATTCCAAGCTTATAAATCTTTTGAACATTAGTTTTGTTTTGGTTGTTAATAAGATACTAAATGTAGCAAAATGTTACAACAAAAAAGGTATTTTTATCGGTATCGAGTTCTGATTTCTGCTCGCTATGTTTTTCGTACTTTTGCAAAAATTTTAACATGTCATCATTCTACAAGCTAACAATAAAAGACGTCCGTCGCGAAACTAAGGACGCCGTTTCGGTACTATTTAATGTCCCGTTAGAGTTCAAGGACTTCTACAAATTTACCGCCGGACAATATCTTAACTTAAAGCTGACGTTGGACGGACAGGAAATCCGTCGCGCCTATTCCATATGTTCATCACCGAAAAATGAGGAATTGCGCATCGCGATCAAAGGACTCAAAGGCGGCGTTTTTTCGCAGTTCGCCAACAAAGCCCTGAAGGCTGGTGACTTACTTGAAGTTGGAACTCCCGAAGGAAATTTTACGTTCAGGCCTGATGCGGCCCGGCAGAAAAATTACGCCGGATTTGCCGCAGGAAGCGGTATTACTCCCATCATGTCGATTATCCATAGTGTCTTGGACGAAGAACCTTTGAGCACTTTTGTATTGATATATGGAAACAAAACACCTGACGACACAATCTTCCACAACGAACTTCACGATCTGCAACTTCAATATACAGGACGGTTGTTTGTGCATTATGTATACAGCCAAGCCAAAGTTGAAGGTGAGCTTTTTGGCCGAATCGAGAAGTCGACCGTCAACTTTATCCTCAACAACAAGCACAAGGAAATAGAATTTGACAAATTCTACTTATGTGGTCCGGAGGAAATGATCATGACCGTCGCCGATGTTTTGAAAAGCCACAATATCCACGAAAAAGACATCAAATTTGAATTGTTTACGTCGACCGAAGCTGAAAAGAAGATCGATGCATCGCTTGAAGGCCACACTAAAATTACGGTGATGGTCGATGACGAAGAAACAACTTTTGAAATGTCTCAGAAACAGACTGTTTTGGATGCAGCGTTAAAGCAGGGAATTGACGCTCCGTATTCCTGTCAAGGCGGAATCTGCAGCAGTTGCCTCGCAAGGATTATTTCAGGAACGGCTGAAATGAAAAAGAATGCGATCCTGACCGATGGCGAAATTGCTCAGGGATTAATTCTCACTTGCCAGGCACATCCAACATCGGCGGAGTTGTATGTGGATTATGATGATGTGTAGATTTCAGGACCTCATCATTGGCTTATAAGAACGACTTTATTTTTTCTACAACATCTTCAGGCGTAATCGTCCGCATTGCATCTTCATAACCGGGCACGTCTTTGTTGCCATAAACAGATGTTGGCAATAACGGATATGTTGTCCTGTCAGATGTCAATGCATTATCAAACGGCTGGTTGAATGGAGCAAACCCAGCAAACGGGTGTGTTGCGCCCCAAAGCGTAATAACTTTAATTCCATAGATTGCGGCAATATGCGCGTTGGCTGAATCCATGCTTACCATCACATCAAGATTGCTGATCAATTTCAATTCCTGTTCAAGATTGAATTTTCCGGCCACCACAACTACATTGCCGGCGCCATTAGCAAGATTATCAAGAAATTTTATTTCGGCTTCTGATCCGAAAAGAAAAATTTTATAGCGGCTATTTTGTGCGAGATCAGAGATTACGATTTGAATCAAATCGGCTGGATAGACTTTTGATTGATACTGTGCAAATGGGGCAATTCCAATCCATTGGTGATCCTCTTTTTGACCTGTGATTGTTGTAATGGTTCTTCCCAGATGTGCATTTTCGGGAAATGTCGGCTTGCTTAGATCTATCGGAAAACCTAATTCTTCAAAAACTTTAGCGTGCCGTTCAATAATCGGCATCAGTGGTTTGAAAATTTTATTTTCGGTACGTGTCAAAGCTTTCTTTTCAGATCGTGCTTTATCAACGGTCGCTGTTTTTGTTCCGCTTAAAGCGAATAAAGAACTGACCACTTTTGACCGCAATACATTATGTAAATCAGCGAAAGCATCAATTTCAAGTTTTTTGATATCAGAATATAGACGGAGCAATCCTGAGAAACCTTTGTGTTTGCCTTCTGGATCGAACGGAAAAAAAGCAGCATTGGGAATTGTAGTGAAGAGCGGCTTAAAAAAAGTGCGCGAAATCACGGTGATTTTTACCTCTGGATATTGGTCGGCGAAAGCCCTTATAACCGGAACCGTCATCGCGACATCTCCCATTGCGGAAAGTCGGATGACGGCTATATGTTTAATCTTTTTGGCCACTCGTGCCTATTTCTTGGCTTGGTACAACACCGGATTCAAATCGTCGTCGTTGTACATTTTCATTTGTTTGTAAACCTTCATGAACTTGTCGCCATTAGCAATATCGGTTAGCAAATCATCGATCGCAGTCGACAAATCTGTACGTTGCTCAAGAAGAATATTGAGTTTCACCATGCATTTATCGCGATGTTCCTGCGAGGCTTCAGCACGATACGCTTCTTCCTGCATGTGATGAATCTTTAGGGCAAGGATCGAAAGTCGGTCGAATGCCCATGCCGGACTTTCCGAATTTATCTTTGCACTAGGTTTAACCTGTACATTTGAATACTTCTGCAGAAAATAACTGTCAATATATTCGACCATATCGGTACGTTCCTGGTTTGATGCATCAATACGACGTTTGAGTTTCAAAGCCTCAACCGGATCAATATTCGGGTCGCGGATTATGTCTTCAAAATGCCACTGAACGGTATCGATCCAGTTTTTCATATACAGCAAGTGCTCGAACTGATCTTTTGGATATGGATTGGTGATCGCCTGGTCAACATTGTCATATTTATGGTAATCACTAATGCTCTGTTCAAAAACCGAATAGGCTAACTTTGAAAACATATATTAAATTTTTAAACAAAGATACTTTTTATACTTTTATAAACTAAAATTTCACTCCTTCACTTTATGCAAATCCATTATCTTTCTGAGGCCAACAGCGTCATGAATCACTTTTTATCCCAGATCCGAAATGTCAATATCCAGAATGACAGTATGCGCTTTCGCCGAAATATAGAACGTGTTGGAGAGATCATTGCTTACGAACTCAGCAAAAAGCTTCAATATCAAAATACGCAGATTCAGACGCCGCTTGGCTTTAAAGAAACCGCACAAATTAAAGAACAGCTTGTGTTGTGTTCGATTTTGCGCGCCGGACTGCCGCTTCATCTCGGGTTCCTGAACTATTTCGACGATGCCGAAAACGGATTTATTTCGGCGTACCGGCATCATTATAATAATGATGATGAATTTGAAATTAAGGTCGAATACCAAGCAGTTCCGGATATCGCCAACAAAACACTTTTGTTGGTCGATCCGATGCTTGCCACAGGACAGTCAATGGTTGCAGTTTATGATAAGTTGGTGAACTCCTCGAATCCGTCACAGGTACATATTGCTGTCGTGATTGCGGCTCCGGAAGGAATTGCGTTTCTCGAGGAACATCTGCCTGATAGTTGCCATTTATGGGTTGCATCGGTTGATGAGAAACTCAATGAGAAGAACTACATAATTCCCGGACTTGGAGATGCCGGAGACCTTGCATACGGACGTAAGCTATAGCTGTGTAAAAAACGTTAGAAACCCGCATGCAATTGCAATACCCAGAATAACTTCTTTCTGCCAATTTACATGTGTAATTTCTATGTGGCTTGTCGCCATCATTGCCAATGGCGCGCTTGTAAATAGAAGTAAATCATTGCTTTTATTTGGCGAGATCACATAAATCGTAACTCCCACAATAAAAAACATTATGATTTTGTGATAAGAGGTATGCAGCATCAACGGCCTATTTGACAATGTCATCAATAAAGAAACCACGAAAAAAAGTGCGATTGTGGCGTATAGTGACAAAGCCAGGTTTTGAAAGTTGTTTGTAAAATAATCAATGCTGACATCGATTTGGGAATTGGTGTAAAGATATTGGATTCTCGCTTCGTCAAACATCAGCGCGAACAGCAGAAATGTAAGCGACACTCCAAAAAAGGCTATAAAAGGCAACAGCCAATTACGATAATCCCGAGCTACATGCAGTATTATCGCGAGGAACACGAGCACAATGAACAGAATGCACCAGAAGTGAAACATTGTGGCGACAAAGATCCACATGGATGCGTCGAAAATTTTCTCTTTTGAGGCCTTTAAGGATTGAAGCGAGATCAAACGCCGAAGCGCAAGCAAAACAAAGAAATTGGCAACAATGATATCGAAATTATTAAAGATCGAAGGAAAAAAAAGCAGGAACATCAGAAAAAACAAAACCGTGTAGGAGCTGTCTTTGCTGAGCCCGTTTTTCTTGGCGATAAAATTTACGACGAATAAAGAGGCAAAAACCACAATCAAAATCAGGCCTTTTTCGATAAGTGATACTGAAGCATCCGATTCACCGGCAGATCGTAATTGGTACATAAAAAAGAACCCAAGAACCGCAAGAACCAGCACAGTATAATTTAATGGCGTAGATTTTTTGAAAAGGCTTGTAATCATAGGGATATTTTATACTTTTGTATTGTAAATATAATACATGTTTAAAGATGAAAGGATTTTTTGAGGGAATACAGACACTGTTCGTAGACTTTTTGTTTAAGCCACTTGATGGCCTGCGTTCACTTGAACTGAGCAGTTGGGTTGGCGCCAATATCATCAACTGGATCTTTATGATTATCTGTACAGTTGCTGCTGTTTACTGGATCAAACAACTCAGATTACACGAAGAAAACAACGAAGAAAACCAAGATACCACTGCGCATTCGTTCTTAAAATAAATCGAAGCCGATATCTTTTCTATAATACATCTTATCAAAGCTTAGTTTTTCTATGTTTTGGTAAGATTTTTTTATGGCCTCTCGGTAATCATTCCCAAATGATGTAACTGCCAAAACGCGTCCGCCATTGCTGATAACGTGTCCGTTTTCGGTTTTTGTTCCGGCATGGAATACGATCGAATCTTCCACATTTTCAATTCCGCTGATTACTTTTCCGTTTTCGTAACTTTCGGGATAACCGCCTGAAACAAGCATTACCGTCGTTGCGCTTCGATCATCAATTTCGAGTGAAACCTGATCAAGGTTCTGATCTGCGACAGCCCGAAACAATTCTACTAGATCTGATTTCAACCTCGGAATTACAACTTCGGTTTCCGGATCGCCCATCCTTACGTTGTATTCGATAACAATCGGTTCGTTCCTGACGTTGATGAGCCCGATGAAAATAAAACCTTTGTAAGGGATTCCGTCTTGTTTCAATCCTTCAATCGTAGGTTTTACAATTCGCGTTTCGATTTTTTCGAGCAAAGCCGCATCTGCAAAAGGAACCGGGGAAACGGCACCCATTCCGCCTGTATTTAATCCGGTGTCTCCTTCGCCTATTCGTTTGTAATCTTTGGCTGTCGGAAGAATTTTATAATTTCTGCCATCGGTCAGTACAAAACAACTGAGTTCAATTCCGTCAAGAAATTCCTCTATTACAACCTTCGAACTTGCATCACCGAATTTCTTCCCTACAAGCATATTGCGAAGTTCGGTTTTAGCTTCGTTAAGATCATTTAAAATTAAAACTCCTTTACCGGCTGCAAGTCCGTCAGCTTTTAAAACGTAAGGAGCTGAAAGTGTTTCAAGAAAGTCGCAACCCCTTTCAACGGTTTCTGCCGTAAAGCTGTCGTATGCCGCAGTTGGGATTTTATGCCTGACGAGAAATTCTTTTGCGAATTCTTTACTGCCTTCGAGTTGTGCGCCAAGTTTCGACGGGCCGATAACCGGGATATTTTTGAGCATTTCATCTGCAGCAAAAAAATCAAAAATTCCTTTTACCAACGGGTCTTCTGGACCAACAACGACCATTTCGATGTTTTCGGAAATCACCAATGATTTAATGGCATCAAAATCTGTCGGTTTGATGTCCAGGTTAGTTGCTATTGCTTCTGTTCCGGCGTTTCCCGGTGCGACAAACAGCTTTTCGCAAAGCGGGCTTTGAAGCATTTTCCAAGCCAGCGCATGTTCTCTTCCGCCCGATCCTAGTAATAAAATTGTCATTTAAGTGAGATTTCTTGGCACAAAAATACTTGCTTTTGGACGGAATAAAGAATAAAAGCTAAAAAATCAGTCAGCAATGAAGCTTAGTTGCTGGTATGTGTTATTTTTGAAAAGTAATCCAGCTAAATGAGCCTATATTCTTCTTTTATTGAAAAGATCGCACTTCCTGTAGGCGACTTTATTTTCGGAGGAAATTATCTGCAGACGATGAAAACGTGGGACAGGTATGACACGTTATCTGCAGGAGAATTACTCGAAATCCAACAACGATCCCTCGAAAAAATTCTGAAATACTGTATAGAAAATGTGCCGTTTTATAAAGACATAACCTTTGACGATTCCTTAACAACGGTAGAAAATCTGCATCGTTTCCCAATTTTGACAAAAGTAATCCTCAGAGGAAATTCAGATCAGCTGCTATCAGAAAAGTATCTTAAACGGGAGCTAAAGAAGAATTTCAGCAGCGGAAGCAGCGGCGTCCAATCGTTCAGTTATTCCGAAAAGAAAAACTCGTTCTACCTGCAAGGCATCAGTTCGCACTGGTATAAATGGGGCGGCTATAAATTTGGTGATCCAATTTTGCAATTTGGCATCTCGCCAAACCGTACACTTCCCAAAAAACTCAAAGATCTATTTTACCGGGTGAATTATCAGAGTGCATTTTCGTTGTCCGATGAAGATTTTGCTCGGATTTACAGAGACGTAACTGCGCGGGAAACGAGACATATTATAGGCTATCCATCGGCTATCAACGAATTTGCGGAATATCTGATCCGGAATAACCAAAGCATTAAAATCTCTTCGATCGTTTCATTAGGAGACAAGCTATTCAAACATTTTGAAAAAAATTTTAAGGTTGCTTTTTCGGATCCGTCGATCATCGATACTTATGGTTGTGCGGAAGGATTTCTGATCGCGTGCCGATTTGATGTGCCATACTATTATATTTCATCGCCCCATGTTTTTGTGGAAATCGTTGATGATGACGGAAATCCTGTCGAAGATGGGGAAATGGGAAATGTTTTGATTACCTGCTTTTCAAACCTCGCACAGCCGTTCATCAGGTATAAACTTGGTGACTTGGGAAAAATGCTGCCAAAAGAAAAATATCCGTCAGCACGTGCTTTTAAATATCCTTTGCTTGAAAAAATTATAGGGCGTGAAACCGACATAATCAAAACATCAAATGGAAAAACATTGATTGTCCACAGCTTTACAGGAATTCTCGAATATTATCCCGATATTTTACAATATCACATCATCCAACATGAAATTGAATCGATTACCATAGAATATCGAACAGACGAATTGATTCCGCTTCAGGAAAAAACATTGGCTGAAATTGAACAAAAGATCGATATATTATCTGAATCCACTTTGAAGATTCACTTTCAGAAGGTAGATATAATTCCGAATTCACCATCGGGAAAACCGCAGATCATCAGGTCGACTCTGCTCGAGAATAAGTTATAAAGCATATATAAGACTATTATTTATACTTTTGGTCCAATAAACATAATATGAAAATTACCATTGTTGCTGGAGCCCGGCCGAATTTCATCAAGATCGCACCAATCATCAAAGCGATCGAAAAAAAGCAGACTGAAGTTCCGTCGTTGTGGTATCGGCTTGTTCATACTGGCCAACATTACGATAAAAACCTTAGCGACACATTTTTTGAAGAGCTTAATATTCCGCAGCCACACAGTAATCTTGAAGTGAAAAGCGGTTCGCAATCAGCTCAAACTGCCGCAATCATGGTAGCATTCGAACAGGAATTACTTCTGAATCCGGCAGATCTTGTAATTGTCGTTGGTGATGTGAATTCGACGATGGCATGCGCAATCGTTGCTAAAAAGCTCAATATAGAAGTTGCACATGTCGAAGCCGGAATCCGATCCGGCGATATGACGATGCCCGAAGAAATCAACCGAATTGTAACCGACAGCATCACTGATTATTTTTTTACGACATCGGAATCGGCGTCAGCCAAATTATTGGAATCCGGTACAAACCCAAACAATATTCATTTTGTCGGCAATGTGATGATCGATACGCTTTTGCAGAATTTAGATCGCCTCAAAATGCCAACGTTTTGGGATGAGCACGATCTTGCTAATGGTAATTATGTCGTTCTGACACTGCATCGGCCGTCGAATGTAGATGAAATCAGCAACCTCGAAATATTATTGGCCGGCATCAATGGATTGGCTGGAGAAAAGAAAATTATTTTTCCGATACATCCAAGAACAAATGCAATTTTGAGAAGTTCTGAACAAAATCTTTCGAATATCATCTTTGTCGAACCACAAGGCTATTTATCGTTTTTGTACCTGATTAAAAATTGTTTTGCAGTTATTACGGATTCAGGTGGGATTTCAGAAGAAACGACCGTTCTCGGCGTTCCATGCTTTACCATGCGCAACACAACCGAACGACCAGAAACGCAAACGATCGGAACCAACACCTTGGTTGGAACATCAATCGAAGAACTTGAAGAACGTTACAAATTCTTTCTGCAAAATGGCAAACGCGAAAGTGGAATTCCACATCTTTGGGATGGAAAAGCATCGGAACGAATCATCGATATCCTTGTAAAGCTTTAGCTGTGGAAGAAATTCTGATCGTTTCCAATTATTATCCGCCTGAAAAAGGTGCGGCAGCAAACCGGATTGAGCAGCTCGCACTGAAATTGAAGGAGAATGGTTACAAAGTGGCCGTTATTTGTCCGCTTGCTAATTATCCTAAAGGCAAGCTTTTTCCTCAATATAAAGGCAGGTTCAGCATCAGGGAAAATTTGGGCGGGATCGATGTACGCAGGTTGTGGATCTATCCAAGTAATTCCAGAAATGGGCTCGTACGGATTTTGTCGATCCTTTCCTTTTCAACATGCCTGTTTTTTTATTTGTTGTTTAAAAAGCTGCCGAAAAAAATCGTTGTCCAATCGCCGCCTTTGTTGCTTTCATTCGTCTCGGTTCTTATCCTTTCGCTAAAGCGGAAGAAAATCATTCTGAATGTATCTGATTTATGGCCATCGGCAGCAATTGAATTGGGTGCGCTCAGAACAAGTTCTATCGGGCATAAAGTTGCTTTAATCATGGAGAAGTTCATTTATAGGAATGCAACCCTGATCCTAGGCCAGTCGAATGAAATCATAAGTCATGTGCGAACGATCGTACCTCAAAAACAATGTTTTTTATATCGAAATTATCCCGATCACCAAGTAGTTAATCAAACAGAAAGTGAATCGGAAAACCGAAATATAAAGATGTTTTATGCAGGTCTGTTGGGTGTTGCACAAGGCGTGCTTGATGTGTGCGAAAATATGCAAACTCCGGCAAATATTGAGTTTCATATTTTCGGAGATGGAGCTGAAAAAGTTGCAATTGAAGTATATATGCGTGAAAATCCGCATAAAAACATCGTCTTCCATGGAATGCTCGAAAGGCATTTACTGATTCAAATGCTCGAAACCTTCGACATTGCGCTTGTTCCGCTGAAGACACGCATTTATGGTTCCGTTCCTTCAAAAATATTTGAATATAGTACGTTGGGAATTCCGATATTATATTTTGGCGGAGGCGAAGGTGAGGATATCGTTATAGAAAACGAATTGGGATGGGTTGCTCCCGTTGGAAATTACGAAAGTTTAAATACTGTTTTAAAAGCTATTTCGGAAGAAGGAATGCGGGCCATAGATAACAGGAAACTTAAAGTTTCACAACATTCAAAGATAACATTTGACCTTTCGCTCCAAGTTGCCTCGCTTATAGAAAAAAAGGTCTTTTAGTACGCCTTTGCCTCGCCTTTTATTGCGTTGTAAATCGTCAGGAAGATTATTTTTGCATCCAATAACAGCGACCAATTTTCCAGGTAAAAAATATCATATTTAACCCTGTAAATGATATCCTTGTCGGTTTCAACTTCTCCGCGAAAACCCTTGGTCTGCGCCAATCCTGTTATGCCTGGTTTGATGAAATGACGCACCATGAACTTGTCGATACGGCGTGCGTACATTTCGGTGTGACTCACCATGTGCGGTCTTGGTCCGACAACCGACATTTCACCTAAAAGTACATTGAAAAACTGCGGCAGCTCGTCGATGCTCGTTTTTCTGATAAACTTGCCGACTTTAGTGATCCGTGGATCATTTTTAGAAACCTGATACAAATCGGCAATCTCGTTTAGTCGCATCGAACGAAACTTGTAGCAATAAAATTCGTCATAATTGAGCCCGTTGCGTTTCTGCATAAAAAATACGGGGCCTTTTGACTCCATTTTGATCAAGACGTACAGGATTGGCGTAAGCCACGATAAAATCCCGAGTATTATCACAAGCGAAAACACAATGTCGAATGCCCGTTTGGTGAGCTTGTTCGCAATCTTATCGAGCGGTATATTTCGTAATGAAATAACCGGGATATAATCATAGTAGTCGTACATGAAGTTGCGCGACAGGATTTCTTTATTGTCGGGAAGGAACTTTAGGATTTTCAGGTTGTTGTCGGTAAAGTCGATGAATCGGTTGACATCGGTGTTTGCCAGATCAGTCAGGGAACAATAGATCTCGTCAATTTTATGATCCATCACAAAGCTGAAACATGCTTCAATTTGCGCTTTTTTATTCTCGACCACATCAAAAACCTGTTCAAGTTTGTATCCGTAATCCGGATTATCGTTAAAAAAGGTGACAAGTTGCTCAACCGATTTTCCGTTGCCCACAATAACAACCCTGCGGAAGTTACCTCCGAATAAGACCCGGAGCTGTCGTAAAAAGTAATAGATCGAAAGCTTGACTATCGAAATAATAAGCAATGAATAGGTCACAAACTGCAGTACAATCGAGGTGTCGGAGTATTTTGAGAAGTATCCGATATATGCAAAATTGACTATCAGCAAAATGAAATATTGCTTTAGGATCTTTCCTAATATCTCGATGACTTTGGTGTAGCGATAGACTTCGTAGAATCCCGTATTGCTTGAAATAATCATCCAGGCAGCAGAAACGAAGGCGTAAAAAGAAAAATATTGGAAATTATCAGGTAAGATGAAGTATACCATCAGATTTACCACAAGTAAATCAATTATATACGAAAACGGCCGTATGTAGCCCGAATATCTTCCTGTCCTTTTCCTCACTTAGATGATGTATTTTGAAAAATCTTTGTGCTCTTCTTTCAGAAGTTCTTCGGATGACAATGATTTGAAGTATTCGTATGTGATTTTCATTCCTTCAGCGCGGGAGACTTTTGCTTCCCATCCCAAAAGTTCTTTTGCTTTTGTAGTGTCCGGTTGACGCTGCAGCGGATCGTTTATCGGAAGCGGATGATAGACCACTTTTTGATTGGTTCCGGTAAGCTTGATGATTTCTTCTGCAAAATCCCGAATAGTGATCTCGTCCGGATTTCCGATGTTGACAGGATAAGCATAATCAGAATGCAATAGCCTGAATATCCCTTCCACCTGATCATCGACATAGCAGAACGAACGTGTTTGCGAGCCATCTCCAAAAATTGTCAGATCTTCACCGCGCAATGCCTGTCCGATAAAAGCCGGGATAACCCGCCCGTCATTGAGTCGCATTCTTGGACCATATGTATTGAAGATGCGGACAATCCTGGTTTCTAATCCGTGGAAAGTATGATAAGCCATCGTAATCGATTCCTGAAAGCGCTTTGCTTCGTCATAAACACCGCGCGGCCCTATTGTGTTGACGTTTCCGTAATATTCTTCGGTTTGCGGATGAACCAATGGATCTCCGTAAACTTCTGATGTTGACGCAATGAGAATCCGCGATTTCTTTACGCGTGCCAATCCAAGAAGGTTGTGAGTTCCGAGTGAACCAACCTTTAAGGTTTGGATGGGAATACGAAGATAATCAATCGGACTTGCCGGCGAGGCAAAGTGAAGGATGTAGTCAATTTCACCAGGAACATGTACAAATTTGGTAATGTCGTGGTGATAAAACTCGAAATGTTTGTCTTTGAAAAGGTGTTCTATATTTTTTAAATCACCTGTAATCAAGTTATCCATTCCGATTACATAATATCCTTCGGCAATAAAGCGGTCACACAGGTGCGATCCAAGAAAACCCGCAGCACCGGTAATTAGCACTCTTTTCATATTGATGTTTTGGTGTTGTAGGAAGCAATATCGTGCCTCGCATTAAAAAGACAGTAAAAAAGGGAAAAAAACATGACGCCTCTTTGCCTCCATAAAAATGATTCGGTCAAAAATAAACTTATCATCAGAATTGCGAAAGCTATATGCGCAAAATCTTTTGTTTTGAAAGCATTTTTTAGATTTATGAAAAGCATCAGAATCAACAACAGGAGTCCGAAGATTCCGAGGTCGGCAAAGTTTTGTACGTATTGATTGTGAAAGTTATAAGTTCCGTAGCCGGGATGCAAACCATGTTCGGTGGATTTCTCCATTATTTTTGATTTTGACGCATCCAAACCATAACCTGTGAGAAAGATTGGATCTTCCTGCAACATTTCGGTAAAGATCCTAAACTGATAAACGCGGAAAGCCGTCCCCGGAAAATAATCACTGGCAGTGAACGTATCATTCGTCCAGGCTTCCCGGATACTTTTATTATAAACGGCTCCGGAAAGTTTGTTTTCAGTGTTCAGTGTGTTTTCATCGGCAACCGTTTGGTATTCTATCAGGAACCGCTGTTTAATTTTTCCGGCGAAGAAGATTGGCGTAAGCAGAAGCAGGAACAGGATCAGGTTTTTCATACGGAACCTTTTGGAATATTTCCAATAGAAAGCCAGATAAATCCCGATCAACACGATTATGACCGCGATAATATTCTTAGAAGACAATAAAAATATGGTGATCAGTAAAAAGCCCGACGCAATAATGGAGAAGTACGACTTTGAGGCGTGAGTGAAAAACCAGAAAAATGCGATTGCCACATAAACTGAAACGTGAACAGCGTGTACATCTTTCGTAACAAGTTCATGGTAAAAAAATACCGATGAATCTCCGGTCGTATTATACCGTACCAATGCCCTGATATAATAGAAAACACAAAACACCAGGATTCCGTAGCAGTAATATTTGATGAGTTTTTGCCTTTGTTCAGCTGATAGACTTTGGAAAAGCATAAAACAAATCGGGATCAGAAACAGCGCGATCTCTTTCCCAAGCGCTTTGATGGTGCCGCCACTGTCGATGGACCAGATTAACGAGAGCAGCATCAAGGCATACATTAAAACGGGCAACAACAACGGAAACTCCAATTTTATATGTGCCTTTTTAACTGTGAAAAGAGTTGCCAGTATTAACAAACCGAGAGCGATATTGCTTACAGCATAACCAGTTTGAATGGTTACCATCAGCAAAAGGATAAAAACGAAAAGGGGATTAGATTTGTTTTCCTTTAGAATATCCTGAAATAGAAGTTTCGAATAATTGTAGATATTCCCCATTTATTTTATTCCAGTTATAGTCGGTCAATATGGCGTTGTAGTTATTCCTGACCAATTGCAAGTTATTAATTTTTTTGACAGTCTGCAGAATATTTTTTACATCGTCGGCGCCTGAAAAGTAGATGCCATTTGATTTCAGGATGGCTTTGTTGAAGATGTTATCATGCGCAACAATCAATGCACTGGAGGCCATAGCTTCCAACAACGAAGGGTTTGTACCGCCAACTGAATGGCCGTGAAAGTATAGATTTGAAAAGTACCGTAAGTTATTCAGGCTTTCCATGTTGTAGATTGCTCCTACGAATCGGATATTCGAATAATTTTTGTATTTATTTTTAAGGAAGGCGCCATACTTTGTGTCATGGTTTCCGATCACCAGAATTGGTGTCTCATCTTTACACATTGCAACACCTTCAAGAACCATATCGATATTATTCTCAGGCTCAAAGCGCGCAATTAGCATGTTGTACTGCTCTTTATGAACGTCAAATTTGGATAGAATAGTTTCGTTTGGAGATTCAAACGGATTTGCTCCGTATGCTATAAAAGTCGAATCTTTATTGTATTTCTCTTTCAAAAAGTTTTGAATACCAAGAGAATCTGAAATCAAGACATTGCTGCTTTGTACGGCTAATCCTTCAGCAACCTTGAGCATTTTTCGGGTTAAGCCGGAATATTTGGTTCTTTTCCATTCCATTCCGTCCATGTTGGTGATGATGCAGGAGTTCTTCGGAAGTAAAAAACACCAAATTGAATTGCTCGTATATCCTAACTGTAGAATAATATCGAATCCGCGGGTTCGTGAATCAATTATACAGTTCAAATCATAAATGAATTGACCTGAAGTGCCTATTTTATGTTCGGGATCATTTTTATGCAGGATATTTACACCTCTGTAGGTCTTCTCCTGATAGGGATGGTTGTGCGAGTTGTAAACATAAACCTCGTGCCCTTTTTCAACAAGGTAGAGCGAAAAATACTCAGCGAATTGTTCAAAACCGCCGTAGTGATTTGGTATTCCGCGTGTTCCTAAAATTGCTATTTTCATCGAGACGTGTGGTAGTTCAGGGTTGACAAAAATAGTAAAGGACGGCGCAATAACCTATTTTATTTAGCTCCCAAACAAATATCGTTAAATCAGTTCCAAAGCTTCCAGGAACCGCTTGGCTGATATTGACCAACTGTAATTTTCTGAAATAGCTATTTGTTTCCGTATTAAATCCTTGTCGGCCAGCGCGATCTTAATTTTTTCCAACAAATCATTGATATCTGACGGATCAAACAAACAGTTTTCCATAAACGTGAAATCTGCCATCGCGGTCGTGTTCGAGCAAACTGTAGGGATTCTGGCTGCGGCCGATTCAAGAGGTGGAATTCCGAAACCTTCAGCAAACGACGGATAGATTGACAGGGAAGCTGCGCGGATCAGCTTAAGCATCTCGAAAGATTTCAAACTCTCAAGGTTAAGGATCTTTCCTTTGACTTTATCTGGAAGCAGCCTGAAATAGTTATCATATTCAGGATCAGGGATTGCCATCCGACCAACAAACACCAGCGAAAAATTGTTGTGATAATCGCTTTCCGCAAAGGCTCGCAACAATAGTAGGCGGTTTTTCCGAGGTTCATGGCGACTTATAAAAATCCAATAGTTGGCGATGCCATATTTTGTCAGTACTTCCTCAGATATTGCTGTTTTGTCATATTTTTCAAAAAAAACGGGTTCCACCGCATTTGGTGTGATGCTGATTTTTGAAATCTTAAAATGATGTGATATCCGCTCGCGAGAATATTCAGATACAGTTAAGACGACATCGGAGTGATTTGCGCTCCATTGAAAAAGATGACGGTTTTTAAATTGGTAAGACTTCGGGAAATACTGTGGAAAATCTAAAAACAATACGTCATGAATTGTATCAATATATTTGCAGAGTTTTACTGGTGGTATAATGTATTGAAAGTGGGCATAGTCGATTCGATACTTTTTTAGCAGAAAGGGAATGTTTATCAAAAGACGCAGAAACTTGTTGGCAGAAGAATATTTTAAGTACTGCACGTTTGGGTGTTCACCAAAAACAGACTTTAGATTAGCAATATCTACAGCCGCCAAAAAAAATTGCTTTGTATTGTCTTTTATCAATTCCGTATATAGACCTTGCAAATAGGATGTGGTGCCCTGAAAAGTACCGTCAAAAACATGGCAATCCACAAAAATTCGCACTTTATACATCTATCAATTGATTTTTTGCCGCATTGACACGTTCCAGCGCAAGGCTACCACCTAAAATTAAAATTATAGTATCTTTTGGAATAAAAATACCGGTAATAATTAACGTTGTAAACAGGTAAAACAATCCTATCGTGGAAATTAATTTTAGAATGTAAGCATGCGAAGGGTTATCTGCAGAACGGTAAATACGTAAATACAAGTTAATTAAAAAGAGCAGCAGCAGCAGCAGGCCAACCACTCCCGTTTTATAAAATACAAACATATAGCCGTTATGCAGTGTTGATATATATCGCATACCGTCTTCACCCAGAGGCGCCCTAAATTTTAAATTTACCAACGATCCGTATCCTGTGCCTAAAACTGCACTTGAAGGATTGTTCTTAATTAAAACAAATGCCCTGCTGGCTTCATATCCGCGCCAATGATCCCATAGTTCCTCATGGTTTTCGCGATCAATTTTCGCTTTAAAGATCTCTTCGGGAGCAATCTTAATCTTGTAAAGAAAACCTTCTACGCCCTTGGCGTTGCGATCGAGTTTTATTGAAAAAATGTATGCGTAACCAAGGAGCACGATAATAAGTAAAGCACCGGCCATCTTGAGCCCTTTTGCAGTGACCTTTGCGTAGCCCAACAGGGAAAATCCGATAAGGAAGAATACGACGAACATGGTTCTTGAAAAATAAAGGAATATTGACAAGAGCAAAATTGACGAAAGTGCCCAGCTGAAAAAGCGGCTCTTGAAAATTGGCGTGGAAACAAATCGGTTCGAGAGAAGCAGAGTGAAAAAAGAAAAAATTTCAATGAAATTATCAAATCCAAAACCACCACGCAATTCGCTGATAGACGCTTTGAAGAAATCCGAGAAGAAAATTATCCCAAAAAGGTGAATCGTTGCCGTAATTGCGCCTACTGTAATAATAGTTTTAAGAAAGACTGCACTGTCACGATTTCCATAAAAAACTAAAAAACCCACTAAAACTCCCACAATAGGCTTTAAAAAATGGGAAACGTCTTTAACCAAATCTGTGAACTGATAATCATAAATCAAAAAACCAAAAAAACCCAAGAGGAAAATCAGAAGAACCGGCTGTAGTGTCTTTAGAAACGCAATGCTGACACGCGTCTTTCCGCCGAAAAATAAAATAATCAGAAACAGGGTTTGAAGAACAAGATTCAGTTTAAAAGAAGGGATATAGATTTCACTGAAAAGTAGCAGAGTGAATCCAATAACTGACGTTTTCTTCGCAATCAAGACATTTTTATTTATTGGTCAAATATAACATTATTACGAAAATATACCGTAAATAAAACCTGTTTTGCCTTTTAAAATATATCTTTGTCCCTATTAAAAATATTTTTTTCTTACAATGAAAAAAGCATTAATTACCGGTATAAATGGTCAGGACGGTTCCTATCTGGCGGAACTACTTTTAGAGAAGGGCTATGAGGTACATGGAATCATAAGAAGAAGTTCTACTTTTAACACAGAACGTATTGAGCATTTGTACCTCGATACTCTTTTACAAGACCTTCATAAAAAACAAAAGATAAATCTTCACTATGGTGACATGACCGACTCAACGAATCTGATTCGTCTAGTACAGCAAATTAAACCTAATGAAATATATAACCTGGCGGCGCAATCTCATGTAAAAGTATCGTTTGAGCTCCCTGAATACACAGCCGAAACTGATGGAATTGGTACGTTGCGTCTTTTGGAAGCGGTCCGAATTTGTGGGCTGACCGAAACAACAAGAATTTATCAAGCGTCGACATCAGAATTATTCGGAAAAGTTCAGGAGGTTCCGCAAAAGGAAACTACTCCCTTTTATCCTCGTTCTCCATATGGCGTGGCAAAAATATATGCTTATTGGATCACAAAAAATTACCGTGAATCCTATAACATGTTTGCTGTAAACGGAATTCTTTTCAATCATGAGTCGGAGCGTCGTGGAGAAACCTTTGTCACCCGAAAAATTACATTGTCGGCTTCCCGCATTGCACTGGGAATCCAGGACAAACTGTATTTAGGAAATTTGAATGCGAAGCGAGATTGGGGATATGCCAAAGATTATGTTCAATGTATGTGGCTGATGTTACAGCAGGAAGTCCCAGAAGATTATGTGATTGCCACCGGCGAACAGCATTCGGTAAGGACGTTTTGCGAATTGGCATTTAAAGAAGCCGGAATCGAACTGGAATGGCGAGGTGCAGATGAAAATGAAAAAGGCATTTGTAAAAAGACCGGCAACATCATCATCGAAATCGATGAGAAATATTATCGCCCTGCCGAAGTGGAAAGCCTTTTAGGAGATCCAACAAAGGCGCGAACGCAGCTGGGATGGGATCCACGTCAGACCTCTTTTGAGGAATTAGTGAAAATAATGATGCGCCACGATATGAAATACGTAAAAGATTTTTCTCATCGGGAATCATTAAAACTCTATGAATAGGATATGAAAATTCTATTAACAGGAGCCAACGGCATGGTTGGGAAAAATATCCTGGAACATCCGCACGCAAATCAGTTCACTTTTTTAACGCCATCGCGAACAGATCTCGATCTGATGAATTATGATGCCGTCGATGGATATATCAAGCTCCATCAGCCCGAAATGGTCATTCATGCTGCCGGACTGGTTGGCGGTATTCAGGATAATATTTCGCGACCGGTTCTTTTTTTGGTCAACAATGTCGACATCGGCAGAAACGTTATCATGGCGGCTAAAAATAATGGTGTCGCTAAATTACTGAATCTGGCAAGCTCGTGCATGTACCCTCGAAATGGAAAAAACCCACTGTCTGAAGACCAAATATTAAGCGGTGAGCTCGAGCCTACAAACGAAGGTTATGCACTTGCCAAAATATTTGCAACCAGATTATGCGAATATATTGTCAAAGAAAACCCCGACCTACAATATAAAACCGTGATTCCCTCAAACCTTTATGGCCGTTTCGATAAGTTTGACCCTAAGCATTCACACATGGTTCCAGCGGTCATCAGGAAAATTTATGAGGCGAAAATTAGTAATGCCCCTACAGTAGAGATTTGGGGTGACGGCCAATCGCGCAGAGAGTTTATGTACGCTGGCGATGTTGCCGATTTTTTATTGTTCGCAATAGAAAACTTTGCCAATATGCCTCAAAATCTAAATGTTGGGTTAGGAACAGATTACACAATCGAGCACTATTATCATGTGATAGCAAAAATAATAGGTTACGAAGGAAATTTTGTACATGACTTGGCCAAGCCGTCCGGAATGCGACAGAAGCTGATTGATAACCGCTTACTTACAGATTTTGGCTGGAAGCATAAAACCAGCTTGGAACATGGAGTTGAAAAAACGTATGACTATTTTAAAACAACTGTTTTAGATGATTAAATATCCATTGGCGTCCTCAACATGGGATAAAAAAGAATTAGAAGCGATCCAGAAAGTTATTGATAGCGACATGTACACAATGGGTGAAGGTGTCAAACAATTTGAATCAGATTTTGCTAGATTCCTCAACACAAAATATTGTGTCATGGTAAACTCCGGGTCATCGGCAAATTTGTTGGCCGTGGCCTCGCTTTTCTACACCAAAAATCCAAAACTTAAGAGAGGCGACGAGGTTATTGTTCCGGCCGTATCGTGGTCTACCACATATTATCCACTTTATCAGTATGGATTAAAAGTTAAATTTGTTGATATCGATCTGCATACGCTGAACTTTGATCTGGAGCAGCTCAGGAATGCCGTATCCGATAATACCAAAATGATCCTTGCGGTGAACCTGCTTGGAAATCCGAATGATTTTGACGCCATCAACAAAATCATCAACGGACGCGACATTATCTTAATGGAAGATAATTGCGAATCAATGGGAGCCGAATACAAAGGTAAACAGGCCGGAACATTTGGATTGGTCGGAACGTATTCGTCTTTCTTTTCACATCATATTGCAACAATGGAAGGTGGAATAATTTCTACAGATGACGAAGAAATTTACCACATTCTACTTTCATTGCGCGCGCATGGATGGACAAGGCATCTTCCAAAGGAAAACCATGTTTCAAACAAAAGTGATGACTGGTTTGAAGAATCGTTCCGCTTTGTTCTTCCGGGATATAACGTGAGGCCGGTTGAAATGAGTGGAGTAATTGGAGTTGAGCAGGTTAAAAAGTTGCCCGATTTTCTTGTTCAACGACGGAAGAATGCGGAATTATTTACTGAACTATTTAAAGACAGTACGGACTTCATTATACAGAAGAATACCGATAACAGCAGTTGGTTCGGATTTAGTTTTATCATCAGGCCCGGGTCAAAGCTTGACCGGAAGACAATCGTAGATACACTATTCGATAACGGAATTGACTGTCGGCCAATCGTCACAGGTGATTTTACTAAAAATGAGGTCCTGAAATTCTTTGATTTTGAAATCTTCGGCGAGATGACAAATGCCCGTTATCTCGATAAACATGGTTTTTTCGTAGGAAACCACCAAATCCCGCTTACTGAAGAAATAAAGCACTTGCATAAGGTATTGACATCGCTATGACGACCGAGAAATTGACATTAGTTAAGACAAATTTCAGTCATCATGTGTCAATGGACCTTTATCATGAGTTTGAAAGCAACATAATTGGCAGGAATAACTGGGAAACTGTGAATGGTATAGGTTCTGTCGGTGCCCGAATTTTGCGCCAGATTCTCAAGATTGTTCCACCTATAGCCATACCCATAAAGCGGGAAAAGAACTATGTGGTACTTGGTTTTCAGAAAGAGAAATTTTTTCCATACTTCCATTTTTCTGCCACTAAGGTACTTTGGATGTACGATGCCTGGGAACCTGTTTTTGATGATATTGAAAAAGCGATCAGACAATATAAGATCAACCTGCTGTTTACTGCAAGCAAACAATCGGCTGAATACTTCAATACGCTGTCTATAGGGAATTTTCATGCTGAATGGGTGCCGGAAGCAGTTGATGTCTCTCATTACAAGTTCACAAACTACAGTGCGCGCTCAACCGACGTTTTGCAGCTTGGAAGAAAATGGCCTTGGTACCACGACCAAATCAAACGATTAGAAAACGAATTGACATACAAATACGAGAAGAAGCGCGGGCAAATCATCTTTCCAACGAGGGCTGAGTTTATCGATGGCTTGGCAAATGCACGAATTTCAATCTGTGTTCCTTCTAATATCACTCATCCCGAAATGACCGGCAGTATTTCGACGCTTACAAATCGTTACCTTCAGTCGATGGCATCACGATGCTTAATTGTAGGTAAACTTCCATACGATATGCAGTTTCTATTTGATTATAATCCGCTAATTGAAATTGATGAGGAAAAGCCGGCAGAACAGATCAAAGAAATTCTATCCAACTATAGCTCCTATATTCCGCTGATCGAAAAAAATTATGAAACGGTAAAAGCGCAGCACAATTGGGTAGCGAGAATCGAGATGATGGAAAAGTTCATTGCAAGCAACCATAAAAGTTGAAAAAAGCAAGACTTATAAAAAATTCGTTGTCTGCAATCGTACAGGTTGTCATAGTGGGCGGCGTCTATTTTGTGTTATATTGGTATTTGCTCAAGACAATCGGTATCGAGCTGCTTGGCGTCTGGTCGCTGATAATTGCAACCACGTCTCTTGCGCTGATAGCCAACTTCGGCATCAGCACCAGTATCATTAAATTTGTGTCGACCTATTATACGCGTAAAGACTTTGACTCGTTAAGACAACTGATTTTTACGTCATTGCTGTTCATACTCGGCACGTATGCGATCATCGGTATAATCCTGCTCATTACCGGGCGCCTTATCCTTGAACATTTCATCGATGCGGAATATCTTGAAATTGCACTTGCAATCTTACCTTATTCGATAATAAGCCTGATTATAAATGCGTTGAATGGTGTAATGAGCAGCGCACTGGACGGCATCCAGAAAAGCTATTTAAGGAGCTATATATTAAGCGCCTCGTCAATCATGCTTCTTGTGGTTAGTACTGCGTTAGCGCCTTCCTACGGGCTCGCAGGATTGATTTATGCACAGATCTTGCAAGCAGTTTTGGTCTTGTTGTTATCTGCTGTCTCTTTGTCGCGAAATATAAAAGGAATATTTAATTTTAAATGGAACTGGTCAAAACGTATCTTCCGCGAGATTATAGATTATGGACTGAAGATGCAATCGCTTTCACTGATGCAAATGTCTTTTGAGCCTGTAACAAAGGCACTTCTTAGTAAATTTGGCGGACTCGCCATGGTCGGTTATTACGAGATGGCCAGCCGACTCGTGACGCAATTGCGCAGCTTGATTGTTAATGCCAACCAAGTAGTGATTCCTGTGGTTGCCGAGGCTAAAGAAACAGATGTCGGCTTCATAAAACAACTCTACCTTAAAACCTTCTCCATAATACTGTTCCTGAACATCATCCTTACTTCAGCAATTATAATCTCGGCGCCACTGATTTCGATCCTGTGGATCGGCGAGGTGGTTCCATTCTTCATATTTTCGGTAATTATAAACAGTGCCGTGGTGTTCGTGAATATTTCCAGCAATCCTGCATATTTTAGCTTTATGGGAGAAGGGAAATTAAATTGGCTCATCAAATCGTATGTAGCTGTTACCATAATCAATATCGTTTGTGGATATGTGCTTGGTCACTTTTTCGGTGCGTACGGAGTTGTATTGGCATGGAACCTTGCATTCTTGGCGGGATCGCTTATAATTATCTGGTCGTTTCATCGCACAAATGCAATTTTATGGTCTACCGTGATCAATAAAAACAATCTGGTGCTGACGATTCTTTCGGTATTGTTGTGTTTCTTTGCGTACAATTTTACAATTGGCTTTCTTAAAAATTCGATCGATTATACATCACTTCTAGGCTCGTTGATTTTTGCCTTTCTTTTCATCAAAACGGGGCTGATCAATGAAAATTTTATATTGATAATCGGAGAAATAAGAAGGCTGATATTCAAAAAAAGTTCATGACAACCAGTCCATTTTTTTCCATTATTACTGCATCGTTCAACAGTGAGAAGACGATTGCCGCCACTATACAGTCAGTTCTTGACCAAAGCTTCACCGATTTTGAATATGTTATAATCGATGGGGATTCCTCTGACGGTACTTTAGTTATTATTAAATCATTTGAGCAGAATTTCCAAAATAAAAATGTTACGTATACCTATATTTCCGAGAAAGACAAAGGTATCTATGATGCCTGGAATAAAGGGTTAGCTTTGAGTAAAGGGAATTGGATCAGCTTTTTGGGTTCGGATGATGAATATCTTCCCGATGCTTTGCAACTGTATCATGACAAAATATGTGTATCAGATATTAATTATATATCCTCGCAAGTGGAATTGGTTAATCGCCATAAAAAGCGCCTGTCTGTATTTGGCAAGCCATTCGTATGGGAAAAACTGATACACGGCATGGATACGGCGCAGGTGGGTTCACTCCACAAACGGGAATTATTTGATCAGGTCGGTAATTTTGATGTACAGTACAGGATCGTCGGCGATTTGGATTTTTACTTCAGATGCAAAGATGTGATCCGTCCTGAGTACATTGCGGCTATCACGGCAAAGATGCAGAATGAAGGTGTCAGCAATCAGATCTATAAAGCATTACGCGAAGCACTTCAGGTGAAACTTCATTATCGGTACGCTCCGGCTGCTGTATCCTATTTTGAATTCTATCGTTCGTTATTGAAATGCTACATCAAAATTGCTTTCAAAAAAAAATAGGAACTCGTGAGTTCCTATTTATGATAATCTGATTGCGGTATTAATTATACAACTTTACTATTTCAGCTTGCAAATTCGGAGTCGCCAAGAAAATCGGAGTATGTGATTTACCATCAGAAACGAAGTTCGCCGTGCCAGTTGCGGCATCAAAGTTCACTTGAGTGTTGGGACTAAAGTACGTAGTAAAGTCTTTACCATCTGCCGTAAATGATTTCGAACCATTGATAACTGAAAAGCTTTCGATCTTCACACTTTTTTGTTCAGTATTTGCCCCCATATCGAACCTTAAATTCGTAGGAGCTATGCCTTCCTCCATTTTAAACAAAAGATTCTGTGGGTTCGGACTTCCTTTAATTGTAACAATCACAACATCTTCAGGCTTGTAATCATCTTTACCTTCTTCGTTGTAATAAACTGCAAAATTATCGTCTTTTTCCACGATGGCCCGTAAGCTCACGGTGAAAGGTATATTCACTGCTACTGCGGGTGCGCTATCTCCAGTGCCCTTTTCTTTTTTCTCGTCCTTACAGGAAGTGCCAATCATACCAAGTATTAAAAACCCAAAAATTACTTTTTTCATATCTATGTGAAATTTGTGCAAATATATCATTTATTGACAAATGATTCTAATCCATTGAAAATTTTATGCTGTCAAATATGCTGCGCAATCTCTATTTAGAAGGAGAAGATAAAACTTTATCTGTAACCACTAATGATTCCTTTTTGGTAATGTTGTTAGTAGCATAGATCCCTACGACGTAATCACCTGGAGGGAATCTTGAAAAATCAGTTGTCACTATAAAGCCGGCATTGTCCAGGTTGTGTCCTTTTCCGTATACTACAGTAACATCTGTCCGAAAATTTCTTTCGGTTTGAAGGCGAAGGGCTTTACCGTCCTTAATTACTACTACGGTAACATTCGTATTAGTAGCGTCCTGATCAGGAAAACATGCCCACCCGGATATCGTAATCTTGTTATTGTCGTTCGTAAATACATCGATATTGGATAACAATTGATCGCCATTAACAGGCTTTAATTTTCCAAATTTTGATATGTTCACCGTCCGTGGTGCATCTTTAAGCAAAATATAATGTTTAGCCCAGGCATCATAACCTTCGTAGTTTGCATCGATATAAAAATGAGCATCTAAAAAGGCTTTAGTCTCGTCTGAAACAGTATAAGGCAAAGCATGAGCGTTTGCAAACCAGAAAGGGCGAATCTTCGTGGTGTCGGTTTGAATCTGGGATGCGAATGCATCTAATGAACTGTTGATCAATTCATAATGAACCTTATCGTTTTGAAGAAAATAAATCAGGTAAGGAACGCGATCAGAAACAACAGGATCGCGTTTATTACTGGTAGTTATAAAATGTGTCATTTCCCTGAACTGGGCCTTCATTGTAGTAGAGTAATACTGCTTTACAAAAAATAGGTCAGTCAAAGATGTAATTATAATAAACGATAAAACAGCAGTACGTAAAATCCGGTTTGAAAAATGATCTAAGGCAATAGCCAATAATATAAAGATTGCAGGTAATATACCAATAAAATAGCGGCTTATAAGTACAGGAAGGGAAACATGCGATTTTATTAGCGCTATCAGTAATGATAAAATAATCCATGGAACCAAAACAACGAACGAGAGAATTGTACGATTTAAGATAACTCCCTCATAACTGATCAATGCATCTTTTTCTTTGGTCAGTTTCACAAAATATAGTAACAAAAGGCATACGGCCGTAGTTATAAGCATTTCGAAGTTTCCGAAAAATTCTTTGAATATTATATAATAGGCATCAGCTGTTGGCATTGGTATCCAGGTCTCCTTCATCTGGAGTGACTTAATAAACAATTTTATAGCAGGAAGAAAAAACAATGCAGTTATAATAAATGACACAAATCCCTGCGTCAGCATATTTTTCCTTGCATTTTTAGACTGCAAAATAAAGAAAAACAGCAATAAAATATACTCTGTAAAGAGGGTCAATAGCCCGAAAAAGTGGCTGTTTATCATTAAACCTGCCAATATTCCGTGCCATACAGCCCATTTCATGGTGCCCAATTTAACAAACCTTATCAACGCATAAAATGAGAGCATTGTCGTGAGCAGTAACAATGCGTACATTCTTCCCTCCTGTGAATAGTAGATGTGAAAAACGCTGACTGACAGAATTGCCGCAGCGAAAAGCCCAACATTACGGCTATATATTTCTTTTCCGAGGGCATAAATGGCGAAGATGCCACCCATTCCCACAATTACGGAAAATATACGAAGTACATAGCTCGTATATCCAAATACGCTAAACATAGACTTAAGTATAATAAAATACAACGGCGGATGTGGTTCGGCAATTAACAATGCGTCGTACATCTCTGAAAATGAGAAATTTGGATTTGCTTCACTTAATGTATGTACCTCATCCAGCCAAACACTTTGAAAGTCTAATTTAAATAAACGCAAAAATAATCCCACTAATAAAATTGCGGTAAGAAGACGATTCTCTAGAACCCAGTGATACATTTTCATATTATGCTGTTGTTATCGATTAATATCTCAACTCGGATGCCCACCTGAAAACCTTGTTGGTTAACCTTAATCAGATTTGGGATCAGTAACATTTTTACCATTCCGGATCAATTTGTCTATTATAAAAAGAGGACGATTTCGAACCTGATTATAGATACGCAGAACATATTCGCCTATTAAACCCAACGATAGCAACTGAACGCCACTAAACATAATTATTGCAAGAATTAGGGCTGTAAATCCAGGTGGAACATCATTATAAATTAGCCGCCGATATACATTGTAAGCAAAGTATATTAATGAGAATAATATCGTGACGAGTCCCAATCTGGTTATAAATTTTACAGGATAGTCACTAAAATTAAATATGCCGTTAAATGCCAGTTCGAATAGTTTTCCCCAACTGTACTTGGTCTCTCCTGCTTGCCTTTCGTCCCGATCGTATTCATATCCAATTTGCTTAAAGCCAACCCATGCGCGCATTCCACGCAGATAGCGGCTCTGCTCGGGCATGTCGTTCATACGATCAACAACCCTGCGGCTCAACATAGAAAAATCGCCGCTGTCGATTGGGATATTAAAGTTTGAGATTTTTTTTTGAAGTCGGTAGTAAGCATTATAAGCCAATTTCTTTAGATAACTTTCCTTCCGGTTTTTCCTGATCGCATATATTACATCATAGCCGGACATCAGCAAATCATAAAACTCCATAATAAGTTCGGGAGGATCTTGTAAATCACCGTCAATAATCATCGCCCCTTTTTTGCCTCTTACCGATGCCAAACCGGCCGTTACCGCCAATTGATGTCCGTGATTTCTAGACAATAGGATACCTGTAAAACGATGATCAAGGTCGCATTTTTCTTCAATGAGGCGAGCCGTGTTGTCTGTGCTTCCATCATTTACCAGTATTACCTCACATATAAAATGGGTTGTGCTGATAACTTTTTCAAGTCTGTCAACCAGTTGCTCGAAAACCTGTTCCTCGTTATATAGAGGAACTATGATAGATATGTCAATTTCCTGACTCTTCATTGGGTGTAATTTTAATACGGTCATCCCAGTGGGAAATCCTAATAGACAAAAATTTGCTTAATTTCCCCTTATTCAAAACACTGTATTTTGGCCGTGTCGCTGCAGTTGGAAATGCAGAACTCGGAATCGGACGTAAATCTATCTCAATTTTATTTACTTCAAATATTTTTTTAGCAAAATCATACCACGAGCATTGGCCTTCATTGCTGAAGTTGTAGATTCCGAAGCGGTTCACGGTGCTGGGTTCAGGGTTCAGGGCGTGGGCCTCAATAATTTGCAGTAACGCTTCAGCCAAATCAACAGCATTTGTTGGTGTTCCGATTTGATCGTCAACTACAGAAATAGAATCCCTTTCTGACGCTAACCTCAACATCGTCTTCATGAAGTTAGTGCCGAATTGGGAATAAACCCAAGAAGTTCTGATAATGAAATAATTGCTGATCGTGCTTTGGATCGCCCGTTCACCATCCAATTTCGTTTGGCCATAAATACTCTGCGGATTCGGAATGTCTTCTTCCGTATAAGGTTCCTGTTTGCTCCCATCAAATACGAAATCGGTGGAAATATGGATAAGCGTACATTGAAATTCCCTGCAAATCTCAGCGACGTTCCTGGCGCCGACGGCATTTGTCAGATGCGCCTTCTCAGGTTCGGTCTCCGCCTTGTCAACGGCCGTATAAGCGGCGGCGTTAATACAATAGGAAGGGTTCTTATCGGCAAAAAGCTTATTAAGTTTTGCTTTATCAGTAATGTCTCCTTCATCAGATCCTGCAAAGTAAAAAGCAAGTTCCGGATGATCCGGCTCAATAAACTGCAATGCCTGCCCCAATTGCCCGGATGCGCCTGTTACTAATACTACCATACTTTCCGTGCATCTTTAAACATCGGAAGATGCTGATCCTTTTCGGAAATTATTAATTCCTCCCGGTTCAGGTTCCAGTCTATTGCAAGTGCCGGATCATTGTAATAAATTCCGCCTTCCGATTCCCTGTTGTAAAGATTATCGCATTTGTAAAAAAACAGCGCGGTGTCACTTAAAACTAAAAAACCATGGGCAAAACCACGCGGAATAAAGAACTGTCGCTGGTTTTCGTCCGACAGCAGTACCGAAACACTCTGACCATACGTAGCCGATTCTGGCCTGATATCAACAACCACATCCAAAACCTCGCCTTGTATAACACGTACCAACTTCGCCTGCGCATGAACGCCTGTCTGATAGTGCAGACCGCGCAAAACGCCTTTCGACGAATAGGATTGGTTGTCCTGTACAAAATGTACCCGCTGCCCTGTTCCGCTGTAAAATGTATTCTCATTATAGCTTTCCATAAAATAGCCGCGATCGTCTTTTAAAACTTTGGGTTCAATTATGAAGCAACCATTTAAGTGAGATGGAATAAAGTTCATAAGGTTATTTCTTATTCAAAGGTAAATTATATTGCTTGCTGGCTTAATTTCAACTTTTGACTGCGGTAAAATGCCCTGATCAAACGAAACACGAGAAACAACAAAACAAAAATAACCGGAAGCACAAGCTTCAGCTTGCCTTGAACAGCCTTACGATTTTCTATATTTGAGACAATGGTAATATCTTTAATAATTTTGTCGGATACCACCAATTCAATACGATTTTGACCCTGCTCCTGAATAAGTTTTTCTTTTGTATTTATTACATCGTTCAACTGTGTGTTTTCGTTGATGTATACCATGCTTGACTTCGAAGCACCTGCACTTCCTGACTGACCATTTAGGAAGTTATCAATTTGCGTTATTATCTGCTCGTTCGCATCCATTTTAATTTTCACATTCCGCACTGATTCGGCTTGCACCTTTTTAAAATATTCGGTATTGTTCAGGTAATTCAACAGCGGCTGAATCGTGTTACGGTGTGACGTTTTATCACGTGTAGTAAATGAAATGGCATGAAATGGAAAATTCTTGCTGGTCGTTGGATCTTCAACAATGTTACTAATCTCGCCATCTTCGGCCATCAGTTTAAAGAGTTGAAGATTTTGATCTGTACTACTATTATTTATAAACGGATAAATATCAACAATCGGATCAATTTCTATCCTGACCAATTTCGAAGGATTTTTGATACCAATAGAATTTAAAAACGAAACATCACGTTCCATGATCTTTGCATTTATCATCCCAACGGTTGAGTATAAATAGTCAACACTTCCAAAGTTAGGTCTTACGATAATTTGATGATCATAGACCTTCTGCGTTTTGTCAAGATAAAATCCGAGCGCAATCCCCAAAATCACTAACAATGATAATATTCTGATGTTCCGGATAACAAACTGGATTCCCGTGAAAATGTAGGTATTTAGAGACTGAAATGCGTTGCCCACTCGCCGTGAAATGTTTGACAAGTCAATTTCCTGATCTTCAGGCCTGGTGTTTGGTTGCTGGCTCATTAATTATGATTTAACATTGAATATTTGTTCGAGGATTTTAATCGTAATCAAATAAGTTGGCTTCACACCAGTCGTCCCGAGGCCGCCTGATGCCAGTGTGCTTCCCGTTTCAAGTGGATTATCCGACGCATAATACGCATATCGGACTTTTACATCTGGATTGATGCTTTTGCGGATCTTAGATGCCGACTGGATCGCTTTCTGATAATAAGCCCCTTCCATTTCAAGCCCGATAACGCCCCAAGTGGAGTTATGGAAGAAACTCAGCAAATCCCTGTTTTGCAACGAAGTTCCCAAAACGGTAACCATTGGGCCTGCAAATACCGGAATGCCGTTTCCCTCGAACATTTCCAGACTAAGCTCATTTTCAAATGGATAATTGTCGCCCGTTCCTTCATTGATATGCGCTGACGGAATCATAATATCGCCTTTTCCGCCTGCAAGTATTCCGGCTTTTCCCATAATGGAAACCGAAACAACATTCAATAAAGTTTTATGTTCCTTCGATTCCTGATATGGCTTCAATAATTCATCTACCGTTTCATATGCCTGTTCCCCAAACGCATAATCCATTACGATTATAACCGGTTTTATCTCGCCAAGTTGTGCTTTAGGGAAAGCGGTTTTGCTCCAGTCGATCTTTGCAGTATCAAATATTTGTACGTCTATGTTGGTTCCTGAAGTGTCAGGCAAAAAAACCATACCTGAGTTTTTGGAGAATTCTTCTACTTTATTGCGGACCTCATGTGCACCTGGCCGACTTAACTCTTCATATATATCAAAAGAAGCCTTGTCTTTAAATTTTGCTTTGAGAACGTGCGTGGCAAAAAGTGAATTCATCACGCTGTGCATGTTGGCGCTGATAATATGGATTGGTCGCCCAAGAAGATCGTTTTCTTTCAGAACTTGCTTAATGTTGGTTGCCCAAATTTCACCATGAATGTGATGGCCAAGCCTTTCGCGCAAAATCGGGCTAAAAGTGATCGTCCTTTTGCTGTTTTCTGTTGTTTCTTCTATAGCGAGTTTGCCCAGCCAGTAAATAACATGAAGAAAACGATCCGGTTTTTCCGCTGTAGCGAATGCCTCGTAAATATCAAGAACCTCAGCAAACGTTCGGCCTACAATATTAGCAGCATGTGATATAGCTTTTTCCTTATCTATTAAAGTGAGTTTTTTGTTCAGAAGTACTGTCTGCTCGAGTTTTGTCCAATCGCGTGAAACTTCGGCATTTTCATCAATTAGTACTTTGTCTTTGATTTTATGGGATTCAATGAAGATGAATGTAAGGTGCGTCAGAATATCATAAATGTCGGAACGACCACGCGTAATCTCGATATTCATCTGCTCGTCATCGATACGATAACAATTCCGGCGTCTTTTCGGTGGGATTATAGCCTTAAAATGAGACTTTGAATATCCTTCGTCAGAGGTTAAATTGATGAATCTGCATTCTTCAATCCCAACCGGAAGCCTTTCAATAACGTACAGCAATCCGTTGAGCTCCACTTTTTCTTCAGCAATGGTTCCGTAAATTTCTGGGCGAAGGGAAAGCAACGCCTCCCGAAGGGTTTCACCCGATATGCCCATTGGTTTGTAAAAACCACGATTAAAAAGGTGGCGCATCGTGATGTATAGTTTTTCAACAGCACTTGAAGATTCCTGCGCACGTGAACGCACGATGTTTTTGACTTCTTTCATTCAGATTAATTTCTAACCCGCAAATGTAAGGTTTTTATCTTTAGTTGATAATTGCCTTATCTTAAACAAAGCCCGCCAATCATGTTAATTTGACAATTCTATTTCCAAAAATAGATTGTTGACTGAATATAGTGTACTGCGTTTTCTCTTCTGCTTGACACGCGTGGTAAGATTCGACCATTTTCCGTTCAGATGCCGCCAAAGAGTTCCTTTCCGGATGCTGTTTCCGCGGAAAGTTGGCTGGTAGATTTCTCGCACTACTTCGGTTTCCGGATCATTCAGGTCGGTGCGCCACGGAACCCGGGCCTGATTCTCATTTACAATCACAGTTTCGACTCCCACAAACATTCCTTTCGGATCGAACTTGATATTGAATTGCGAAACATCGATAGCATCGACAGCGTCTCCTTTTTTAGCGGTGACTACAAAATCCTGCTGTAAAACATCTTCACCGGGAGTTCCATCAGAACCGACCGCAAAAATCCGAAGTTTGTACACTGCGTTGGGCAGCTTTGAAATTACATCGACAAACACTTTATTCAGGTATGGCGTTCCTTCATACTTTTTCTCATAAGGGAAGTACTTCGCAACGATAGTTGGCTTGGAATAGAAACTGCTGGTTTTGGTAAGATCAAACTCATCTACAATTACGCCGCTGGCATTTATTTCCGACTTTTTACGGACTACCTGTAAAGCAGGTTGAGCCAATCCGGGCTGCAAAAGAACGATTTTGCTCGCAGGTAAAGTTTTTATTGCTTTATCCTTATATCCAACAACGTCAAAGTATAAACCTTTGGCAGCATCAACAGTCGGGACCAGGAATTCTCCATTTTTATCCGAAGAGATCCCAAACATATTATCAGCGCTCATTACGGCCACATACGGAATCGGTTTTCCTGAAATGCTGTCTTTAATTACAACTTTCAATTGTGCGACCGCCAACATCGGCAGCAACATAATCAACATCAATAAACTTCTCTTTTTCATCTTCTTTTTCAATTAATTAGTTCGAAAGGGTAATTTTCATTGCAATTTCCTGGAATTTACCTTCAAATTTAGTCATAGCACTCATCGACTTCCCGAGTTTATCCCAATTCCCTTTTGCATACCGCCAGCTTGAACTTTCCGCTGAAGGAACAAACCCAAATTTTGGCGAGTAAATTACGGTTTGTTTAAGTTCGCCAGCCATTTGTTTTACTGAAATTTCGTAAGCATTTTCACGTATAATCAGCCATTCAATCGCTATAAAAAGGCCGGTCTCAGGAAATTGAATTCTGTGGTTTTCTAAATTAACAGTAAGATACTTTTTACCTTTTTCTGCAATTGCAATTAAGTTCTCACCGGCCACATCTGCTCCCGGACTTCCATCCTCATTGGCTTCCATGAACCGAATATTAAATTTGGCGTTGTCAACATCTGATTGCGTTACAAGCACGATTTCTTTCAGGAAAGGGGTTTGCAGCATTTCCTGCGTATAAGGGAAATATTTAGCTACAATCCATGGCTGGCCAAAACATGCAAAAAAGGCATCAATTTTTCCTTTTTTATAATTACCGATCACGAGCGGTTCGGCCTTAGCCTTTTGTTGAATGGTGACTTCTTCCAATTGGTAAGTTATCGGATTCAACTGAACATTCATCGCTGCAGAAGCTGCTAATTTCTTTGTTTCGTATCCAACAGCCGAAAAAACAACAATCCTATCTTTTACTTCATTATTAATTTTAAAAATACCGGCTTCACTTCCGGAGACGCCAATATTTTCACCTTCGATCCAAACATTCACATACGAAACAGCCTTACCTGATACGCTGTCAGTGATTGTTCCGGCGATTTGTGCAGTCGCTGCTTCCACAAAAAAAAATAGAAAGAGTAAATATTTCTTCATTTATAATCGAGTTATCGGCAGTTCATCAACAATTTTACGGTCATTGCTCAAACGCGGAATCTTATTTTGTCCGCCAAGCTTTCCGATGGATTTCATATACTCGTGAAAACCATTTGTGGCAACCTTTGTAACAACAGCTTTGCGCAACACGTTTCCGGAAATCAAGTCATCATAATACACGTTCTGTTTCCGCATCGCGTCATCGATCGCTTCCGCGAATAGCTGAATTTCGGCCGGTTCATTTTCAAATTCGATGAACCATTCGTGGTACGGCAAACCCGATTCAGGCGTAATTTGTGGCGCAACAGTAAATTCGTTTATTCGCACATTCGTATTTTCAGTTGCAATCCGCAGCGCCTCTTCAACTTCCTTGCCAATTACATGCTCGCCAAAAGCGGAGATGTAATGTTTGATCCGGCCGGAAACGATGACGCGATAAGGTTTCGTTGATGTAAACTGGATTGTATCGCCGATATTGTATGCCCAAAGCCCGGCATTTGTTGAAATAAGCAACACATAATTTACGCCAACTTCAACTTCGCCAATTGTATAACGACGGGGATCATCGGAGAAAAATTCATCGGATATTATAAACTCATAAAAGATACCCGAGTTCAACAGCAGCAACATTCCTTTTTCTTTCTGGGAATCCTGATACGCAAAAAATCCTTCAGATGCAGGAAACAATTCAATCGAATCGACCTTTCGGCCAATCAAGTTTTCAAATTTTGCCCGATATGGTTCATAATTCACACCGCCGTAAATAAACAGGTTAAAGTTCTTGAACAGATCTCCGACGGCCATACCGCTTTTGCCGCGCAGCTTTTCAAAATACATCTGAACCCAGGATGGAATACCGGAGATAACCGACATGTTTTGATTGAAAGTCTCTTCCACGATCGCGTCAACTTTTGTTTCCCAATCGTCTATGCAATTTGTTTCCCAGCTAGGAAGGCGGTTCTTCTGAAGGTATTTCGGAACAAAATGCGCTACGATTCCTGAAAGCCGGCCAAACTTTATACCGTGTTTTTCTTCCAAAATCGGACTTCCCTGCAAGAAGATCATTTTTCCGTCGACAAAATCGGCTTTTCCTGTTTCATGGATATAATGCAGGATCGCATCACGTGCGGCTTCAATATGAAAAGGCAACGACTCTTTCGTAAGCGGAATATATTTGGCGCCTGATGTCGTCCCGGAAGTTTTTGCAAAATAGAGCGGCTTCCCGATCCATAGTATGTTTGGTTCACCGGCAACGACTTTATCAACATAAGTTTTTAAAGCTTCATAATCCCGAACAGGAACGTTTGATGCAAAATCTGCAAAGCTTTTGATTTCACCGAAATTGTGATCTCTTCCGAATGCGGTTGCCGCCGCCGCTTGAATAAGTTGCCGAAAAACTTTCTCCTGCGTCTTCACGGGATCCTTTGCCCATTTTTGCGTCTTTGCAACTACTACTTTAGCAAAAACCTTTGCTGCTACTGCTTTTACTGACATTATTGCGTTTTTGGAAACTTCCTTTTTAGTTCTGTTTCGGTAGTTATGAAAAGGTAGATGATCGCAAGCACGATTAAGACAACTCCAACAGAAATCTTAATCTCCGATTGAAGAACTAATCCAAGTGTTGATAATGCCAAAAGCGCACAGCCTGCAATGATCATTTGAAGGGACGAAAATTTCTGCGCATAGTGCCAGCGTTCTTCTGACCGCATTGATGTTATGGTGCGATATCCGTAGAAGTTATTTATCTGCTTCGGCGGAAATATGCGCATGACGATGCCGGACACAATAAAAATGCTGCCAACTAGCAGCGGATAATCGAGTAATTGCTGAGTCCATTCCATATTATTCAAATTCTATAAACTGTGAAGGATCGATGGGATATCCATCTTTCCAAAGCTCGAAATGCAAATGTACGCCGGTTGATTCCGTGCCTGTTGAGCCTGCCAATGCAATGACTTCGCCTGTTCTGACAATGTCGCCCTGTGATTTTGTAAGAGCTGCGGCATGTTTATAAGCTGATATGAATCCATCATTATGCCGCAAAATTATAACATTTCCCGTTGAAGGCGTCCAATCGGCAAATAAAACCGACCCATTTAAGATCGCTTTTATAGGCGTGTCTTTGGCTAAAGCTATATCAACGGCATAATGTTTTTCCCTAATGTTATACTTTTCGGTAACCAGCCCTTTTACCGGTGCAAAAAGTACGACACTTGTCCTGGAAGTGGCTTTTTCAAATAAATTGTACTTGTCTTCTTTTGCTATCTGTCCACGAAGCTTTAAATCCTCGGCAGAAGGCTCGAAATCCAGGTTATCTGCAGTAGAAACATTGGCGAGAATTGAGTCTTTGTTGAACTCAGCAAAATCAAGATCTCCGGTCAACACTCGACGTATCGAACTGATATAGGCTTCATTCTTCTTTAAGGCAGCTGATAAGGAATCGGATTTGAGGGCAAGTTCTGTCGCATCTCGTTTTAATTTCGTTGACGCGTAACCGGGAATATATTCGCGGAGCGGAGTAAAAGCGATGATATACGTTGTGATAAAAATGATAAGCACGGTTCCGACTGTTGCCACCACGAATACGTTCATCAGTGTCAGCCGCAGCGAGAAAACCTCCTCAAAACTGTCCTCATTCAGAATTACCAGCCGATTTTTTGTAAATAATTTGTTGGCCAGTTTCTTCCTTTTGTGTCTTTTGGCTGACATAAAGTTGGTATATACCACAAATATAGAAAAATGAAACAACCATGTCCGATGTTATTTCGTATCTTAGTCACAGAAGCAACCAGTTGAAGGTAATTGTCTCATAAATAATTGCCAAATGATGAAAACAAGTAATTATTTTTATCTTTATATTTGTTACTTCTTTAATACGGACTTCAGAATTGCTTCGGCACAAAATATATATTATGGGAAAGATGGGTTTAACAGAGATACTTATTATAGTAGCCGTGATTTTATTACTTTTCGGAGGTAAAAAAATTCCGGAATTGATGAAAGGATTGGGTTCAGGTATAAAAGAATTCAAGAACGCCGCTAAAGATGAACAACCTCCGGTAAAGAAAGAAGAAGAAAGCAAAATCTAAGAAATTAAATCTTGTTTTTTGAGAAGCCTCAATGTTTTATGACGTTGAGGCTTTTTCGTTGGCAGGTGCAAGGTGCAAGGTCCTGGGCACAAGGTAGAGCGATTTCAAAGTTCAGACTGTAGATTTCAGATTATAGCTTTACTGTGGCCGACCTTTACGTTCAGAGGGATTTCAGATTGACATCCAACTCAGTTGGAATCTGGATTTTAATCTTGAATTTTTATTCCTGCCCTGGACCTTGCACCCTGAACCCTGCGCCTATAAAATCATAGTCAGCTGAACCCTCTTTCTCTCCTCATCAATTTCAACTACTTTCACCTGTACATGTTGATGCAGCTTTACAACTTCATTTACATCCGAGACAAAACCTTCTTTGAGTTGTGAGATGTGAACCAGGCCGCTTTCTTTTATTCCGATGTCGACGAAACAGCCGAAGTTCGTGATGTTGTTGACGATTCCCGGCAATACCATTCCCGCCCGAAGATCTTTTATTGATTTTACTGTACTGTCAAATTCAAATACTTTCGCCGCTTTGCGCGGATCAAGTCCGGGTTTTTCAAGTTCTTTGATGATGTCTTTTAATCCGAGGATTCCAATTTCCGGCGTAATATAAGTTTCCGGTCTAATGAGGGCCGTTTTTTCTTTGTTAGCGATCAAATCCGATACCGACAACTTCAGATCTTTTGCCATCTTTTCTACAATCGGATAAGCTTCGGGATGAACTGCCGAATTGTCGAGTGGATTTTTGGCGTTTTGAATTCGGATGAAAGCAGCTCCTTGCTGAAAGGCTTTGTCTCCTAATCGTGGGACTTTCTTCAGTTGCTTCCGATCAGAAAAAGATCCGTTTGCGGAACGATAGGCAACAATGTTCTCGGCCATTTTCTCCCCGATTCCCGAAACATAACTCAGAAGATGCTTGCTTGCAGTATTGATGTTGACGCCTACCGAATTCACGCATCGTGCCACTACAATGTCCAATTCTTCTTTTAATTTGTTTTGGTCGACATCGTGTTGGTATTGCCCGACGCCAATCGCTTTCGGATCAATTTTTACGAGTTCAGCCAATGGATCGCCAAGCCTTCGTCCGATTGAAACTGCGCCTCGAACCGTTACATCGTAATTGGGAAATTCTTCCCGGGCAACTTTTGAAACTGAATAAACAGAAGCTCCGGCTTCACTTACTATAAAAACCTGCAGCGGCTTATCAAATGGGATCTTTTTGATAAAAAATTCGGTTTCACGCGATGCGGTGCCGTTGCCGATCGATATTGCATCGATCTTGTAAGCGTTGACCATTGAACGGATTTTTTTAATCGCGATCGTAGTTTCATTTTGCGGCGCATGCGGATAAATCGTCTCATTGTAAAGAAGGTCGCCTTTCTCATCAAGGCACACAATTTTGCAGCCTGAACGAAATCCGGGGTCGATTGCAAGAATTCGCTTTTCACCCAGCGGCGGCGCAAGCAGCAACTGACTCAAATTGTTTGCAAAAACCTGGATCGAATTGGCATCGGCTTTTGCTTTTGCTTCCTGTAATGCTTCATTTGAAATCGCCGGTGCGAGCAACCTTTTATAACTGTCGGCTATCGCTTTTTTAATGTGATTTGCAGATCCGCCGTCGTTTTTGATAATCGATTGTTCCATCATATCAATCGCTTCATCGCCTTCAAGTTCGACCTTTAATTTAATATAACCTTCGTTTTCGGCACGCAACATCGCAAGCAAACGATGTGGCGGCGTTTTCGAAAGCGGCTCGCTCCAGTCGAAATATTGGGTGAATTTTTGCGCGTTCGGTTCGTCTTTTTTGGCTTTGACGACCTTAGTTGAAACGACAGATTTACGTTGGAACATTCGTCGCAACGTTTTTCGGATGTACACATTTTCGTTAATCCATTCTGCTATGATATCACGTGCGCCTTGAAGGGCTTCGTCTTCATTGATTATATTTTTATTGATGTATTTTGAAGCCAGATATTCAAGATCGTCTTTGTTTTGCGACATTATGATCTTGGCAAAGGGCTCCAAACCATTCTCGCGGGCTGTGTCGGCTTTCGTTTTTTTCTTTTTCTTGAACGGAAGATAGAAATCCTCCAGTTCATTGATATCGAAACTTTGCGAGATTTTCTTCTCAAGTTCAGATGTCAAAGCGTTTTGTTCTGAAATGGATCTTATGATAGCTTCTTTGCGTTTGACAATCGCTTCATAAGCCGAATTGTATTTTGCAATATTTTCGATCACGACCTCGTCGAGGTTTCCGGTTTTGTCTTTCCTATAGCGCGAAATAAACGGGATCGTACAATCTTCGCTTAATAGCTGGACGGTATTCTGAATGTTTGCAGCGGCTGTTGAAACGTATTGCTTGATGTAATCGATGTTGTTCATAATGGTGATGATGCCTACCCCGGATTATAGCGGAACGCCTTTTTTGTTCATCAGGTGATCCTTCGCTTTGCTCAGGATGAGAACAAAAAAGCTTGCAGCGTAAAGCCGGAAACTGGTCCTGAAAAATTAATCCTGAACTATAAAATTTTTTGGGTCTTTCTTGCTGTATTCGGGTTGGATGTTGATGTGGTTGATATTGAATTTGACAAATAATACCTGTTCAACTTCGTGCAAAAGCAGGTTGAATTCCGATAACGTAATGTCTTCCTTGCAATCGAGATGCGCCTCGAGATGAAGTTCTTCATCATTCAGATGCCAGACATGAATGTGATGCAGTTTGTTGACACCCGGAATTTTATGCACTTCACGAACAATTTCCTTGATATTGATATGATTTGGGGTAAAAAGCATCAGCATTTGGGTTGAATCACGAAGCAATGCGACGCCAACAACAATTAAATAAATCGCAATTGCAAATGTCAAAACGCTGTCGACCCAATACCATTGGAAATATTTCATCAACAATCCGCCGATCAGAACCGCAACTGAAGCCATCATATCGGTGAGCAAATGCAGGTAAGCCGATTTCATGTTCATGTTCTTTGCCGAATCAGCCTTAAGCAGCAAAACAGAAATTCCGTTCGCTGTAATTCCGAGAATCGACAACCAGATTACGAGTCCGCTTGCAATTGGGTGCGGATTCATAAATCGGTGTGCAGCTTCAAAAATCAAAAAAACTGCGACGATGATAAGTGTAGCCGAATTAATGAAAGCCGCCAGAATCTCGGCCCGTTTATATCCGAAAGTGTGTTGAAGTGAAGCTTTCCGTCGCGACAGTCGATGTGCGACGTACGTAAAGATCAGGGAAAGAACATCGCTGAAATTATGAAGTGCGTCTGATAAAAGCGCGAGGCTGCCTGATAATAATCCGCCTGCAACCTGCGCCGCCGTTATGATGACGTTCAGGACTATCGAGTAAATCAGGTTCTTGCCTTTTACTTCGTGTTTATGAATGTGGACGTGGGCTGGTTCCAATTAGCAACTGATTTTATTGACGCGAGTAGCATGCCGGCCGGCTTCAAATTCTGTCTTTAAAAACGTTTCAACCATTTCAACAGCCTGGTGAACTGAAGTATATCGAGCAGGAATGCTGATGATATTGGCATCGTTGTGCTGGCGTGCCAAAGCTGCAATTTCTTTTGTCCAACAAACAGCAGCGCGTACTTGTGGATGTTTATTGGCAGCCATTGCGATTCCGTTTCCGCTTCCGCAGATGATGATTCCCAGATCGGCTTTATTTAGTGTGATATCATCAGCAACCGGATGCGCAAAATCTGGATAATCGACACTGTCAACAGAATCTGTTCCGTAATTTGTCACCTGATGTCCATTTGCCTCGAGCATTTGAACGATTGCCTTTTTATAATCAGGACCTGCGTGGTCGTTTCCTATGGAGATTTTCATGTGATATGGTTTCGTGCAAAATTACGTAAAGTATTATTTGAGCGCGTTAATTGGAAATGTTATTTGTTGCAATATTATAAGGAGCAGAATTTAATTATCAAAGCAGGATGCGCAGGTAATATGTTAAATAGCTGATTGTTTACACTTTTTTGTAATGAGCTGATAACCAGCGTATGGAAAATTAACAAATTTGGTTAATAACTTTATACCGAATTTTAAAAGATTTTTTCGGTTGTCCGATTTAAAATTGTAATCCAAAACGGGAACTGAAAAAGCAAGGATAGTTCCCCTAATTTTTAGATTAGTTATCAGTACAAGAAGAAGCGGTTGTTAACAAAATGTAAAGTTTAGTTATCTACATTATTCCTTGTTTTATTGTTGTCAACAACTGTTAACTAAAATATATCTCGCCTTAGAAATGAAGCTTTTATAACTGTATAATGATGTTTATAAGTTGTTATAAATATCTATAATCAAAAATCAATGGGAAAGAACCAGATTTTATAGTACCTATTAACACGCTATAATAACAACCATAAATTATTTTAATTTAAATTTTTCTTTTTGTTGTTTTTAATAGATGTTGACAACTTTGAGAACTAAACGATTTTAAGATCGGTATTTCCATTGAGTTCTTCGAGAATGCTTTTGACCGTTTCCATATCGTTGGGATGGATCTTGAGTTTTATTCCGCCAAGTGCTACAGAATACATCGGAACAACCGATGCCGTTGCCTCGTTCTCAAAATAATATTGCAGGCCTTCCTGATCAAGACGATGTTTTAAGATCGTTATCTCATGGTTATAATTGAAAATTGCAACTGTGATGAAGCTTTCCATGTCGGGGTTTTTCTTAAAGATACGAGGAATCAAGCGTATGTTCGTACTCCTAAAAAGTTATATTTTCTTTAAAACCCTTGTTTGTAAGGCGCTTTAATAAAGTATTTTGTAATTTTCAACTTTATTAGAAAGAAACATGAGTAAACTACCGAAGAACAAGGGAAATAAAGAAAAAGATTTTTCCGAAAAAATTATAAAGATACTATCGAACAATGCTAATAAGGCATATAATTATAAGCAGATCGCTGCACTTTTAGAAAAGGACGACACCAAAAGCAGGAACGAGATCATCAGGGATTTAAAGATTCTTGCATCCTCAAAAAAGATCATAGAACCGGAGCCAGGCAAGTACCTGATCAAAGCGATCAGCCAGGATTATTATGAAGGTAAAATTGATATGACCAGCCGCAAGACTGCGTATTTCATATGTCCTGATTTTGCTGAAGATGTATTTATTCCAAACAATAACTTAAACCGGGCTCTTGATGGCGACATCGTAAAAGTCTATGTCTATAACCGCCGAAAAGGGAAGCGTCCTGAAGGTGAAGTGATTGAAGTTGTCGAACGTAAAAAGATGGAATTTGTTGGAGTTATTGACATCCAGAAAAATTTCGCGTTTGTATCAACTGCAAATCCGAAAATGTATACCGATATTTTTGTTCCGAAAGATAAAATGGGCGATGCCGAGCAAGGTGACGTTGTTATCGTGAAAATCGAAGATTGGCCTAAAAGAGCTGATAGTCCGTTTGGATCTGTTATAAAAGTTCTTGGAAAACCAGGCGAACACGATACTGAGATCCATGCGATCTTAGCTGAATACGGGCTTCCGTATGATTTTCCTGTTGAAGTTGAAGTCTACGCACAAGGTATCGACACCTCAATCCACGAAAGTGAAATAGCAAATCGGCGTGACATGCGGGATACGCTAACCTTCACAATCGACCCGAAAGATGCGAAAGATTTTGATGATGCGTTATCATTCAAGCAATTAGAAAATGGAAACTACGAAATAGGGATTCATATTGCCGATGTTTCGTATTATCTGAAAGAAGGAACTATTCTCGATGATGAAGCTTATAACCGCGGAACTTCAGTTTACCTGGTCGACCGCGTTGTCCCGATGTTGCCTGAAGTGTTGTCGAATTTTGCATGTTCGCTACGTCCACATGAGGAAAAATATACTTTTTCAGCAGTTTTTGAAATTGATGAAAAAGCCAAGGTTATCAACCAATGGTTTGGCCGCACCGTAATTTATTCGGATCAGCGTTTTTCATATGAAGAAGCGCAGTATATCATCGAGACTAAAAACGATACGATTCCCGAAGAGACTTCAATTACCGGTGAATCTTATGTTGTTCCGGCTCCGATTGTTGAAGCAACACTGAAAATGGATCAACTTGCGAAGATTTTGCGCCAACGTAGAATGGCTGAAGGTGCGATTTCATTTGATAAAGTCGAAGTTAAATTCAACTTGAGTGAAGAAGGTGAGCCAACAGGTGTTTACTTTAAAGTTTCAAAAGATGCGAATCACTTAATTGAAGAGTTCATGTTGCTTGCCAACAGAAAAGTCGCGGAATACATCGGAAAACAAAAGAAAACATTCGTTTACAGGATTCACGACGAACCCAATGAAGATAAGCTTATCGCCATGCAAACCGTGATTTCGAAATTCGGATATAAAATTGACTTACGTACGAAAGCCGACGTTTCAAAGTCATTGAATAATTTAATGGCTGAAGTCAGCGGCAAAAAAGAACAGAATTTAATTGATACGCTTGCCATAAGAACAATGAGTAAGGCCAAATATTCTACGAAGAATATTGGTCACTACGGACTCGCTTTTGATCACTATTCGCATTTTACATCGCCAATCAGGCGTTATCCTGATGTTATGGTGCATCGCCTTCTTCAATATTATCTGGATGGCGGAAAATCGGTCAGTGAAGATATTTACGAAGAAAAGTGTGCGCATTCCTCCAATATGGAAAGCCTCGCCACGAATGCCGAACGGGATTCGGTTAAATACATGCAGGTTAAGTACATGCAGGATCATAAAGATGAAGAGTTCCTCGGAGTTATTTCAGGTGTGACCGAATGGGGAATCTACGTTGAGATCATCTCGAACAAGTGTGAAGGAATGTGTAGGATCCGTGAAATAAAGGACGATTATTATACGTTTGATGAGAAGCAGTATGCTTTGGTTGGTGCGGTTTCAAACCAAACTTTGCAGCTCGGCGATGAGGTTTATGTCAAAGTTAAAAATGCTGATTTAGTGAAGAAGCAGCTTGATTTTCATTTCGTCAGGAAAAATGAGTAATTATTAAAGTTTAAGATATGAGAAAGTTATTTATTCTTTCAGTTATTCTTATTTCGCAAGTCGGCTTTTCGCAGATCCGTAAAAAGCTTGGTGATTTTGATGAAGTTAAAGTGTTTGACAGGATTTCGGTTGAACTTGTGCGTTCGGGTGATCCCCGAATTGAGATCTCCGGAAAGCGAAGCGAGGATGTTGAAGTTGTAAACAACAACGGACAGTTAAAGATCAGGATGAAGCTGGAACAATTGCTTAGTGGCGAAGAGATCAATGTCGTGTTGTATCACCAGGAATTGGAAAGCATTGATGCAGGCGAAGGTTCGTTTATATCGAGTGCAAAGGAAATCGAGCAACCTTCAATTGAGATCATTGCCAAGGCAGGATCACAGATTAAACTTGAACTTGATGTTAAAAAAGTTAAGGTTAAAGCGGTAACGGGTTCTGAAATCACATTAACCGGTGCAGCCGAAAATTCAGATATTACTATTGGAACAGGCGGAATTGTCGATGCGAAGAAATTAAAAACCTCGCAAACCTCCGTTCAAATCAGTGCAGGTGGCGAAGCACATGTTAACGCGTCTGATCTTGTCGATGCCAAAGTAAAAGCCGGCGGAAACGTAACAATATATGGAGATCCGAAGCATGTTGAGGAAGAAACTGTCCTTGGCGGATCGATAGTCAGGGCAAACAAATAGTCTTCATAAGCTACATCTTTTTGGATTATATTTGTAAGTACACTTAGAATCACTTTTGATGATTGATGACATTATAACGGGCATTCCACTGGGATTTCTTCTGAGTTTTATGATTGGCCCGGTATTTTTTATACTATTGGAGACCAGTGTCGTAAAGGGTTTCAGGGCCGCTATCACATTCGATTTTGGTGTTTTGCTCGCCGATGTTGTTTTTATATTGATTGCGTATTTTAGTAGTTATAGGCTTATCCAAAGCATCAAAGATGACCCGGCATTGTTTATCTTCGGCGGATTGATCATGCTTACATACGGCATCATTTCCTTTTTCAGGGTTAAGAAGGCTTCAAAGCTAGATGAGGAAGATCCAAAGGAGCTGGCGAAAAACAATTACCTGACGCTTTTCATGAAAGGTTTCTTCCTGAATTTCATCAACATTGGCGTACTCGGTTTCTGGCTCGCAATCCTGATCGCTTTCGGACCGCAAATGGAATTGGTTCCAATGCGGATGTTCACGTTTTTCAGCACGATTATCCTTACGTATTTTATTACTGACATCTTCAAAATTCTGCTGGCGAAACAACTTCGTAACAAACTGAATCCAAGGAATATCGAGATCATCAAAAAAGGAATCAGCATCGTACTGATCATCTCAGGCCTTCTTCTGTTATCACAAGGTTGGTTTCCAAAAGAAAGGAAAATGGTTGGTAAAGCGTTCGAGAAGCTTGAGCATACTCAAGAATAAGTAAGCTTAAACCTCCAATTTCTGTTTTTTAGTTTTTAAACTATAAAGTTTTTAATTACATTTGCCGTCCATTCAATTATGGCGTCGTGGCCGAGTGGCTAGGCTGGGCTCTGCAAAAGCTCCTACTGCGGTTCGAATCCGCACGATGCCTCTGAGGCTGTCTGAAAAGGCAGCCTTTTTTTATTAGGTTTTGCCACGAATTCACGAATAAAAAAATTGGCCACAGATTCACAGATTTTTTATTCTTGCTGAAAGGAAAACTTGCGTGAAAAGAAATCTGTGAATCTGTGGCTAACCTTTTTGCATATCCCTATTTTTTTCGTGAATCTGTGGCTATAAAAACAGTTATTGGTGGCAAAAAAAAATTTAACTTCGATATTCCTCCATCACAACAGTAACTGCTTCAACATCGCCGCCAATCGGTGGATTCATTTTTGAAACCGAAACGTTTATCCTTGAAACCTGCGGCAGTTCATTAAAGACACGAACGATTATCCGATGCACTACATGCTCCAATAAGTTCGATCGGATTGCCATTTCTTCAACAACAACATTGTTTAAATAAACATAATCAACAGTATCAGAAAGATCATCCGTTACGCATGATTTCCGTAAATCAGTTTTTATTTCAAGGCCGACAAGATAATCGGAGCCAATTTTACCCTCTTCAACCAAGCAGCCATGATACGAAAAGGTGCGGATATTTTTAAGCCGGATAATTCCCATTGTGCAGTATTTAATGAACTATAAAAGTAGTAAATTCGGTCTTCAAATCAGCAATCCAACAGGAGCCGGAATATCAGTATTTTCGGTAACTTTGCATTCAAATTTTCAATAATGTCTACAGAAGAAAAGTCGCTAAATTTCATCGAACAAATCATAGAAGAAGATCTGAAAAATGGTCTGTCACCTTCCAAATTGCGTTTTCGTTTTCCGCCGGAACCGAACGGTTATCTCCATATCGGACATGCAAGTTCGATTGCGTTGAACTTCGGACTCGGAATCGACTACAATGCTCCCGTAAACCTTCGTTTCGACGATACGAATCCGGCCAAAGAAGAACAGGAATTTGTTGATGCTATAAAACGCGATGTAGAATGGCTCGGTTTCAATTGGGCCGAAGAACGTTATGCGTCCGATTATTTCGACCAATTATATGATTGGACAGTAGAATTCATCAAGAACGGAAAAGCGTACGTCGACAGCCAGACTTCTGAAGAAATGGCCGGACAAAAAGGAACGCCAACCACTCCGGGAGTTGATAGTCCGTATAGAAACCGTTCTGTTGAAGAAAATCTGGATTTGTTTCAGCGAATGAAAAACGGCGAATTTCCCGAAGGCGCTCATATTGTTCGTGCGAAAATCGATATGAAATCAGCTAATATGTTGATGCGTGATCCTATTATGTACCGAATTCTGCACAAGCATCACCATAGAACTGCCGACAAATGGTGTATTTATCCAATGTACGATTGGGCTCACGGTGAAAGCGATTATATTGAACAGATCTCACATTCTTTTTGCACCCTTGAATTTCTTCCCCATCGTGAATTATACGATTGGTTTCTCGATCAGATCTATGACTCTGATAAAGTGCGTCCAAAGCAACGTGAATTCGCTCGAAGGAACCTTTCCCATACTGTAGTCAGCAAGCGGAAGTTGCTGCAATTGGTCAACGAAAAGCATGTAAATGGTTGGGATGATCCTCGAATGTCGACGATTTCCGGCCTTAGAAGACGCGGTTATACGGCTGCATCATTACGAAATTTCGCTAACGGAATCGGAATTGCTAAACGTGAGAATTTAATTGATGTATCGCTTTTGGAGTTTTACATCCGTGAAGATTTAAACAAAACTGCTCCGCGTGTCATGGCGGTTCTTGATCCGGTTAAGTTGGTAATTACGAATTATCCTGAAGGAAAAGAGGAATGGCTTGAAGCTGAAAATATGGCGTCTGATAATAGTGCCGGTACTAGGAAAATCCCTTTTTCAAGAAACCTGTATATTGAAAGAGAGGACTTTATGGAACATCCCGTGCCTAAATATTTACGACTTACAAAGGACAACGCTGTTCGTCTCAAAAATGGATATATTATAAAGTTTGAGGAGGCAATTAAGAAAAATAATATTATTGAAGAAATTCACGTACAATTTGTTACTGAGGAAGATGTTGCAACAAGTGGAATTAAGGCTTCTTCAGCAATACATTGGGTTTCGCAAAAGCACGCTATTGAGGCGGAGGTAAGGCTTTATGATCGCTTGTTTACTGATGAAGCCCCTGATTCACATAAAGAAAAGAGTTTTTTAGAATTCATTAATCCCGATTCTCTTAAAGTTGTTACTGCTTTTTTAGAGCCTAGCTTACAAAAAGCGCAAGTAGAAGACAAATTTCAATTTTTAAGGTTAGGGTATTTTACGGTAGATAAGGACTCATCTTCTAACAAATTAATTTTTAACAAAACTGTCGGATTGAAAGATGTATGGGAGGAAAAGGGAAAAAATGAACATAACATAATTAACAACTCCTTAAAAGAAATAAATAATTACTTCAAGGTTGAATACGACAAGAGGCGTGCTATCGAAAATTATATTAGTGAAAACATACAAATGATTTCTAATTATAGTTTACTTACTAATACATTTAAAAAGAATATTAATAATAATAAGAGCTCGCTTCTGTTCACAAACTTTCTTCTTAAGCACTCTAATATAATTCAACCGGCAAGTATTGATGTAGACACACTACAAAAATTAATGTTTATGTCATTTAGAAGCGAGTCATCTTATGTCAGATATGAAGCGTATAAAAATTTATTAGATAAAGCTGACTTTTTAATAACACATCTTGAAAATCAACTTAGGACTTTGAAACAAAACCCTCCTAAAACAGCTACGGAAATAGAACTTTCCATGCTCGACAAGGTGCTCGAGAAATTATGAATTTAAACACAACTCAAGTTTAGCGTATTTTTGAACCTAAAATCGGAAAGCATTTTGTCGGCGTTGTCGCAATTATAAGCGGAAGCTATTAGATTTTGATGAATAGGCATTGATAACTTATTATTGCTGAATTTTATCGATTTCTAATAAACCATAAAAAAATCTGATGGAAATTGACTTATTTTCAAGCCTTCTCCGGAACTATATTTCTTGCGCCAGCCATGAAGACCTTTTGCCAATATCGCTTCAGCAGAAATGAGATAGTTGCTTTTACCTTTTGCCTCAAGTACTTTTAACTGTGCGTTAACATTATTAGAGAGTCATTCCTTTAACTTTATTAGCTGAACCAATAACAAAACTAATATGTCAAAAAATTCTTCAAAAGGTATCGCAGCACTTTTATTAGGCGCGGCAATCGGAGCCGGTATCGGATTATTGTTTGCTCCTGAAAAAGGAAAAACAACACGCGGAAAAATCGCTGGATCATTACGTGCAAGACGGGATACTTTGCTCAATCAAATTGCCGTACTATCAGGGCAGCTTGGTGAGTCATTTTCCGTATCAGGGATTTTAGGTCCGGATATGGCCGCTGACGCTGAACAAGTGTCACATGAAATGGTCGATAAACTTGAAGAAAAGCTTGCGGAACTTAAAGACGCTGCACGAAAATTAAGAGACTAAATCTGTATATAATGAAAAAGAGGCTTTAAGCCTCTTTTTTTTTTATTCCTTGTCTTCAGGTGATTCGTGATGATGGTCATCCGTAAATCCTTTCGTGTCTTTATTTGTTGGCCTGATACGTTGGTTGTTTTTCTTCATCATTTCTCCAACCTGGTTCGACGCACTAAAAGAAGCAACCATATTATTTAACATGTCACTTCCTGCCTGCGGCGAATTTGGCAACAGGATCAGGTTCGAATTTGCATCAGCTCCAATTGCCTGTAAAGTATCGTAATGCTGTGTGACAACAATTAAAGCCGACGCTTCCTGGGAATTGATTCCGACCGCATTCAAAACTTCAACACTTTCGACCAGGCCTCGTGCGATTTCCCGACGCTGATCTGCGATACCTTGTCCTTGGAGCCTTTTGCTTTCGGCTTCAGCTTTTGCTTTGGCTACAATTCTGATTCTTGAGCTTTCCGCTTCGAACTCGGCTGCTGTTTTTTCCCTGTCGGCCGCGTTGATTCTGTTCATTGCATTTTTAACCTGAATATCCGGATCGATATCGGTTACAAGTGTGTTGATGATATCATAACCATAAGTCGTCATCGCCTCATTTAGTTCACGTTTTACAGCGATCGCGATATCATCCTTACGTTCAAAAACGTCATCAAGCTTCAATTTCGGAACTTCAGCACGTACGACATCAAAGACATAAGCGGTAATCTGGTCGTGCGGATATTCAAGTTTATAGAACGCATCATAAACGTTCAATTGAATGACCTTGAATTGTACCGACACTTTCATCTTTACAAAAACATTGTCCTTTGTTTTGGTCTCAATGATTACGTCAAGTTGTTGGATCTTGAGGTTTACACGGCCGGCAATTCTGTCAATAAGCGGAATTTTTAGTTGCAACCCCGAATTTCGGACACTTTGGAATTTTCCGAACCGCTCAATGATGACCGCAGTTTGCTGTTTCACCGTAAAAAACGACGACAACAAAATAAAAAGGGCCAGAACGGCGATAATAATTAATGGGATGTTCATCTTTAAATATTTGGTTAAAACACGGGTAATTTACGAAAAATTAAATTAGGTTTACGGTAAATAGTACGGTATGAAGAAGTTGGTTTTGCTCGCGATTATGCTCAGTTTTTCGGTTGTTGTTTCAGCGCAGCAGCGACATCAGGAAACGAACGGAATAGGTATTTACGGAGGTGCCAACCAGGCATCGATAAATACATCAAATTTCAATATTCAACCTGAACTCGGATGGAATGCAGGATTTCAGGTAAGGGGAAATTATTACAATGATTTCGATATGGTTTATGCGATACAATTCAGCGAGAACAACTTTTCGGTTGCTACTACTGATGGATTTTCGGCTCCTGAAGAAGTGAAGTATAAACTTTCCGGTGCACAAGTATCATTGATGCTGAGCTATAAGATTTTTGAACCTTATCTCAGTGTTGAGATCGGACCTGTTGCTCAGTTCAATGGAAAATTGGAATTGGATGAAGCACAGGAACAAAACACAATTTCAGGAACGACATTAAAAGCTGTCGACATTACTGATGTGAATCGGTTCAATTTTCATGGTGCAATAGGCGTGACTGCCGGAGTAAAACATGTTCGTGTAAGTTTGCAATACCTTTACGGCATCAACAATGTTCTGGGAAACCTGAACGATAACGGGAACGGTAACAATTTTAAAGGCCATTTGGGCATAATCAGTGGAAATCTGATAGTATTTTTATAAAGATGATGAAGATGAAAACAATATTTCTATTGCTGCTAGTGTGCTGTCAATTATCAGCACAGGATTTTATTCAAACAAAAGAAGGCAACAAGATCACTGTCGTTGAAGGTTCAATCAGGGTCGAGCCGGGAAACAACCGGCTTACATATAAGCTTCCGGATGTTCTAAAAACAAAGAAGATCAAGTACAAAGACCTCAGTACGGCTTCCTACAAAGATCGAAATTTTCGTACCGTCGAAAAAGACGGGAAAACGCGCGGATACTTTATTATGGCTGATGCCAATGGAAAGCAGCTTGGTGTGCTTCCAGCCAAACGTATTGTAAACAAAGGTGGTTTTGACGTTCCATACAAGCGATATGAATTGGCCATAATCGGAAAAGACAATACTGTTGAAACCTTGGTTTTCACCGATGTCAACAACCCGAAGAACATCGCACTGCGCGAACAGGCGCGGAACCTGATCATCCAACAATTTGGAGATTGTCCTACTATATTAGAACGATTGAAATCATTCCAAAATACGGACAAAAAACTCGAACATTCTGATGTAGCCAAATTCCTCGACGATCCTTATCAGATCATATGTAAATGAAAAAGGCTCCATTTGGAGCTTTTTCTTTTACAGGTTGGCAATTGCCCTTTTAATTCGTTGAATAGTTTCTTCCTTACCGATCAGCTCAACAATGTCAAATAAATGTGGGCCTTTTAAAGCGCCTACAATACTTAATCTAAACGGCTGCATCACTTTCCCCATTCCGATTTCGTTTTCGGCCATCCAGTCTTTTACAACAGTTTCGATGTTGTGCGACGTAAAATCTTCAATTCCTTCAAGTACTGCAAACAGCTCGCTCATGAGCGCTGGCGTTTCCGATTTCCAATTTTTTGCCGCTTTTTCATCGTAGGATGAAGGTGCCGAGAAGAAATAATCAGCCAAATCATAAAAGTCCGATACAAAGTGCGCACGTTCTTTAATCAGTGCGACAATCTTTGCAAGTTTCACAATTCCTGACGGGGAATAATCAATATCGACATGCCTTGAAGCCAAATCGATTGCAAAATCCTTGGCAAGTTCTTCGTCTTTTTTCTGAATAAGGTATTTGTGGTTGAACCAGCGGTTTTTTTCAGGATCGAATTTCGCACCTGCTTTATGCACGCGTGTCAGATCAAATGCTTCGACAAGTTCGTCGAGTGAGAAAAGTTCTTTTTCTGTTCCGTCGTTCCAGCCTAATAATGCGAGGAAGTTGACCACAGCTTCAGGAAAATATCCTTTTTCACGATAACCGGATGAAACGCCTTCTTCAGTTTTCCACTCTAACGGAAACACAGGAAATCCAAGCTTGTCACCATCTCTTTTCGACAATTTACCGTTTCCGATTGGCTTCAATATCAACGGTAAATGTGCAAACTCAGGAGCATCCCAATTAAAAGCGCGATACAGCAAAACGTGAAGCGGCATCGATGGAAGCCATTCTTCTCCGCGAATAACATGCGAAGTTTCCATCAAATGATCATCTATGATGTTGGCAAGATGATACGTTGGCATTCCGTCGCTTTTGAACAACACTTTGTCGTCGAGTAAATTGGTTTCAAACTTAATGTCGCCTCGGATAATGTCGTGCAAATGCAAAGTCTCATCAACCGGAGTCTTAAACCGGATTACATATTCTTCATCGGAGGCAAGGCGTTCTGCAGTTTTTTCAGCAGAGTTTGTCAAGGAATTATCAAGAGATGCGCGAACCGAATGATTGTAGATGAATGTCTTCCCGACAGCTTCATTTTCTTTTCGAAGCGCATCAAGAGCATCATTTGTGTCGAAAGCATAATAAGCCCATCCTGATGAGATAAGTTCATCTGCATATTTTCTGTATAAATTTTTGCGTTCGCTTTGACGATATGGTCCGAACTTCTCATTTTTTCCTACAGTTTCCGATGGAGCAATTCCGAGCCACTCCAAAGCTTCAAGTATGTATTCTTCAGCTCCGGGAACGTATCGGTTTTGATCGGTGTCTTCAATACGAAGATAGAAAACCCCATCGTGCTTCTTTGCGAAAAGGTAGTTGAACAAGGCAGTTCTAACACCGCCAATATGTAAAGGTCCGGTCGGACTTGGTGCAAAACGCACGCGAACTTGCTTCGACATTTAAATATAATTTTGCGCAAAGATACAATTCTACTTTATGGCTCATGCAGATATTAGGTTAGGAAAGGGTAAAACAAACTTTGCACTTTTTTTAACCTTTTCGCGTTCAGATAATATCGTACTTTTAGCGGTTATTAAAACGTTTTTCACATTGGAGACTTCAAACGCTATTTATAGCAAACTCGAGGCTTTTATCAAGAAATATTATACCAACGAACTATTGCGTGGAAGCATCTTTTTCGTCGGCATCGGACTCATATATTTTCTTTTCACATTGTTCATTGAATATTTTCTTTGGCTTAAGCCAACAGGACGCACAATCTTATTTTGGACTTTTGTAATTGTAGAAGTGTTCCTTCTGGCAAGATTCATCCTTTTCCCAATATCACGTTTATTTAAATTTCAGAAAGGAATTGATTATAATGATGCATCGCAAATTATAGGAAGCCATTTTAGTGAAGTAAGCGACAAGCTCACTAACTTCCTTCAGTTGTCGAACGACAACAACAAATCGGAGTTGCTGCTGGCCTCGATCGAGCAAAAAGCAAACGCGCTTCAGCCGATTCCGTTTGGAAACGCTGTAAGCTTTGAACGCAACAAAAAATACCTTCCTTTGGCGATTCTGCCATTGTTATTTTTCGCATTCTTCTATCTGTCGGGAAACAGCGGAATAATTTCGCAAAGTTTGAACCGGGTGGTGAACTATAAGGAACAGTTTCTTCCGCCGGCCCCATTTGTATTTGTGGTTCTGAATGAAAAACTTCAAACGGAGCAAAATCAGGATTTTATCCTGCGAATGAAGACACGTGGGAATGTTGTGCCTGAAAATGCGATGATCTTCATTGGTGAAGAAAGCTATTTTATGGAAACTACGAAAGCAGGTGAATTCCAGTTCCGGATTCCTAAACCTGCCGACGATGTCGCTTTTCATGTGGAGGCCAATAATGTGTCGTCGCGTGATTATGAGCTTTCGGTAATTGAAGTTCCGTCGATCGCTAATTTTGAAATGGTTCTCAATTTTCCACAGTATCTGAATCGGAAATCAGAACTGGTAAAAGGTACCGGAAACGCTGTGATTCCTGAAGGGACGCGGATTACGTGGAGAATGAAAACCCAGGCTACCGAAAAGGTCGATTGGATTGCAGATGCAGCCAGATATTCTTTCAGCAAGTCGGAAGATTCGTTTACATTCGCGAAAAGTATTGTTCAAAACACAGAATATCAGGTACATACTTCGAATGATAATGTTACGAATTATGAAAAACTTAACTATCGGATTTCGGTCGTAAAAGATCAGTTTCCGACAATCAGCGTCAGTAATGCGCCGGATAGTTTGAAGGTTGAGAAGAATTATGTCCTTGGACAGGTTTCTGATGATTACGGGTTATCGCGGCTTCAGGTTGTTTATTATCCGAAAGACAGACCGTCGGCTGCCAAACGCGGAACAATGACTGTTAAACGTGATGTTTACGACCAATTCATCTTTTCGTTTCCCGGTGTGCTTCCGGTTGAACAAGGCGTTGCGTACGAGTATTATTTTGAAGTGTCCGATAACGATGCGCCTCATGGTTATAAAAGCACAAGATCTTCTGTATTCTCAAGCCGAATCTCAACAGATCAAGAGAAAGAAGAGCAAGTTCTGCAACAGCAAAATGAGAACATCAACAGCCTTGAAAAGTCATTGAAGAATCAGGACAAGCAAATGTCGGAGCTTGAAAAACTTCAAAAAACGGGAAAAGAGAAAGATAACCTCGAATTTAAAGATCAGCAGAAAGTCAACGATTTCCTTGAGCGCCAGAAGCAGCAAGACGAAATGATGAAGGAATTTGCTAAGAAAATGGAGGAAAATCTAGAGAAGTTTAAGACCGATGAAAAAGACGAGTTTAAAGAACAGCTGCAAAAGCGCCTTGAAAAGGTAGACAAGGACATGGAGAAAAACCAGAAGCTTCTTGATGAACTGAAAGAGCTTAACGATAAAATCAGCAAGGAAGAACTGTTTGAGAAACTCGACAAGTTTAAACAGAACAGCAAGAACCAGACGAAAACGCTTGAGCAACTTGTTGAGCTGACCAAAAAATACTACGTCGAAAAGAAAGCAGAACAATTAGCCGACAAACTCGATAAGTTGGGCGAGAAGCAAGAGAAACTTTCTGAAAACGACAAAGAAAACAAAAGCGACAAACAAGACGAGATCAACAAGGAGTTTGACAAACTTCAGGAAGAACTTGATGAGCTTGAAAAGGAAAACAAAGAGCTAAAAACTCCATTGGAAATTCCGAAAGACGAGCAAAAAGAAAAGAGCATTGACGAAGATCTGAAAAAAGCAAGCGAGGAACTTGACAAGCAAAATGCCGCCAAAGCCAAGCCAAAGCAGAAAAGCGCTGCCAAGAAGATGAAGGAGATGAGCATGAAAATGCAGGAAAGCATGGCCGGTGGCGAGATGGAGCAAATGGATGAAGACGTCAAGATGCTTCGTCAGATCTTAGATAACTTGCTGGCATTTTCGTTTTCGCAGGAAGATTTGATGGCTGAGTTTAAAAACCTGAAAAGAGGATCGCCGTCCTTTAACAAGAATCTGAAATTGCAGCAGGATCTACGTCAGCAATTTAAGCATGTTGATGATAGTTTGTTCGCGCTTTCACTTCGTCAGCCTTTAATTGCAGAAGGTATCACGACAGAAGTTGGAAACGTACATTACAATATCGAAAAATCACTTGAGTCGCTTGTTGAAGCGCAGATCCCAAAAGGCACATCGCACCAACAATATACCGTGTCGTCATCCAATAAACTGGCTGACATTCTGAGTGATATTTTAAATGGCATGCAAATGTCGTTATCCGGAATGGGAACTGGCGGAAAACCGAAACCGGGGAAAGGCCAAGGTGCAGGAATGCAGCTTCCGGACATTATTAAGAAGCAGCAAGGCCTTGGCGAAAAGATGAAAGACGGAATGAAGCCCGGGGACAAACCAGGCGAAGGCAAGAAACCCGGCGAAGGCAAAATGCCCGGAGAGCAGGGTCAGGGCGGCCAAGGTGGAAAGAATGGTGGTGAAGGTGAGAACGGCGAAGATGGCGAAGGCGATGCAAAAGCCATTATGGAAATTTATAAGGAGCAGAAGCAATTGCGGGAATCGCTTCAGAACGAACTTAATAAACAGGGTTTAGGCGGAATGGGACAAAGTGCGCTGGAACAGATGAAGCAAATCGAAAAGCAGCTACTCAATAAAGGTTTTAACAATGAGACGTTGCAACGTGTGTTGAATCTCAAGTACGAATTATTGAAACTCGAGAAAGCTGTTCAGCAACAGGGTGAAGAGAAGAAGCGCCAGGCTGAAACCAATAAGAAGGAGTTTACGAATCAATCGAATGCGCTTCCTAAGGCTTTACAGGATTATTTGAACAGCATCGAAATTTTGAACAGACAAAGCTTACCTTTGCGCTCCAATTATAACCGCAAGGTTCAGGAATATTTTAAGAAATGATAAATTTTAATTACGAAACGGACTTTGAATTATCTGATGAAAAAGAGTATTCAGGCTGGTTATCTAGAGTCATAAGCTCCGAATTAAAGAAGGAAGGCGAGATCAACTATATATTCTGTGACGATGAGTATTTGGTTGAAATAAACCAACAATACTTATGTCACGATACGCTTACCGACATCATAAGCTTTGATTATTCTGTAGGAAACGAACTACATGGCGATATTTTTATTTCTGTGGAGCGGGTTCAGGAAAACGCGGTTGAATACGGAGTTTCTGTCGATCAGGAACTAAAGCGCGTCATGGCACATGGCATTCTACACTACGCAGGCTACAAAGACAAATCAGAAGCCGATTCGGAAATAATGCGCACAAAAGAAGATGAGAAGATTGCTATGTTTCACGTGGAACCATAGCAAGATAAACTACAACCAAATGTTTCACGTGGAACAATAGATATGTTTGAGGATTTATATGATGTGATTGTTGTTGGCGCCGGACATGCAGGTTCGGAAGCTGCGGCTGCTTCGGCAAATTTGGGCGTAAAGACGTTGTTGGTTACAATGAGCCTGCAGAACATTGCGCAGATGTCTTGTAATCCTGCTATGGGCGGAATTGCAAAGGGACAAATTGTGCGTGAGATTGATGCGCTTGGCGGTTACAGCGGAATTATTTCCGATAAGACTGCGATACAATTCAAGATGCTCAACAAGTCGAAGGGTCCTGCCATGTGGTCGCCACGTGTTCAGAGCGACCGAATGCGATTTGCTGAAGAATGGCGATTGATGCTCGAGCGGACTCCGAATCTTGATTTCTATCAGGAGATGGTGCGCGGACTTATAATCGAGGATGGAAAAATAAAAGGAATCCGTACTTCGCTAGGAGTAGAGATACGTGCGAAAGCGGTAGTGCTTACAAATGGTACGTTTTTAAACGGGCTTATTCATATAGGCGAAAAGCAGTTCGGTGGCGGACGCGCAGGCGAAAGTGCTGCGTACGGAATTACGGAAGATCTTGTCAGTGCCGGATTCGAAGCGGGCCGAATGAAAACGGGAACTCCGCCACGGGTTGACGGCCGTTCATTGGACTATTTGAAGATGAATGAAGAGAAAGGCGATACGCGTCCTGATAAGTTCTCCTATTCAGATGAAACTAAACCATTGTCACGGCAGAAGTCTTGTCATATGACGTACACGTCTTTGGATGTCCATGATATTTTACGCGAAGGTTTTGATCGGTCTCCAATGTTCAACGGAAGAATTCAAAGCATAGGACCACGTTATTGTCCGTCGATTGAAGACAAGATCAATCGATTTGCAGATAAGGAGCGGCATCAACTATTCGTTGAGCCTGAAGGTTGGGATACAGTTGAAGTTTATGTAAACGGATTTTCAACTTCTTTGCCGGAAGATATTCAATTCAAAGCGTTACGATCTGTTGCGGGATTTGAGAAAGTTAAGTTTTTTCGTCCCGGCTATGCAATTGAATACGATTATTTTCCGCCAACGCAATTGAAACATACATTAGAGACCAAACTTGTTGAAGGTTTATATTTTGCCGGTCAAATAAACGGAACTACTGGATATGAAGAAGCTGCTTCACAAGGTTTGATGGCAGGAATAAACGCTGCGCTAAAAGTAAAGGAGCAAGAGCCGATGATCTTAAAGCGTGATGAAGCCTATATAGGAGTTCTTATAGATGATCTGATTACAAAAGGAACTGATGAACCCTACAGGATGTTTACTTCACGAGCGGAATATCGGACGCTTTTACGTCAGGATAATGCAGACTTTAGGTTGACGCCACAATCACACGCAATTGGATTGGCTTCCGAAAAGCGCCTTCGTCGAATGGAAAAGAAGTTAACCGAAAGCGAGAAGATGGTCGCATTTTTCCGCGAGACTAGCGTTTCTGTTGCTGACGTAAATCCGGTACTGGAAGAGAAAGGCAGCGCTCTTATTTCACAGTCTGATAAAATGTTTAAGATATTTTCGCGGCCACAGATCGACTTAGCAGACATGCTGAAGTTCGAAAAAGTTAAGGAATATGTTGCTTTAAATGAAGTCGATCAGGAGATTCTGGAACAGGCGGAGATTCAGGTTAAATATTCCGGTTACATAGAAAAGGAACGTAACAATGCAGATAAACTCACCCGACTTGAGGATGTCAAAATCCCTGAATTTTTCGATTACCATAAAATCAAATCCATGTCGATAGAAGCAAAGCAAAAATTATCTGCAATACGCCCTGTAACAATTTCCCAAGCATCGAGAATCAGCGGAGTCTCGCCCAGTGATGTATCGGTATTGCTAATCTACATGGGCCGATGATGTTCCACGTGAAACGAACTTTGGGAAGCCTTATAAATAAAGGCCTTATTTTGATGATGATGCTTTTATTGTTAGGCTGCGTCGGCGCGCGACCAACTATTACAATTCCCGATTATCTAATAGTCAGAAATGGTCTTGAGCATAATGGCGGCAGTTTAAACGCATTTGTATTTGAGAACAATCCTGGAAAAATTTCTATTGAAGGCTTTCTGAATAACAAATTTGCGGTTGAAAACTATTCCAATCGCGAATTTTCGATTACAATTGACGGGCAAAAATATAAGCTTATTTTATATGACAGTGCCGAATTTGAGAAGTATTTCAATAGCGCCAACTATGCGGTAATGCGGTTGGAGCCTCAAAGTTCCCAAGTCGGACTTAACCGTAAATTTATTGCGTGGTCAGTTGTGAGCGCTAATGGAGAAGATGTCCTTTCGGATGATTCACTGTTTCAGAATAACATTATTAAATATCTCCAAACTCTAAAAGAAGAATATTACTCTAATGCCAATTCCTAACGCCCAACCTTTTCTTATTGTAGTTGATCATTCCGTTACTAAGGAGACTTTTGAGTTGCATCACAATGTTGAACTTGATATGTTGATTACGAAGCCGCGACCTGAAGATAACGAACTGCATCGCTATTACGAGAGCGAAGAGTATATTTCGCACACTGACAGCAAGCGATCTTTATTCGACCGGATTTATCAGCAAGTACGCATAATTGCGCTCAGAAGCAAATTGCATATAATTTCAAAACATCATAAATTGAAAGGCAACTTGCTCGATATTGGCGCAGGAACAGGTGACTTCTTAGTAGCTGCGAAAGCAAAAGGATGGTTGACAGTCGGATTCGAACCAAGTAGTAGAGCACGGACAATTGCAATTAATAAAGGTGTTGAATTGGTTGAAGCAACCGAATCTATTTCCGCAAAATCAATCGATGTCATTACAATGTGGCATGTTCTCGAACATGTGCCTGATCCGAGAAAGCAACTGGCGGAACTTAAGCGAATACTTAAAGAAGATGGAACAATTTTCATTGCAGTCCCAAACTTCAAATCACACGATGCACAGCACTATGGCAAATATTGGGCAGCCTACGATGTTCCGCGGCATTTGTATCATTTTTCGAAGACGGCAATCTCCAAACTTTGTGCAGAACAAGACCTAGAGGTTATTGCCGTGCTTCCGATGTTATTCGACTCGTTTTATGTAAGCTTACTGTCTGAGAAATATAAAACAGGTTCCATTAAATATTTTTCCGGTTTTTGGCGGGGTTTATTGTCAAACGTGAAGGCGAGCTTGAAAAATGAATATTCCTCACATATTTATGTGATAAAAACGAGCAAAAAGCAATTTTAAGGCTTGTAACGGTCTTTTTGTAGGCTGAGCAACACGAAACACATAAAAAAGCAATAAGTACCATATATACGTTAATAACAAGCCAAAATTCATAGTCAAAACCAATTGCTTGTAATAAAGTGATAGGCAATGGTGATTAGCTGGACATACAACAAAATCATTAACAGCATTAGCACAAATTAATTTTTTATACTTTTACGCAAAATTTTAAAAACGACAATTACTCAGAATGAAGAAATCACTAATTATTATCGCATTGGCTTTGTCTATCGTTTCTTGTAACAAGCAATCAGAAGCTGCAGCATTCAAAACAGCTTATGTAGACACATCAAAATTACTTGAGGAATATACTGAAGCAAAAGATATCGATGCCAAATACAAAGCAAAAGCCGACGAGATGGGTAAAGAGCTGAAACTTGAAGCAGATCGTTTCCAGGCAGACGCTGCAGCTTTTGAAAGAACTGCTCGTGCAAATGGCGAACTATGGGCGCAACAAAATGCAGGCCCGCTTAAGAAGCGTCAGCAGGAATTGCAATACGCACAACAGGCAATGCTGCAACAATTACAACAGGAAAGTGGCGTAGAAATGGATACAATGGTTTCTGCGGTAAAGAAATTTATTAAGGATTATGGCAAGAAAAAAGGGTATGACTACATCTACGGAACTGGTGAGGCCGTATCTATTCTTTATGCCCAGGATAAATATGATATCACAAAAGATATCATAAAAGAGCTTAATGACAAATATAAATCGGGCGGAAACAAAGCAACAGCTCCTGCTGTTCCCGCAGCTACAAAACCTGAAGAAAAGAAATAATCTCACTTCATACTGATTATATGATGCCTTCTTCGGAAGGCATTTTTTGTAATATTTATTGATTCTCAGTTGTTTGTCCTCACAAAAATTCTTTATTTTCGCTACTTAATATACGCCATGGAAACTATCACTGAAGCCGCACATTACACTTTGCGATTTATCAATCAAACAAATCGCTCGATTTTTCTGACCGGAAAGGCCGGCACCGGAAAAACTACTCTTCTGAAGGAAATTATCCGAACAACGCATAAGAACACTGTTGTTGTTGCGCCAACCGGAATTGCAGCCTTAAATGCTGGCGGCGTCACGATCCATTCAATGTTCCAGTTACCTTTTGCTGCTTTTGTTCCGGCGTCAAATGTTCCGGTCCGCTTTTCAGAAACTGTAAAATTCGAGACTCGCGACACGCTAAAGAGGCATTTTAAGATGAGCGGACTCAAGAAAGCTGTGATCCGCAACATGGAATTGCTCGTTATTGATGAAGTTAGTATGCTTCGTGCCGATTTATTGGATGCAATCGACTTTATGATGCAAACGATCAGAAAGGATCCACAGCCATTTGGCGGCGTCCAGGTTTTGTTTATAGGTGATTTACTGCAGCTTCCGCCTGTTGTTCGAAATGAAGAATGGACAACATTACGTAATTATTACAAAGGCATATTCTTTTTCCATTCACATGCCGTCCAGCGGAATCCGCCTCTTTACATCGAACTTTCTACTATATTTCGCCAGAAAGATTCTGATTTTATATCGATATTGAACAATCTTCGCAACAACAAAGTATCGGCTGACGATTTGAAGGTGCTGAACAAGTTCGTACGACCTGATTTCGATTTTAAAAATAAGCCGGGATATATCACGCTGACGACTCACAATGCCAAGGCAGATACAATGAACGCACAGTCTTTGGCAGATCTTGCGGGAGAGATTTTTACTTATAAGCCCGAGATCGTAGATGATTTTCCGAACAAAATTTTTCCAGTTGAAGAAGAGCTGCAACTTAAAATTGGGGCGCAAGTCATGTTTGTCAAGAATGATTTGTCACCTGACAAGAGCTATTTCAATGGCAAGACTGGTATTATTAAATCGCTGTCGGAACGAGAAATTCTTGTCAATTTTCCCGAGGAGAATAAGACAATTGAAGTCGAACGTTACGAATGGCAGAACATTCGCTATTATGTCGACCAAAATACAAAAGAGATCGCAGAAGAA
>DASVRQ010000031.1:0-81110 GCA_036388535.1 Flavobacterium sp. | reverse complement strand
TTTATGTTACAGTTAAATGTAAAGAATGAAACATCAAGATTACGTGCTGTTGTTTTAGGAATCGCCGAAAGTAACGGCCCAACACCATGTGAAGAAGAAGCTTATGATCCAAAATCCTTAGAACACATAATCGCAGGCACTTATCCCGTCGAAGAAGACATGCTCGTCGAGATGGAGGCCATCAATAAAGTATTTCAAAAATACGACGTCAAAGTCTACCGTCCAAAACTCATAGAAGACTGCAACCAGATTTTTACACGTGACATCGGTTTCGTGATCGATGATATTTTCATTAAAGCCAATATCCTTCCGGAACGCGAAACGGAACTCGATGCAATCCAATATATCCTTGATCAGGTCGACCCCAAAAAAGTGCTCCGGCCTCCAGAAGAAGTGCATATTGAAGGTGGTGATGTCATGCTGTGGGACAATCATATTTTTATCGGAACCTACAAAGGCGCTGACTACAAAGATTATATCACTGCACGCACAAACATGCTTGGTGTGGAATATATCAAACAGCTTTTTCCAAACAAGATCGTAAAGGAATTTGACCTGGTAAAATCAAAACTTGAAGCTCGCGAGAATGCATTGCACCTCGATTGCTGCTTCCAGCCAATCAGCCATGGAAAAGCGATCGTTTACGAAGGCGGCTTCCGATCCAAAGAAGATTATCAATACATTGTAGACTTGTTTGGTGATGAGAATCTGTTCCATATCACGACAGAAGAGATGTACCATATGCACTCAAATGTATTTTCGATTTCGCCTGATGTCGTAATTTCAGAGCAAAATTTTACCCGGCTTAACACTTGGCTTCGTAACGATGGCTTTATTGTTGAAGAAGTGCCGTATGCGGAGATCGCAAAACAAGAAGGCTTGTTAAGATGTTCGACACTTCCTCTGATCCGGGATTAACCGCGTTAGGGATTGAAGCAAGTACCGCGTACTGCTGAAAGCCCGCCTGAATGGATTAAATATAAAAGATACCGGAAAACCTGATCATTCAGGAACGCCAAACTAAATAAAAACATGACACAGACAACCGACACAGTATTGATGATCCGGCCGGCAGCATTCCGCATGAACGAGCAAACTGCCGTTAATAATTACTACCAACGCGTACTCGACAACCTTGTCCAGCCCATGGTCAATGAAAAGGCGCAGCAGGAATTTGATGCATTGGTCGAAAAATTACGCGCCGTTGGCATCAAAGTGATTGTTGTGAACGACACGCTCGATCCCGATACGCCTGATTCGATCTTTCCGAACAATTGGATCTCGTTTCATGAAAATGGAGACGTTGTGCTGTATCCGATGTTTGCTGAAAACCGTCGGCTCGAACGCCGTGAAGAATTTCTTGACCTTATCGAAGACGAAGGTTTCCGAATAGACAACATCGTAGATTATACTGAAGCCGAAACGGACGGTTACTTTCTTGAAGGAACGGGGAGCGTATTGCTCGATCGTCCGAACTCAAAAGCATACTGCGCACTTTCACCACGTGCCGACGAAGAACTATTTATTGAACTTTGCGAAGATTTCGACCTGGCGCCCGTAATTTTTGAAGCCTACCACAACGTTGGCGGCGAACGCAAGCTGATTTACCATACGAATGTAATGATGTGCATCGGAGAGACATTTGCCGTTATTTGCGCCGACGCTATCGACGATAAAAAAGAGCGCAAAATGGTTCTCGATAACCTTAAAAAGGACGAAAAAGAGATCATTCTGATAACAGAAGCCCAAGTCGACAATTTTGCGGGTAATATGCTTGAACTACGCGGAGAAAATGATAAGCGATATGTGGTGATGAGCACGGCGGCGTACAAAAGCCTCAAACCGACTCAAATCGAAAAGTTGGAATATCATTGTGAAATCATCCATTCGAGCCTTGACACGATCGAAGCTTGTGGCGGCGGAAGCGCCAGATGCATGATGGCGGAGGTGTTTTTGCCGAGGATTTAGTTGACAGTTGATGGTTGACAGTTGACGGAGTAGTGAGTGCTTGGAAGAAGATTTATAGTTTTTTAAAGGAGAAATTACCCAGTGATTGAAATTGCCGTGATTGCTAAACTATGTTTCTATAAACAAACTATTAACCGTAACCTTCAACCGTAACTTCTCTAACACTGTCATATGCTAGTGATAAAAATCCCCAGTACAACTGAGCACCTATTAAAGTTCAATTGTAAGTGATCAACATCTCGTTACGAAGAGCAAAGCCGTCAACCGTCAACTGTTAACCGTCAACGTCCTAAACGACGCTTTCATTCAAAATACTCACAATCGCGCTCACGATATACTGGATTCCGATTGCGATCACGATAAACCCTACGATCCTCGAAATTGCCACGATTCCCGATGCACCAAGTATTCTCGCAAGATAATGTGCGCTGCGTAAAATCAGGAAAATTGCAAGTGAAACAGCCAAAATAGCAAGCGAAGAAAAAGCATGAGCAGTTATGCCGTTGTGCTCCTGGAAAAAGGCGATTAACAACGACATTGAACCCGGGCCCGCGAGCATCGGAATGGCGAGTGGCGTCAAAGCGATATCGTTCCGCTGTTGCACTTCATGCTCGACTTTCTTATTGATTCCGCGTCGTTTGCTGAATTTCCCGGACAGCAACGAAAACCCCGAATTCACAATAATTAATCCGCCCGCGATCCGCAGCGCGTCGATGCTGATTCCAAAAAATGTAAGCACATATTGTCCGCCGAAATACGTGATGATCAAAATCAGGAAAACATCGATTGCCGTCCAAAGTGAGATTCGCGAGCGTTCTTTTTCGTCGTCGTCATGTGTGAGTCCGACAAAGATCGGAACCGTTCCGATGGGATTCAAAACAGAGAACAAAGCAGCAAAAAGATAAATGAAAATTTCCATGTTTTTGTTGTAAAGGTAGCCGCAGCCCACGGCTTTGACGTAAAGATAAAGCCAACGCGCGGTTATCGCAAGACTAAATTTTTTATATCCATTTTAAGATTGTTTCAAGTTAAAGATACTATTTTTAAGACAAAATTAATCTCCACATAACCGACCCTTACAACCCAAAACTATGAAAACGAAAAAGACTCTTGTACTTGGCGCATCGACGAATCCGCAGCGGTATTCCTATATGGCGATCAACAGCCTGACAACGAGGGAGCATCCCGTGGTGGCGATCGGGCAAAGGGAAGGCGAAGTCGCCGGAGTCAAGATCCAAACCAAGCAGATCCCGTTTACGAACGTCGATACGGTCACTTTATACTTGAACCCGCAACGCCAGAAAGACTATTACAATTACATCATCGGACTCACACCGAAACGCGTCATCTTCAACCCCGGCACCGAAAACCCAGAATTTTTCCAATTGCTAAAACTCAACAATATTGAGGTTGAGGTTGCGTGTACGCTGATTATGCTTTCTACGCGCCAATATTAGGAGCTTTATCCTGCTGTCCGCTTAATCTTTTTATTGCTATGTCGTCTGAGGTTGCGTAGAATATCCTGTTTAGCAATAAAAAGGATACCGCTGCCATCAGGGCTAGGGTTGGTTATCCATTGATATTTCTGCTTTTAATAAAGTGAAAAAATACCTGACAGCCACTGGCTGTCCTCCTTTTAATTTCAAATCATCAGGGCTAGTTATGGCCACGAATTCACGAATTAAAATGTGCCGTGTTACTTTTTCATTCGTGAGTTATTGGCTAATAATTCCTGATTTTAACCGGACTTCCTCCATTTAACTTCAAAACGTGGCGGCCTTTTTTAACACCGCCCAAATGCAGATTTAACACTTGCCAAACCTCCGTTTACTATCTTTGTAACTGACTATGAACGAGGAGAATCAATACATCAAAGGAAGAGGCGCGCAGATAAACGTGCACAACCGTTTTTTCAGTGAATCAACCGAAATGCTCGATGATTTCCTGAATTATTGCGCCGCTGAAGGCGATTCACCCGAATCGAACAAAACAACTTACCTCGAAGTTTTTCCGAAAACCATCATCAACAAAGTCACAAGCCCCGATTTGGCGATGGCATATTCAATGAATCCGTATCAAGGCTGCGAACACGGCTGTATCTATTGCTATGCTAGGAACAGCCATGAATATTGGGGCTACAGCGCCGGATTGGATTTCGAGCGAAAAATCCTGGTTAAAAAGAATGCTCCTCAATTGCTCGAAGAAAAACTCAAAGGCAAAAACTGGCAGGCGTGCCAAATTGTCCTTTCAGGAAACACGGATTGCTATCAACCGGCTGAGCGCAAATTTGAAATCACACGAAAGTGTCTTGAGATTTTTTTGAAATACAAACATCCGGTTGCAATTATTACTAAAAATGCACTCGTAACGCGCGATCTGGACCTTTTAAAAGAATTGGCTGCCGATTCACTTGTCACGGTCAATATTTCGATAACTTCATTATCTGAGAAAACCCGGCAATTGCTTGAACCGCGTACGGCGACAGTCAAAAAACGCCTCGAAACCGTTAAAGTATTATCTGATAACGGAATTCCCGTCAACGTGATGCTTGCACCAATAATACCGGGTATCAACAGCCATGAAGTGCTTCCGATGGCAAAAGCAGTTGCAGATGCAGGCGCTTTATCGATTGCTCATACTGTGGTTCGCTTAAATGGGGCAATCGGGGAAATCTTTACAGATTGGATCCGTAAGGCAATGCCTGACAGGGCCGACAAAGTCCTTAACCAAATAGCATCCTGCCACGACGGGAACTTGAACGACAGCCGCTTCGGAGAAAGAATGCGCGGCGATGGTGAATTTGCGCAAATGATCAAATCCCAAATGTCGTTGGCACGCAAGAAGTTCTTTGCAGGTAAAGTATTTCCGGAACTCAATACTACTCTTCACGAGCAATACAAAGACGGACAGCTCAAATTGTTCTAAAAACGTGTTTGGTGCGTCGCGGGCTTGCTGATGATCAATAAGCCAATAAACGTCAGTCCCGAGTTCAGGATAATCAGTTCTTCGGAAAACTGGTAATCTCCAAATAAAACGCTTCCGTAATGAGTAATAGCAAAAGTGATTGCAGGCGCTAAGAAACAAATGACAGGAACAAAATTTCCATGCACAGTCTTTTTCGTGATGAAAAGTCCGAAGCTGTAAAGTCCGAGTAATGGCCCATAAGTATACGCTGCGATCTTAAATATCAGGCTCACAACCGAATCGCTGTTCAGCGCAAATATCATCATGATCACGAAAAACATCAGCAATGAAAAGCCAATGTGGACGATGTGCCTCGTCCTGACCATATTTGGCCGGTTTGCGTTTTCAGCTTTGTCCATTCCGAGGAAATCGACGCAGAATGAGGTTGTAAGTGCTGTAAGAGCTGAATCGGTTGTCGCGAAAGTAGCAGCCGTAAGTCCGAGTAAAAATATGATCGCCGGAATTATCGCCAAATGATTGAAAGCGATTTCAGGAAACAGCAGATCGGAACGCGGAGCACCGTTTACCATCGGGATTTCAATACCGTTCTTCCCGGCATACAAATACAAAAGCGCGCCGACACTCAAAAAGAAAAGGTTTATCACAACGAATATTCCTGTAAAAGTGAACATGTTCTTTTGCGCTTCGCCGATGTTCTTGCAACTCAGGTTTTTCTGCATTAAGTCCTGATCCAAGCCGACCATTGCAATTGTTACCATGATCCCGCCAAGAATCTGCTTGACGAAGAAATTGCTTTTAAGCCAGTCTTCGTAAAAGAAAATCTTCGAGTAATTGCTGTTTTTCACCGCTTCAAAAGCTTCCGGAAAACTGTAGTCAAGGCTGTCGCAGATGAAAAATATCGTAAAAATCACGGACGATACCAGAAATACCGTCTGTAAGGTATCTGTGATGATGATTGTCTTGAGTCCGCCGCGATATGTATAAGCAAAAATCAGCGTAAGCGAACTTAGAACCGTCGCCCAAAACGGAACTCCGAATGCATCAAAAACATAGCGTTGCAATACCAGGACCACCAAGTAGAGTCGGGCTGCCGACCCAATAGTGCGGCTTATCAGGAAAATGGATGCAGCAGTTTTATATGCAACATGTCCGAGCCGTTTTTCGATATATTCATAAATAGAGGTCAGGTTCATCCGGTAATAAAGCGGAAGCAAAACAGTCGCAATAATGATGAATCCGATCGCATTTCCCAGAACAAACTGGAAATATTTGAACTGGATATCGGGCGAACCCACTTGCCCCGGAACGGAAATAAATGTCACTCCCGAAAGTGCTGTTCCAATCATTCCAAACGCGACAAGGTACCATTTCGAATTGTTGTTGGCTTTGAAAAAAGCTTCATTGCCACTGTCTTTTTTACTGACGACATGCGAGATGATAAGCAGGATTCCGAAGTATACGATAATCAGCGACAGGATGGCAATGGGAGTCATTGGAGAGTTTTATTTGCGCGGCAAAATACAAAAAAACCCGCAACTGCCGATCAGAACGTTAATGTTGTGGAGTATAATTAAATGCATCTGAAAAATAACTTATTTTTGCCGCATGGAATTTTCTTCTAAATTATTGGAAAAGGCTGTGGCTGAGATGTCGCAATTGCCCGGCATCGGAAAACGTACTGCGTTGCGGCTCGTCCTTCACCTGCTCAAGCAGCCCAAAGAACAGACCGCATTTCTGTCGAATGCATTAACCTCCATGCGTGACGAAATCAAATTCTGTACAAGCTGCCATAATATTTCCGACGTTGCGGTCTGTGAAATTTGTTCAAACCGGACCCGCAATCATTCGATCATTTGCGTCGTTGAAGATATCCGTGATGTGATGGCTATCGAAAACACTGGACAATTTCGTGGAATTTATCACGTTTTGGGAGGTAAGATCTCGCCGATAGACGGAATGGGGCCGAGTCAGCTCAACATCGTTTCATTGGTTGAAAAAGTAAGAACGGGCGATGTACGCGAACTCATATTCGCACTCAGTTCAACGATGGAAGGCGACACGACCAATTTCTACATCTACAGGCAGATACAGGATTTTAATATTATCACGACGACAATTGCACGCGGAATTTCGGTTGGCGATGAATTGGAGTATGCAGATGAGGTTACACTTGGGCGCAGCATATTGCATCGGGTTCCGTTCGAAAATTCGCTAAAGAGTACGTAGGCTATATTAATAGGCTACTTATTTTAATTTATAAAATGAAAAACTATCTTTGTTTGCTAACTTTAAGAACATAATGAACAAATTCATTTTCTGTATTTTATTCGTGATCGGATCTTTGTTTGTTTCGTGCGTTCCTACACAGGATTTGATTTACCTGCAAAACAAAAATAATGGTGAGGCGGTTCAGGCTGTGAATCCGGTTTCCGCAAAGCCATATCGGTTGCAGACCAATGATATCCTCAACATTACCATAAAAACCATCGACCCGCAGCTTGTGGATATGTTTAATCAGACAAGCGCTGCGCAGTTAGGGCCATCCGAACAGGGATTATACTTCAACGGTTTTACTGTAGACGATCATGGCAATATCCGCATTCCGATATTGAACGAAGTCAATGTTTTGGGTTTTACTCTCGAAGAAGCACGTTTAAAGATCGAAAAGCAACTGCTGGAGGAATATTTTACCAAAGAGGCTAACGTGTTTGTAAATCTGAAATTGGCCGGTTTCCGATATACGATAAACGGCGAAGTCATTGCACCAGGAAGCAAGGTCTTGTTTCAGGAAAAAGTAAATATAATGGAAGCCATTGCCAATTCGGGCGACATTACCGTTACCGGCGACCGACGAGACGTAGTTGTGATCAGGCAAATGCCACATGGCACCGAGATGCATTCTATTGACCTTACGGATATTAAAGCTATGCAATCACCATATTACCATCTTCAGCCGAACGATTATATCTATGTTAAGCCGCTGAAGCAAAAATCATGGGGAACAGGAACAACTGGTGTACAATCATTAACGACAATAATTTCAGCCTTATCGCTAATCACGACGGCGATATTGCTCATAACAAGATAAAGCAAAGATAATGCTTGATAAGAACGATTTTTCATTTTTTGAAAATCAAAACAGTTTTGACTTTAAAGGATTCCTGATTAAGACCGCCAGCTATTGGAAATGGTTTCTTGTCAGCCTGGCGCTTGCGTTCATAATTGCGTACCAGGTAAATATCCGTAAAGAAAAAATCTATGCTATGGAAACCACCATAGCTATAAAAGAGGAAAACAACCCATTTTTCACTGCTAATACAAGCCTCGTATTTAATTGGGGTGGAACATCAGACCAGGTTCAAAGCGTTGGGTCAACACTTAAATCGCGGTCGCACAACGAAATGGTAGTTGATACGCTTAAATTTTTTATCGATTATCTTGAAAAAGGGGAATATTATTATCAGGACGCATATGGCGCGGTTCCATTTTATATCACTCCCGATGAGAAGTTCGGACAGATAGCCGAGCAGATGATCGGAATTAAATTTGTGAGTCCGCTTGAATATGAAATTCGCTATACATTTGCTGAAGACAAGATCGGATTGATCCATTACCTTGATAACAGCAGGAGTACAGCCACGGTGCAACAAGGGGAATTTGTAAAACGCTATCGCATCGGCCAGCAGGTTGCGCTTCCGTTCCTGCACTTCAAACTGGAACTTGTCGATAAACCGGGCGCTTACAATCAAAAAGAATACTTCATCAGGTTCAATGATTACGATCAGACTGTTTCGAAGTACCGTGGTATCAAAACTGACATTGACTTAAAGGCAGCCTCAATTTTAAAACTGTCTCTGCAGGGAACCAACAAGGCCCGAATGGTGGATTATCTCAATACAACCGTTAAAACTTTAATTAAGACGCAGCTCGACCGAAAGAACGAATTTGCCACAAACACCATCGAATTCATCGACAGCACACTTGCGGAAGTCGATCGCGAACTTAAAGGCTCCGAACAGGAAATAAAAGATTTTACCAGAGGGAAGAACATTTACGACATTGAAGGCGATGGGCAGCAATTCTCGGAAAGAATACAGCAGTATGACGTCGAAAGGGACAATCTAACGCGAAAGATCGCGTATTTGAATTCGCTGAAATCTTATCTCGTCAGAAGTGTTGATTTCTCAAGGCTTCCGGCTCCTTCGGTTGCCGGAATTGATGATCCTAATATCACTGTGAACGTTTCCAAATTGATCGCGCTTTCGACCAAAAGATCAGAAATGGCATATGCGGTAAAAAGCGAAAAGATTTTCCAGGAGTTCGATAATCAGATAGAAGCACTGAAAAAAGTGCTGATTGAGAATATCGGCACCGCGAGGACTGCAGTTGAATACGACCTTAATATGGTAATTGCGCGAATAAATGAAGTTGAAGGAACAATTCAAAAGCTGCCTCAGCAACAACAGGAATTCGTCCAGATCAAGCGACGATACAACTTGAACGATGCGATTATCAATTCATTTATGGCGAAAAGAAATGAAGCAGATATCGTCCGCGCTGCAAACTTATCTGATATTCATTTTGTTGATACAGCCAAAGATATCGGCGACGGGTTAATTGGTCCAAATACGAGGGTCAATTATATTCTCGCGTTTTTTCTGGGTTTGATCGTTCCCTTAATTTTCGTATTCGGTGTTTTCTTCCTTGAAAATGCGATCTTGAATACTGACGACATTACTCGCCTTACCTCGATTCCGATCATTGGTGTTGTTGGCGTGAAGCATAACGATACGAATCTTTCAGTGCTCGAAAAACCTAAATCAGCGCTTTCTGAAGCCTTCCGTGCAATCCGTTCGTCGCTGCAGTTCCTTTATAAAAAGCAACATCTTGAAGGGACGAAAACCCTGATGATTACCTCGTCAATCAGCGGTGAAGGAAAAACATTTTGTACGATCAACATCGCAACGGTATTCGCGATGAGCGAGAAGAAAACGGTGATCGTCGGGCTCGATCTACGGAAGCCAAAGATCTTTGATGACTTTAAGATCAAAAACGATATCGGTGTCGTCAACTACCTGATCGGACAGAAGACAATGGAGGAAGTGATTCAGAAAACACACATTCCGTACCTTGACGTGATAACGTCAGGACCGATTCCGCCGAATCCCTCGGAGTTGATCATCGGCGAAAGCATGAAAGAATTTATCGACATGCTGAAAGCCGAGTACGATTATGTAATTTTGGATACGCCGCCGGTCGGACTTGTTTCTGATGCGGTCGAACTGGCACAATACGCCGATGTCACGCTGTACATAATGCGCCAGAATTATACCAAAAAAGATATGGTCATGCTTTTGAACAACAGGTACAAACGCGGTGAACTGTCAAATATCAGCATTGTTTTCAATGGTTACGAAAACAAAGCCAAATATGGATCCGGTTACGGCTATGGCTACGGTTACAGCTATGCCAACTATTCACAGGGCTATCATGAAGACGATCGTCCACCCGGAGTTTTAACCCGGATGTACAACAAATTTTTCAAAACCAAAACATAATCGCCAAGCAACGAAATGACAGCAGACAATAATTCGACTAAGATATTAATTACGGGCGGCGCCGGATTTATCGGCTCCAACCTTTGCGAACATTTCATTGCGAAAGGTTATCAGGTAGTTTGCCTCGACAACTTTGCAACCGGGCATCGTCATAACATTGCTCATTTGTTCTCAAATTCAAATTTTGAATTGATCGAAGGCGATATCCGTAAGGCTGCCGACTGTGAACGCGCTGTTTCGGGAGCTGATTATGTGCTGCATCAGGCAGCATTGGGTTCGGTGCCACGTTCGATTCATGATCCGGTTACGAGCAATGACGTCAATGTTTCGGGATTTCTCAATATGCTTGTCGCAGCTCGCGATGCCAAGGTCAAAAGGTTCATCTATGCTGCGAGTTCGTCCACTTACGGCGATTCGGAAGCACTCCCTAAGACCGAAGATACTATCGGGAAACCGCTTTCCCCGTATGCGATAACCAAATATGTCAACGAACTTTACGCTGAAATCTTTAGCAAAACGTACGGCCTGGAAACCATCGGCCTCAGATATTTCAACGTCTTCGGACGCAAGCAGGATCCTAATGGTGCATATGCGGCAGTAATTCCGAAATTTGTAATGCAATTGATGAAGCACGAAAGTCCGATAATTAATGGCGACGGTAACTTCTCGCGTGACTTTACTTATATCGACAATGTGATCGAGATGAACGAACGCGCAATGCTGACGCAGAATCCACTTGCCGTAAACACTGTTTACAATACAGCATTTGGTGACAGAAATACGCTGAACGACTTAATGCGGTATTTGAAAGAATTTTTGTCTGATTTTGATCCGGCGATTGCAGATATTCCTGTTATTTACGGCCCGAACAGGGCAGGAGATATTCCGCATTCACTTGCAAGCATTGATAAGGCAAAAGAACTTTTAAATTATGATCCGCAGTATTCGATCCGCGATGGCCTTCGAGAGGCAGTTCGCTGGTATTGGGAGAACTTGAGATAGCGGCATTGCCGAGGAACTAATAAGAACGAAATCGACCTGAATGAAAATTACTAAAATATGTTGTATCGGAGCTGGTTATGTTGGAGGTCCGACAATGGCGATCATTGCCCAGAAATGTCCTGATATAACTGTCACTGTTGTGGATTTGAACGAAGCACGTATTGCCGCCTGGAATGACGAGGATGCAAATAATATTCCAATATACGAACCCGGTCTAAGTGAAATTGTAGCGGAATCGCGTGGCAAAAACCTGTTTTTCTCCACTGATGTCGATAAAGCCATAGATGAGGCGCAACTGATTTTTATTTCTGTCAATACGCCAACAAAAACGTATGGTGCCGGAAAAGGAATGGCTGCCGATCTCAAGTATATCGAGCTTTGCGCACGCCAAATTGCTAAGGTCGCCAAAGATGACAAAATTGTTGTTGAGAAATCTACACTTCCGGTTCGCACGGCGGAAGCCATTAAAAGTATATTGGACAATACAGGAAATGGTGTCCGATTTGAAATATTATCAAACCCAGAGTTTTTAGCCGAAGGGACAGCAGTGGAAGACTTGCTTGAACCGGATCGCGTATTGATCGGTGGTGACAACACTGTTGAAGGACAAGCAGCAATCCAAGCCCTGGTTGATGTATATTCAAATTGGGTAAGTCCCGAAAGAATATTGACAACCAATGTTTGGTCTTCTGAATTATCAAAATTGACTGCAAATGCTTACCTCGCGCAACGGGTTTCTTCTATCAACGCATTGTCGGAATTGTGTGAAAAGACCGGTGCTGATATCAAAGAAGTTGCCAGAGCGATTGGAATGGACAGCCGGATCGGACCGAAATTCCTTCAGGCATCAGTTGGGTTTGGCGGATCATGTTTCCAAAAAGACATCCTGAACCTGGTCTATATCGCCAAGGCATATGGCCTTAACGAAGTGGCCGATTACTGGGAACAGGTAATCATCATGAACGATCATCAGAAAAGGCGGTTCGCGAAGAAGATTGTCACAACGCTTTACAATACTGTTTCAGGGAAGAAGATTACGTTTCTTGGCTGGGCGTTCAAAAAGGATACAAACGATACAAGGGAATCTGCGGCTATTTACGTAGCCGATTCATTGATTAACGAGCAGGCTCGTATTTCTGTATACGATCCGAAAGTTTCGGAACATCAAATGCTTTCCGATCTTGATTACCTTGCAACGCGCACATCCGATGAAAACAGCAAGTATGCCTTGCACGAAAAAGATCCATACGAAGCATCTAAAGATGCGCACGCTATCGCGGTTCTGACTGAATGGGATGAATTTAAATCGTATGACTGGCAGAAAATATATGACAATATGCAAAAACCAGCCTTTGTGTTTGACGGAAGGAATCTGTTGAATGGCGCCCAATTGCGCGAAATTGGATTTATATATCAGGGAATCGGTTCATAATTATAATATGAAAAAAATACTCATAACCGGAGGAGCCGGATTTATTGGCTCACATGTCGTGCGGCGATTTGTAAAGAATTATCCGCAGTACAGCATTTTCAACCTTGACGCCTTGACGTATGCCGGAAATCTCGAAAATATTGCAGATATTCAAAACGAAAGCAACTACACATTCATAAAAGGCGATATCACTGATGAACACTTTATCGACGAGTTGTTTTCACAGCATCGGTTTGATAATGTCATCCACCTGGCTGCCGAATCGCATGTGGACCGTTCCATCACTGATCCGCTTGCATTTGTAAAGACAAATGTTATCGGAACGATGATCCTTCTGAATGCGTTTAAAACGATTTGGAAAGATGATTTTGACGAAAAACGATTCTACCATATCAGTACCGATGAAGTTTACGGAAGCCTTGGCGAAACAGGGCTTTTTACTGAAACAACGCCTTATGATCCGAATTCACCGTATTCCGCTTCAAAAGCCAGTTCCGATCACTTTGTTCGCGCCTATGGAGAAACTTACGATTTGCCATACGTGATTACAAACTGCTCGAATAATTACGGACCCAATCATTTTCCGGAGAAATTAATTCCGCTTTTCATCAACAACATCATCAATAATAAAGCACTTCCCGTGTACGGTGACGGAAATTACACGCGTGATTGGCTTTATGTGGAAGACCACGCAAGGGCGATCGACCTTGTATTTCATGAGGGAAAACATCATGAAACCTATAATATCGGTGGCTTCAATGAATGGAAGAACATCGATCTTGTAAAGGTTCTTTGCGGAATAATGGACGAAAAACTCGGTCGGGAGGCAGGAACATCGGAAAAACTGATCACGTATGTGAAAGACCGGCCTGGACATGATTTAAGATATGCGATCGATGCTTCGAAAATCAATTCTGAATTAGGTTGGGAACCATCGGTAACCTTTGAGCAAGGACTTGAGAAAACAGTTGATTGGTACCTGTCAAACGCTAAATGGCTGCAAAATGTCACAAGTGGCGAATACAGTAAATATTATGATCGGCAGTACAAATAATAATACGCAATACTAAAAGATGAATATTAAGATAGCGGTAATAGGATTAGGATATGTTGGTTTGCCATTGGCGAGGCTTTTCGCGACAAAATATCCCGTAATAGGGTTTGATATCAACAAGTCACGGATTGAAGGCCTTCGCTCAGGAACCGACAGCACGCTTGAAGTCGAAGATGCCGTTTTACAAGCTGTCCTTTCAGAATCAGCTAGCATGCAAACCGGACTGTTCTGTTCCGACAACCTTGATGATATCCGCGATTGCAATTATTACGTGGTCACGGTCCCGACACCGGTCGATAAAAATAACAGACCTGATTTGACTCCGCTGTACAAGTCGAGCGAAACGGTTGGGAAAGTTCTTAAAAAAGGCGATATCGTCATTTATGAATCAACTGTCTATCCTGGCGTTACCGAAGAAGAATGTGTCCCGGTCCTTGAGAAAGTTTCCGGGTTGAAATTCAATGTCGACTTCTTCGCAGGTTATTCTCCGGAACGCATTAATCCGGGTGATAAAGAACATACAGTCGAAAAAATACTCAAGGTTACAGCAGGATCAACTCCTGAAATCGGACAAAAAGTCAATAATTTATATAAATCGGTAATTACGGCCGGAACCCATCTGGCACCAACTATTAAAGTTGCTGAAGCAGCAAAAGTCATTGAGAACTCGCAGCGCGACATCAATATAGCATTTGTGAATGAGCTTGCCAAGATCTTTAATTGTATGGATATCGATACGCAGGCTGTTTTGGAAGCCGCAGGTACAAAATGGAATTTTCTTCCGTTCAAACCGGGATTGGTTGGCGGACATTGCATTGGTGTAGATCCTTATTATCTCGCCCAACGCGCACAGGAATTCGGTTATCATCCTGAGATCATTCTTGCGGGACGTCGCCTAAATGACAGTATGGGTGAATATGTTGCCTCGCAGGTTGTAAAACTTATGATAAAAAAAGGAATTACAATTAATGGCGCACAGTTGCTGATGCTCGGAATTACATTCAAAGAAAATTGCCCTGATGTACGAAATACCAAAATTGTCGACGTGATCGCTGCATTCAAGGACTACGGGATTGACGTGACAATTTATGATCCTTGGGCAAATCCTGATGAAGTGACTCATGAATATAAGCTCGTGACGAGTAAAAAGCTACCATCTGAAAAATATGATGCCGTGGTTTTAGGTGTCGCTCACAAGGAATTCCTAAACTTGGAATTCGACAAACTTAGAAAAGAGAACAGCGTTCTCTATGATGTCAAAGGCATTCTGGTAGGAGATGTCGACGGGAAACTGTAAATGTAAAAACAGGCAAGGTCTATCTGCCGAACTAAAATGAGAAAATTTCTAATGACTGTTGCGCGGTTCTTTGGAATCGGATTACTTCCTGTCCTGGCTATGGTTCCCGTATACTTGATTTTGGATCCGTTTAAGGTTGTGCATTCCTATGACGTTTTTTATCCGGCAAACGAAAAGGGAACAGTCGGGCTTAATAAGAGTTTTATCGGTACAGCAAATTTTATCAAATTTAAAGATCAGCATAATTACGATTCGTTCATCTTCGGAAATTCACGCTCCATGTTCTATCAGGTATCTGACTGGAAAAAATATCTGCCCGACAACAGCACTTGCTATCATTTTGATGGTTCTGGCGAATCATTATATGCGCTGCATAAAAAAGTCCGCTTTGTCGATAGTTTAGGCATGCCCATTAAGAATGTACTATTGGTTTTAGACCGATCTTTGCTTGCCCAGGTTGAAGGCCGGACCGGGCCACTTTTTATGACTCCGCCGCCTCTTGTCAACAATAGCAACTTCATAGATTTTCATATTTCGTATTTCAAGTCTTTTATCTCTCCGAGGTTTATGATTGCTTATCTTGATTTTACGTTAACGCACGTCATTAAGCCATATATGATAAAAGGTGGATATTTATATGACAACCTTGCCGTTCATGATATTGTTACAAATGAAATTCGTTTTGAGTTCACTGAGAAGCAGATCGCCGAGAATAAATTTTATACTCCCGAAAGAATCCGGGAATTCTACCACAGGGATGGGAAACCATCTTACTCTGAACGCGTTATTGAAACAACACAACGTAGGATGCTGACTGACATAGCCAAGACTTTCAAGAAGCACAATACGCAGTACAAAGTAATCATCAGTCCGCTTTATGACCAGCAAATGTTAAATGCGGCCGATCTACGATACCTGAAAAGTATTTATGGTGCCAAGAATGTTTATGATTATTCGGGAATAAATAAGTTCACGTCAGACTATAGGAATTATTATGAGACATCGCACTACCGTCCTCATATTGGTCGTGAAATTTTAGGCGATGTATATGAAAATTGATTCTTAACGAAGGCTTTATACCTATATAAAAAAACAAGATGCTTTTTAACTCGATAAATTTCGCGATTTTTTTACCAATTGTTTTTATCCTTTATTGGTTTGTAACAAACAAATCAATGAAGCTGCAAAACATTTTGCTTCTTGTTTCGAGCTATTTCTTCTACGCTTGCTGGGATTGGAGATTTTTGTTTTTGCTGGTCTTTTCCACGGTATTGGATTATTATACAGGAATTCGGATGCAGGATGCACAGAGCAAGGCAATGAAAAAATTCTGGTTCTGGCTCAGCATATCTGTAAATCTCGGCTTCTTTGGTGTTTTTAAATATTATAATTTCTTTGCCGACTCGTTTGCCGATGCAATAGCAAATTTTGGAATGCACGTCAATCCTTGGACATTGCGTGTGATACTTCCTGTGGGAATTTCGTTTTATACGTTTCACGGACTTTCGTATGTGATCGATATCTACAAAGACCGGATTAAAGCAGAGCGTAATTTTGTTGATTATTCCGTATTCGTCAGTTTCTTTCCACTGCTTGTTGCCGGACCAATAGAACGTGCAACGCACCTTTTGCCACAAATTCAGAAGAAAAGAACTTTCGACTATGCACGCGCTGTTGATGGTTTGCGTCAGATTTTATGGGGATTATTTAAAAAAGTGGTGATCGCCGATCAATGTGCGGAATTTGCCAACCAAATTTTCAACAACTCGGCCGACCAATCCGGAAGCACCTTGTTGTTAGGAGCCTTATTTTTTACGTTCCAGATTTATGGCGACTTCTCAGGATATTCAGATATAGCGCTCGGTACTGCAAGGCTTTTCGGAATAGAACTTCTTCGGAACTTTGCCTTTCCGTATTTCTCACGTGATATTGCCGAATTTTGGCGTCGTTGGCATATTTCGCTTTCCACGTGGTTCCGCGATTACCTCTATATTCCGCTTGGCGGAAGTAAAGGCGGAATGTGGATGAAAGTCCGCAATACCTTTATTATCTTTCTCGTAAGCGGATTTTGGCATGGCGCCAATTGGACGTTCATCATTTGGGGATTTCTCAATGCGCTTTATATCATGCCTTCTATTATCTTTAATACGAACCGGAACAATCTTGATATTGTAGCACAGGGAAGACTGTTGCCGACGGCAAGGGAAGTTTTTCAGATGCTGACCACATTTAGCTTGACTGTCTTTGCATGGATTTTCTTCCGTGCCCAAAGTGTATCACATGCCTTTGAATATATTGGCGAAATGTTCTCTCCGACGCTATGGACTATTCCGGCTGTTGTCCCAAAGACCCTATTCGTGCTCCTGGGATTCTTTTTGGTAATCGAATGGCTCGGACGAACGCAGCAATATGCTATTGCACATTTTGGAGGTTCATGGCCGCGGCCGGTGCGATGGGGATTTTATTATGTATTGGCAGCAGCTGTCCTCTACTTCGCGGGTCCTGAGCAACAATTCATCTACTTCCAATTTTAAACAGTGCGAAAGTTTATCAGATATATACTTGTATTTGCCATACCAATAGTGGTCCTGCTGGCGATATGCGAAGTTTTGCTGCGACAACAGCCAAACGACTACAAGATAAAAAGGGCGTATCTGGATAAAAATTCAAATGAAGTTGAGGTGTTGTTTTTAGGAAATTCTCATGCTTACTTTGGTGCAAATCCCGAATACATGTCCTTAAAGTCGTATAACGCGGCTTATGCTTCACAATCGCTTGATCTTGATTTGGAAATTTTAAAAAAGTATGACGGCAACTGGAAGAACCTCAAGTATATTGTGCTGTCAATGGATTATATATCGCTGGTTATGAAGCTTGAGGTAGGGCCTGAAGAATGGCGACTTAAAAATTACAACATCTATTGGGGTATCAGGGCTCGAGAGAATTTTATCGATTATTCCGAAGTCTTTAATGGCACAGCGGCCAGGAAGATCGACCGGTTTAAGAAATACTACCTTGGCTTGGGGACTGATGTGACTTCGAATGATTATGGTTGGGGAACTAGCTACAGGTCTGCAGGTCAGCTCGACCTGGAGGAAACAGGGAAAACGTCCGCTGAACGACACACTGTTCCGGATTACAGGTTATGGAACGAGAATCGCGCTACAATGCGTAAACTGATCGAATTCTCGTCCCGCAATAATGTGCAGCTGGTTCTTTTAGGTTATCCGGGATATAAAAGCTATGTCAGTAATTTGAATCAAAGGCAGTTGTATAGGACTATTGATGCTGCTACTTTGTTGGATAGAAGGTGGCTGAATGTCCACTATTATAATTTTCTTACCGACCCTTCATTTGTTGCGGAAGATTTTTATGACGGAGACCACCTGAATGAGAAAGGCGCAAAAAAGCTGACACTAAAGCTGGATTCAGTTATCAAAAGACAAACCGCACTAAAATAAGTAGTTGTTTCATATCACTTATATAGAGTTACTTAATGTTGTAATTGTGCAAAATTTCTTATAGAAAATCCACATTGCCGAAAGTAAATTTGCGGTACTTTTATTTTTTCAGTCAGACATGAAATAAATGAAAGAACGGGTTTATTTTTTTGATAATATTAAATTTATTATAGCTTTTTTAGTGATCCTGGCACATTTCGGCCACATGCGTTTTGACCACTATATTTTAGGTCCGGTACTTGTTTTAATTCATAGCTTCATAATGCCGGCCTTTTTGATTGTAACCGGTTACTACACCAAAACAGTTTCAAAGCAACGACTTAGTGATATAGATAAGGTTTTGTACCCGTACCTTATTTTCCAAACCCTTAATTACATATTCACCACTTCAACCGGACTTGGTGTGGGCGGTTTAAATTTTTTCGCGCCAACCTATCAGAACTGGTTTTTAATGTGCTTATTTTGGTGGAGGTTAATAATTCCCTACGCACAATATTTTACGCGGCGATCATTTTTTTGCATACTGTTTATCGTTGCAGTGTATTCCGGTTTTTACCTGATTCACAATCTGCTGGAGATCTACAGAATGTTATATTTTTTTCCCTTTTTTGCTCTGGGTTATTATATTCCCAATCTTGAATCACTGCTTGATAAATTCCGTCCTTACAGAGTTTTCTTTTTTGCCATATTCATTACTGCTATGGTTTTACTGTTTTGTCTAACATCGTACAGCGAAGCTATTAAACAACTCTTGCTGTTTGGATACCATCCTGCGCAGGCTCACGGCTTCAATTTAACCTATTTTCTTACTCGATTCATCGCATTTTGGAGTTCGCTAATTTTGGGATGGTGCTTTTTATATCTGGTGCCTCGAAGAAGAACATGGTTCACCAAGCTCGGAAAGAACGTAATAAATGTATACCTGACGCACATGTTTATAGTTTGGCCAATTGCCGCACTTGCAGTCGGCCTTGATCAGAATGTATATTTATTCATATCGGTAATAGGTACATTTGCGATCGCTGTACTTTTATCGCAGGAATTCGTTAACAAACTGCTGGCCCCATTGATGGACTTCGGATATTTCCGCAAACGTATTCCTGCCAGCGAACCGAAAATTTAGTGCTATTTAATTAGAAAGTTGCACCTTTGCAGTATCCATAAATTTAAAGATGAAAGGAATTATACTTGCAGGAGGTTCAGGAACACGATTGCATCCATTGACAAAAGTAGTATCAAAACAGCTATTGCCTGTTTACGATAAACCGATGATCTATTATCCGCTTTCAGTATTAATGCTCGCCGGTATACGGGAAATCCTAATTATTTCGACGCCAAATGACCTTCCGAACTTTATTGATTTGCTTGGCGACGGTAGCTCGATCGGACTTCAGATCTCTTATGCCCAACAGCCTTCGCCCGACGGACTCGCACAAGCGTTCATCATTGGAGAAGAGTTCATTGGGAATGATGATGTTTGCCTGGTTCTGGGCGACAATATCTTTTATGGAGCCGGACTTCAGAAGCTGCTTGTCGATTCAGTGAAAACTGTTAAAGAAGAGAAAAAAGCTGTCGTTTTCGGATATTATGTAGACGATCCTGAACGGTATGGCGTTGTCGATTTTGATGCCGACGGAAGCGTTCGGACCATCGAAGAAAAACCTTTGGAGCCTAAGTCTCACTATGCTGTCGTCGGATTGTATTTTTATCCAAACACAGTTATAAAAATCGCACACGACGTGAAGCCATCACATCGCGGCGAACTCGAAATCACAAGTATTAATCAAGCATACCTTGAGCAAGGTGAATTAAAAGTAAAAGTAATGAGCCGCGGATTCGCTTGGCTTGATACAGGAACACACGAATCATTGACTGAAGCAACTGAGTTTGTAAAGGCGGTCGAAAAACGAACCGGACTTAAGATTGCGTGTCTCGAAGAGATAGCATTCATCCTGCAGTATATTACGAAAGAACAATTGCTCGCACAAACCGAAGGTATGAAAGGCGCCTATTATGACTACCTGAAAAAGGTCATCACACATCATTAAAAAATGTCGCTAAAAAAACAGGCATTGGCGGGAATGCTGTGGACATCAGTTCAGCAGTTCAGTTCACAGGGCGTTTCGTTTGTCGTGTCGATTGTTTTGGCGCGGCTTTTATTGCCGTCGGAGTTTGGTTTGATCGCGATGATCGGAATTTTCGTCGGAATCGGGACGCTTCTCATAACAAGCGGACTCACACAGTCGTTGATCCGCACAACTGATGCCGATCAGGAGGATTTTTCGACCGTATTTTTCTTTAATCTCGGCGGGAGCATTCTGATTTATCTCATAATTTTTGCTGTAGCTCCATTTATTGCGGATTTTTACGATCAGGATATTTTGACACCCGTCGTCCGACTTTATTGCGTCACATTTGTCATTAATGCTTTTGAAGCTGTCCAGATGACGCGCCTTACCAAACTGCTGGATTTTAAGACACAAACCAAGATCAATGTTCCCGCCATCATTTTTGGAAGCTTTATCGGAATTGTTATGGCGTATAACGGATACGGTGTCTGGAGTCTCGTATGGATGGCGATTGCACAATCAACAGCTTCTGCAACTCAAGTATGGATTTATTCCAAATGGACGCCATCATTAGTATTCAATAAAAATAAATTTCGATATCATTACAAGTACGGAATCAAGATGATGTTTGCTGGTGTATTGAATATCACTTTTTCAAACATCTACACGATTATCATCGGGCGTGTATTCTCGCCGGCGCAAGTCGGTTTCTTCAACCGTGCCGACTCATTGAAGCAGTTTCCGGTCAACAATATCAGTGTTGTTCTGAACAAGGTTACTTTTCCATTATTCGCTTCCATTCAGGATGATGATGTACGCTTAAAAAGCGTCTATAAAAAGATTATGCAAATGGTAATATTCGTAGTGGCACCAACGCTTCTAATTTTGGCGGCTCTCGCCGAGCCTCTGTTCCGTTTTCTCTTTACCGAAAAATGGCTTCCTGCAGTTCCATATTTCCGGATATTATGCTTCAACGGCATTTTATATCCAATTCACGCTTATAACCTTAATATTCTGATGGTTAAAGGACGAAGTGACTTATTTTTAAAACTCGAGATTTTCAAGGTTTTCCTCATCATCATAACAATTCTGCTGTCGCTGCCTTTCGGTATTTACGGTCTCTTGTACGGAAGTGTCGTATCATCAATATTGGCGTTTTTTATCAATACCTACTACAGTGGAAAATTCCTGAAATATACAAGTTGGGAGCAAACGAAAGATATTTTGCCGATAATTATAGTAGCTTTACTTGTTGGAGCGGCAGTTTCGGTTGTTGACTTCCAAATATTATCCGCATATTTGAATGATTTCTTACGCCTGTTCGTTGGCGGTCTTCTTGGTGTTTTGCTGTTTGCCGCAATTGCATGGGTATTCAAAATGAGTTCTTTAACCGAAATTAAAATATTAATCCGTAGAAAATGATTCCAGTTACCAAACCTTTTTTGCCGCCTCAGGAAGCCTATTCAAAATATCTGGAAGGAATATGGCAACGCCGATGGCTTACAAACATGGGTCCGCTTGCAAGCGAATTGGAAATGAAACTAAAGGCACATCTGAATGTAAACCATTTATTGTTCGTCACGAACGGAACCGTCGCAATTCAAATGGCAATCAAGGCACTCGACTTGAAAGGGGAAATAATTACAACTCCATTTTCGTTCGTTGCTACAACAAGCAGTATTGTTTGGGAAGGCTGCACGCCTGTTTTTGTAGACATTGATCCAAATTCCCTAAACATTGATCCCGCAAAGATTGAAGCTGCGATTACAGATAGCACAAGTGCAATATTGGCAACACACGTTTACGGAAATCCGTGCGATGTTGTTGCAATCGAAAAAATTGCGCAGAAGCATGATCTACGGGTAATCTACGACGGTGCGCATGCATTCGGTGTAAAAGTCGGAGGAAAGTCCATTTTTGATTATGGTGACATTTCCGTTTGCAGCCTGCATGCTACCAAATTATACCACTCGGTAGAAGGCGGACTTGTAGTAACCAGGCAACCGGATCTGCTTAAGAAGCTCGCTTTCATGCGGAACTTTGGGTTTAACGGTCCTGAGGCTTTCGCCGAACTCGGAATCAATGGAAAAAACTCCGAATTTCATGCGGCGATGGGACTTGTAAATCTTGATTACATAAGCGCAATCCATGATAACCGAAATAAAATCTGCGATCGCTACGACCAGAAACTGACGACATTAAAAGCAGTGAAGCAGCAATGGCATCGGGAAGCCAATCAAAATTACGCCTACTATCCGATCGTGCTTGAAAGTGAAGCGCTTTTGCATAAAATAGTTGCTTATCTGAACGGAAACGAAATTTTTGTGCGCAGGTACTTTTACCCGTCACTTTCAAGCGTGCTCCCATATCTTGATCCTGTCGCAATGCCCATTACCGACGAAATCGCAAAAAGGGTGATTTGCCTTCCACTGTATCACGACCTGACATTGGAAGAAGTTGATTTGATTTGCAGATTGTTATTGAGGGTGCAAAATAATTAACGAATTATGAAAAATCTGATTATCATTGGTGCTCGCGGTTTTGGCAGGGAAGTTCATTCATTCGCAATGGAATGCACTGGATATAAATCGGATTATACAATTAAAGGCTTTGTTGATGATAAAGTTGATGCGCTTGACGGTTTTAACGATTATGCCCCTGTTTTATGTTCAGTTGAAGCGTATGAAATTGAGCCTGATGATGTGTTTATCTGCGGACTTGGAAGCCCGATCCACAAAAGAAAATACGTTGATATTATAGCAGCAAAGGGCGGTGAATTTATCAATCTGATTCATCCTTCAGTTACTTTCGCGCAAAACGTTCAACTGGGCAAAGGTCTGATAATCGGAAAAGATTGTGTAATCAGTAATGATGTCACTATTAAAGATTATGTCACCATGCATCCTTTTTGTGTAATTGGACATGATGCAATTCTGGGTGAGTGTGCATTTGTTGGTGCATTCTGCTTTATGGCTGGTTACTCGGTTTTGGAAGAACAGGTTTCGATGAATGTACGCTCCTCAATTTTGGCAAACATAACCGTTGGTACATGTGCAATTGTCGGCGCTTCAAGTTTGGCGGCAAAGGACGTAAAAGAAGGAACTACCGTGTTCGGAACTCCGGCGCGGGTAATTCCCGGTTATAATACAACCGTAGAAACCAACAAGATGCAAAGTGGCGAATTGTAAAAAGTATGTTAGTTTCTAAATCTTTTTCATCTTATCTTTGTCTTTGTACGCTTTAACGTGCCATTGTATAATAACTTAAAATTTATAATATGGAAATTAGCAGCTTCTTGCAAAACTTCGCAGATCTTTTAGACGATACGGATACTGATCAAATAACTCCAGCTACAATCTTCAGAGATCTTGACGAATGGGATTCACTTACTGCGTTGTCACTCATTGCAATGGCTGATGAGGAATATGAAGTTAAACTAACAGGTGACGACATACGGTCTTCAACCACACTGCAGGAAATCTTTGATATAATCCAAAGCAAAAAGTAAGATGGCAACATTTTCGATTGGTAATATTGCGCTTCGAGGTATTTCGGGATGCGTTCCCGCTAATATCGAGAAAAACGTTGATTTGGATATTTTGTCAACTGAAGAGATGGCAAAATTTATCGACTCGACGGGCGTTGTGGAGAGAAGGCTGGTGACGGGAGATACTATTACCTCCGATTTATGTCAGGCGGCGGCAGAAGATCTGCTTACAAATCTTGCATGGGATAGAAGTGAAATTGATATTTTAATCTTTGTATCACAAACTGCGGATTATCTTCTTCCGGTAACTTCAACCATATTGCAGGATAAACTGAAGCTTCCAAAAACCTGCGTTGCATTCGATGTCCCTTTGGGATGCAGTGGCTATACGTACGGAATTTCCATCATTTCTTCTATGATGAAGGCATGTGGTTTAAAAAAAGGGCTCCTTTTAGCTGGTGATACTGGAAAATTCGTTAACAAAAAGGATAAAAGTTCTTATCCTTTGTTTGGTGACGGCGCAAGCGCAACAGCGTTTGAGTTTGATGAAAAAGCAGGTGAAATGCATTTTGATCTTGGCAGTGATGGCTCAGGCTATGAGGCGATTATCGTCCCGTTCGGCGGAACCCGTAATATTGTTACAACTGAAGCGCTACTTGAAAGTGAAGTGGAACCGGGAATTACGAGAAATTCATGTCAGCTCGTTCTCGATGGAATGGATGTATTCTCATTTGGTATTACGCAGGCACCCAAGACCGTCAAAAACTTATTTTCTGCTTTCAGCATTGATGCGGAATCAGTCGACTACTTCGTGTTCCATCAGGCGAACCGCATGATGAACCAGATGATTGCCAAGAAACTTAAGCTTCCTGCCGAAAAAGTTCCGTATTCATTACAGCTTTTCGGTAATACTTCATCGGCAACAATTCCGCTGACAGTAGTGTCGCAATTAAAAGATAAACTTAAAGCAGGCAAGACCAATATGGTTTTTTGTGGCTTTGGAGTCGGATTGTCATGGGCCACCGTTTATCTGGAAATTGATGATAGCGTAGCACTGAACTTAGTTGAATATCAAGACCAGGTAGTCAACTCAGAATTAGTTTAATCAACAATTTAAATATGGACGAGATAACGTCAGCAGATCCTTTTAGTTTATCAGGGAAGAAATTTTTAGTAACCGGCGCATCTTCGGGTATCGGAAATGAAACGTGCCGTTCGATTGTTAGACAAGGCGGAAGCTTTATCGCAGTTGCAAGGCGGGAAGATTTTCTAAAGAACTTAGTAGAAGAGGTTGGAGGCGACAATTTATATATTATTGCTGATCTATCTGATTTAAATGACATCCGTAAAGTAGTCCAGGAAATTCCATCACTCGATGGACTGGTACATTCTGCCGGAATTGCGGGCATGGCGCCTCTTAAGTTCTACAATGAAGAAGAAATGAACAGGATGCGTATAATTAATTTTGATTCCATAGTACATTTGGTCAGCCTTATGTCGAAACATAAAAAAATTAATAAGGCAGGATCGATTGTTCTGGTAAGTTCCATAGCAGCAAGTTTTGGTACAACCGGCAACGGAATATACGCTGCCACTAAAGGCGCTTTGCTTTCGATCGCAAACGTTTGGGCAAATGAGTTGGCTAAAATGAAAATTAGGGTTAACTCTGTTTCTCCCGGAATGGTACGCACGGAGATTACCACACAGTTCATAAACAATCTTTCCAGCGAAGTAGTAGATATTGATGTAAAAAAATATCCATTGGGATACGGTGAATCAGAAGATGTGGCAAATCCTATCATATTTCTCCTTTCGCCTGCGAGCAAGTGGATGACCGGACAAAATCTTATCCTCGATGGAGGAAGGACCACATGCCTCTAATCAAATGGCAGTTCTCGATCGTTTTTCAGAGTCGTCAGAGCTGACTGCGCCTACATCAAACTCATGAAAAATTTACTTATTATCGGCGCACGCGGATTTGGGCGGGAAGTATATTCTCATGCCCTTGAATGCGCCGGATACAATTCGGAATATATCATTAAAGGCTTTCTTGATGATAAAGCTGATGCTCTGGATGGATTTAATGGCTATCCGCCAATTCTTTGTTCGGTCGAAAATTACGAAATTGTGCAGGATGATATATTTGTCTGTGCATTGGGATCTGTCGCCTACAAGAGATTATATACAGAAATGATCCTGGAAAGAGGAGGTGAATTTGCAACACTTATCCATCCGTCTGTTTTGCGTAATGCCAACGTCAAGATCGGTAAAGGTGTAATGGTGGGAAAAGACGTGACTTTGAGTAACGATACGGTAATTGGCGACTATGTAACCATCCATGGTTACGCTGCCGTAGGACATGATGCCGAGATAGGATCGTGGTGCAATGTCGGCGCATACTGTTTCATGGGTGGGTTCTCCAAACTTGAAGAGGAAGTGACACTTAATGTACGTTCTACAATATTACCTCGCATTACTGTCAGGAAAGGCGCAACAGTTGGAGCCGCAAGTCTGGTACTGCGCAACGTCAAAGAAAATACTACTGTGTTCGGTGTTCCAGCTCAAGTTTTAAAATTCTGATATGATTACTACTGAAGCTCCTTTGGTGTCTGTTGACATGATTACCTATAAGCATGAGCCGTATATCCGGCAAGCTATAGAAGGAGTTTTATCGCAAGAAACTACATTTGAATACGAGCTTATAATTGCAGATGACTGTTCGCCAGATGGAACTCAAGCCATAGTGGAAGACATCCTAAGATCGCATCCGGCAGGTTATCGGATAAAATATTTCCGCCACGAAAAAAATATCGGAATGCTTGCAAATGGAAAGTTTGCAGGCGAGCAATGCAAAGCGAAATATATGGCATTGTGCGAAGGCGATGACTACTGGATTGACCCACTTAAACTGCAAAAACAGGTTAGTTTCCTGGAAGAAAATCCGGATTACCTAATGACGTATCATAATCGATACATCTTGGATTTCGACGGAAACATGATAACAGAATCCCTTGGGGAATTTCCCCGAAGCATCCCAAAAAACAGGATGATCTCAACATTTGTTCCAACCGCTACGATGGTTTTTAGAAATGATATCAGTGACTATCTTGACGTCAACATGGAAGATATTTTTTCAGCGGATGTTGCATTGCGCGCCTTTATGTCGACCAAAGGTAAAGCATATTTTATGCCTTTCTTCGGATCGGTCTACCGTCAGCATGCAGGCGGAATGAGTTCTTCATTAAACTTTCTTGCGAATCGTGAGCTATGGCTTAAATCACGGATTACTATCGGGAAAAATATAAAAGGCGTTAGCCAAACCGATCTTCACTTTTCAAAATTTGTGATCATGAATGATTTATTCTTTCACCATTTGAAGAATAAACAACCATTGACTTCGATGAAAATGCTTCCGAAAATGTTGAGGTCGCTCATAATCTCCCGCCGAATCGATGCACTGAAGATTTTGGCAGGTAATATTAAATCTCTATATTCAAACTCAATTACCGCAAAGAAGTGATGACAGAGGTAGCAAAAACGTACAATAAATGAAAATATTAGTAACAGGCGCTGCCGGTTTTATCGGATACCATCTCTGCGAAAAGCTGCTTTCACTCGGACATGACGTGGTCGGACTCGATAACATCAACGATTATTATGATGTCAATCTGAAGCTTGACCGATTGAAGCAGTTGGGGATCACCCAAGTAGAAGAAAACAGGTTGGTTGAAAGCCAAAAGTTTGGCAGCCGATTCCAATTCACAAAGCTCGCACTCGAAGATCGCGAGAATCTTCCGAAAATCTTTGCTGAACAAAAGTTTGATACAGTCTGCAATCTTGCGGCTCAGGCCGGAGTTCGGTACAGCATCGACAATCCGCTTTTGTATGTCGACAGTAATATCGTCGGATTCATTAATTTACTCGAATGTGTCCGCCATAGCGGAATCAAAAAGCTGGTCTATGCGAGCAGTTCTAGCGTGTACGGATTAAATGATAAAATCCCGTTCTCGGTTGAGGACAACGTGGATCACCCTATAAGCCTTTACGCAGCCACCAAGAAAAGCAATGAACTGATGGCGCATACTTACAGCCACCTTTTCGGAATAAATACGATCGGACTTCGATTTTTTACCGTTTACGGACCATGGGGCAGGCCCGATATGGCGATGTTCCTATTCACCGACGCCATTCTGCACGACAAGCCGATCAAAGTTTTCAATAACGGTGAACTTTCACGTGATTTTACGTATGTCGATGATATTATCGAAGGCGTTGTAGCAACATTGCTCAACGATACTTCTGAAGGAGATTTGTACCAGTTATACAATGTCGGAAACAGCAAACCCGTAAAACTGCTGGATTTTATCCGTGAAATCGAGAATTCTACCAAAAAGGAAGCCATTACGGAAATGCTTCCGATGCAAGCTGGCGATGTCGAAAAGACGTGGGCTGATGTAAGCGGACTCCGAGATAACTTCGGCTATAGCCCGTCGACGGATACGGCTGTCGGAGTTAAGAATTTTATTGAATGGTATAAGGAATATTACGGGGTTCAATAGCAAGATCAATTTCAATATCAATATCAATTTGGATTTAAGTATCATCATTGCGGCGTATAATGTCGAGAAGTACATTGAAAAATGTATTGTTTCCTGTATTCAGGATGTTACCGATTTCTCATATGATATTGTTGTCGTCAATGATGGTTCTACAGATCGTACCAGGGAAATACTAACCGAACTTGCGTCCAGATATCCAATTGTAAAAATTGTGGATCAACAGAATTCGGGTTTGGGTGCTGCGCGGAATACCGGCTTGCAGAATGCTGCCGGAGAATATGTTTGGATGATCGACGGCGATGATTATCTGCACGAAAATGTGATTCCGCTGATCATTAACGAGGCCAAATCCCAAAATCTAGACACGCTGATCTTAAACTACGCGGTTGTTGACGAGCAATATAAGTTATTGCCAAATCACGCAAATGTCCCAACAAACATCAACGGAATTGTTACTGGCGCCGATTATTACGAATCCAATTATTCCAAAAGTTATACATGGCTGTTCGTTTTTAAAAAGGAGCTTTTTATAAAAAACGCAATCTTTTTTATGGAGCGCATCAACATGCAGGATTCTGAGATTCTTCCAAAATTAATGGCCAGAACCAGCCGGCTAGCGTACTTTGATAAAATTTGTTATTACTACGTGCAGCAAACCAATTCATTTACCAATTCGGCAAGTGGAGAAAAAAGATATAAGTATTTTGAATCAATTATCACTGTCGGCAACAGCCTGGATGCCTTTTTAAAAACTTCCGATAGCGAACAGATCAAAAGCGGAATCAAAAAAAAGCTAGCATCGCTCGACCAGGTCATTTTCAATCATCTGGTATTTTTTAAATTCGAGTCGCATTGGCTTCAGAAGATCATAACGTTGCTGTCACAAAGCGGATTCTTTCCATTAAGATATAATCCTTCAGGAAAGATGAAATTTGTAAAGCTTGCATTGAACAATTTTCCGATTCTGACCAAAAAAGTAATCGACCGAATCCGCTAAAATGGCAGATAAAACCAAGCTTTTGTATATCACGAACGGAGTCTCAGGCGCAGGCGGGCTTGAGCGTGTTCTGTCGATAAAGGCAAGCCTGCTTGCGGATGACTACAATTATGATGTGCATATTATTACACTGAATCAAAGCAGTCAATCACTTTTTTACAACTTCAGTTCCAGGATAAAATTTCATAATTTTCAAGCGAACGGTGGCGGTTTCAGTTATTTCAAATCCTATATTTCCGAATTAAAGAAAGTAATCAAGAAGGTCGATCCGCATTTGATCGTGGTCTGCGATGATGGGATGAAAGGCTTATTCCTGCCGTATTTCCTTCCTAAAAAATGCCCGCTTTTGTATGAACGGCATGCTTCAAAATTATTGACGTTGGACGGAACTCCGCCGCTGAAAAGAAAGATCATGAACCGATTGATGAACATCGGAGCCGCGTCATACGACAAATTCATCGTGCTTTCTCCAGAAAATGTGACGGAATGGCCTGTTAACAATATCACTGTAATTTCGAATCCGCTGTCTTTTTATCCCGTAGAAGTATCGGCACTGACCAACAAATCAGTGATCGCCATCGGAAGCCATAGTTTCAATAAAGGTTACGATCGTTTGCTGTTGGTTTGGAAGGAAGTCAAGGAACAACATCCCGACTGGACGCTTCATATTTACGGCAAGATCGACAATCAAAAGACGTTTTTAACTATGTCTGACGAACTTCAGTTGGGTAGCAGCGTGGTGTTTCATGAGCCGGTTCCGAATATTCAGGAGAAAATTCTGGAGTCATCGATATTTGTACTTCCTTCAAGATCAGAAGGTTTTGGAATGGTGCTCATTGAAGCAATGGCGTGCGGAGTTCCGTGCGTCTCCTTCGATTGCCCATGCGGGCCAAAAGATATTATTAGCGATAAAAATGATGGCTATTTGGTGCCTAATGGCGATTTGCCGGCATTTCAAAGCAGGGTTTCACAACTGATCGCCGACTTTGAACTACGGCAATTAATGGGCATTAAAGCGCGAAATAATGTAAAAAGATTCCTTCCGGAGCAAATTCTGCCACAATGGGACAACTTGTTCAAAGAACTTGTTTGACGGATTTGTAAGCTTTATGTAAATCTTCTTATTAATATTATTATTTTTGGTAGGTTGTTAAGTATACGACATGGAATGCTTAGTGGGAAAGGTGGAGCTTTAAATATTAGTAATCAATTATGCTGTTTAACTCAATAGAATACCTTTTTTTCTTACCGGTCGCCTTCCTTTTATATTGGTTCGTTTTCAATCGCAAACTCAGTTACCAGAACTTGTTGCTGCTTGTGTTGAGCTACTTCTTTTATGCTTGTTGGGACTGGCGTTTCCTTTTTCTATTGATGTTCTCCACATTCCTCGATTATTATACCGGAATTAAAATGGCTGAAGCCGCGAGCAGGGATAGGAAGAAATTCTGGTTCTGGCTGAGCATTATAATCAACCTGGGATTCCTCGCAGTCTTTAAATATTTCAACTTTTTTGCAGCCTCTTTCGGCGATATGCTGTCAGGATTTGGTTATCATGCCGATCCATGGATGCTGGATGTCATTCTGCCTGTCGGAATTTCATTTTATACATTCCACGGACTTTCCTACGTAATTGACATCTATAAAGACCGGATCAAACCGGAGTACAACTTCGTCGAGTACTCGGTATTTGTAAGTTTCTTTCCGTTGCTTGTCGCAGGTCCGATTGAACGTGCAACGCATCTTTTGCCCCAGATAAAAGTACGACGTGTTTTCGATTATGCATATGCTTCTGAAGGAATGCGCCAGATTTTATGGGGGCTTTTCAAGAAAGTAGTCGTCGCCGACAATTGCTCCGCAGTTGTAAATCTAATATTCGCAAACTATGAAACTCAGGATCCGGCAACGCTGGTCATTGGGGCCGTGTTCTTCGCATTTCAGATTTATGGGGATTTTTCAGGATATTCCGATATAGCAATTGGTACAGCCAAGCTTTTTGGTATCGACCTGATGCGCAACTTTGCTTTTCCATACTTTTCGCGCGATATTCCGGAGTTTTGGCGTCGATGGCACATTTCGTTGTCAACCTGGTTCCGCGATTACCTCTATTTTCCCCTTGGCGGAAGCAAAGGCGGAATGTGGATGGTGCTCCGGAATACGTTCATCATTTTCATCGTCAGCGGATTTTGGCATGGTGCGAATTGGACATTCATCGTTTGGGGAGCACTGAACGCACTGTATATGGTGCCATTCATCATTTCAAAAAAGAATCGGCTGCATATAGATGGAATAGCAAAAGAGAAGTGGCTGCCATCATTAAAGGAATTCGTCCAAATATTAATTACCTTCGCCTTAACGTGCATCGCGTGGATTTTCTTCCGATCGGTTGACGTTAAAAGTGCGGTCGGATATATTGCCAATATTTTCAGTCTGCATGGCTGGTCGGTTCCACAAATAGATTTGAAGCCATTCGCTTTTATCGGACTGATGCTCGTTGTGGAATGGTTCAACAGGCATAAGCAGCAAGGGCTTTCGATCGGAAACCTTCCAACATTCGTTCGTTGGATTTCCTATATTCTGCTCATCCTAATAATCATTTTTTTCGGTGCAAATTCCGATTCATTTATATATTTCCAATTTTAGATGAAAAAGTTCCTGATAAAATGCCTCCTGATCTTCTGCATCGTAACTGCCGGCTTCACCTATGCGTTGTACAGCCATGGCGGCACCATCGATTATTTCTACAATAAATTCACGACACCGACACAAAAATCTTTGATTACAGGCGATTCAAGAAGCTTGCAGGGAATTCAGCCTTCGGTTTTAAATAAATGTCTGGCAGGTTCAAATTATGAACTTCCATTCTTCAACTTCAGTTTTACGATAAAAGAAGCAGCATACGGACCACTTTACACTGAAAGCATCTTAAAGAAATTAGATCCTGAAACAAAAAACGGAGTATTCATTCTTACGGTCGATCCATGGCTTTTCGCAAAACGTCCCGATGAGAATTATCAGGAAAAGGAGTATTTCGAAAAAGGTAAGCCACCGCACAACATGACTTTTTATTCGGCAAATCCTAATTATGAATATTTGATAAGAAATTACGGATACTTCCATTTCAGGTCCATATTCTCAAAACCTTCCGAACTACATAAAGACGGTTGGCTTGAAGAACGAAAGCTTCCGGAAGATTCTGCTGCATTCAACAGACTTCTCGATTTACAGCATCAGCGCTACACGGAATTCGCCGCAGCCTGGAAAAAGGACGAATTTCGGATGAAGGAACTCCGGAAACTGGTGGAGCGTTTGCAAAAACATGGAAAAGTCTTTTTAGTAAGGCTGCCAACCATCAAGAGTATTGAGGACATTGAGGATAAATTCTGGCCGGGCTTTGATGCAGAAATACAGCAGGTGGCATACGCGCAAAAGGTTTCATACCTGAATTTTGTGGCAGTAAAAGGATATCAGACGTACGACGGGAATCATCTCGACAAAAAAGGTGGCGCCGAATTCACCAAAACCTTGTGTGATTCGATTATCGCAAAAGACCGAGCAATTAATTAGATTATACTCGCTAACGCGGACTGTAATAAATCAGGCATGAAAAACATATTATTGATAATGCCGTATGGGAGCGTTGGCGGAATGGAACGCCTTGCGTTCACCTTCTATCAACACTACAAAAGCCTGGGTTATAATGTAAAGGCGGTCAAGATCATCAAACTTGATAATGATATCATCAACTTCGGAGAAGACGAGTATCATTTAAGCAGCATTGATTTTGCAGGTCGCTCAAGTCTTAACCGTATGGTGCTTTACTTCAGGGCTCCGCGGTTAATCCGAAAAATTATCCGTCAAAACGATATTACGCATTCGATCTCGTTCGGAGACATGGCCAATACATTCAGTTCGCTGACCTTTACAAACGAATTCAAGATCGGAAGTATTCACGCGCTCAAAAGCGTCGAATTTGTAAGTAAATCTATTTTCAACAGGATTTTCAAACTCAGTTATAAAACGAGCTATCGTTATTTCGATAAAGTCGTGTGTATCAGTTCGGCAATAAAATCAGATTTGATTGAGAACTGTGGATTTAGATTCGTTGATAAACTTGAAGTCATCTACAATCCGCATAATATCGAAACCATCAACAGGATGGCAATTGAACCGCTAGAAACGGCACACGAAGAACAGCTTTTTGCAACGCCGGTCGTCATTTTTATCGGACGCCTTTCGATGCAGAAATCACCATGGCATCTTATCAAGGCTTTTGCATTGCTACTGAAAAAGGAGTCTGATGCTACTCTGGTTTTTATTGGTGATGGCGATAAGATCGTGGAAAGCTATATCGCTGAGCTAACATATTTCTTAAATATTGAGGATCGCGTAAAATTTCTTGGACGGAAAGACAATCCATATAAATACCTGAAAAGGAGCCGCGTCTTGGCATTGTCGTCCTATTATGAAGGTACGCCGAATGTTATTGTTGAAGCCATGGGGCTTGCTGTGCCCGTTGTCACTTCGCTGTGTACAGAAGGAATTCTTGAACTGATGAGCTTACGCAAAAGAGATTTTATTGCACGAAAAATTTATACTGAAGCCGGAATCGTAACACCGAATTTTTACAAAGGTTCATTGAGGATACCCGAAGAGCGTGACTTTACGCTTGAAGAGCAGATTATGGCAGAAGCACTCCAGGAAGTACTTGGCCAGTCACAGTATAAAACAGGTCTGCAAGAACAGTTAAAAGACCTGCTTGTAAAGTTCGATCTCGAAGAAGTCGCACAACATTATCTTCAACCAATAAAGGCCAGGACAAAGATTGTCTTTAGCACCGACCAGGTTTTCAGGCATGGCGGGATTGAAAAAACGATGGCCGAAAAAGCAAATTATTTTGCCGATGTTGAAGGTTATGACGTCATGATCATCACAACTGAACAACTTGGCCAGAGTCCGCGTTATCCACTGAGCCCGAATGTTCGCCTGATCGACCTCGGAATAAATTACAGCCGAAGGAAAAGTTATCTGCATATCGATAACCTTCGCAGAATTCCGAAGCATTTCAGTAAATCAAAGACGATCTTTTCGTCAATCAAACCCGATGTTATAATCACCAGCAATTACGCATACGACTTTTATTGGCTTCCTTTTATCTGCCGAAAGGCAATAAAATTCAAAGAATTTCATTCTTCCAAGCGCTACCAATCCGAATCACGGTCAAAAAATACTAACATATTTGTTAAATTCAAATATTGGGTAAACGATGTGATTAAAGCAAGATACGACCGATTAATTCTGCTTAATCCTGACGAACAGCAATACTACGAATCTGACAAACTCGCTGTCATTCCAAATTCCATTTCCCCATCGCCTTTGACAGCAAGGCTTCAAAATAAAAGAGCGGTTGCAGCCGGACGAATTGCTCCCGTAAAAGGTTTTGATCATCTGATAAAAGCTTGGAAACTCGTTACTGATCGGGAGCCAGACTGGCAATTGGATATCTATGGTGAAGATTATGACGGAACGCAGGAACAACTTGAAGAACTTATATCAAAATTAAATCTAATCGGGAAAGTTCAATTTGCAGGTGTAACGGATGAAATGCCTGAAACAATGCTGGATTATTCACTATACCTTATGTCGTCAGAAACGGAGTGTTTTCCTATGGTGTTGCTCGAAGCAATGGCAATTGGTTTGCCGATCGTTTCCTACGATTGCCCGACAGGTCCACGAAACATCGTAACCGACGGCGAAGATGGTTTTCTGGTGGAAGACCAAAACATTAGTGCTTTAGCCGATAAAATATTACTTTTGATCAAAGATGACGAGCTTCGGCAGACTTTCGGCAAAAATGCAAAGCAAAACAGCAAGCGGTTCGAAAACACAACTGTAATGACACGATGGAAAGAGCTGTTAAAAGACACCTTGAAGAAAAATGATTGATTTTATTCCTTTAGACAAGTACGCGCCGTTATTTTTCAATGTCATGCTTTTAGTAGTTTTCATTGTTTGGTTAAACTCGCGCTCTACTGAACTAACCAACAACAAAAGCCTAAAAAGCAAGGCTGCCGTAGGAATATTGCTTTTGGTACTGCTTGTTCCTTACATCGGCTTGCGCCCTGTAAGTGGACAGTATTTTGGTGATACCCAAACATACGCCAACACCTTCACGGCCTATAGTTGGGGCGCAGAGATGACCGACGTAAAAGACATCGGATTTGACAGCTTGATGAAATTTTGCTCCTCGTTCATGGATATTAATCAGTTTTTCCTGCTGTGCGCTTTCCTGTTTCTTTTCCCAATGTACATTGCATCCAAAAAACTTTTCAAGGAATATTGGTTTTACTCATTTGTAATCCTTTTATCGTCGTTTTCGTTTTGGGGCGCAGCAACAAACGGAGTCCGTACCGGAGTCGCAACTTCATTAATATTACTGGCATTTGCATTCCGTGACAAAAAAGTTATAGCGATTGTCCTGATGCTTATCGCCGTATCGTTCCATAAATCGATGTTGCTGCCACTTGTAGCATATGCTTTTACTGCATTTTATCGCGATACAAAAATGCTGCTTCTGTTTTGGTTTTTGTGTATTCCGGCATCGATCGCAATGGGAAGCACGTTTGAAACCGTATTTGAACTTATCGGGTTTGCTGATCGTGCAAGTGATTACCTTACCGATGAATTCAACGAGCAGTTTTCACGTACGGGTTTTCGTTGGGATTTCTTGCTGTATAGTGCGACGGCCGTATTTGCCGGATGGTTCTTTATCGTCAAAAAGAAATTCGATGACCCACTTTACATTCAGCTTTTCAATACGTACCTGATCGCAAATGCATTCTGGATTTTGGTGATCCGCGCTAGTTTCTCGAACCGCTTCGCCTATTTGTCTTGGTTTATGATGGGATTAATAATTGTATATCCATTTCTAAAAGTGCAGTTTTTCAAGCACCAGCATCAAATATTGGGAAATATCCTGATGGTGTACTTTATGTTTACCTATGTCCTCAATGTTATTTTAGTCAAATAAATGAAAAAGACACTTACTGTTTTTACACCCACCTATAACCGCGCATATTGCCTTCATCTTCTGTATGAAAGCCTGCTTCGGCAGACATCGCCTGATTTTGAATGGCTTGTTGTTGATGACGGATCTTCCGACGATACGCGGCAATTGGTCCAACGTTGGAAGGCCGAAAATAAAGTAGTAATTAATTATGTGTACAAAGAAAATGGCGGAATGCATACCGGGCACAATACCGCGTACAGCATAATTGACACAAAGCTCAACGTCTGCATCGATTCGGATGATTGGCTTCCTGACAATGGCGTCGAAAAAATAGTTGGATTGTGGAACGAACATGGTTCAGACCGATATGCAGGGATTATCGGACTTGATGAATTCGCCAATAACGGAAAAATTGTCGGTAATAAATTTCCGGATGATTTACAGGAATGTCTTTATTCGGAACTAAAGCCGAAATATGGAGTTTGGGGAGATAAAAAAATTATTTTCCGTACGGATGTCGTCAGGCAACTTGCGCCATATCCTGTTTTTCCTGCTGAACGGTTTGTTCCGCTTTATTATCCGATAGTTGTAGACCAGCAATACAAACTGCTTGTTTTTAATGAAGTCTTTTGTATCGTCGATTATCAAACTGATGGCTCGACATTGAATATTTACGACCAATATTTCCGTCATCCGAAAGGTTTCTCGTATTCACGAACGATCGAGATGCAGAACCTGCCAACGTTCATCATGCGGTTCAAAAGTGCGATGCATTACATTGCAACGTCAGTAATCAGCAGGAACTGGTCCTTTGTAGGTCAATCGCCGAAGCCATTTTTGACCTTACTTGCTTTACCGTTTGGTTTAATGCTGTATTTTTTCCTTCTGACAAGGAAAAATAAGAAACGTGACATCAGTAAATATTTGAAAAAGGAAGAATAACCCGCAAACCATGAAGATTTCATTTTACGATAAGAGCGATCATTCAGAATTTATTGATTTCAACGCTTTAGCTTTCCCTGAACGTGGTGAATTCAATAAGAAGCTGATCGATTTTCGATATTTCAATCCACTGAACAAAGGCAATCACATTAGAAATGCTGTCGTTGCTTATGATGACGAAAGCGGCGAACTGATCGGCGAGGCACTTTATCATCCGGCGAGCTATTATTTTCAGAATGAATGGCACAAGATGGAATGGGGCTTCGATCTTTTTGCCCGTCCTGACAAACGCACGGAATCCGTTGGGATCTACATTATGGAGTTCATCAAGGCAAATAAAACTGGGCCAACCTTTGCAACCGGCGTTGGGAAGCCTGCGCTTAAGATGAAGAAGTTCTACGGATATCATGTTATTGGTCATCTTGAAAAATTCTATAAAATCATCAATCCGATCTTTCTTGCAACAGGCCTTCTGCGCGCAGCTAGAATTCCGACCACGAAATTCCCTCAGAAGATAAAATCAGGGAATCACGAATTTTCAAAAGTGACGAAGGAGCAATTATGGGATTTGGAAGTGGCCTACAATCCTGATTTGCTTGAGTTCGGACGCGACCGTAACTTTTTAAACTGGAGATTTTATTCTGCCGGATTCGAATATGCGGTTTACAAAGTTTCCGATTCAGAGACAAATCCGCTATATTTCGTTGTCCGAACAACAAAAATCAAGGGCATTACTACAGTGATGCTGGTTGATTACAGGTTTAATACAGGCAACCGTGAGAACTTTGAAATTATCTTACAAGCTGCGGCCAAAGTTGCTTCGCGGCTCTTTCTTCCAATAGTAATTACTTCCAGTTCGCTCAGGATCACTGATGACCTTCTCCAAGAACAAGGCTACAAAAAGCAAGGAATTCCACGGCCTGTTGTCTCAAATGTCAAGGAATACAAGTCGTACAAAGAACAAATTGACAACCGGAATTTCGTTTTTCTGACGTTTGCCGACTCCGATGGTGAGTATCTGATGTAGTTCACTACATACGAATATCACAAATGCTTTGGTAGGCCTAGCGGAATTTAGTAATTTCACAACTTATTATTTCAAAGAAGAATGGGTTCCAAAATAAGCGCGATCGAATATTATTTTCCGGAGAAAGAGCTGACTAACGCCGATCTGACGCGGGAGTTTCCAAGTTACGATTTCTCGAAATTTGAAGAAAAAGTCGGCATCAAAACCCGATATATCGCCGCCGAAGATGAAACTGCTCTCGATTTGGCCCAAAAAGCTTGTGAAAAGCTGTTCCTGCGGACTGATAAGGATGCTGTCGATTATATTCTGTATTGCACGCAAAGCCCGGAATATATCCTTCCGACGACAGCCTGCATTTTACAAGACCGGCTAACGCTTCGCAAAAATATTGGCGCTCTCGATTTTAACCTTGGATGTTCAGGATTTACATATGGCGTCAGTCTTGCAAAAGCACTGATTGAAAGTGGTCAGGCCAAAAATGTACTGCTGGTCACAGCCGAAACCTATTCAAAGTTCTTAAATAGATTGGACCGCTCAAATCGTGCGATCTTCGGCGATGCTGCAACCGCCACGCTTATTTCCTATTCGGATGAAGAACATATCGGGAAATTCCTTTTCGGAAGTGACGGATCTGGTCACCAGAAGCTGATTGTCAAAAACGGCGGAAGCAGAAACCGTTTTGAACCTGACGCCGAACTAGTGGAATACGGAACAGAAAACAGCTATACGAACAATGATCTGTATATGAATGGCCCTGAAATCTTTAACTTTACGAATGAGAACATTCCGCCTTTTACTGAAGAAGTTTTGGCTGCAAATGGTTTTCAAAAGGATGAAATCGGACAATTTGTTTTCCACCAGGCCAACGCATTCATGCTCAATACGATGAGGAAACGACTGAAATTACTGCCTAAAAAGTTCTTTATTGATCTTGTTGAAGGCGGCAATACAGTTTCATGTACCATTCCGATTGCACTAAAAAAATACAGCCTGAAAAAGTTTGATAATAGCGCCGAACCGGTATTGATTGTAGGATTTGGCGTCGGTTTATCATGGTCAGGCGGACTAATAACACTTACTAATACCTTATAATTACGATGAAAAGAGAAGAATTTGTTTCCGGATTGCATGAAGAACTCGAATTGGAAGTTCCATTGAACGCAGATACAAACCTGAAAGAGCTTGAAGAATGGGACTCGATGGCTGCAATGATCGTGATCGGATATGTTTCCAACAACTTCGGAATAACCTTGACCGCCGACGATTTAAAATCAATCACAACTGTTGATTCGCTGATGCAACGTATCGGTGACGATAAATTTAACTAATACTGATGTACCAGTCATTCGATAATATTTTAGTTGAAGGCATTTCGAGCTGTGTTCCCAAGAACACGGTTACGAACGAGCGCTTTACGGAGATGCTGACCGCCAAAGAAATTAAAATGTTTGAGAAAACTGTTGGTATTTTGGAGCGACGTTGGGCTGATAAAGGAGTTACGGCATCCGATTTGGGATTTGCGGCAGCAGCTGATCTGTTCGCGTCAGGCAAATTTAAAAAAGAAGACATCAAATGTGTGATCTTCTTAAGCCAGACTCCCGATTATAAAATCCCTTTTACATCCAATATTTTGCAGGGACGGCTCGGTTTATCCAATGATATTCTCTGCCTTGACATCAACGCAGGATGCGCGGGATTCATTCAAGGCATGAGTACCGCTTTTTCACTGGCGAACTCAATGCACGAAGGGAAAGTACTTTTGATCATAGCTGAAACATTGTCGAAGATATTATCTCCGAAAGATCGAAGTACGACAATGCTTTTCGGAGACGGAGCATCTGCAATTGTTGTATCCAAATCGGATAAAGCGCAGAACAAGGCATACTTCAATTTCTTTACCGATGGAACAAACCATCAAGCGATCCGCATTCCGGATGGAGGTTACAGAAATGAATTTTCCGTCACAAGCCTTGACGACGTAGTTTATGAAAGTGACTCGCGTAACAACACGAATCTTACAATGGACGGTCCGAAAGTCTTTGATTTTACAATGCGTGAGGTTGCACCAAGTGTCGAAGATCTTTTAACTCACTTTTCACTGGATAAACAGGCGGTAGATCTATTTCTTTTTCACCAATCGAACACTTTTATTATTAAGCAGATTGCAAATAAGCTTGGAATTCCATCGGAAAAAGTACCGCTTAATATTTCGTCGTTCGGCAATACAAGCGGAGTAACGCTACCGCTTCTGCTGACAACAAGCAGGAATTTACTTCGTGAAGGCAACAACAAATTGCTTTTTAGCGGATATGGATCGGGATTGAATTGGGGAAATATGGTGCTCGAAATTTCGAAAGAAACGATGATCCGGGATTTGATTGAAATTTAATATGGAACAAAAATTCACAGATAAAAATTATCTCATTACAGGAGCCACATCCGGACTTGGAAACGCAGCTTCGCGAGCTTTGCTTGAAAGCGGCGCAAAAGTTCTTGGAATCGGCCGTGATAAAAGCAAAATAAGTGATTTTATTCAAGCTTATCCTGATAATTTTGTATTTCTTGAGCTGGATTTAAGCAGCGAATTCTCTATTGAACCTTCAATTTCCGAGTTTGTAAACAACAATGGAAAATTTCATGGCTATGTGAATTGTGCAGGTAAAGAAGAAACTATGCCGGTTACGATGTACACGCCGCAGTTGCTGAAATCGATTTTTGACGTCAATTTTAATGCGCCTTTCGAAATTTTGAGGTTGTTGAGCAAGAAAAAATTTAGCGAGGAATCGGCGTCTTTTGTATTGATTGCATCGGTTATGAGTCAGTTGGGACAACCTGCGAAAACAGGCTATTGTTCGTCAAAAGCAGCGCTTCTCGGACTCGTGAAATCGGCTGCGCTTGAACTTGCCTCGCGCAAAATCCGTGTCAACGCCATTTCTCCCGGAGTTGTTGATACGCCAATGACACAAAAGCTTTTCAGCCAGATCGAAGAACAAAATGTAAACAGGATCGTCGGAATGCATCCACTCGGAATCGGTTCGATCGACGACATCACGCCATTGATCTTATTTCTACTAAGTGCCGACAGCCGTTGGATTACAGGACAAAACATCATGATCGACGGAGGTTATTCGATCCAATAAGCGATTAAATAATAAATGACAAAAGGCAACTTTATTATTTCACTCGATTTTGAACTTCATTGGGGCGTTGCCGATCTGTGGCGGATTGAGGACCGGATCGATTACTTTACCGCTACAAGAAAAAGCATTCCGCATGTCCTGGCACTTTTCAAACAATTCGGAATACATGCTACTTGGGCAACAGTCGGTTTTTTATTTGCCAAAAATAAAGAACAGCTTCTTGAATTTTGTCCGACTTTACGACCAACGTATCACGACAAAATCCTTTCCTATTACAATCTCATTGATAATAATGAAGTTGGTAGCGATGAAAACGAGGATCCTTTTCATTATGCACCGTCACTGATCCAAAAGATTATCGAAACTCCAGGTCAGGAATTAGCAACCCACACTTTTGCTCATTATTACTGTAACGAAATTGGGCAGACCCTTGAACAGTTTGAAGCTGATATTAAGGCTGCACAGGCAATTTCGAACGAAAATTTTGGTATTGAATTGAAGTCACTCGTGTTTCCGCGGAACCAATTCAACAGCGACTATCTCGGGGTTGCAAATCGGAATGGTATCAAAGTCGTTCGCTCTAATCCTGATGTCTGGTTTTGGAAATCAAATTCGAAATTTATTCCAATTGCCCGGGCTTTCGATACTTTATTGCCAATCAGCGGAAGCCTGACATACAAAACTCCGAAAGTACAGCTTGGGGAAGTGCTGAATCTGCCTGCGAGCAGGTTTCTGCGACCTTATACTGAAAAAGAGAAAGCTATTCAGGGAATTAAAGTTAGCCGGATCAAAAGCGAAATGACGCATGCTGCAAAGAGAGGCAACTCGTATCATTTGTGGTGGCATCCGCATAACTTTGGATATTCAATGGAGAAAAACCATGAAATGCTGATAGAGGTTCTGCGCCATTATTACGATCTGAACCAACAATACGGTTTCGAATCGAAATCAATGATTGAAATGTATTAAACCGTTTATTAAACAATAATTGTAATTTAGGCTTATGTGCGGAATAAACGGATTTGTAACGACAGCAGAAAAAAGCATCAAGGATATTGACTTGATGAACGATGCGATCTTTCACCGTGGCCCGGATGAAGAGGGAGTTTTCTTTGAACAGAAAGATGGAACATCGATCGCAATGGGAATGCGCCGACTTTCGATTATCGATTTGCATACGGGAAAACAGCCTATTTATTCGGATGACGGATTAAAAGTCATCCTGTTCAATGGTGAGATCTATAATTATAAAGTGCTTCGCGATCAATTGCTGCAGCATGGCGAATCGTTCAAAACCACATCGGATACTGAAGTGATCCTGAAACTTTACGAAAAAGAAGGCGTTTCATCATTTGTGAAGCTCGACGGAATGTTTGCCTTCAGCATCTATGATAAAATCCTCAATAAGATTTTCATAGCGCGCGATTTCTTCGGAGAAAAGCCGCTTTATTATACAAGTATTGATGGAACGACTCTTTGGGCATCCGAACTAAAATCGGTTGTAAAGGTTTTGAAGAGCACGCCTCAGATAAATAAAACCGCACTAAATTTATATTTTCAACTAACTTACATTCCGGCCCCGTATACCATTTATGAAGGCATCCATAAACTTGAACCAAACCATTTTCTGACAATTGACCTTGCGGATAATTCTGTTTCTATTTCTGAAATTAAGCAGCAATTCGAGAAGTACGATTCTATGGGGAAAGACGTTGCGACCAAGAAAGTACATGACATGGTTTTTGCAAGCGTGGCGCTTCGTTCGGTATCGGATGTGCCAATTGGAACCTTTTTATCCGGCGGAGTCGATTCTTCAATCGTGAGTTATTGCTTGTCGCAGAACTCACCGACAAAAATCAATACGTTTTCGATCGGATTCGAAAAAAAATCGTTCGATGAAACCGACAAATCCCAAATGGTTGCGAAGATGATAGGAAGCAATCATCATCAATTTGTAATTGGTGAAAAGGATCTTTCGGAAAACCTGCATCAAATACTCAACAACTTTGATGAGCCTTTCGCCGATTCGTCGGCTTTGCCAAGTTATGTGGTCGCTCAGAAAACGCGCGAACATGTAAAAGTTGCTTTAACCGGTGATGGAGGTGACGAGGTTTTTGGCGGTTATAACAAGTATTACATGGGTCAGCTCAACAGCAAAATAACAGGCTGGGTTCCCGAAAAATTTCATCATGCAGTTGTTGCGGCAGCTTCTCCATTCTTGAAAACAAAAGATGATAATCGAGGCTACCGGTTTAAGTTAGACCGGTTGCTGAAAGCAGTCAACTATAAAGGTGACTTCTATTATAACATCATATCGCTTGGTTTTCAGCGCAACGAGATTCCAACTTTCATCAAACCTGATTTTGTACGTCATGACTCGCTTAAATTCTACAAAGACAAGATTGGTGACAGCAATCGAACGCTGCACGATTTTAGAAACATCGACCGGTTATTAAGCCTTGAAGGTGATATGCTCGTAAAAGTCGATCGCACCAGTATGCTGACGTCACTGGAATGCCGGGCGCCGTTTCTGAACAAGAACATATGGAACTTCACATCGCAGCTGCCTGAGAATTTCCTGATGAACAAATGGGACAAAAAGCATATTCTCAAAGAAGCTTTCAAACAATATTTTCCACAGGATTTCCTGAACAAGTCGAAAAAAGGTTTCGGAGTACCGGTTGGCGATTGGCTGCGCTCATTCCTCAAAGATGAATTGCTTTCCTATTCGGAACGGAATCTTCTCGAAAAGCAGGATATCTTTCATCCGGATGCGATCATAAAACTCGTGCAGGAACATGTTGATGGCAAAGCTGACAATACTTTCAGGGTTTGGACATTTTACTGTTTTCAAAAATGGTACACTCAGCATGGCAATTAAACCAAAACTCATCCGAATAACCACTGTTCCAATTTCGCTTGACAAATTGCTGTCGGGGCAGATGCGATTTATGAGCCAGCATTACGATGTGACGGCAATTTCATCGGATAAAGAAGCTTTGGGAAAAGTTGGTCGAAAGGAAGGTGTTCCGGTTTACGAAGTTGCGATGACGCGTAAAATCACGCCTGTCGCCGATCTTAAATCAGTGCTGAAACTGTACTCATACTTCAAAAAAGAAAAACCACAGATCGTCCATACGCATACGCCAAAAGCCGGAATCGTCGGAATGTTGGCTGCCAAATTAGCGGGAGTTCCACATCGCTTGCACACGGTTGCCGGACTTCCATTGCTTGAAGCAACTGGCAACAAACGCAAACTGCTTGATTTTGTTGAGAAGATGACATATTCGTGCGCGACAAAGGTTTATCCTAATTCGTACGGATTGCTTGAGATCATTCGGCAGAATGATTATTGCCCCGCTTCAAAGCTTGCGGTTTTAGGAAACGGAAGTTCTAATGGAATCGATACTGAATTTTTTTCTCCAACTCATTTCACCATCAACCATAACTCGGAACTTAGAGAATCATATGGCATTTCCACTACGGATGTGGTTTATATTTTCGTAGGCCGGCTTGTTGCCGACAAAGGTCTCAACGAACTGACCGCTGCATTCGACCGACTTTCAAAAGAACAGGAAAATCTGAAATTATTGCTCGTAGGTAATTTTGAAGATGAACTTGATCCGTTGTCGTCTGATACAATGAAAGTCGTAAATTCGAATAAAAGTATTATCCTTGCGGGATATCAAAATGACGTTCGTCCGTATTTTGCGATTTCAGATGTGTTGGCATTTCCTAGTTATCGCGAAGGATTTCCAAATGTCGTCATGCAAGCAGGAGCAATGGGTTTGCCTGCGATCGTAAGCGACATCAACGGCTGTAACGAAATAATTTCAGAAGATATAAACGGTGTTATCGTAGCGCCAAAAGACACGGAAACCCTGTATATTGCATTAAAGAAATTGGCAGACGGTCAGATACGATCAAAGCTGGGAACAAATGCTCGTCAGATGATCGAGTCCCGATATTCACAGAAAGTAATCTGGAACGCGTTGCTCAATGAATATAAAAGTTTAGTGAATGCAGGCTAAAAACATAAATTGGATCAGCGATCTGCGCTTTGTCAGTACGGTTGGCGTTGTATTTTTGCACGTTTCAGCTACTTGTATCCAGGCAACGAACAGCATATCTGCAGAAGATTGGTGGACAGGCAACATTTACAACGGGCTTTTTAAGTTTTCGGTTCCGATTTTCGTGATGATAAGCGGCGCGCTGCTGCTTTCGAAAGATTATCCACTAAAGGTTTTTCTGCAAAAAAGGTTCACACGGATACTGTATCCGTTCCTGTTTTGGTCGCTCATTTATTGTGCTTTCATGATTTTTCGGGAATATTTGCTGTTAGGAACGATGGACATCCTTGTAGCTGCGAAAATGGTTTTGCTCGGACTGATCACTGGCAGCTTTTATCATCTTTGGTACGTTTACATGATTTTAGGGCTATATCTGCTTACGCCAATTTTACGTGGATGGATTTCAGTCACCTCACGAGCTACGATCTTATATTTTCTTGCCATTTGCTTCCTTGTCAGTTTCAGGATCTTTCCCGAGGTTGCTCCATATTTTCCACGTGTTGAACTTTCTTATTTTGCCGGTTTTATCGGATTTTATGTCGCCGGATATTACTTTCATACTTTTGATATTTCCGTGTCGCCGTTAAAGTTGTGGCTCATTTTCTTGCTGATAACCGCAACAACCATGGTTGCGACCTACAATTCTTCGTACGAATCCGGAAAACTGAATGAATTTTATTACGCATATCAGAGTCCGTTGATAATAACAAGTTCCGTTTGCATTTTCCTTGCATTCAAATCTGTAAATTGGCAAAATCGCACATTCCGCAAATTGATTGATGCGGTCAACGAAAATAGTTTCGGAATTTACCTTTCGCACGCTTTGTTTATTATTCTATTGAGTCAGGTTAATTTTAATTGGAAGATGGTAAATCCCGCAATCGGAATTTTCATAGTCACGGTTGTCACATTGATTCTGGCATATTCTATAACCTGGTTTATCAGGAAACTTCCACTTGGGAAATATATTTCGGGCTAATGTATACTTCGTTTTTTAAACGCCTCATTGATTTTTTTGCCGCTGCTTTTGGGTTGCTGCTGTTAAGTCCGTTGTTCCTTATTATTACGACCTTACTTGCTATTGCAAATGATGGAAAGCCATTTTTTTTTCAGATGCGGCCCGGAAGAAGCGGAAAACTGTTTCGGATCATCAAGTTCAAGACGATGAACGACAGGAAGGATCCAAATGGAAATCTGCTTTCAGATGCAGAGCGACTGACGAAAATCGGTACATTTGTACGGAAAACCTCACTTGATGAGATTCCGCAACTGATAAATGTCGTAAAAGGCGACATGAGCTTAATTGGCCCGCGTCCGTTGCTTGTACATTATTTGCATCTTTATTCAGAGTTTCAAAACCGTCGGCACGAGGTCAGGCCCGGAATCACTGGTTGGGCGCAGGTGAATGGACGGAATGCAATCAGCTGGGATAAAAAGTTCGAACTTGATGTTTGGTATGTAGACAATATTTCATTTTGGCTCGATATGCGGATTCTAATTAAAACGGTGCAAAAGGTAATTAAAAGCGAAGGTATAAACGCGGCTGATGCTGCCACAATTGAACCATTCGATGGGAAATAGCATCTACTTATATGGAGCAAGCGGCCATTGTAAAGTAATCGTCGATATTATTTCGTTGAACGGACTCGAGGTTGCTGCCATTTTGGATGATCGTCCTGATCTGCCTCCGATATTCGGGCATCAGGTTATAGCTCCAACTAATATTTCTGCTGATTCGAACATGATAATATCGATCGGCAATAATGCAACAAGAAAGAAATTGAGCCATCGGCATAAGCTCAACTATATAACTGCAATCCATCCAACAGCGATCCTTTCCGAACACGTAAAACTAAATGCTGGCACGGTTGTTATGGCTGGAGCAGTTATTAATGCCGACACCGTTATTGGCGAACATTGTATTGTAAATACGGGCGCCATTATCGAACATGATTGTAATATTGGCGACTTTGTCCATATTTCTCCGGGTGTTTCGCTGGCGGGAAATGTGACAATTGGCGAAGGAACACACATGGGGATCGGTGCAACCGTTATACAGGGAATCAGAATCGGAAAATGGGTAACAATCGGTGCGGGTGCCGTAATTATAAAGGATATTGCAGATAACTGCGTGGTTGTTGGAAATCCGGGCAGAATAATCAAAAATAATACAAATGAGTAATTCAAAAATTTGGCTTTCATCACCGCATATGGGTGGCAATGAGCAAAAGTTTGTCAATGAAGCTTTTGATACTAACTGGGTAGCTCCGTTGGGGCCAAACGTCACCGGATTTGAACAGGATCTTGAAACCTATATAGGTGAAGGTTCACATGTTGCTGCATTGTCATCGGGAACGGCAGCGTTGCATCTGGGCCTGATATTATTAGGAGTGAAAGCCGGCGATGAGGTAATTTGCCAGAGCTTTACATTTTCTGCATCTGCAAACCCAATCATGTATCAAGGCGCGATACCGGTATTTGTTGACAGCGAGCGCGAAACATGGAACATGTGTCCGATGGCACTCGAAGAAGCAATAAAAGGACGAATTTCTTCCGGAAAGAAACCAAAAGCCATCATTGCCGTACATTTATACGGAATGCCCTTCAAAGTTGAGGAGATACGAGCGGTTGCCGACCGATATGAGATCCCGATTCTGGAAGACAGCGCCGAGGCTTTAGGAAGTACGTATAAAGGTCGAAAATGCGGTACTTTTGGTGACATTGGCGTACTTTCATTCAATGGTAATAAAATTATTACAACATCTGGTGGTGGCGCGATAGTGACAAAGACACGCGAACTAAAAGACAAGGCGGTATTTCTTGCGACCCAGGCGCGTGATAATGTGCCTCATTATCAGCATAGTGAGGTTGGTTATAACTACCGACTGAGCAATATTTGCGCGGGAATCGGCCGCGGCCAAATGGAAGTTCTCGACAAGCATATCGATTTGCGAAGGGAAATGCACCAGTTTTATAAAGATTTTTTTGCTAATATCGAAGCCGTTTCCGTTCTTAGTGAGCCAGATAAGGATTATTATTCGAATCACTGGCTGTCGGCTATAACTATTGATCGCCAAAAAGGAAACCGCAAATCGAGTGAAGAACTGCGTTTGGCACTCGAAGCACAGAACATTGAAAGTCGGCCGTTGTGGAAGCCAATGCATCTTCAACCGGTTTTTGAAAATTATCCGTATTATGGCGGGACAGTATCTGATAAATTATTTGAAAGCGGGCTTTGTCTGCCTTCAGGATCAAACTTGGACGATAATGACCGGGAGAGGTTAAAGGCTGTTTTTGAGCGTTTTTACACATAACTTCGTTGCAAACAGATGGTTTAGGTAAAATTCATCTATTTTTGTCAAGAATTGAGCGATAACAGCATGCGAGAGATAGGGAGCACGATTTTTAAATTTATTTTTGACCTTTCGGAAAAAAAGATCCGCAATGTTGGCTATCTGCCACGATGGATAATTTTTCTTATTGATGTTTTCATAGTATTGGTGGCGAGTATTGTGACTTACATCATCGTATCCAGCCTGAACGGTATTTTTAACGAAGACAGGAATACGCCGCTTCGTTATCTTGCTGTAGTTTCAATCAATGCTGTATTTTTCCTGATTTTTCGAACTTACGCTGGAATTATCCGGCATTCCACTTTTATTGACGGTGTAAAATTACTGGTTTCGACAAGCACGGCGTTCGTAGTTTTAGTCGGGATCAATTTGGGCTATTTTGCGTTTTTTGGCGAAAACCTTTTTCTTACCACCGGACTATTTATTAATTATGTGATCTCGTTCCTGCTGCTGTTCCTTTTCAGGATAATGGTAAAATATATTTTTGAACAATATCTGCATATCGAAGATGAAAAGCGCCTTGTCAAAGCCGTTATATATGGCGCCGATGCAAATGCGATATCAGTAGCAAACGCACTACGGACAGAAGCTCCCGGTAGATTTAAATTGCTGGGTTTTATAGACAAGTTCCACTTCAGCAAAACATCCAAAAGTATACTTAACCTTCCTATCGTAAGTCAGACAAAAGACGTCCACGTTATCCTTCGTGCAATGAAAGCCGAAGCATTGATCATGGCCGAAAAAAGCCTGAACCGCGAAGAGATCGTAGCCATCGTAGAAGAATGTCTCGAGTATAACTTTAAAGTTTATACCGTTCCATTAATTACCGATTGGGAAGACGAACAACAGATTTCCAAAAAGGTTAAAACGTTCGAAATTGAAGATCTTCTTGAGCGCAAACCTATCGTGCTCGATATGAAATCGATTTCCACACAATTGAATGGCAAAACTATTCTGATCACAGGCGCCGCCGGCTCAATCGGAAGCGAAATCACAAGGCAGGTTCTGGAATTCAATCCGCGTAAGCTGATTTTGCTCGACCAGGCAGAAACTCCGCTCCATAGCTTGACTCTTGAGATCAATGGCATCAGGAAACGGACTGAAATACATTCAGTTTTAGCCGATATCAGAAATAAGGAAGTTCTTGACCAGGTATTTTCAAGTACGAAACCCGATGTGGTTTATCACGCGGCGGCCTACAAGCATGTTCCGCTGATGGAGGAAAATCCGGAACAGGCCGTTTTCACAAATGTGATGGGAACACAAAATCTTGCAGATCTGTCACTGAAGCATCATGTCGAAAGATTTGTGATGGTTTCCACGGATAAAGCGGTAAACCCAAGCAGCGTCATGGGAGCAAGCAAGCGAATTGCCGAAAAATATGTGCAGTCGCTTCAATTCCACAATGGAAACAACAGCAATGCCACCAAGTTCATTACAACACGATTTGGAAATGTATTGGGTTCAAATGGATCCATCGTTCCATTATTCGCACAACAGATACAGCAAGGCGGGCCTGTGACTATTACGCATCCTGATATAATCAGGTATTTTATGACGATTCCCGAAGCTTGCCAGCTCGTACTTGAGGCAGGCGCAATGGGAAAAGGAGGCGAGATATTCATATTCGATATGGGTAAACCGGTGCGGATACTGGACTTGGCCAGGAAAATGATCAGGCTGGCAGGATTTATACCGGATAAAGACATTGTCATAAAAATTATCGGACTTCGTCCCGGCGAAAAGTTGTATGAGGAATTACTGAACGACACTTCCAAAACGTTGCCGACACATAATCTTAAGATTATGATCGCGCAGGAAATTTGCGATGATTATGAAACCGTAAATAGTGCAATTGCGGAACTGCTTGAGGACACTAAAACATATGAGCATGACAACATTGTTGCCAAGATGAAGAAGATCGTTCCCGAATTCAAAAGCATGAACTCGGTGTTCGAGACGCTCGATGCGTGATAAAATTACTGATAGATAAAATGTATATTTGCAAGGACAAAATAAAAACTATGAAGCTTTCCCTAAATCGATTTCTACTTTTACTTATCGCATCGTTTTTCATTATCTCCTGTGGATCACGGAAAGACATTATTTATCTTCAGAACATCGACACAATTGCCAATAAAGATTTTGGCACATATGAACCAACGTTAAAACCTGATGACCTCCTAAGTATTATAATATCTGCGGAAACGCCTGAAGTTACAATGCAGTTCAACCTGCCGCAAATACAGGGTAATTATCAAGTTGGCGAAAATCAGACCGGAATAAAAACTTATTTAATTGATTCGGACGGAAATATTGACTTTCCAACCATCGGAAGAATAAAGCTGGGCGGACTCACGCGGAAAGAAGCTATCAATAAACTTTCAACAGCTATTTCAGAATATATTACCAATCCGTCTGTAAATATGCGGATCTTAAATTATAAAGTTTCGGTATTGGGCGAAGTGCTGCGTCCTGGGACATTTACAATAAACAGCGAACGCTTCACGTTATTGGAAGCTTTGAGTATGGCTGGCGATTTGACAATATTCGGTAAACGTGACAACATTTTGATCATTCGCGAAACTGCCGGCAAAAAAGTTTATACTCGTGTGGATATGACAAAAGCCGATTTTTTGAGTTCTCCATTTTATTACCTGACGCAAAATGATGTTATTGTTGTTGAACCAAATGCAGCACGCGTAAATGCTTCTGTGATTGGCCCGAATATTAGTGTGATACTTTCGTCAGTCTCTTTACTTATAACCATTACAACACTTATCTTATTAAGATAATAAAAAAATATGCAGCAACACCCATCTTTATCTAAAGATCCAGTAGAAGAAAGCCTGAGCATCAGGGAAGAAGTAGATAAATATCTGATCCATTGGAAATGGTTCCTGTTGGCAGTCGCATTAGGGCTGATCGCAGCAAACATTTACCTTCGGTACGCCGTTCCGCAATATAGAGCTACGGCGACAATTATGGTGAAGGACGATCGTAAAGGCGGACTTCAGTCAGAACTGTCGGCATTCGGAGATCTTGGAATCATGAATGGCGTCAAAAGTAACGTTGAAAATGAGATCGAAGTCATCAGTTCAAGAGGAATCGCCGAGCGTGCAATCAAAAAGCTAAACCTAACAGTCCAATATTTTACCGAAGGACGTGTCAAAAGTGTTGAAGTATATAAAGACCGACCGATTACAGTTACATTTTTGAATGCTTCGGAAGAATTCTACAATTATAGTGGCAGTTTCATTATCAAATCGGTTTCAGCCGAGCAATTTGAACTGTTGTCCGCGAACGAGAAAAGTCTGGGGAAATTTACCTATGGGAAAAGGATCCGAATGGGAAACCTCAAGTTTGTAGTTACAGCAAGGCCAATCATCCAGGGGAAAATAGCAAAGTTTGAAATTGCGGTAGTGATAAATAAGCTTGCTCACGTAGCACAACATTACAATAGTATGCTAACCATTCCGACCACGGTAAAAAACACTAGCGTGGTTCAATTATCTATGCAAGATCCTGTCAAGGAAAAAGCAGAAGACATTCTTGACGCGATCATTGAAGTATATAATGAAGATGCGATCGCTGATAAAAATTTCATATCAGAAAACACCAAAGATTTCGTAGCCGAACGATTGGAATATATTTCGGAAGAATTGGGCGATGTGGAGAAAACAGCAGAAAGTTTTAAGAAGTCGAACCGCCTAACCGATATTACTTCTGAAGCTGGAATATATCTTGAGAACTCGGTAGAATTTGAAAAATCACTAATCGAAACCGAGACCCAACTACGCATTGTGGAGTCGATGATGGATTTCATGAGTAATTCTTCAACAACAGATTTAATTCCCGGTAATATTATTCCGGATGACCAGGCATCAAGTAGCCTAATCGGCGAACATAATTCATTGGTCTTGCAGAGAAACCGTGTGAGTAAAGGTGCAACTACGAAAAGTTCCGTGATCATCAACCTTGATGAGAAAATTGCAGGACTTCGGGAAAACATCCAACAAAGCCTGCAACGATTAACAGCAACGCTTAACATTAAGAAGCGCGACCTTGAAAAGCAGAATAATGTAATGCAAGGAAAAATCTCCGAGATCCCAGGGCAGGAAAGGGTTTTTCGAGGAATAACGCGGCAGCAGAATATTAAGGAAGCATTGTACCTGTACCTTCTACAGAAACGTGAAGAAATTGCAATATCATTAGCAGTTACGGCTCCGAATGCTAAAGTTATCGACACCGCGCTTTCATCATCGGCACCTGTTTCGCCAAATCGTCAGATTATTTATTTGGGAGCTTTTGTACTCGGACTTATAATTCCATTTGGCGTGATCTACTTAAACCAATTGTTGGATACGAAGATCAAGAACCGCCTCGATATCGAGAACAAACTAAATATCCCGTATCTTGGAGATATTCCGCGATCACATACGCAATACGAAATCATCCACGCGAATCATCGTTCAAGCAGCGCCGAAGCAATGCGTATTGCACGAACAAATCTTGAGTTCATGCTATCGGAAGTTCCTGACAATGTGGCAAAAACAATATTTGTAACGTCGACATTGCCAAAAGAAGGAAAGACGTTCATATCGATAAACATGGCAAGTACTATTGCCCTTTCTGGGAAGAAAGTATTGCTGATTGGAATGGATATCCGGAATCCAAAAATCGACCAATATATAAAATTACCTGAAAAAGGTCTTACCAATTATTTGTCTCAAAAAGGTAATGGGATACATGATTATATAGTAAAATTGGACAATTTTCAAAATCTGTATGTTCTTCCCTCCGGTATTATTGCACCAAACCCGGTTGAGTTGTTGATGAACCCAAAACTCGACAGCATGTTTTCGCAGCTTAAGCAGGAATACGATTATATAATTGTAGATACAGCTCCGGTAAGCGTTGTAACCGATACATTGGTTGTAGCTAAATATGCCGATGCGTTTATTTATGTAATGCGTGCGAATTACCTCGATAAGCGCATGCTGAAAGTAGCAGAATCATTCTACACAGCGAAGAAACTTCCAAACATGGCTATTATCCTCAACGATACCATTTGGCGAAAAACCTACGGAAGCGGTAACGGATATGGTTATGGCTACGGATATGTAGAAAGTGAAATCCCGAAACCTTGGTACAAAAAACTACTCAGCTAGATTAAAACCTGAATATCACATTATTTTCAAGCGCGGCTTGTAGAGGCTTTACATCCTTTATAAGTACGCGCTTTTCAAATGACCTTGCGTGCGTATCATGATGGACATCTGATCCCGCGAAATCTATCAGGCCTGCTTGCAACAGCCGGTCAGCTATCTGAGCAACCCATTTGCCATAATAGCCAACCGTCGAAAGCAGATTGATCTGAAAGCGACATCCGGCATTTTTCAATTTTTGATATTCCCCAAATGATTTAAAGTAGAAGGAATACCGTTCCGGATGCGCCAATACTGGGATGTATCCCGCGACCTGAAGATCGAACAGTACGTCGTACAATTGTAGCGGCGGGTTGATATACGACATTTCAACAAGCACATAATTGTCGTTCAGTGTCAAGAGGCGCTCTGATGCGACCAACTTCACAAAATTACTGTCGATAAGATATTCAGCGGCCGCGCGAAGCTTGATGTTAAGACCTGCTTCCGTTAATTTCTTATTCGTTTCCGCCAACTTTGCCGCTATAATCTGGGGCGTATTTTCCCAAACATTGCCCATGATATGCGGCGTTGTGATGAATTGTTCGCACCCGAAGGATATAAGATCGGAAATTAGTGCCTTCGTGTCGTCAAAAGTTTTTGCGCCGTCATCTATTCCCGGAAGAAGATGCGAATGAAAATCTATATGATTCGGCGGAATCAGGTCTTTTAAGTACGGCTTGCCTTTCAGAAACGTGAACAATAGTAGCGGATTTATATTTCATGTAAAATTAGGCATTATATCAGCGTGCAAGTTTTAAATTTTGTTAAGGGAACAGATTTCATTATCGGACGTATTTCTTTATAATGTGTGTAAATCACTATATTTGCCGCGCAACGATTAATTTGTGAACGTTATAAAGATGGATGTAAAGCAGTCGGATAATTGGGATCTGGTTATAAAGGGACAATCGTCGCTTTTTGATTTGAAGTTTGCCGATGTCTGGCGTTACCGCGATCTTTTGTTGATGTTTGTCAAAAGGGATTTTGTTAGTTTTTACAAACAAACTGTTTTAGGGCCACTTTGGTTCTTTATCCAGCCGGTCTTCACCACAATTGTATTTTCATTCGTTTTTGGAAAATTGGCAGGCATCAGTACCGATGGCATTCCGCAATACCTTTTCTATCTTTCGGGAATCACCGCGTGGAATTATTTTTCGGATTGCCTTAATAAAACAAGTACTGTTTTTCGGGACAATTCAAATATTTTCGGGAAAGTGTATTTTCCCCGGCTGATCATGCCGCTAAGCATCGTTGTCAGCAACCTGATCCGTTTTGGAGTCCAGTTTCTTTTGCTGATTTTCATGATGGGTTTCTTCACGATTTATCCGACTGAAGGCGCGTTCGAAGTTACGTATGCCGTATTTTTTGTGCCAATATTAATTATAATGATGGCGCTGCTGGGATTGGGAACCGGGCTTATTATCACTGCGATGACTACAAAATATCGAGACCTTACTTTTTTGGTGACTTTTGGCGTCCAGCTTTTGATGTACGGGACAACGGTAATTTATCCGTTGAGTGCTGCGCCAGAAAAGTATAAGGATATCATTGAACTAAATCCCATGACCGGAATTATCGAAGCATTCCGATATTCTATGCTTGGAAAGGGTGAATTTACACTGTGGAGCATCAGCTATTCCGCAATATTTACGATCGTGGTTTTGTTTATCGGAATTGTGATATTCAACAAAACTGAGAAAAACTTTGTCGACACCATATAATGAGTGAAACTGTCATTTCCGTAGAAGGTTTATCAAAAGCATATCAAATTGGACAAATTGGTACAGGTACGATCTCGCGTGACCTCGAGCGTTTTTGGACGACAAGGGTGCGTGGAAAAGAAGATCCATTTCTAAAAATTGGTGAAACAAACGACCGAAGCATAAAAGGCAAAGGCGATATAGTCTGGTCGCTTCAAGACATTAACTTTGATCTGAAACAAGGTGAAGCTGTTGGCATCATCGGAAAAAATGGTGCGGGAAAAAGTACACTACTGAAACTGCTTTCACGTGTTACGGGTCCGACATCCGGTGAAATCAAAGTCAAAGGCCGCATCGCCAGCCTTCTCGAAGTTGGCACGGGTTTTCATCCCGAATTGTCTGGTCGGGAAAACATTTACCTGAATGGCGCGATCTTAGGAATGCGCAGAAAGGAAATTACGCAGAAGCTTGACGAGATTATAGACTTTTCAGGTGTCGAACGGTATGTTGACACGCCTGTAAAGCGATATTCATCAGGAATGTATGTCCGGCTAGCCTTCGCGGTTGCTGCACATCTTGAAAGTGAAATTTTGATCGTTGATGAGGTTTTGGCTGTTGGCGATGCCGAATTTCAAAAGAAGTGCCTTGGTAAAATGGGCGATATTAGTCGGGGAGAAGGCCGTACGGTTTTGTTTGTCAGCCATAATATGGCGGCAGTTCAAAATTTGTGCGTACGCGGAATCGTGCTAAAAAATGGCTTGATTACTTATGATGGCGAAGTTGAAAGTGCAATACAGGATTACCTTAGCGAAAGCGCGCAAAGCATGGATCTTCTTCAGTTGAAAGACAGAAAAGGATCGGGAATTGTCAGGCTTGCCGAAGCAAAAGCATTTGGGCGTTCTATGACTACGCAACCACAAACCGGTCAGCCCTTTTCGCTGCAATTCAGTTTAAACAACCCGACGCAGCTTTTATTATCAGAAATTCGATTTGATCTGCGCATCGACGATAATATGGGCCAGCGGATTGCCTGGATGAGTACGAGCCTGCATGAAACACAATCAAAAGCTGTTGCAAATACAATTTCGTTTACCTTAGCTAGATTAAACCTAAATCAGGGCCGTTACTATGTAACTACACAGATCATGGTAGCTGGCCAGGTCTCGGATTGGGTTCAGAACGCGTTTTCTTTCGATGTTACCGAAGGCGATTACTACAATTCCGGAAAAATAGTGCCATCGGCGCAAAGCAAAATATTAATGGATTTTAGGCTCGAATATGATCAAGAAAATCAAGGATAAAATAAAAAGATTTGAGTCTGAACTTGAATCAACTCGCCAACTTCAGGAAGATCATCTTGCCTTGACGCAGTTGCTTAAAATGTTCAATGATCAGACTTTTGTTCCACTTACGTCATGGTCGGTCAGTCCAAAGGAAGTGCTGCATATCTGCAACGACATTATACTTAACAAGCGAAAATCCATTGTAGAATTTGGCAGCGGATTTTCTACGATCTGTATTGCGCAATTACTCAAAATCAATAAGGTCGAGGCACGTTTTATAACGGTTGAAAATCAGGTTTCATGGGCTGAAGATTTGAAGGTAATGCTTAAGAAATTCGATCTTGCCGATTTTGTGCAAATAATTACCGCTCCAATTGCTGATGTTCCTGCAGATCTTGCCCTTGGGGGACAAAGGAAATGGTACGATGTTGATTTTCTTACCGAAGGTTTCGCATCGGTTCAAAACATAGATGTCGTTATTGTTGATGGCCCTTTTGGCGGGACGACCCCGTTTGCAAGATATTCTGCTATTCCCTATCTGAAAGAAAAAATGGCAACCGATTTCAGTGTGTTCCTCGATGATAGTTCCCGCAATGACGAAACCCGAATCGCATCCGAATGGCAAAAGATCTTAAAAAGTTCGCTCAAAAGCTATAAGCGCTACATTTATTTGACCAATAGAACAAATTTTGACATAGCGCCTTTTGGCAACAAATTCTAAATGGACAATCCATTGGTTTCGATTATAATTCCAACTTTCAATCGGGAAAACCTGATTGGTGAAACGCTCGATAGTATAGCCGCGCAAACGTTTACCGATTGGGAGTGCCTGATCATCGACGATGGCTCAACCGATAAATCATTGAAGCTTTTCGGCAAGTATAATTCCAGAGATCCTCGTTTCAGTTTTTACAGTAGGCCTTCAGGCATGCCAAAAGGCGGAAATACATGCCGAAACTATGGCTTTACGCTTAGCAAAGGCAAATACATTAAGTGGTTTGACAGTGATGACCTGATGTATCCGGATTTTCTGGAAGTACAGGTCAACATTCTGAACGGCAATAGCGAACTTGACTTTTGCGCATGCCAATGGGATTATTTTTATGAAGATAACCGGATCGTCCACAATTTCATTAATCTTGTCCCAACTAAGGTGCTGTCGGATTATTTCTTCAACGATCATGTGTTTGTTACGCCGTCGCCGTTGTGGAACAAGGATTTTTTAAAGGATAAGCCTTTGTTTGATCCAACGCTTTTTCGCGCACAGGAAAGTGACTTTCACTTCAGGATGCTGACCTTCCAACCGAAATATCAAATGCATCCGGAATTTCTTTTTCGGGTACGACGAGGTCATCCCTCTATTGAGAGCGATGCCAAAAGCATCCAGGCGCAGGTTTCGGTGATGAACTATTTTGAAAAAGCATTCAGAAGGTCAGTGGAAATTGATTTTGCGGACAAATCCAAAGTCCAGGACTACCTCGCGTACCGGGTTCTTAATCAATCAGCTAACATAGTTTCACTGGAGGAACATTTCGTTCACCGACTGCGATATATAAGTTATTTAAGGAAGCCCTGGCGTTACATAAAACAGCTTGGTCCCAAAAATACAGTTCAGTTCTTTCTTGGGATGGTTTTGTATATTGCTTTTCGCAAAGGATATAACATCGTAAAATCGGCCATTAGCCAAATTAAGTAATGCGCAAAGGCTTTAATCCTCATAAAGACAAACCACAACAGGATATGGAGTACTTCCATCATGTGATAATTCCTGTGTATCTTCCTGATGAAGCCGGATATTTCGTAGATGGACTCCAGATCCTGAAATATTGTCTGACATCGCTTTTAAAGACCGTGCATTCAAAGACATTTATAACCGTTGTAAACAATGGCAGTTCTGAACAGGTACGCAAATATTTGGATGAACTTCACGCGCTAAAGCGAATTCAGGAACTAATCCATACGACCAACATCGGCAAAATTAACGCTGTTACAAAAGGATTGGTCGGGCATCTTTTTCCGCTCGTTACTATTTCGGATGCGGATGTTTTATTTCTGAACGGATGGCAAAAGGAAACCTATAAAGTGTTTAACGCCTTTCCCAAAGCTGGTGCTATTTGTCCGACGCCATCATCAAAATCATTCCGCACTTTTACCTACAATATCTGGTTTGATCTGTTCTTTTCGAAGAAACTGCAGTTCACTGCCGTTAAAAATCGGGATGCTCTTACCGCTTTCGCCGAGAGCATTGGCAACAGCCAGATGTACAACAAACATCATCTGGAAAATTATATGACAGTTGAAGCAAAAGGTATAAAAGCGGTCGTGGGCGCCGGACATTATCTTACCACCTATAAAAGCGAGGTTTTTGAACCGCTTCCTGCCAAGCATTCAAATTACTTCTTGGGCGGAATCAGCGAGCGTGAGATGTTGGACGTACCTGTAATAAAGAAGGGTTTTTGGCGACTTTCGACAGAAGATAACTTTGCGTACCACATGGGAAATGTAGCTGAATCTTGGATGGAAACAGCTTTGGAAGATATTTTAGACGAAAACCATTTACCCGAAGAGCCACTGAACTTTGGAAAACAACGTTCTTCAGCCTTGATGTATTGGATAAAAAATCGTTTGTTTGCCAAACTTATGGGCAAAAGAACGCTGGCAAAATTATTCCTGCGATACAAAGGCCTATCTTCTGAAGCAGTGCAAAGTTATTTCTGATAATAAAACAATATATATGGCTAAGGTCATCATCATATCGCAATTTCCATTGCCATATTCGCGGATCGGCAGTTGGACAACCATGTATGGCAATTACCTGAGGCAGGAAAATCATCAGGCAGATACAATTATCTGTCCGCGTCCGCACACCATGTTTGGTGGAGCCAACTATTTATTTGCAAACAGGACGCTTTTACGAAAGCTTCAGGAAAAGATAATAGGAAAGGGATATTTTCAGTACTTAACTCCTCTTAAAAAAGTAATTGTTCCGGGCGAAAAATACATTATTCAGGTGATCGACAACCATGGTTTTGTTGCGCATCTAGCGGCTTTCTTGAAAAAGAACGGGCTTGCATCGCAATGCTACATCCAGTTTTTTCATCACGGCTTCGGTCCTTTTTACCGCAACCCCGACACGGCGAAATTCTTTCCGCATATTGATGAACTGGTGCTTTTGACTCAGCAAAGTTATCGTCATTATATAGACTATTATACCGTCATGCCATGCAAAGTTTCTGTGCTGCATAACGGAATAGATACCTCAAAATTCACTGCACCGGATTCAAAAACCAAAGCAGCACGCAAGGCGGATCTGCAACTGTCAGGCAGACGCGTTCTTATGTGGTGTTCGCAAGATCGGCCAAAGAAAGGACTCAATCTGATTTTGGAAGTTTTTGCGCGTATTCGGGAAGTTCACACAGATATTGCGCTTCTTGTAGTGGGATCCGACCGTAAAATTCAAATGGATGGGGTAGTCTCTGTGGGCAAAATTCCTAACAATGAATTGCCTGAATATTATCAAGCTGCTGATGTATATCTTTTTCCGACGCTTTGCAAGGAAGGTTTTGGTTTGACTCTTATTGAAGCGCTTCATTGTGGCTGCTATTGCATTGCGTCGGCACTTGGTGGCGTTCCTGAAGTACTACAAAATGGTAAATTGGGGACATTGATCGAAAATCCGCATTTTGTCGAAGAGTGGGTAAATGCTGTTATGGAGTACCTCGAAAATGGCAAAAATTTGCTGGAGGTATCAAAAGAGCTTTATTCTTCGGAGCAATGGAATAAAGGTATGAACAAGCTGATTGAAGACGCAAAATATAGTATTGAATGTCGACCATAAAAACCATAGCTATTATTCCTGCGCGCGGAGGTTCGAAGAGACTGCCGCGCAAAAACACGTTGATGTTAGGAGGCATTCCACTTATCGCACATAGCATTTTGTACGCTCGGGCAAATTCCGATATAATTGATGAGATCTATGTTTCTACCAATGATCCGGCGATAAAAGAAGTTGCACTGGAATATGGCGCGTTGGTAATCGACCGTCCTGAAGAACTTGCAGGCGATCATGAACCAACAATCAGTGCCTTGCAGCACGTTGTGCAGAACTGCGGCCACACAAGTATAAACGTGGTTCTGCTTCAACCTACAAACCCGTTGCGGCCTGACGATCTTCTGAAAAATTGCTTCAAAAGATATATTGAAGAAAAGCGTGACAGTCTTTTTACCGTGACTCGCAGTGAACATAAATTAGGAAAAATAGGCAACGGAATATTTGTGCCGTTCAATTACGTTCCCGGACAACGCAGCCAAGACCTCGAACCTTTATATTTTGAAAACGGATTATTGTATATTAGCCGCGCAAGTACTATTCTTAGCGGCAAAATAATCAGCCAGGATGCTATGCCGTATATCGTAGATCATCCCTTTGCGGATGTTGATATCGACACGGAAGACGACCTTGATTATGCTTCGTACTTGCTTGCAAGCGCACAAAACAGAAATGTTTAAAAGTAAAAAGAAATGAATCCATATATTGAAATCGCAGGCATCAAGATCGGGTCTGATTATCCTCCTTTGGTAATAGCAGAAATCGGAATAAACCATGAAGGAAGCCTCGAAATTGCGAAGCAGATGGTTGATGCAGCCAAACGCGCCGGTGTAAAGATGGTCAAACATCAAACTCACATTGTGGCAGATGAAATGAGCGCCGCAGCTAAAAAAGTAATTCCAGGTAATGCTGATATTTCGATCTACGAAATCATGGATCGCTGTTCGTTGAACGAAGCCGACGAACGCGAACTCAAAGATTATGTTGAAAGCAACGGGATGGTTTTTATTTCGACGCCTTTTTCACGTGCTGCTGCCGACAGGCTTCATGAATTTGATATACCTGCTTATAAAATTGGCTCGGGCGAATGCAACAACTATCCATTACTGGAACATATTGGCACTTTTGGCAAGCCGATAATTCTCAGCACCGGAATGAATACGATCGAGAGTGTACGTAAGGCTGTCGAAATTTTTGATAAACACAATGTTCCTGTAGCGCTTTTGCATACAACAAATCTGTATCCGACACCAATTCATCTTGTGCGATTTGGTGCCATGATGCAGCTGCATGAAGCATTTCCGGACAAAGTTTTCGGATTAAGTGACCACACGCTTAACAACAATGCTTGTTTGGGTGCTGTCGCGTTAGGCGCGTCTATTCTTGAGCGACATTTCACCGACCATATGCAAAGAAAAGGACCGGATATTATTTGCAGCATGGACGAACAGGCATGTGCCGATCTAATAAAAAATTCAGCAGAGATGCAGCAAATGCGCGGCGGAATCAAAGAACCGGCTAAAGAAGAGCAGGTGACCATCGATTTTGCTTTTGCTACAGTTTGCGCAATTGCTGATATTGAAGAAGGAGAAGTATTCACCAAAGAAAATATTTGGGTCAAACGTCCGGGAACTGGCGAAATCAAGGCCGAACATTACAGTTCAATTTTGGGAAGAACGGCTTTGCGCAGAATTGAAAATGACGAACAACTAACATTTAATGACATTAAAGATGAGTAATCTGTACGATCCGGCTCGAAAGTTTGAATACGAAAATGGTTTTTACGCCACAGCAGATCCATCCAGGTTTAGCAAGTTTATAACGCATTTGGAGCTTTTCCGACAGACATCAACCGTGAGAGGTGAAATTGTCGAACTTGGAATTTTTAAAGGCAATTCTTTTTTCAGATGGATCAAATTTAGGGATCTTCTGGAGCAAACCAGCAGTCGGAAGATCATAGGGTTCGATATATTTGGTGACTTCCCTGAAGCACATTTTGAAGCTGACAAAGACCGTCGTGACGCATTTATCGCCGAAACAAATGGCGGCAAAAGCATATCGTATGACGAGATCAACAACCTTCTCAACTTACAAGGTTTATCAAAAAATGTCGAGGTCATTAAAGGCGATATCATGCAGACAGTTGATGATTACCTGGAGCGAAATCTTCATCTTAAAATTTCACTTCTGCATCTTGACGTAGATTTGTACGAACCAACAAAGTTGGCGCTGGAGCGATTGTACAGCAGAGTTACCAAAGGTGGAATAATTATCCTTGATGATTACGGCGCGTTTGCAGGTACAAATAAAGCCGTAGACGATTTCTTCGGCGATCAGAAGCAGATTCTAAAATTGCCCTATTCAAATGCGATTTCATATATTGTAAAATAATTTCGTGAGAAAAATTATATTCATTACTGGTACGCGCGCCGACTTTGGCAAGATAAAATCGCTTATTGCAATTATTGATGATCAGCCTGATTTTGAAATTTTTGTGTTTGTTACCGGAATGCATCTGCAAAAAGAATACGGATACACATTGATTGAAATCGAGCGGTGCCATTTCCGCAATGTACATACTTTCTCAAACCATACGCATGAAACAACGATGGACCTGACGTTGGCAAAAACCATAGAAGGGTTATCATCCTATTGTCAATCGGTTGAACCTGATATGATAATTGTACATGGCGACCGGGTCGAAACACTTGCCGGCGCTATAGTGGGTTCGCTAAATAACATATTAGTTGCCCACATAGAAGGAGGTGAGTTATCGGGAACTGTTGATGAACTGATTCGGCACAGCGTAAGCAAATTAAGCCATATTCATTTCGTATCGAATGAACAGGCTAAAAAAAGGCTCATGCAAATGGGCGAAATCGGTTCGTCAATATATACCATCGGATCACCTGATATCGACATCATGTTTTCAGACAATCTCCCAGCGCTCGAAGAAGCTAAAAAATATTACGGAATAGCGTTCGATCAATATGCGCTGGCAATGTTTCATCCTGTCACGACCGAGGCGGCCGAGATGGAAACCTATGCAAACGATTTTGTAGCAGCACTTCTAAACGACCGCCACAATTATGTCGTTATTTTCCCAAACAACGATCTCGGTAGCAGGTTTATAATCGATGCCTATAAGAAACTTCAAAACGATAAACGGTTTCGGATTTTTCCGTCATTACGGTTTGAATACTTTCTGACATTGCTTAAATACAGTCGCTTTATCATTGGCAACAGCAGCGCCGGAATACGCGAAGCGCCTTATTACGGCATTCCAATTATAAACATCGGTACGCGCCAACAAAACAGGTCGGTTCACGCCGACATCATTAATGTTGAATATAACCGCGATTCGATCGACAAAGCCTTAGCGTCGATTGACACACATCAGACTTCTACTGAACTTGCCGATTTTGGACACGGAAACAGTGCGCATTTGTTCCTGGAGTCACTCTGTTCCCAAAGTATTTGGGAGCTCAATCATCAGAAACAATTTCGGGATTTGTAATGATCTGGAGTTGGTGTAAAACCTTTGCGAAACAAACTTTGTTTCCTTTTGCTTTATGCGTTTTTATTCAGGATATTTGGCCTCATTGATAAGTGAACATTTAATGACCAATAAAATTCTTGTGTTATTGCCTGACGGCATCGGACTTAGGAACTTTGCTTACACCGATTTTTACAAGGTTGGGCAGGAAAGCGGTCATTCAATCTGCTTTTGGAACAACACGCCCTTTGAATTGGAGACGCTAGGTTTGAATTCGATCAAACTCGGCGGCCGCACTCATCCGGTGACGGAAATTTACAAAAACGCCCGCAAGCACATTGAATTAAGTCTTAGTATTGAACGCACCGGTGATAAGGTTTATAATTCGTATCGTTTCCCATTCAGCTATAAAAGCACTAAAGAAGCTTTAAAGAGTTTACTTGTACAGCTTTTGATATTGCGATATTCGTCTGCTGATGGACTTCTGAAGATCAGGACAAAAATCATGCAGACAGAAAGGAAAACCGACTATTTCAGGAGATGTGTCGACACGCTCAAGGCGGAAAAGCCCTCAATGGTATTTTGTACGAACCAACGGCCAATGTCGGCAATTGCTCCTATTGAAGCCGCAAAAGAGCTTGGGATCCCAACAGCATCTTTTATCTTTTCGTGGGATAATCTGCCTAAAGCTACAATGGTCATTGAAACAGATTTTTATTTTGTTTGGAGCGATCATATGAAGCAGGAACTTTTGGCTTATTATCCGTACATTGCAGAAGATCAGATATTTGTTACGGGAACGCCGCAATTTGAGCCACATACCCAGAGAAGTATGCTGATGTCAAGGGATTCATTTTTCGAAAAATATCAACTCGACATAAGCAAAAAATACATTTGTTATTCGGGCGACGACATTACCACCTCGCCGAATGATCAGCTATATCTACGTGATGTTGCAAATGCGGTCAGGACCCTGAATTCCCGTGGTCACAGCCTCGGAATAATCTTCAGGCGCTGCCCGGTTGACTTATCCGATCGTTATGATGAGGTTTTAAAAGAGAATGCTGATCTAATTGTTGCAATAGACCCATTGTGGAAGCCTTGCGGCGAAATGTGGAATTCCATCTTGCCAACGCCTGATGATCTTGAATTACAGATGAACACGATCAAACATACTGAATTGGTCATAAATCTGGGTTCGTCAATGGTTTTCGATTATGTCTCGTTTGGCAAGCCGTGCGCCTATATCAACTATGATTATAATGTTCCAGATACAAGCAGGATAACATTTCCTGTTAAAAAGATATACGATTTCGTTCACTTTCGCTCAATGCCTTCTAAAGATTGCGTCGGATGGCTTAACAGCGCCGATACAATTTCGGGCGTGATTGAAGATCTGCTGACCAATAACAGCCACATTATCAACAATGCAAAAATCTGGTTTGAAACGATAAACCGGCATCGGGCACAGAACGCATCTGAAAGAATAATCGCAGCCATCGATACAATTGTAGAAAATTCTGATTCAACCACAGAACCGGTTTCTGCAGCCCAAGTTTAATTTAATCTATGAAAATCGCCTTCCTGACGCCCGAATATCCGCATCCGAAATCTTCACACTCTGGAGGATTAGGTTCAAGTATCAGGAATTTGGTAATCGCTCTTCAGCAAAGAGGACATCAAATTTTAATAGTCATTTATGGTCAGGAAACGGATGAGGTTTTTCTTCATCAGGGAATCACTATTCATTTAATTAAACTGCGCCCTTATACCATTTTTGGTGGCTATCGTTATAGAAAATTTGTGCAGCATTACCTCAACCGGCTTATCGACGCAGAGAAGGTCGACATAATAGAAGCGCCTGATTGGACAGGAGCAACAGCTTTTATGAAGCTAAACGCTCCGTTGGTGATCCGATTTCACGGAAGCGACGCTTATTTCTGCCGACTGGAAAATAGGAAGCAGAAGTTGAAGAATTTTTTACTCGAGCTAATTGCAACTAAAAGTGCTGATGCATTTGTGGCTCCAACCGATTTTGCTGCGAAACTAAGTATGGAAATCTTTGGAATAAATAAAAATCAGGTAGTTACGATCCCGAATGGCCTTCCAATTTCGGAATTCCATAATCCGACGCCTGAAGTTTATGAAAACGGACTTATAGTGTACATCGGTACAATTATCAGAAAGAAAGGAGTTCTGGAATTACCCGCTATCTTTAAGGAAGTGTCAGATCGCTATCCCGGTGCGCACCTACTACTTATCGGTGCAGATTCCAATGATATTCAAACCGAAAGTTCCTCAACGTGGACGCTTTTACAGAGTCAACTTGACTCCAAACTTTTATCCAAAGTACAATACGCCGGAAGTATTCCGTATCAGCAAGTGATGGAACTGATAAAGCGGGCACATGCATGTGTTTTTCCTACTTTTGCCGAAACATTGGGAATGGTTACAATTGAGGCTATGGCAATGCAAAAAGCAGTAATTACGAGTAATTTTGGCTGGTGTAAAGAGATAATTGAAGATGGCAAAAGCGGCTTTCTCGTCAATCCAACCGATCATAAGGCTTTCGCCGATAAGGTTGTTGATGTTTTAACCGATGACCGACTTAGGAGCAACATTGGCCACGAAGCCCGAAAACGCGTGGAAGAAAAATATGACATTGAAAAAATAACCGAACAAAATATTGCCTTTTATTTAAACCTTATAAAAAGATGATCATCATCTACCACGATCATAGGAAGGCAACGTCAGTTTATGACCAGGACTTGATGATGGAAATTGATCTCCACGCCAGGTCATTGTCGGCGCTGCTTTTTGAATTGGCAGCCCGATACAATGGAAGACTTTTAGTTTGGTGTTCAGAAGCATACCGCAACCAGTTGAACATTAATTTGATTCCGCAGATTTTCAATCACAAGCGACTACTGATTTCGTACTGTCCAGGCGGCGCTGACTATCTTCCGGAAGCTATCGGATACGTTGAGGATAGTTCTTTTATAAAAATATGCAAAGAGGTGACATATCCGACTTGGCGCATGAGCAGCGTCGTTGGCGGAATCTACTCGGATACATTGTTGGTAACAAAAGACGTCGTTACACAGGACGAAGATTTCGACTATTTTCTGTCGTCACTATCAAGATCGGTAATAGCAGTCGGAATGTTTTGTTATTCGGAGCCTCAATTGCTTACTGAAAGTTTTGTTGCTGCATATATTCCGAAGGCAAGTAATTGGGACCTGTTCCGGTTCGTGGGCCAGCATTTTAAGAAACAGTGGGTGCTTATGCTATTTGCAAACATGTTGATCAACGAGCGCAAATTTCCGTTAGCGGCTGCGATCTGTAGCCTATTTACCAAAAGGCGGCAGTTGAAAAGTAAAATCTTTGAAGAAATTAGCATAGAATCATCAAAGGATTTACAATTTGAAAAAACCATTGATGTTGTGATTCCGACCTTAGGTAGAAAAAAATACCTACATGACGTCTTGCTTGATATAGCCCAGCAGAGCGTTTTGCCTCGCAACGTTATCATTATTGAGCAGAATCCTGATCCCGAAAGCACAACTGAGCTGGATTACCTGAACCATGAATGGCCATTTTCGATCACGCATCGGCTCATTCATCAAACTGGAGCTTGCAATGCGCGCAACGTGGCGCTGAAGGAAGTTAAGAGTGACTGGGTTTTCCTGGCAGATGATGACATCCGGCTAACGCCAACTTTTATTGAAGAAGTATTTCAACAGATTTACCAAACCAGACATGAAGTCTTTAGTATTTGCTGTATTTTGCCGGGACAAAAGCCGCTTTTTGACCACGTACACCAGACCCCGACGTTCTCGGCAGGTTCAAGTGTGATTAGCCGTGCGAGTTTGGGTGACAGTGCTTTTGGGATGGCATATGAGTTTGGTTATGGTGAAGATTCCGATTTTGGAATGCAACTGACCAATAAAGGATATGATACTTATCACTTACCATATCCACAGATCCTGCATCTTAAAGCACCGAGCGGAGGATTCCGCAGCAAAGTCACACAGGAGTGGGATAATGAGGTACCACAGCCAAAACCGTCACCAACAGTCTTGTTATATAGGATTTTACATCACTCAAAGCAGCAACTGCTAGGATATAGGACAATCTTATTTCTAAAATTTTACAAACAGCAACAGATTAAAAATCCGTTCGCATATCTGAAGGCTTTCAGAATACAGTGGAAAAAAAGCGTTTATTGGGCGCAAAAATTAAAAACGGATCATAATTTATGATAGCAGGTATCCGAATTAGAACACGCAATGGAGAATCTGATTGTGTTTATTCTGAAACGACGGGAAAGATTTCCGTCGATCTTGAGAATATTACAAACAATGGAAGCGGTTTTGACCTTTTAATCCGGCTCAAATCACCGATCGTGAGTTTTCGTACGCAAGATTACCGTTGGCAGGATTTTATGGATACCATTATCGCAGCTGCGTTCAATCCGAAGATATTAAAGCTCGGGAATGGTTGTTTCATCCAGCCAAATCAAAACATTGGGATATGGGAAGTACATAAAAGCGACCCTTCGTTACTGTATTGGAGGTTCAATCCTGAAAATTCGACTCCTATTACGGTTTATGAAAAACCTGACAACGCCAAGCAAATTGCTTCTGCAAAACAGATCTACGATCTGTCGAATGGTATTCAGATATTGTATTCGGCTTTACATGCAATTGAATTCAGCAGGTCTGAAATTCCATTTTCAGCCGTGGCAGTCTTTACGGACCATTGCGATTACGATACGGCGGCGAGCATCAAACTTCAAAGAAAATTTTTCAAATCGGCGGGAATTACGATCACAAAAGGCTTTTTCCTAAACCATTTTTCCAAACGCGCCGATAATGCTTCGTATCAACAAGATGCCGACGAACTTCAATTATGGTTGAACGACGGGCATGAACTTGCTTATCATTCGCTTGAGCAATCACTAAAACCAACCTCGCAAAGCATTGCTGATTTTATTGACTTTAAACCGCCTCTGCCTGGTTTAGTCACATGGATTGATCATGGCTATCAGCCTTATAACTCGTCGTTGCACAAGAGTTCAGGTATTGATGACAAGTTTTACGGCAACATTCTATACGAAAAAGGTATTTCATCTCTATGGAATTACATCGACAGCGGAACAGCAACCGAAGGTGTGATCAACCAGCTAAACACGAACGATTTTACACTTGGAGCGTTCTATAAAGGCACACGCGGCTTATCACGTAAACAACGGATGGCGATGATGGTCAAAAACACGATTTTTCATTACTTTGCTGATCAGAAGATGCTGCTTCATTACAAAACAGTAGCGGCGGGCGTCAAATCTATACTGTACAACCGTAAGCTCAATAACATATTTCCGGTGATGAACAGCTTATGGACTTTAATCGTTGCCATGTGTGGAGTTTTATTGCATTGGAATGCCGCTAAAAACGAGCCGTACAAACTCGCAAAATATTGTCCGCTGCTATTTAAGCATGTCATTGGCGAAAAGGAATTTACAATATTTCAAACAATTGAAATGGTAGACTTTAAGAAAGCGTTGCACCCGAGGAATGTCGATAAGCTCATCGACGAAAAAGGCATTTTTATAGCACATACTTATTTCTCAGCTCCGATGAACTATCATACCGGGCGCATGTTTGCAACGCCATCGGAAATAGATCAAACAGTGCAGCAAAACTTTTTATATCTCGGCCAGCAGATCAGCAGCGGTAAAATCTGGAATCCAACTCTTAATGAGCTGACAAAATTTCTGTTGAAGTTCGAAAGGGCAACTTTAGATGTTGATCCTCAAGGAAATATTATAGTCAAAGAGTCAGACGGAATCTCTTACAGAACAATCCATTGATGGAGCTAATATTTACTAAGGAGTCTGAATGGCTAAAGAAATGGGACGACTTTATCCAAAACGAAGATAAAGGCAGCCACCTGTTGCTGTCTGCGTGGTTAAAATCTTTCAGGTCTTTCGGTTTTGACTTTGAAGTCTGTTTATTGGTTGACAACAATAAAATCGTTGGTGGTTACGGTGCCGTGTTAGCGAAGGCTGCATTGTTTAAATTTTATATTATTCCGTACGGACCAATAGTCGCCATTGGCTTTGAGCACGCCATCAATGACTTGATTTCCTCTGTTTCTATCCGTGCGAAGTTCCACAAATGCTGCTACTGCCATATTACACTTCCGATTTCAGATGTTGTTAATCAGCATGCCTATCACAACTTACCGCCAATTCCAGCTCTTGACAATGCTGCAACAGGTCATTTATTTAAGTACGTATACTCCTCCAATGGGCTGAATTGGATAAACCTGAATGGCTTTACTGATGAAGAGTCATTATTGGAAAGTTTCAGGCCGTCGGTTCGGAGATATATCAGAAGTTCGCAACGAAAAGGATTGGATATCCGTTTGCTGAAAGATGCAATTGAAATTCAGCAAGGATACGAGCTTTGCCTTGCCAATGCCGAACAGAACAACTATTCACTACGCAGCTGGAACGCATTTAATGCTACTCTTTTTGAGGTAATAAACGACGGAACTGGTAAATTTTACGGCGCATTTAAAGACGGCGTGTTAAAAGGTGCAGCCTTGGTAGTGGGTGCCGGAAACTATGATACCTATATTCTTGGCGGAACCGCAAAAGAGAAACCCGATCTTTTAGTCGGACATTTTCTACATTGGAACGCCATTAAATCGGCTTATACGATGCAATTAACCGGTTATAATATATCTTTGGGCGGTTCTGCTGGAGTTGTCGACTTCAAGAACAGTTATGCCAATGAGCAGATAATGTTCACAGGCTCGAAGTTTCACTGGATTACAAAGCCATTCACATTCAGGATTTATCAACTTATCGAGAAGCGGATCAAGCCTTACAAAAGCACTATTGCACGAATTTTTTCAAAAAAGCAACAATGAAGGTTACGAACAAAGATTTTTGGGAATTTGATGAGGTTATTGGAACTCAAGACAGAAGTAATCCAAAATCGTCAGATTACGAGGTTTACCTATACAACAAAGCTGCCGAACGATTTGCCAATCGTCAAACGGCTTTGAGGGCAAAAATATTTGGGTGTGGAACAGGAAGGGAAATACCCGAAGTTTTAAAATATACGAAATGCAAAACAGCTGTGGCTTCGGATATTTCTGCCAACATGATAAAAAAATGTCGCGAAAATCTTGAACTTTGGAATATTTCTGACAAAGTAGAAACTGTAGTTTCTGACGCTGCGGCCTATAAAGCACCAGACGGTTCTTTCGACCTAACGACCATAATGAACAGTATGCTGACTTATGTTGTCGAGAAAAAAGACCGCTACCAGATATTTAGGAATTGCTTTAATCTGTTGGCCGACAACGGAGTGATTCTCGGCGTTGTGCATCATCAGAAAGGCGCTCCTTTGAAGACACTTTATTTCATGTTAAGGCGTATTTTCAGTCCTTTTCTCTCCAAAGAAGTAGGCTTTCGGAATACAGGTTTTAAAGGTTATCAGGTTGAAGGATATTATTTTTCGGAAAAAGACCTGTTCAACCATCTCAACGAAAATGGATTTAAAAACATCGAGATTTTGTCGCTGGCGGAATACTACAAACGTAAAAACTTTAAGTACGATAGGCTCAAAGGATACAATAACCTGATATTTTTTGCGACAAAGTCTTAAATGGCACCTTACTTTTCATTAATCGTTTGCACGTATATGCGGCCCGATCCGTTGGTCAAATTGCTTCAGTCGGTGCAAAAGCAAACGTTATATCCAAATGAGGTTATTGTTATCGACGGATCACAAAATGAAGAAACAAGAATCGCTTTGCAGCAGAATCTTTTCAATAACCTCCATTATTATAAAGTTTCAGATCAGCAACGCGGACTGACAAAGCAACGTAATATCGGAATTGCGAAAGCGGGCAAGCAATCGGAAATTATTTGTTTTCTCGACGACGACATTGTTCTTGAACCCGACTATTTTGAAAAATTAATAGGTACTTATTCTGATTTTCCCGCCGCTTTGGGTGTTGGCGGATATATTGTAAATGAAACTGTGTGGGAGAAAGTGTCTCCTGAATCACCCGTAAAAAGTTCCGAATTTCAATATGACGGCTGGAAACGAAAAGACAGCAGCCGATATATTATCAGGAATTTTTTCGGCTTGGATTCTGATTGCACTCCTGCATTTTCACCAACCTTCTCTCATGGGCGAAGTGTCTCGTTTCTTCCGCCAACAGGAAAAACATACGACGCTGAACAATTAATGGGAGGCGTCTCGTCTTTTAAAAGAGCGGTTTTTGATGAATTTTCGTTTTCGGCGTACTTTCAGGGCTACGGACTTTATGAAGACGCAGATTTTACCATTCGCGTTGCGAAGAAAGGAAAATTGTATGTCAACACCGCTGCGAAAGTCTTTCATTACCATAATGAATCGGGACGGCCGAACCAATACAATTATGGAAAAATGGTTGTCCGGAATGGCTGGTACGTCTGGCGGATAAAAAATCCGAAGCCATCATTTGCCGATAAAATTAAATGGCATGCGATCACCTTGCTGCTGATTGTTATCAGATATTGCAATATCTTTACAGCGAGTGGTAAAAAAGCAGTTTTCACAGAGGCGCTGGGACGAACTTCGGCCTGGGTCCGGCTTTGGGTTGATAAGCCCCGACTTCAATAACTTCCGAAGATAATGCCTATATGAGGTTCGCGATAATAACACATGTTGTACATGGATCGGAACAAGATGCTTATTTTGCATACGCACCTTATGTTCGCGAGATGAATATCTGGCTCAAATATGTTGATGAGGTTATTGTTGTGGCTCCACTTTCATCAAAAGCAAAGACAGCAATAGAAACAACCTATTTACATCCTAAGTTACATCTGGAAACAGTGCCTGCGATGCAGCTTAAAACTGTAATTTCTATCCTAAGATCTATATATCAGGTTCCGCTGACGTTTCTTAAAATAATCAAAGTCATGAAATCAGCAGATCACATTCATTTGCGGTGTCCGGGAAATATAGGTCTATTAGGTTGCATTGCGCAAATATTCTTCCCAAAGAAATTAAAGACGGCGAAATATGCGGGCAATTGGGATCCGAAGTCCAAACAACCTCTAACTTATCGGCTGCAGCGCTACATCCTCAACAACACATTCCTGACCAAAAATATGCGCGTGCTGGTATATGGTGAATGGCCACGAATGTCTGCAAACATCAAACCTTTTTTTACAGCGACGTATGCTGAAGCGGATAAAATGCCGATACCTATAAAAGCCGCGTCTGTACGGAAAAACTTCTTATTTGTAGGTTCACTTTCATCAGGAAAACGGCCGATGTACGCAACCGAAGTTGTCAGAAGCCTTCATGATAGCAATTACGATGTTTCATTGGATATCTACGGAGACGGAGCAGAATATCAAATTTTAAACAGATATATTTTCGAGCACAAGCTTTCAAACATCATCACGCTGCACGGAAATCAAGATGAAATGATCGTTCGTGAAGCCTATAAAAGCAGCCACTATCTAATCTTACCGTCCAAAAGCGAAGGTTGGCCAAAAGCAGTTGCTGAAGCGATGTTTTGGGGATGTGTGCCTGTCGCATCACAGGTGTCGTGTGTTCCTTATATGTTGGACAGCGGAAAACGTGGTGTTTTGCTGGAAATGGACATGAAAAAAGACGTAGATCAAATAAAAAGTATACTTGATAACTATCCTGTTTTTGAACAAATGTCGGCAGATGCGATACGATGGTCACGGGAATACACGCTCGATAAATTTGAAACGGAAATCACAAAGCTTCTGGCACAATGAGGATATTACAAATCATCGATTCACTTGAAACCGGAGGTGCTGAACGTATTGCAATCAGTTATGCAAATGCATTGGCGCAAAAAGTCGATTTTTCCGGATTGGTGGCGACACGAAAAGAAGGCGGGCTGAAACCTCAGATTAGCGACAACGTCAGCTATTTGTTCCTTGGCAGAAAGAATGTAACTGACATTTCTGCTGTTTTAAGGCTTCGGAAATACTGCATAACCAATCGGGTCGAGTTTCTTCATGCACACAGCAGCTCCTATTTTATAGCCATTCTCGTAAAATTGACTTATCCAAAGCTGAAAATTATCTGGCACGACCACTACGGAATGAGCGAATTCCTGCCAATACGCAAATCACGCATACTTAAAGCCGCATCGTATCTTTTCAGCGGAATAGTCGTTGTAAACCGCCACCTGGAAAAATGGGCGCATCAACATCTGAATTGCCGGCAAGTACTGTATATTCCGAACTTCATGCAGCAACCAACCTTCAGTGGCAACAAAACTATTCTAAAAGGTACAGATGGAAAACGGGTTCTTTGCATGGCCAATCTTCGCCCACAGAAAAATCATAAATTGTTGCTCGATGTTGCTGCAACAATTATGAAGACGCATCCGGATTGGACGTTCCACCTGGTCGGTAAAAATTTCAACGATGACTATTCTGCCGATATTACGGCGTACATTGCAGATATGAATCTGCTTCAAAACGTTTTCATTTACGGATCACGAACCGATACAATGAATATTATAAATGCTTCTGATATAGCTGTATTAGCCTCAAAATCTGAAGGGCTGCCGGTCGCGCTTTTAGAGTATGGCGCAGCAAAAAAACCGGTAGTTGTGACAGATGTTGGTGAAATACCCACAATAATACGGAATGGTAAAAATGGACTGATGGTAAATTCCGGTGATAAGAATGCATTTGGCGAGGCGCTTTTGCAGCTTATTTTGTCAGATGATTTGCGTCAGAAGTTGGGTTGCGCGTTGTATGATACGGTCACACATGAATTTTCGGAAGAGGCTGCTGTTTCAAATTATATAAAATGGATGGAAAGTCTGACTAATGGATAAGGACGATGTGAAATATTTGTTGTTTCTGGTGTTGCACATTGCAATCGGAATTTTACTCTTTCTGCTTCCGGATGCAGCAGGAATTTACGCCATTGTCATATTAGTAGGCGGACTCCTTTATGTTTTTAATAAACAAAATTCTAATAATGAAGTTTTGCTCGTGGCAGCATATGTTGTTGGGAGCGAAGCTTTTTTGCGGATGACGGGAGGAAATCTGGTATATGAATTTTCCAAATATGCGGTGATCATCTTTATGACCGTAGGAATATATCTCAGAGGAGTTGCCTATAGCGCCACACCATATTGGATTTTCCTTTGCCTCTTGATTCCCGGAGTTATTGTGGCGACGCAAACGCTGAATTACGATACGGAAATCAGAAAAACAATATCATTTAATATCTCGGGGCCAGTATGTTTAGGGATTGCAGCCATATATTGCTATCGCAGAAAAATTACCCTCGAGCACATAACCGATATATTGCTTGCTGCAGGCTTGCCAATTGTCAGCATGACAGTCTATTTGATATTGTATACGCCAGATATTAAAGAGGTAATTATGGGTACCAGCTCAAATTTTGAGACGTCGGGTGGTTTTGGTCCAAATCAAGTCGCTACAGTGCTCGGACTGGGGATGTTTGTTTTCTTTTCGAGATTGGTTTTTGCCTCACGCTCAACAGTCACCTTTATTGTGAATTTGTCGTTGGCTTTTGTGATCGGATATCGCGGTTTAATAACTTTTTCCCGTGGCGGAATGATCACAGGCTTGGCAATGCTGGTCGCTTTGCTTGTCATAACTTATTTCAGGATCAATAGTAAAGGCAAAGTGAAAATGAATTTTCTCTGGATCGCTTTTGGTGTTGCACTTGTAGCCGTTTGGTCATATTCGTCGATACAAACGCAAGGCTTGATTGATAAACGGTACTCCAATCAGGATGCAGCCGGACGCGTCAAAGAAAGCAGATTTACAGGCAGGGAAGAAATAGCGGCAACCGAGTTAGATTATTTTTTAGAAAGCCCGCTCCTTGGAGTAGGCGTGGCAAAGGGCGCTGAACTTCGTGAAGCTACGGGCGACCGTGTATTGTCGCATAATGAGATTACCAGGATGATGGCGGAACATGGCACATTGGGAATAATCGCACTAATGATATTGTTTATTACGCCACTCGTACTATACTTTGGCAACACCCATAACCTATATGTCGTCTGCTTCCTGATTTTTTGGATACTGACGATCAATCACGCGGCAATGAGGCTTGCAGCGCCCGCATTTATTTATGCACTCTCACTATTAAAGGTCGTCCCTGATGAAGAAATTATTGTACATCGGGAATAAGCTTTCCGCTCACGGAAATACTACGACTTCAATAGAAAGGCTTGGGGCATTGCTTGAAGGCGAGGGTTACAAACTTTTGTACGCCTCTTCCAAACAAAATAAGGCAGCAAGGCTTGTCGATATGATTTTGAACACACTGAAGCACAAGGTCGATTATGTGCTGATCGATACGTACAGTACCTCAAATTTCTGGTATGCGTTCGTGATCAGCTGCATTTGCCGAATTCTAGGCAGAAAGTATATTCCGATTTTACATGGTGGAAATCTTCCTAATCGGCTTAAGGCTGATCCGGGGCTTTGTAATATGATTTTTAGATCGGCATTCGTAAATATTGCCCCATCTAATTATCTGTTATCCAATTTCCAAAATGCAGGGTTTTCGAATACGATCTACATCCCGAATAGTATTGATGTCGGCAACTACCCGCATCTCCAAAGGCAGAAACTTGAACCGAAACTTCTTTGGGTACGTTCACTTGCTTCGATTTATAACCCGAAAATGGCACTCGAAGTCCTGTCGATACTTCAACGGGAATTTTCAAATGCGTCGCTCTGCATGGTTGGACCCGATAAACAGAAAATGTTGCCAAGGCTGAAGAATATCGCTGAAACGCAAAACCTTAATGTAACATTTGCCGGCCGCATGTCGAAACCGGAGTGGATCGCGCTAGCGGCTGATTATGATATCTTCATCAATACGACACATTTTGACAACACGCCTGTCAGTGTGATCGAGGCAATGGCGCTCGGACTTCCGGTTGTTACCACTAATGTTGGCGGAATCCCATTCCTGATCGACGATCAGAAAAACGGATTGCTCGTTGACGATGACGACGCTGTTAAAATGGCAAGTGCGATTCGTCGGTTAATATCTGATCAAAAGCTCGCTGCCGAAATTGCAGGTAATGCCCGCAGAATGGCGGAATCCTTTGATTGGGAGCTTGTCAAACAAAAGTGGAATGAAATTCTGAGATAGCCGATCGCTGTTTAATTTTTTAGTAAATTGCATCTTTTTTGAGGGAACAGTCTTACAATGATCAACAACAAGAAGATACATTTCGAAATATCCGAAAGGAAAGTGCTCCTCCGCATTTTTGATGTTAGTTTTGTCCTGCTTGCGTTGTACTTCATCGGAACTGTTTTTAATTTCAGCTATTTCAACATTTCCTCTAGTAATTTCTACTGGACAATTGTTCTTGCGTTATATCTTAACGTCATCGGAACAGTCTTCGAAATGTATAACCTGCAAGTGGCGAGCAACCAGTTTCAGGTTATCAAGAGCATAATCCTGACTTCATCCACAACAGTATTTGCTTATTTACTGACGCCAATTTTTACACCTGAACTTCCGTCAAACAGGCTGCAGATCCTATTTTTCTATTTTGCCGTTCTTGGAGCATTGTTCATCTGGCGGATATTTTATGTGCATTTTCTTGCTTCAAACCGATTTGTGAAAAAAGTTGTCCTGATCTGCGACCGCGAACAAGTAGAGGAATTGGTAACCGGACTCGAGAATGTCGATCCGCATTATAAGGTAATGGGTTACGTCAACTCCGATAGCGCTACGACGAACTTTACCTATGAGTATGTCGAAAATGTAAATATCGACGAATTAACGCTGTTCGTGCAGACGAATTCTGTTGCCGAAATCGTAATTGCATCACAAAAAACAGACGGAATAACCGTAAATCTGTACAACCAGCTTCTGTTCCTTCTCGAAAACGGTTATACAATTCGCGAATACACACAAGTTTACGAACACATCACGCAACGCATTCCTGTTCAATATGTGGCACGGGATTTCTATCGATACTTTCCTTTCAGCCGCAGCAACCAAAATCACCTGTATTTACTCGTTGTCCGAATTCTGGAAATCATAACGTCATTAATTGGCCTCGCAGTCGGAGTCGTATTGCTGCCATTTATTCTGATTGGAAACCTGATTGGAAACCGCGGCAAATTATTTTACACACAGCAACGAGTCGGCAAAAACGGGGAAGTCTTCAATATTTTGAAACTGCGTACAATGATCAGCAACGCCGAGTATAACGGAGCGGTTTTTACTACCACAAACGATTCTCGTGTAACGCGATTCGGGAAATTCCTTCGCAAAACACGGATCGATGAGGTGCCACAATTCTACAATATTCTTCGTGGTGAAATGGGAGTCATCGGACCACGTCCTGAAAGGCCTGTATTCGTAAAAGAAATCGCTGATGTGATGCCGTTCTACGAAACACGCCATGTTATCAAACCCGGATTGACGGGCTGGGCACAAGTCAATTATTCGTATGGTGAAACAATAGACGACAGCCTGATAAAGCTGCAATACGACCTTTATTACATCAAACACCGCAGCATTTTCCTCGACATCAATATCATCGTGAAAACGTTCAGCACGGTAGTCTTTTACCGCGGACAGTAATCAAATTGTTTTTTGGGCGTGCCCTTTCAGGTCGGGCTGTTTGTTTCAAGTCCGCGCTCGCAAGCTCACTGTGGGCTTTACACTTCCATCCCTCACGCGAACGCGCTAAACTTTGGCAGCAGCTATAAAATGGGCGCGATACCTTCGTACCAGGCGGCCAATAAGAAACAGATGTGCAATCAAAACCGGAAGCACGATCAGCAAATGAACTTTGTTGAGCATTATCAGAAAGTACACAAGAAACCCGATCAGGCAGAAAATCGCTAAATAGTAAACTGCCTTCATATTCTTGCTAATCAGGAAAAACGCAATCAAGAGCAACGCCGGATTGAACAGAAGTGCGTTGTAATTGTATGCCAATTCACCATGGTACGAGTATGATCCGGCTACGGTAAAGAATAATCCGAGTGCGCCGGCGACAATAAAATATACCACTGTAACAATCCGACTGTTCGCCAGTACGATCAAAAGCATCAGCAAAATATAGGTGTAGGGATTGTTCCACCACGACATTTCATTTTTTGGAGCCGGGAATTGCAATAATGTCCTGCTTTTCTGAAGCAACGGCCGTCCATCAACTTTTGCGACATTCACACTTTCCAAAAGTTCTTCGGGAAGAAAAACTTTATCCGCTTTTTCGTCGACTTTCGATCCGAAGATGATACTTGTCCCAAGCTGTTCATAAAAATGCTGGTCGAAATACGGATACAAAACTTCTCGATATGTAACATCAGCATCAACTTCCCGTACTTTCCTGAGCGAATTATCGGCAAGAGCGGCATTTAGGATATCGGCGACCATTGTAGTGCAATTTCGATCGATAAACTTATAGGTATAATATTTTTTATCCGATTCGAGCGACTTGTTCAAAGCGTCAAAAAGCTGCTGTTTCTGTTCCAAAGGCATCGACAGATATTGTTCATAAACCGACCTTTGCTCATATTGATACGTATACATAAAATCAAGAAAAGGATCTTTCGTAACGAAATACTGCAAGTCACCTTTCGAAAACCTGACGACGAAATTCGGAGTATCAAAGTCAAACGCGCCGTAATTGTAAACGAAATCAATATTCCGCCCGACGTCATTTATCCGGATGGCCGTATGACCAAATAAAGAGTAGAGTTGGTCGCCTTTTCCGCACGTCAACAAGCTGACTTCCGCACTTTCAGAAAGCGGAAGATATTGGCTGTAAAGCGGCGAAATAGAGAAAAAAATAAGTAGAAGTAGTGATTTGAACGGGTGCATCTGAGCAAATTTGTCGCAATTTACAACAAAACGAAGATTTATCTAAAGATTCCCAAATCAACTTTGACGGAGAAAACATTCGAATACAATGCGGCGCTTTGGTCGCCCAGATCAGTCAAAGCGTAATCAATCTGGATGCCTTTGTATTTGAATCCGAGACCAACATTTGGCTGAAATCCGATTCGTTCAGTTCCGTCAATCTGCAGAACATTCTGGAAGTTTCCGACTCCGGCGCGAACAAAGACCAAATCGGTATAACCAAACTCAAATCCGAGTGCTGGATCAACACTCACAAACTCGGTCGAAACAATATCATTCGTTTGTTCGAACCGCA
>DASVRQ010000030.1:0-89523 GCA_036388535.1 Flavobacterium sp. | reverse complement strand
TGTGCTTAGCAGATTTTCGAACGCCGTGATGCTCATTCTCGCACTGACGCCACTTTTATTGTCAATGAATTCGCTTTCACGTGCTTCAAAACTAATTTGCTCAAGCAGATCTTTGGCAAGCGACGGAACATAAACCGCTTCCTGCTGACGCTGGTCAAGTTGTGCTTCCTGGTGCGTTATTTTGCGTGCTATCGAAACAGTTTCCGGATAGTGGGTCAGGATTTGCGACCCTATCCTATCTTTTAATGGCGTTACGATGCTTCCACGGTTTGTATAATCTTCCGGATTTGCGGTAAAAACAAATTGCATATCGAGCGGCATCCTTAATTTGAATCCGCGTATCTGAATGTCACCTTCCTGTAAAATATTGAAGAGCGCGACCTGAATCCGAGCCTGTAAATCGGGAAGTTCGTTGATCACGAAGATGCAGCGGTTGGCACGCGGGATCATCCCGAAGTGGATCACACGATCATCAGCGTACGATAATTTTAAATTCGCTGCTTTAATTGGATCGACATCGCCAATTAAATCGGCAACCGTAACGTCTGGAGTAGCAAGTTTTTCGGCAAACCGATCGCTTCTGTGAACCCAGCTGATCGGAGTTTCATCACCGTTAACATCAATCAGGTCTTTTGCAAAACGTGAAATTGGGCTCAAGGGATCGTCATTGATTTCTGATCCTGTAACTACTGGCATCCATTCGTCAAGCAGGTTGATCATCAATCGTGCGAGACGTGTTTTTGCCTGGCCACGTAAACCGAGCAAGTTGATATTGTGACGTGACAGAATTGCACGTTCCAATTCCGGTATTACAGTGTTTTCAAATCCGTGGACACCTTCGAATGTTGGTTGACCTGATTTGATCTTTGCCCGTAAGTTGTCACGAAGTTCGTCTTTAATTGATCTGCTTTTGTATCCTGCTTTGACCAATTCGCCTAATGTCTCTATGTTTTCTGTTTTCATAAGTTGACTTAATATAATTTGTGAAATGCCTAGCCCTGGTAGAAGTGAAAATCCTTTTTAGTTGCGATAGATCAGATCCTTCGCAGGCTCAGGATGACAGCAACAAAAAAGATTGAAACGTATAGCAGGAACAGCTTCTATTTAATGCGCTTCTTTCTGTTGGTTTCGTAATCTTCGAAAATCATCTCGCCAAGGCCTTTGAGTCCGGTGTAAAAAGCTTTGCCCTGGTTTTCTTCTGTGAACTTATTGACAAACTTTTGAAGGTATGGATCCTGCGCAATCATAAAAGTCGTGATCGGAATATGCAGCTTGCGCGCCTGCTGGGCCTGATTGTAGCACTTGTCGACAATGTACTCGTCGAGGCCGTTGCTGTTCATGTAATAGGATCCGTCGCGTTCCCGGACGCAGCTCGGTTTCCCGTCGGTGATCATAAAAATTTGCTTGTTGGTGTTTCGTTTTCGCCGCAAGAGATCCATTGCCAACTGTAATCCGGCGACTGTATTGGTGTGGTATGGCCCAACTTTCAGATAAGGCAAATCCTTGATTTCAATCGTCCATGCGTCGTTTCCGAAAACCAAAATGTCGAGTGTATCTTTCGGATAGCGCGTTGTGATCAATTCCGCCAACGCCATTGCAACCTTTTTAGCCGGCGTGATCCGGTCTTCTCCATACAAAATCATGCTGTGGCTGATATCGATCATCAAAACGGTACTCATTTGCGCCTTGTACTGCGTTTCTTCGACAATAAGGTCATCTTCGGTAAGTTTAAAGCTTTCGACGCCATTGTTTACCTGTGCGTTCCGCAAACTTTCAGTGAGTGAAATGCGTTCGAGTGCGTCTCCGAAATGAAATTCGCGGAATTCGCCTGTATGTTCATCGCCGTTGCCAGTGTGTTTTGTCCTGTGATTTCCGGCTCCGCTGCGTTGTAAGTTCCCAAAGATCTGGTCAAGGGCTTGCTGGCGTACCGCGCGTTCGGTTTTTGCTGTGATTCCGATTCCGCTTGATCCGTCTTCCTTTACTTCGTCACGGATATACCCTTTTTTCTTCAGGTCTTCAATGAAATCTTCAATCGTATAATTCTTATCGGTCAGATTATATTCGCGGTCAAGTTCTCTCAGCCAGTCGATCGCTTCGTCAAAATCACCTGATGTATGCGTGATGAGTTCCTTGAAAATTTCAAAGAGTTTGTCGAACGGCGAGAGGTTTGGAGCCTCGTATTGCCGAAAGTAAAATCCTCTTCTGTTTGCCTGTTCCATAAGGATTAAAAGTAGTACTAAATCAAATGTCGGCTTCCAAAAGCTTTCCTAATTTTAAGTTAAACTAAGGCTTTGGTGATGCTGTTCGTCGATTTGAAATGTGCAGCAGTAAAAAACTTTATTGTATTTTTGTCTTATGAAAATCGAGCAAATTTATACCGGCTGCATTGCGCAGGCAGCCTATTATCTGGAAAGCAACGGCGAGGCGGCAATCTTTGATCCGCTTCGTGAGGTCAAGCCCTATCTGGAAAAAGCAGCGAAAGACAATGCCAGTATCAAATATATTTTTGAGACGCATTTCCATGCGGATTTTGTGTCGGGGCATTTGGATCTGGCAGCAAAATCAGGTGGGGCGATTGTTTACGGTCCGACGGCCAAGCCGGAATTTGAAGCAAAAATCGCATCAGACGGCGAAGAGTTTAGGGTTGGAAATTATACCATAAAAGCTTTGCACACTCCGGGTCACACGATGGAAAGCACCTGCTATTTACTGATCGATGAAAATGGCCGCGACCACGGAATCATCACCGGTGATACGTTGTTTATCGGTGATGTCGGACGGCCTGATTTGGCGCAGGAAATGGAAGTAGGTTTAACACGTGAAGTTCTTGCTTCGCATTTATATGATTCGCTAAGAAACAAAATTATGGTTTTGCCTGATGATATTACTGTATATCCAAGTCATGGTGCCGGAAGCGCGTGCGGGAAAAATATGAGCAAGGAGACTACCGATACGCTGGGAAATCAGAAAATGAGCAATTATGCGCTTCGTGCGGATATGACTAAAGGCGAGTTCATTACCGAATTGCTTGATGGTTTGGGTGCGCCTCCAGCCTATTTCCCGCAGAATGTACAGATGAACATCAAAGGATATGACAGCCTTGACAATATATTGATGAAAAGCCGGAAAGGTTTGTCGGCAGCCGAGTTTGATATCATTGCGAATGATGCTAATGCCGTGGTTTTGGATATTCGACATGAAAGTGAGTTTGTGAAAGCCCATATTCCAAATTCGATATTTATCGGAATTGAAGGAAACTTTGCTCCATGGGTTGGCGCACTGATCATGGACGTAAAACAGCCATTGTTGCTTGTGACGCCTGTGGGAAAGGAAGAAGAAGCGATTATCAGGCTTTCACGCGTTGGCTTTGACAATGTTTTGGGCTACCTAGATGGCGGAATTGAAGCGTGGAAGTCGGCTGGTTTTGAAACCGATACGATGAAATCAATTTCTCCAGAAGAATTTGCTGAAAATTGGAACGAAAGCACTGTTGTTATCGATGCTCGGAAACCCGGAGAATTTGAGTCGGAGCATGTTGAATCTGCCTTTAACCTGCCGCTGGATACAATCAACACTAACTTGGGGTCGGTGCCAAAGGAGACTTTTTATCTTCATTGTGCCGGCGGTTACAGATCGGTCATAATGGCTTCAATCCTAAAATCGCGCGGCATCCATAACCTTATAAATGTAGAAAAAGGAATGAGCGGCATCCGTAAAACAGATGTTCCGCTGACAAGTTTTGCATGTCCTTCAGCATCAAAATAACAATAACAAAAAATTAAGTCGGTTAATCGTACGCCGCGTAGTTTTTTAGATACTTTTGCAGTCGTAAAACAGAAAAACAAAATAAATGAAAAAAGTATTATTGGCATTGGTCATGCCAGCCATTTTGTTCTCCTGCAACAAAGTAGGCAAGGATGAATTTGTCCTTACCGGAACAGTTGAAGGAGCGGATGGAAAAGAAATCGTATTACAACGCCAGGATGATTCACTCGGAATTGTGTCGGTTGATACCGTTAAAATAGAAAATGGAAAGTTCAAGTTTGAGGGAACTATCCTTGAGCCATCAATGCATGCCCTTTCGATCCAGACCCTTCCAAGCAAGTCGTATGTCATTGTTGAGAATGGTGAGATTACCATTAAAATCAACAAAGACAGTACGTTCCTCAATAAGATGGGCGGAACCTACAACAATGAGCAACTGACGGAATTCAGCGAGAAAAGTATGGGCATTCAAAAGAAAATGCAGCAATTCCAGGTTCAGAAGCAGCAGGAAATGATGATGGCGCACCAAAAAAAGGATACTGCAACTGTAAACAGAATTAGAAGTGAGTTCATGATTTTGAAATCGGAAATGGATGCACACAATGCTGATTATATCAAGAAGCATCCAAAAGCATTTATTTCGTTGTTGCTTATTACCAACATGTTTGCGACTCCGACACCTGAAATGGACAAAATCCGGACGTTATATAATGGTCTGGATCCTGAATTAAAAAAGACAAAACCTGGTAAGTCAGTTGCCAAAAAACTTGCGGAAGCTTCAAAAGTAGGCGTTGGGCAGAAAGCTCCTGGTTTTTCAGCAGCTGATCCAAACGGTAACAAAGTTTCTTTGAAAGAATCAATGGGAAAGCTTACAATTATCGATTTTTGGGCATCATGGTGCGGCCCGTGCAGAAAAGCTAATCCGGAACTTGTTGCCTTATATGAAGAATTCCACCCGAAAGGACTTAATATAATTGGTGTTTCACTTGATGCCGAAGGAACTGAAGCAAAATGGAAAGCGGCAATTGCGGCGGATAAGTTAACCTGGACGCAGGTTTCAAACCTTAAAAAGTGGGATGACCCTATTGCAGCTGCGTACGATGTGACTTCTATTCCGCAGATGTTTGTAGTAAACAACGACGGTATAATTATCGCAAAGGACTTACGTGGCGCTGAATTACGTACCAAAGTATCACAGTTGTTGGCTTCAAGCTAATAAAGTCACTGCAAAATAAAAAACTCTCCAATTGGAGAGTTTTTTATTTTATTCAGTTTCAGAAGGTTAAAAATAAATAGAAAATTATATTTCGAAATGGTTTGGAAAGCACCTTACTGTTTCTATATTTGCACCGTTAAAGAGAAATGATCAACTGATTTGGGGGAGATACTCAAGCGGCCAACGAGGGCAGACTGTAAATCTGCTGTGTGAACTTCGCAGGTTCGAATCCTGCTCTCCCCACAAAGCCCAAAGCAAAAAAAAGCAACAAGTTTTTCACTTGATTGCTTTTTTTTGCTCTGGGCTTTGGTGATCCTCCCTTTGAGGATCACGCAAGTAATCCTGCTTCGTTACCACAAAATTAAGTTTTTTACTCTTAATTTTACCATTAAGAGCAATAAGGCATATACCTAGCTTCGTGATAGAAACAGCCTCTTCTTGCGATGCAAGCACAGGAACTCGTACTATTGCTCCTGCCAAGTCCACCACGACTACCGGATCAGATTCCCTGTCTTAAGAATTTAAAGTCCTTAATGTTTTGTTACGATTAATAGCATTAAGAACTTTAATAAAAAAAAAAAGTCCCGGGCGGGACTTTCATAGAATAATACGGTCGGTTTTAATCCAAAAGAAAACTCACTGTGACATTCGCGGTAATGTTTATTTCACCGATTGCCAAAGTTTCCCTAGTTTCTTCAGTTGCTACGCCTCCAGCCTTTGCCATGTCGTACATCATCGGTTGGGGATAGTATATCTGGCTGTTGTCATTGATCATATATGCTTTGCCAACTTTTTGTCCGATCACGGAAACATAATCTTCAGCTTTTCCTTTTGCTTCTTGTATTGCCAGTTTACGGGCTGCGGCCTGATGCATTGCCAATTTAGAAGAACCAAACTCAACTTTGTTGATCCTGTTGATTCCGGATTCAACCAATCCGCCCATTAAGGCATCGTATTTTGAAAGATCTTTCAACAGTATTTCAATTGTCTGCACTGCTACATGGGTGTATTTCTTTTTCCCATAATCATATTGTGGGTTCAAGCCTACACGCTGTGTTTGCACATCTTCCTTCGGAACATTTGATTTCCGGATAAATTGGATCACCTTCTCAACTGCTTGGTCATTTTCTTTTTTAACCTGGGTTGCATCTGCACCGCGTGTTTCAACCGAAACTGAGATAGTAGCCTGATCTGGAGCAACTTTCACTTTTCCTTCACCTGATACTGAAATCTGCGGTAATGGCCGGCTGTCCTGTGCGGACGCCACTGAAAAACATAGTACGGCAACTAATAATGTTGTGTTGCGAAATTTGCTGAGGTAATTTTGATTGCTCATTATGTGTGGTTTTTATTGTTAATATTTTTGCTGTTTTCAAATGTTGTGCCATTATATCTTTCCGAAGCGGGCCAATACAAATAAGATGATTATGGGAATGGCAAGCAGAACAACCATAAAGGTGTTGTCAGTGAACATCGCAGGATCTTTCATCAGCGTAATCACGTAACCACCAACGGCTCCGCCAAAATGCGCTGTATGTCCGATGTTGTCATTTTTGGCTTTCATTCCATAAATAGTATACAACAAATATCCAATCCCAAAAACATACGCAGGCATTTTAATTATATAGTATAATGCGATCTCGCTGTTAGGTTCAAATAAAATTGCCGAGTAAAGAACCCCCATTACAGCTCCCGAGGCGCCTATTGCGCGGTAACTGTAGTCATCTTTATGGAATAACAATGTGAGAAGACTTCCGGTGATGAGACTGCCAACATAGATCAGCAAAAATCCCAGGCTTTCGACATGCGCAATGACAACGGGCGCAAAAAAGTAAAGTGTCAGCATGTTGAATGCCAGATGCCCAATATCAGCATGAAGGAATGCGGAAGAAAACATTCGGATTTGATCGCCGGCCCTGATGCTGCCAACGTGGAACTCATATTTGCGGAAAAATGCTATGTCGCTGAAACCCCTGAAACTTACGATAGCCGTCGTGGCTATTAATACTATGAGTACCGAATTCATGCTGATAATTTTCAGCGCAAAAATAGAAATACTTTCCGTAGGATTCTCTATCGCCCGCAACCTAAATATGGATTAAAACGTATATTTGCACAAATTTCTCAGCATGCAGCTTTTACTATTCCTGATTTTATATCCAGTACTTTGGTGTATCTCAATGCTGCCTTTCCGACTACTTTATATCGTTTCCGATTTAGCATATTTACTTGTTTATTACGCAATCCGGTATCGTCGGAGAATCGTCCGCAACAATCTCGAACTTGCGTTTCCGCTGTTGTCTAAACAGGAACGACTTGTGATCGAACGCAGGTCGTACCGTCACTTATGCGACATGTTCCTTGAAATGATTAAAACTATGACGATTTCTGAAAAGGAAATCACGAAACGCTTTACAGTTGCAAATATTGAAATTTACGAAGAACTTGAAAAAAAGAATAAAAGCATCGCGCTTTTCTGCGGTCATTACGCCAGTTACGAATGGGCAATATCGATGAACAATTACATCAATTTTGAAGGCTTCGCAATTTATAAGCGGATTGCCAACAGGCACTTTGACAAGCTTGTGCGCGACATCCGATCACGGTTCAAGGCACACCTGATTACAACCAAAGAAACAATCCCGACCATTGAAAAAAATCAGGCTGCAGGTATTCTTGGCGTATACGGATTCGCAAGCGACCAGTCTCCTAAAGCATCAAAAGCTTTTCATTGGGCACCATTTATGGGAATCACCACTCCTGTTCACACGGGTGCTGAAATGCTGGCCAAGAAGTTCGACATGAACGTGATCTTTCTGATCGTAAAAAAAGTAAGAAGAGGCTATTACGAAGCTACACTTGAACTATTAGCTGACAATCCGCGAGAGCTTCCCAATTACCAGATAACGGAGCGTTTTCTTCGTCGGATCGAGCAGCAGATTTACGCGGCTCCCGAATATTATCTGTGGACACATAAACGATGGAAACATCAAAAGGAAAGTGAAGCTGTGATTAAAGGCGTTACTACATCTTAAACCATTCCGCTACCAATAGCTTTTCAACTCCCGGAGCTTGTTTATGTACGAATTCGTTCGTAGATGGATTATACTGGTAATCGACCGCCCATTCTTTGTGGTTCGCCGCAAGCGATTTAATGCTTTCGCAAACGAATCGCACTTCATCATTGGTCGTTGTAGGATGAATCGACATTCGGATCCAGCCTGGTTTCTGTATCAGGTTTCCTGATGATATTTCGCAAGTCAACAAGTGTGATTTTTCCTGGTCGACGTGCAAAAGATAATGTCCGTAAGTTCCGGCACAACTGCATCCGCCACGGGTCTGAATTCCGAACCGGTCATTTAAGATCTTAACGCCCAGATTAAAATGTAAATCAGTAACATAAAAAGAAATTACCCCGAGCCTGTTTTGATGCTGGCCGGCTAAAATTGTAATATTCGGCACGTGGTGCAGTTCAGAAAAGATATAGCCAACAAGTTCATGTTCGCGTTCAAGTATCTTTCCCACGCCCATCTGTTCCTTTAGCTGAATTGCAAGGGCGGTCTTGATAACCTGCAAAAAGCCGGGTGTTCCGCCATCTTCCCTATCCTCAATATTATCAACATATCGATGTTCGCCCCATGGATTGGTCCAACTTACGGTTCCTCCACCCGGATGATCCGGAATCATGTTGTGGTACAACTTTTTATTGAATACTAATACGCCTGAAGTTCCTGGCCCGCCTAAGAACTTATGTGGCGAAAAGAAAACTGCATCAAGATAAGATTCCTGATCGGCAGGATGCATATCAATGTCTTCATATGGTCCGGAACACGCAAAATCGACAAAACAGACGCCATTGTTCTGATGCATTATTTTTGCCGCTCGATGATAGGGTGTACGGATTCCCGTAACATTGGAACACGCTGTTATTGAAGCTATTTTTATCGGACGATCCCGATATTGTTCAACCAGCTCTGTGAACTGGTCCAGGCAAAACAAACCTTTTTCGCAAGATGGGATCACGACAACATCAGCAATTGTTTCGAGCCATGAGGTCTGATTTGAATGATGTTCCATATGCGAAATAAAAACGATGGGTTTCTTTTCGGGAGGAACGGTTATATGGAGCTTTAGATTTTCAGGAACTTTCAGTCCCAAAATTCGTTGAAATTTATTCACAACGCCTGTCATTCCGGTACCTGTAGTGATCAAGATGTCATCACTACCCGCGTTTACATGACGTTTGATTATGCTTTTCGCCTGATGATAGGCCATCGTCATGGCAGTTCCGGTCACCGTTGTTTCAGTATGTGTATTTGCTACAAACGGACCGAAATCGTTGATCAGTTTTTCTTCGATCGGGCGATAGAGCCTCCCGCTTGCCGTCCAATCAGTGTAAATAATTTTCTTTTGTCCGAAAGGTGAAACAAATTCCTGATCGATGCCGATGATATTTTCTCGAAACTTTAAAAAATACTGCTCGAGTTCAGTGCCTAAAGTGATTGGTGCTACAGTCATTAGTGGTTGGCTTGGGTCGTAAAGATATACTTTTTTCAGGTAAATTTAGTTTTGATGACGTTCAGCACATGCGTTAAAGTAGGGCTCTGACATGTGATGTCGGTCTATAATCTGTAAATTTGCAGCTATGAAACGTTCCGGCTCAGCAGATCTTCCTTTACATTATGGCCATGTCCCACCGTGGCTTGCTGAACGCATGTCAAAACTTGGATTGGCAATAATTGAGACAATTGCTGCTGAATTCTCAACATCTGAAGTCGTCAGTAAACTCAGCAACCCATTTTGGTTTCAAAGCCTTGGTGCCGTAATGGGAATGGACTGGCATTCATCGGGAATTACAACTTCAGTGTTGGGAGCATTAAAGAGGTCGGTTAACCCGCATTCAAAAGAACTCGGAATATACATCTGCGGAGGCAAAGGCAAACATTCACTACAGACGCCTGCCGAATTACTGATCGTTGGAGAAAGAACGGGCTTAAACGGGCACGAACTTGGCAACAATAGCAAGCTTGCCGCAAAAGTAGATAACACAGCGATCCAGGACGGTTTCCAGCTTTATATGCACAGTTTTATCGTCAGCAATTCAGGTGAATGGGCAGTGATCCAGCAAGGAATGAATGCAAACACGAAGACAGCCCGTCGTTATCATTGGCATTCCGAAAACCTGCAATCGTTCGTCCATGAGCCACATACTTACATTTGTGGTGAAAATCAGGGATTGATTTTAAACCTGACCGATAAGAATGCGTTGACGGCAAGAAATGCGACCCTCGAAATCAGCAGGGAACATCCGGATAAAATACTCAGGGAAATCAACCACCTGGTGATGCCGGACCATCATGATGTAAGAGCCAAAGATGTAAATTCAAAGCGATTGGGTGCGATGTTATGGCTTACGCACGAAAAGCAGCCAGCCGATTTTGAAGAATTGCTGCTTCTGAAAGGAATGGGTCCGCGTGCGCTGCAGTCGCTTGCGTTGGTAAGTGAAGTGATATATGGAACTCCGTCAAGGTTTGAAGATCCGGCGCGATTTTCATTTGCACACGGCGGAAAAGATGGTCATCCGTTTCCTGTTCCCGTTAAAATTTATGATGAAACTATCAGCACGCTGAAGATTGCGATCGAAAAAGCGAAAATCGGGAACAGCGATAAGCTCGATGCCATCAGAAAGTTATCAGATCTTTCGCGTCAGGCGGAGCAAAATTTTATTCCGAACACCAACATACAGGCAGTGATACAGAAAGAGCGCGAAGATTCGTGGAAATACGGCGGACGCACGATATTTGGAGAAGCAAAACCTCCCTCAAAAATAAACCCCGGCGACCAGCTAAAATTGTTCTAAAAAAAAATACCGTTGAACGACGGTATTTTATTTAAGCTGCTTCAAATCGAGATTCCCTTCTGAACCGGATATTGCGATGTGGATCGATTACAATGTCGACACTACTAAGGTTTCGTTTTGCAGAATAAATATTACATTCCACTTTTACCGCATGATCCTTATTCTCGAGCTGGCTCATAAAAAGTATCCTTGTTTGTTCTAAATCGTAATTTAGAATATTGGTATCCAGAATATTGACCCGGACGACTGCGCAGTCTATCGAACTATTGAGGTATTCTTCATAATTGAATGCATTACCGGCAGCCGATCCCATGTAAATTATCTCTAACTGTCCGAAACGCAGCACCTCGGTAATGACTTGCGCCATTTTATGTTCATCGCATAAACTCTCTTTAAAGATCCACAAGTTATTTATGTGCGGTAATTTGAACAGCAGTGTTGATGTTTCCGGAGGTAGGGATTTAAACGGCATGATTCAATCGATTGGTTGGCTGATACTGAAGCTGTCTGACATTGGACTGTACTTTTGGAATAAAGACTCCGCGCATGTAGATATCGATAACGAGTTGTTCGCCGTCTGCTGCTTTTTGTGAGCTCTGCAAAACAATGTGTTTTTTATTGCATCTGATCTGACGAAGGAACCACTTGACGATTTCATTTTCGCTTCTTGAAAAATCAATTACAAACGGCGCATCGATCACATGAATTTTTACGATCAGGTCAGTTGCAGTTTCAGTTACAAAATTTTCAGGCTGGTAGGCTTCATTTCCTACGAACAGGATTTGAGGCTGACCATATTTTATCATCTCGACGATCGATTTGACAATGGCCGAATTACATTTACCTGGAGCAGGTAAATCAACAAGCCCGCCGACTTTGACGGCAAGCATAGTAGTATTGAGGAGTAAAGTATCTGCCATAACAATTTCTTTTTGTCAAATTTCGGCAGATAGCTTCTACATATGTTATACTATTATCAGCGTAACTTTCACTATTCACACTTTAACACTTTCAAGCGTATGGTCAAACTCATAGCCATTTTCCCAGTTTTGCCTATGAACTTCAGCGTGAACAGCAGCTAAACGGTCGCGATAGTCGGGAACGATCCCGTAAACGATCACATATTCAGTCGCCTGAGCATACGCGGTGTAAATACTTTTATAAAAGGACGCGTACTTCATTTCTCTTTTAGCCGAATATTTAATGGCGGTTTCAATGGCAAACAGCATTACATCTGCTACAGCATAAGGATCGACACCAAGTAGAATGAAATGTTTGATGATTTTTTGCGGAACTGACCTTCTCAGCTTTGGCCGTTTTCCTTTAATGGGAAAATATTCGCTAGTGATTTTTAGCCGTGCGTCCTGGACAAGTTTTTCCTCTTTCGGATTGAAAACGAAGTCATAATATGTTTTAACATCCTTAAACTTGTCATATAACTCCAGAAGTTGCTCTTCTACCTGCTCTTTCGCAAGTGTTCCAAGATATTTTTTCAAATCTCGTTTGCTCATATTTCGCTTATTGGTGCAAAAGTAAAACAATACAAGTATTTATCGCTTGCATTGCGTAATTTTGCAGCCGAATATAATCATGGAACCAATGCTTAGATTTTTTAAAATAGTTGCTTTTCTCGAGGGAATTTCATTATTGCTCTTGTATTTTTTTGCGATGCCGATGAAATACATAATGGATGATCCAGATTACGTCAAACACATTGGTATGGCACATGGACTGCTTTTTATCGCATATATTATTTTGGCGCTGATGCTGAAATATGAGTACAAGTGGTCAAGCAAGAAACTGACAATTATTTGCCTTGCATCGGTATTGCCATTCGGAACCTTCTATATTGAAAAAAGGTACCTTCGTGACAACAAAAAGATCTAGTCATCAAGCGTCGACACATCGACGGCAGTTTTACCATGCTTGTGTGGACGTCCGTCCTCGTCAAGGCTAACCATTGTAATGGCATCTATAGTTATAATGGTGTCGCGTGTCATTATATTGCGGACTTCGCATTTTAGCGTGATGGAGGTATTGCCGAACCTAACCACATCAATTCCAATTTCGATGATATCTCCTTGCCGCGCCGAACTCCTGAAATTAATCTCCGACATATGTTTGGTGACTATTCTGGTGTTTTTTAATTGGATTATCGAATAAAGAGCGAGTTCCTCGTCAACCCATGCCAACACTTTACCTCCGAAAAGCGTCCCATTCGGATTCAAATCTTCGGGTTTGACCCACTTTCTCGTATGGAACCTCATGGTTTAATTGTCTTGATTGCGTAGTTAATAATCTCATCGTGATCAAACGCCAGTTCCGGAAGTTCCATAATCGGAAGCCATCTTGCGTCGGCCGCATCATCGGCAGCAGCTATAACCGCATCATCAGGTGCAAAGCCCCAATGAACGACTGACACTGTATGGCTTCTCGGATCGCGATGCGGCGTGCCAAATGTCCGCAGCTGTTCCAGTGAATTGATCAATAATCCTGTTTCTTCTTTCAGTTCTCTGATTGCTGCAACTTCGAGATCTTCGTGTTCGTCTACGAAGCCTCCCGGAAGTGCCCAATGGCCTTTAAACGGATCATTTTTTCTCTGGATCAGCAACAGCTCAACAGCGTCTGATTTCACTCTAAATACAACTGCGTCAACAGTTACGAATGTCTTTGATTGGTGCATATCATGTTGATTTAATAAGGTAAATCTGTTAATTATCAGTTAACAATTTTAACATAAAAATAGATTATTAAATCTAAAATATTATATTTGTGTGAGAGATTAATTTTTAGAACTTAGGTTACCCTACAAAAAAGCATGTCAAATTATGAAAAAAAACTTACTATTTTTAACGTTTAGCTTATTTGCACTAAGCAGTAATGCACAGACTGACGATAAAGAAGTTGCAGGCGAAACTCCTGTCCTTACGTACAATAAATGGACGGTCGAGGCCACCTTCGGGCAAAGTAAAGGTGTTCGCCCTTATACAGAAGGCTATTTTACCAGTAATCCTGGTGATATTCTTGGGACAGTTAAACCAAATTACTTTAACGCGGGTGTGCGTTATATGTTCACGCCTTCTTTCGGCGCAAAACTTGACGCCAGTTTTGATACTTTTCAAAATAACGAGGAAACAGCAAGTAAACCTTTCGAGGTTAACCAGCTACGTTTTGGACTGCAAGGTGTTGTAAATATGGCCCGTTTGCTAAACATCCAAAATCGTTTGGGCCGTTTCGGATTCCTTGTACATGCAGGTTTCGAATATTCACGTGTTACGCCACAACTTGACACTCCATTCGATCCAATTGGCGGATTTTCAAATGAAGGCCGCACAGAAAACAACCTTGGTATTATTGTAGGTGTAACTCCACAATTCAGATTGCTGAATAAATTGGCGCTTATCGCGGATGTAAGTACTGTTGCTAACTTCAGACAGCACTTTGCATGGGATGGCCACTATGCGGAATCTGAGCAAAACCTTACAGGTCAAATGATAATGGCTTCTATCGGGCTTTCATACTCACTCGGTGGCGGAGACGTTCACGGTGACTGGGCAATTATCGAAAATGAAGGAGCTGAAGAAATCGCGGATCTTGACAAAAGAATTGGTGAGCTAGAGACAATGATGAACGATTCTGATAAAGATGGTGTTCCTGATTATCTTGACGTAGAACCGAACTCTGTTGCAGGCGTAGCAGTTGATTCTAAAGGACGTATGGTTGACGCTAACGGAAACGGTGTTCCTGACGAATTAGAGAAATACATTGACTCTACAGTTTCATCTGTCGTACAAAATAATGGTGGTAACAATTCAGATGTCATCAAACGTTTGATCAATGAAGGCTATATCGCGGTGTTCTTCGACTTCGGAAGTTCCAGACCAACTCCGGCATCAACTCAGAACATCAACTTTATCTTGAACTATATGAGGCAAAACCCTTCGTCTTCTGCTGACATATCAGGTTATGCTGACGAAATTGGTTCTACTGCGTTCAACAATGACCTATCAGCTAAACGAGCTAGCTTCATTAGAAATACTTTGATCAAAGCTGGAATCGACGCCGGAAGGTTGAACATCGTACCTGTCGGAGAAGACACTTCAGTTGACAAAGATTCTGAAATGGCACGCAGATTAGTACGTAAAGTGATCTTCATGATCAAATAATAAAAGTTATTAAGAATGAAAAAACCGCTGCCAACGCAGCGGTTTTTTTATACCTTTAAATAAAAACAATGGATAGCAGAGATCATCTTCTTAAAAGCGTGCGTGGCGAAACTATCGGAATAGTAACAAGCGATTCCTCCGCCGATGAAACCTTTCAAAACCAAACAATCCGCCCAATATTAAAGCTGCAGAACGATCTGTTCATCGAAGTTTTTAAAAACTACATCTCAAAGTATAAAGATGATTTCCATAGCTACAGCGTCGACAAAAAATTGGCATATATAGAAAATGCGGTCCAGAAAGACATCAAGTTCCGAAATTCACTGAAAGGCATAATAATCGGGCTATTTACAATCGCCGAATATGATATCTACATCGGGAACTCATCAAACCTTAATAAGCGTATGATGAATATGCTCGTGGAAAGGCTGAAAAGCCAAGTACAGCTATTTGAAAAGGATATTGCTTAGTTGTTGATGAAAGCACTGATCATCGTGTTGTATTCTGATGCACTTTCTCCATTGTAGGAGCCAATCTTCCCCAGGACTTTTTCAGTTGGCGTGAGCGCAACGACTAATGGAAAAAATCCATCTTTATTGTATCTTTCAACGATTAAAAGGTTTTTGGCTTTAGCCTCAGCAGATAAAGTATATCCCGGGCTGCTTTTGAACTCAATTCGTGTCAGAACAAAATTAGGCGTGACGTGTGAGAGGAACTCTTCCGACTTCAAGACATTACGGTCTAAACTTATGCAGGTATCGCAGGCATCGGGCACCGAAAAAACAAGGAGTACGTTTTTTCGGGTTGCAGCAGCTTCTTTAAGTGCCTCATCAAGGTTAGTTTTCCAATCCTGCGCACAAACTGAATTCGCGGCAGCAAAAAAGATCATCAGTGTCATCAGCTTTTTCATACTCTCAATTTGAAGCGAAAGTACACTAATTCAGGTAATTTAGCAATGTCAACAGGTTTTTTGGGAAATTAAACCATGCCGTTATACTTACGGACAAACCATTCGGATGCAAGGCAAATTGCGATCAATAACAAAAGGAAAATACTGTCAATCAACGGAATCTTTTTGACGACTTCTTTTTGAATTGCTTTGTAATCTTCATTGTCAAGCAAAGATTTTATAAGCTGGTCAACCTGGTCCGGCATATAGGACTTTCCATTTGTTTCCACTGCCAACTGGCTTAACCGCGCAACATCGGGATTAACAAACTGCTTCTCGATATCGAAATCCAAAATCTCAAAGTAGCCATTGTAGACGGTATTGGAAGTCAGTTCTTTTACCTGAAAATTATATTGCCCAGCTGGTAGTCCGTCAAGGTTGACCTTAAATGAGTTGTTAGTCTTTAGCAGATCATATCGCTTGGTCGCTCTTGTAGCTTTATTCGTAACAGAAATCGTCAATCTTGCACGTTCATCGAATTCGTAATTCTTGTTGAAAAATTGCGCGGTAATTTCGATCGCTTCACCTGAATTGTAGAAGCTTTCATGATTCACAACAAGTGATTTCCTTGCATTATTCGAAGCCAAAAACTGGATTATCTTGTCTGTAAAAATGTCAAATTTCTCAAACGACTTCGTGTCGACATGACTTTGCAGACGCCATTTCCAAATGTTTTCGCCTAAAAGGAAGGCAGACCTTTTTCCCTGATTTTCAGCAAAAGCGAGCAAAGGCGAATCGGCCTCAATGTTTCGTATTTTTGCGCGAAGCAGAACATCCACATTGCCGCTCAAAACGACATTCCCAAATGCATTCTGTAAAGGTGGAAAGCTCTCAAAACCTATATTATCAAGCGCAAAAAGATTAAACTGCGGGTTGTAACCGGCTATATAATCTTCCCGCTGCGAACTCGTTCGAAATTGCAGATTGCTCTGTTGCTGGTTTAGAAAGCCAAAATCTGTATTTGGTCCGGTTATGATCCAAGTGTTAACTCCTGCTACCTTGTTGTTGTCGAAAACCGACTTGAATTCAGCTGTTGGCTGGTATAAGATCAGAACATTATAATCCGATAATGAACCTACAGTATTTGGTTTAACAATCGTAACATGTCTTTGGGCGTTGCTCTCGATTGCACGTTTGAGCGCACTTAAATCGGGATGATTAATTGAGGAAATGATTGCGACCTCCGATTTCTGGTCGATTATCTCAACTGCAAAATTCTTGCTGTTGTTGTAGGTGTTCTTTTCTGCTTCAGACGATGAAATTGTTGCGCGGTAAACCTGTAGCCCCACGTTATTCGCGGGAAGCAAAACATTGACAACTGCAGCTCGTTTTGATGGCGAAAAAGTAACCGACTGCCTTTCGACAACAGATGAGCCCTGTGATATTGAAAAGTTCGCCGTTATTGCCTTTGTTCCGGAGTACTGCAAAAAGACTTCAGCAGGAAATTTATTTTTGTGAAATGCGTATTTGTTCACGTTCACCTGCATCACACGTAGATCTGTGAAAGTAGTCGTGTCGCCGGCAATAATTGGATATACTTTGTTTTCAGCATTAAAACTATACACAAAGTCATTTCCAGATGTTTGATTTCCGTCAGAAATTAAAACCGTAGGAAATGTTCGGTTTCTGTAAATACTTCTAAGATTCTTCGCAACTTCTTCGAGGTTGGACTGTTTGCCTTTGAAGTCAATTTCTTCAGATCGTTCAAATTCATCCGAAAACCGATATTGCTGAACATCAAATTTTTCCTGCAGAGCATCATTCGAAAGAATCCTTTCGCGAACCTTACGGACCAACTGATCCGCTTTTAAATCGGCAATCGATCCCGAATTATCAACAACGACAGGCAATGGTGTTTTTTCAATTTCGTACGTCGTCCGCTTTACTTTCGGATTGATCAGCAGCAAACACAATGCAAATAACGAAAGAAAGCGCAAGCTTGCCAGAAGCAATTGCACTTTCGTTCTATTTTTGTTTGCGAAAAAATATTGGTAAAATGACAATCCTCCGGCTACCGCTATTGAAAGTAGGATCAACAAGACTGTCGTTATGTTCATAGGAAGTTTACAGTTTACGGTTTACAGTTTACGGTTTACAGTTAACGGTTAAATAAGGAGTTAATTGCAATTTTGATTAAAAGATCAGTATGATTTACATTGGGAAAACTGTCAACCGTCAACTGTTAACCGTCAACATTTCGCTAAGTAAGCATTCCACCGTCAACATTCATAACCTGCCCAGTTACATACGCACTCATATCAGATGCAAAGAAAAGACATGCATTGGCAACGTCTTCAACAGATCCGCCGCGACGTAACGGAATTGAATCACGCCAACCCTGTACAACGTCTTCATTCAATTTTGCAGTCATTTCGGTTTCAATAAATCCAGGAGCTATTGCGTTGCAACGGATATTTCGCGATCCGAGCTCAAGCGCAACCGATTTTGTAAATCCGATCACTCCTGCTTTTGACGCCGCGTAATTGGTCTGTCCCGCGTTGCCCTTCACTCCTACTACCGAACTCATATTGATTATCGATCCCGAGCGTTGTTTCAAGAACGTCTTTTGGATCGCTTTTGTCATATTAAAGACCGATTTTAAATTTACATCGATCACTTTGTCAAAATCTTCTTCCGACATGCGCATTAAAAGATTGTCTTTCGTGATTCCCGCGTTGTTTATCAGAATGTCGATAGTTCCGAAATCCACTAAAACGGTGTCGATGAATTTCTGTGCTTCTGCAAAATCAGCGGCATTCGATTGATAGCCTTTTGCTTTTATTCCAGATGCGTTCAATTCTGCTTCCAGCGCATTTGCTGATTCGACCGATGAACTGTACGTGAATGCCACGTTAGCACCGTGTTTCGCAAATACCTGGGCGATTCCTTTCCCGATTCCACGACTCGCGCCAGTTATAATAACCGTTTTTCCTTCTAATAATTTCATATGTAGTTTGTTATTTTAGGAGCTATTCCCGCTGTCCGCTGTATCTTTTTTAGCTCGCGTCGCATCAGATGATCATCTTCCGATATGCTAAAAAAGGATGCCGCTTCCATCGGGGCTAAGCCAGCCAAATATAAGAATATTATGATTTATATTGATGCCGCGCACTAAAAAGCGACGTTCCATTTCGGCAGTTTTCCCGTTTCATCAAGAAATTTCTGCAAGATCAATCCTTCGATGTAAGTTGGTATCGCTTTGTGCTTTTTATTGAAAGTCTCGTACCAGTAAACTTCAAGAAGATCGATGTTTTCAGCTTTCATTTGTGTTGGCCAAGAATATTTTCGTCCCGTCTTAGCGAATTGGTGCCCGTTAACGATTTTATCCAAGAGTCCGCCGTTCTTGATTTTAAGCGTGCCGTCATTTTGGACCGTGCCTGTTGAGCCAACCATGATCAGCTCTTTTTCTTCGCCGGAAACCTGATAGACCAAAAACACTCCGCTTCCACTTTCAGGTGCGTTGCATTTTTCTTCAAGGCTTTCGTCGGCGGTGAACGTGAAACTGTTGGCCGACTTGAATTTGTTTAATTCTTTATACATGTTATTGTGATTGTTCAGCTAAAAAAAGCCCACGGATCGCGGGGCTTTATAAGCTGTGCGTTTGGTTTTAATTTTGACAAATTTAGCGTTTGTTGTTCCTTTATCCGAATTTATCTTTAGAAATATGTGCCTGCTGTTAAATGCGTACCATTAACAGTAGAAATTCCGACAGCATTTGGAACCGCAATCAGAAGTTGGCCAGGAATATACTAGATGCTGATCGATCTTAATTTAAAATTTCTTAGATTCATGCTCCATTATTATCTCTTCTCGCATATACTTATCCGATGCCATGAAGGGCAATTTGTTGGTGTTGATTTAGCTCTCGCGGTTCGCCTTGAAAGCTCATGTTGGATTTTAAAGTTCAGATTGTAGATTTTAGATTGAAGACTGAGGACTGGTGAATGTTAACTTCCGATTTCAAGCTACCCGATCTCCTTCATCACCTCCGCAAATATCTCATACGAGCGAACTCTCTTCGCATGGTCATAGATGTTCGATACCGCCATTATTTCATTAACCCCGGTCTTTTTCAGAAAATCCAACGTTTGTTTTTTTACAGTTTCTTTACTTCCCGCAAATGTGTACCGAAGCATATCCTGAAGTGTTGGATGCGAGAACAGGCCTTGTAAGTCGGGCGTAAATGCCGTGGGCGGTTGCAGGTATTCGCGTTTTCCCGTCAGTACGCCCATGAACATTTTAATCAGTGAGGTCATATAGCGTTCTGCTTCCGCATCGGTTTCAGCCGCAATAATATTGGCACACGCAATTGTGTACGGTTTTGATAAATATTCCGACGGTTTAAACTCGTCATAATAAATGTCCAATGCTTCAAAAAGATGTGCTGTAGCAAAATGGCTCGCAAACGCATACGGCAGACCTTTGGCCGCAGCAAGATGGGCGCTGTCGGTGCTCGAGCCTAAGATGTAAATAGGGACGTCGACGCCTTCTGCCATTGTAGCACGTACACTGGCCGTAGCGTTATCAGCAGAAAAATATTGCTGGATTTGCGCGATATCATCAGGAAACGAATTAACCGCCTGCATTCTGTCGGATCGTATCGCGTGCGCCGTAAGCTGGTCGGTTCCCGGTGCCCGTCCTAGTCCGAGATCAATGCGGTCCGGATATAAACTCCCGAGTGTTCCGAACTGCTCCGCCACGATCAATGGTGCGTGGTTAGGAAGCATGATACCACCTGAACCAACGCGTATAGATTTCGTCCCACCGGCAACATGTCCAATCAATACGGCTGTAGCCGAACTAGCGATGCTGACAGAATTATGATGTTCGGCAAGCCAGAATCTTTTATAGCCTAAACTTTCTGCTTGTCGAGCAAGATCCACAGTATTCCCGAATGTTTGAGCAACAGAACCGCCCTGTGATATAAAGGCTAATTCAAGTATTGAGTAGTTTATTGGTTCTTCCATTTTTGATCGGTTAATTTTTAGACTTCTTAGACTTCTTAGACTTCTTAGACTTGTTAGACGTGCTTCGCTCCGGACTATGAACTTGTTGTACTGGTTGCGCTGTTTGGAAACTTCAGAATTATTATTTAGATTCTAAATCTGGCCTGGGACTCTGAAGACTCAAGACTGTGATTGCAACTGTAACTGCGACTGCGACTGCGACTGAGAACTGAGTACTATCCGACAAAAGCCTTCTCCATTGTTTGAAGAAAAACAGCCGGATCCTGCGCACCTGAAACTGCATATTTGCGGTTGAAAACGAAAAATGGTACACCTCTCACTCCAATTTCTTGTGCTTCGGCGATATCGGCGTAGACTTCATCAGCGTACTCGTCGTTTTCAAGTGCCCGCCGAACTACCGTCTCCTCTAGCCCGATTTCAGATCCTAATTGTATTAGAGTTTCAAGATCATTGATGTTCTTTCCGTCTGTGAAGTACGATCGAAACAACAATTCCTCAGTAACATCCTGCTTGTTATGGGATTTTGCAAGGTGTGCGAACCGATGGGCATTGAACGAATTCGCTACAACCGATCTGTCAAAGTCATAATGCAGTCCAACCTGCGCAGCCATCTGCGCTACCTGTTCATTGAGCTGCCGAGCTTCAGCAATGTTAATTCCTTTGTGCTCTGCGAGGAATTGATGCGTATTCTTGTCTGGATCGGTTCGTAGGTCGGGGGAAAGCTGGTAGCTCTTCCACTCGATTTTGACTTTTTCACGGTTGGAGAATTGCGCAAGTGCCTGCTCGAATTTCCTCTTTCCGATATAGCAAAAGGGGCACATGATGTCACTCCATATTTCAATTTTCATAGCAATCTTTTTAGGTATGCAAAGATAAGGAATTAGACTTGTAAGACGCGCTTCGCTTTGGACACGCTTCGCTTTGGAGTTCTCGACTGGCTTCGCTGTTAGACAGGATTTTGCAGAATGCAGTCGCCTTACAAGCTCGGACCAGATTAAGGTCGACACCGAAAACTGAAGAATGCGACTGAAGACTGAAGACTTCCTTCTCAATAATCAATACTGAAAACTGCGACTGCGACTGCGACTGAATACTAAATAAATCTATTGTTCATTTTTTAAAACGTTCGTATCTTTAAGTATGAAAAAGATTATTCTTTCAATCGGTTGTACATTGATTGCCACACCAACCTTTGCGTGCGTATTTTGTAATAAAGCAGTTAGCGACGGCATCTATGACAGCGCATTCTATCCCAATATTTTGGCGATGCTGTCAGCATTTATAGCAGTGGCAATTATTGTGGCTATTCTATATATCGTAGCAACCAAAAGACAAAAGATTTTTTGGGATGATAATACTGGCATTATAAGACTCACTCCCGTTCCGTTAGCTACAACATCAGTCATCATCGGGATCGGACTTGGCGGATTTGCAGATGGAATATTTCTGCATCAGATCCTGCAATGGCACGAAATGCTTTCAAATAGAATTCCGCCGACCAATTATGTCGGCAAAAGCATAAACATGTTCTGGGATGGAATTTTTCATGCCTTCTGCCTGGTTGTGGTTTTGAGTGGAACCTCCCAACTATGGAAACTATTGAAGCGGAATGACATCAATACATCGGGATATTTGTATTCCGGCGGCGTGCTTGCAGGATGGGGATTGTTCAACATCGTCGAAGGACTAATAGATCATCAAATACTGAAATTGCATAACGTGATGGAACTGGCGCCAAACCACGATATCGCCAACTATGCTTTCTTGGGAATTTCGGTGGTAATGTTGCTGGTCGGTTATTTTTTGATGCAACGAGGAGCGAAAGAGTAATTTCAGATTTTAGAGTTCAGATTTTAGAGTTCAGAATCAGATTCAGATTTAGCTGCGGTTCGTCCGCTTGCAGGCTTGTGAAATTTAATATTTAAAACTTAGGTTATTTTAAAATCTGACGTTCGAGTTGCGACTTGCAACTTTAGACTTACATAACTATAATAAAAACACCTATGGAAAAAGACAACAAACAACAGATAGACGCCGAGAAAAATGGCGCTTCAAATGATCATGATGTGTATCAAAAGGGAATCGAGCATCGGGATGAGTTGACGAATCCGAATGAAGAAGGATCTGAAGAGGAGACTAGTTAGACTTTTAGACACGCTTCGCTTTAAACTTCTTAAACTGGCTTCGCTGCTTAGACTTCCTTGATGTGACTACTACATCATGCTGAACTTGTTTCAGCGATTTAACCGATCCAGGAACTTACGCGGGCGACCTTGATCGTAAACAAGACGAGCATAACGAACAGTATGTACATGTAAGAATTCCGACTTTCGACTTTAGACTTTAGATTTTAGATTTTAGATTTTAGACTGTAAACTTCGGACTCTACCCCAATAACCCTCCAATCAACCCTTCAACTGCCTTTCTGAGAATATCTAACGCCGCGTTGGCAGCACGTTGCGCGGCAGCTTTTGAGATAACAGCCAATGCAAGCAACTCAGATTCCAACAGCAGCTTTTCGTCGTCGAGTATCGATTTAAATTTTTCCTTTGGAATATGGCCCGAGATTGTTAGCTCACCAATAAGTTTGTAACGTTCTTTCTTACGCTCGGCAAATTGAAGGGCGGTGTCTTTTATCTGTTGCCAGCCAGCTCCTGCCTCATGTTTAATTGCCGCGAGCATGTCTTCCAGTATTGTTTCGATATCCAGCTCCATAGTTATTTAGGTTTAGCATTTTCGGCAACAGATAAGGCGAATAAGAAATCGTCCATGGTCGCATGATTGTAAGTAATTACACCAGCGGTCAATTGTCCCGCTGTTTTGTGTTCACTTTTATATTTGGCCCACGTATCCCGGACATTCTTCGCGATTCTGGCTGTTTCAGTATTCTTCGGCTTCAGCCGACTTCTATCATATATTGAGTTCAAAGCAACTTCGATTTCAATGTATCTATCAGCATAAACTGAGTACGCAACCGGGGCCATCTCAAGCATGTGCAAATAAAAACTATCAATTTCCTTGGATACTGCGTCGATCTGCTCAATTAGCTGTACATCCTGCGAAGCAACAAGCGTCACCTGACAAGATTGTAAAGCAGACACCGCAAACAAAAGCAAAAGCAGTCGCTGAATGTTTTTTAGTTTGCACTGGAAAGGACGTACTAAGTTCATATGCAGAATTTTTAGTTAACAAATGTGCAATAGCAATGCGTTAAGTAACAATTTACCAATTTAAGAAAAGTTATGATCGTATAGCTGTTCAATTGCTTAAATTGTTCAATTATTCAACTTGTAATTGTTCTTCTTTACTTCCCTTACCAATGCCTTGTTCATCCGCGCAAAGTGATATTCCGAAATTACCCAGCTCATCGGGTAACCTTCCTCCGATTTCTTTCCGGCATACTGCATGTCGTACAGATTGTATTTGATATACGCATTCGAAGTATCTCCGTTGAACTCCCTTAGATAATACTGCCGAAGTACGCCGTCGCTGATGTTGGTGCTCGAGCCTTGGATTCCGACAAGCGTCAGAAGCGGCGCTGCGAGGTCGTTTGTAAGCGGATGCACATCTTCTGCGGGAGTTTCAATAACTTCAGAATTGTTCATATGAAGAATATGGAATGCAAATCGATTGCGTTGTACCTCAGGCATCTCATCCAGATACTGACGTAATTCCTGAAGAAATTCCAATACGGTTCCGGCACCCGAATTATCAAAATATCCACCATCGACAAAATATCGGTCATAAACTTTTCCGGCAGGCGAAACATAAGGGAAACGTGAACTCAATATTGCTGCTGTGCTGTATCGAATGTCCGTTGTCCCGTAATCGACCTGCGTGATTTTCCCATTGATGCGCATGTTGCGTTTGTGTCCTTTAGCCGAACGTGCGTTGATGCTGTCGATCAGTCCCAAAAGATCCGTGCGCTGTGACGCAAAGCGTACACTATCGTTCATTCTGACGCTGCTTATGACACCTGGCCTACCATTATCGACCTGCGTCGTATTAATGAACAGGATCGGAAGTTCACCGCTCACATCGTTCATTTCATGATACGGCCTGTCATAATAACTGCGAAATTCATCCAAACGCAAATCCTTCCTTATTACGTTGCTTTCGCTTTCGCGTAAGGTTCTTTCAAGTACATCGGCGCGGTTATCGATGACCTTGAACGGGATCAGATGTTGAACTATATCAGGTCCGAGCATCCGTCCCAGCGTAAACGTAAGAAAGTCCCTGTTGAAGAAATCGGTGCTGTATGCCGTAAATTCATCTCCGCGCACCAGGTCTTCTTTTTCTGCTTTAAGCAAACTATAAAACGCTGTGTTTCCGACGCTTCCTCCTGAAGCTCCAGCCAAACACAACACATGATCCTTAAAACTGTTAGTAGAATCTTTCTGATAACTCACATCCTGCAAATGGCTTAGAACACTGCTTGACCAATGTCCGGCACGGGACGCGCCACCATTCGACAAAACAATATATACATCAAAGTTTTTATCATCTGCGGATGCAGAATCGCTCTCCATCTTCTCTAGGCGATGCGAAAACCAACGATCTAAATATTGTCTCGTAACCGGTCTCGCGCCATAACTGAACGGTTTTTCGGATTCAATAGTTCGCACAGGATACGGATCATAAAAAAATCTAATAATGAAAGCAATCACAATCAGGAACAGGAAAAAGTTGATCCCAAACTTGATGTTGAGACCAGTTACCAGATTCGTAAGCCCGATCAGGACCCCAATTGCCAATAACACAAAAGCTAGTGCGCCCATTTCCCTTGATACTCCAATAAAAAATATACCAGACAAATAAATCAGAAGCGCGACCGCTCCGATAATATTAAAAATACGAAACCACGGGCGTTCCGCATTGCGGAAGTCATCCCGAAACAGCAGCCAGTCCATAACTTTCGCCATCCAAAGCCTCGATTTAACTTCAGTAATCTTTTCGTTCCGACGCCTGTCAATTCTTTGTCGGCGCCAGATAAAAAACCGCACCATCAGTATTTCGATCAGCATCAGGAAAGATAATATCGGCCAGACCCAGAACGTGTGCCGCTCGCTTCCGTCGTGCAGATTCGTTTCTGCTATATTTCCAACAGTTGCGACTACAATACCTCCGTAAATAACGAGCAGCAAAAGTGACAGAATGCCGGAATGTTTGTTTCGATATGCGAAAAAAGAAGAAAGCGCGAAGTACAAAATGTTATGCAAGACCACAAACAGGAACAGCCAGCGGCCGTTAATATCAGTCGTGCTCGGCAGACTCACGATTGCCGCCTGAACCGCGACAAAGCAATTGAACGCTATCATACGCGGAACGTGCCGATGCATCTGTGTCGTAATGCGGTTAACCTTTTGCAGATCGGCATCACGTTGTTGTTTGATGTAGCTCAAGATCCGGGAACTGTACCACAAGATAAAAGCCCAAAGTAGCGTGCACAAGACCATGAAGAATCCCGCGCCGAAATTTTCTCCCGACTGGATAACGACGTCGATTCCCTGCTCAATACCTGTGAGAAGACAATAAATTGCCGCAACAGATAAAATTCCGGCGATATAGAGCCAGAGCGATCTTAAAAAAACGGATACCGTTTCCATAAATATAGATTAAGGTTCATGCGGATTGTGATCAGGCTAGGGATGCCGGCTCAATGGCGCGAAACAGTCAATTGTAGTACTTGGCTACTAATTAACAACAATGGTCTTAAAAATAAACGACAGTAACAAACTTTTAACGCGTTAAGTGTCAACTTCTGAGGAAGCAAAATGCATCAGCTTTAAATTTAAACTGCAGTATTTGAAACATTTCACTTTTTATTAAGAATATGCCTATTATCTTTATAATAGAAAAAACTGGGCAACAGCAAACTGAAGGAAACAAAATTTAAGTACTATGCACCTAACAAAAAACTATTACAAACTTTTCTCATTCATGTTGTTCATGGCAATTGCCCTTGCTTCTGGTAACGTTTCGGCTCAGACCGACATCATTCAAACTTCTGTTGTAAAAGACGGATATGTGATGATGGAAGGAAAAATGATGACTTTGAAAGACGGAAAAGTGTCACCGATGAAAAAAAGCGTTAAGATGGCAAACGGAACGCGAGTTAAAAAGAGTGGCGCCGTAAGAATGGCTGACGGTACAAAAGCCAAGATGAAAAATGGCAACTGCATCGACAACACCGGAACAATAGAAAACTGTAACGTTAATGCGCCTTACTACACTTGCACGATGCATCCTGATGTGAGAGCTGCGAAAAAAGGAAAATGTCCCAAATGCGGAATGGACCTGGTCATGAAGAACAATATGAAATAAATGAAAAAAGCGGCCGAATCATCAGCCGCTTTTTTTTTGCCCCCCAACTACCAAATTTATATACAGTAGTAAGGAAGGCGGAAAGTTTCCCATCCGCCTGATCAGGATCGTAATACCACGAACAATGCCTGATTCCCTATAGCTACTAACTAATTATCTAATTTCTTAATCCCGACTCTGCCATGTCATTGGCAGATAAATCCCCGATTTGACGCGCCGGACTTCCAAAGAATCCTGCTGCACTATTTTAGGACGCTGTTCAACTTCATAATCGAAGTCTTTCGATATTTCAAAAATCACAAATGCAGCAGTTGTCAGTCCCGTGGTCACCACCGCTATTTTGAAGATATTGATCAACTTCACTAACGGGTCTATTCCAATTATGCCTTTTGCAACAAGATGAAATGCCAGTGTAAGAACGAGTAATCCGATCATTACCAATGCACCTGAAGGTATAATCGAGAATGTACTCTCCATCATGTTTCTTATTAAAGATGAACATCACAAAATTATTTATATCTGAACAGTACAAATTAGGGAAAACCCTATTTGCGGCAGTTGTTTTACCTACTTAACAATTGTAATAAATTTCTTAACTGATAATTGTACTTTAGCAACCGATAAATAGGTAAAGCATAATCAGGCGATAGGGTTTTACCTATTGCAAATCCCGTTTATTAGAAAACCTTTGCATAAACCAACCAACACTATACATGAAAAAATTTATCCTTCCTATCCTGCTTCTGGCATTGGCCGCAGCATGTAATGAAAAAAAGACAGAGACAGTTTCAAACTTTGTAAGTTCTACAATTGACAGCACAGCATGCTTCGACAACCTTGCAGCCTATGACTCGCTTCCAGATTTGCAATCAAAGGTCAATTGGCTCAAGGAAAACGGTGATAAGGTTTGTCCATCGGTACTTTACGAAAGCGCCGAAAAAACACATCTTATTCCATCGGGAAGCCGTATTGAGCAAATCGGCACAAGCCTTAAGCAATCCTATGGAGAGATCAATTCGCTGCAGAATTACAAACTCTACGGGAGTTATGTCAGTTTCAAAACCGCTCCTGCAGGTGACTTAAGCCAAGTAATAGCTGTAGATGCTTATAATACCGATACTGCCTGTTACTCCTTCGCGCTGTTCCGAGGAATTGCAGCCAAATACGAGATCAATTCGTCAGATACCATCGAATTCATCAGGGCACGGATCGACGAAGAAACTGAAAAGATTATCATTAAGATCACCAAGGATGGGGAATTCTTTTACGATTTTTCGCATGAGCCAAAGTCGATCGAAAAAAGTAAGCCCATTTAACCGGCAAAAAAATGACGGAATTCCTTTTTCTTCTAAAGCCTGTAAAAATATTAGTATTTGTCACGTTGCTTCACGCCTTATTGGGGTGTGAGCCTGGAAAAAAGGCAAACCGCTATCTAGTAGTCATCCTCATAATTTGTTTTGCCACCGAAATGGTAATGCCACTTTTGGATTATTTCGGTTACGAAACGGGCCTGGCAATGACTATCAGTATTATTGTTCATAATGTTTTATGGATCTGGCTTTTGCGGATTTTTGTCGGTTTGCAAACCGCGGCACAACTGTCGATAATAGCCTATCTTACTTTCGCACTCGTTAATGTGCTATTCCTCGAAGGGTCGCATAAATTCAACTATTCTACATTTGTCGTTGGTGCATTAATTTATATCGGACTGTTCGTTTACGGCAGTTTTTACCGACTTAAAACAGAAGAATTCGTGTTATTCTTGTCAAACTCTTATTTGCTCCTTGCTGCGCCTGTGCTATTTTTCTTCGGCTTAAGCCTGATGTTTGGATTCCGCAGCAGGGAAATCACTTCGGCTTTACTTTTTGACCGAATTAAGTTGTACGACCTGATTATCTATTTCGTCAACATCGTATACTATTTGCTGATCAATATTTACATTTACCGTGAAAAACGCGTGACAAATGGTATCTGATGTTGTTTTTGGGATTATAATCGGGTTTATCTTCATCAGCCTTGTCGTGCTTTTTTGTGTGCTGCTTGTAAAATTGTACATCCACAAAGTTAAATCTTATACAAAAGTGATTTTTCAGAAGGATCTTGATTTTCAGAAAGCACTCAACAGTACAATAATCGAAACGCAGGAACAGGTGCTGACAAACATATCGCAGGATTTGCACGATGACGCTGGCCAACAGCTTACCTACATCAACTTCCAGCTTGAAAATCTGAAGCTTGATTCACCTGAGCTGCAACAGCTTCTGCAACCGGTTTCAGCATCGGTCGATCAACTATCGCAATCTGTCCGAAGAATTAGCCATTCGTTGAACAACCAACTGCTGACACAACAAGACCTGCTCAAAGCAATTGCAACCGAAGTTGACCGTATTCAGCAAAATCGCCATATCACCATTAAATTAGAGATTGATGAATCAGGTGCTAAAACCTTTGAAACCAACGAACAGATTGTTATTTACCGAATCTTTCAAGAAATCCTCAATAATATCCTCAAACATTCGAAGGCCACGGAAATAGCAGTATCTATCGGAACTTCTCCTGGTTTTAAAATGGAAATCCGCGATAACGGGAAGGGCTTCGACTATGAAAGCACAAAAAAAAGCAGTCTTACACTCGGACTCCAAAATATGATCGGCAGGGCTGCAATTATAAATTATTCAGTTGCAATACAGTCGGCACCGGATCAGGGAACAACAATCATTTTATCTCAATAATAATGGAAAAGACAACAATTTGCATCATCGACGACCACAAGATTGTCAGGCAAGGGTTGAAGGAGCTTCTTCAGAAGATCGGAACTTACTCGGTCATTGCGGAATATGAATGCGGTGAGGACTTTTTGGCTGCTATTCCGTTGGAAGCGCCAGCCGATCTGTACATTCTTGATTATTCGATGCGAAATATGACCGGCATTGATGTGCTTTCTGAATTGGAGCAAAAAGAGGAGGAATATAAAGTGCTGCTGCTGACGCAGAATTTCGACGAGCAGATAATTGACGCTGCCTATCATCATGGAGCACGTGGTTTTCTTCATAAGAATTGTACAGCGCACGACCTGAAATTTGCGATCGACAACATCATAAAAATCGGTTATAACAATGTTTCGGAAATCCTGAAGCGGATCCGAAGCTATGATGAGCACGCCGTGATGAAACAGAAGTCGACAATCGTACTGACTGCGCGCGAGGCCGAATTTCTGAAATTGGTGTGTGATGAACGCGAACTCACTTATGACCAGATGGCAGATATAATGGGACTTTCTGTAAAATCAGTTGAATCGTATCGAACCGCCATGTTTGACCGTTTCGGAATCAAATCAAAAGTCGGACTCGTACTGTTTTCCTACAAATATGCATTGACGCCGCCTTTTCAGTAATTACTTTTCTTCAAAAGAATCATCTTTAAATCCGATTAGGTAAAGTTTATCTTTCGCACGGGTAACGGCTGTATAAAGCCATCGGACATAATCGCGGTCGATGCCGTTCGGAAGATACGGCTGCTCAATAAAGACCGTATTCCATTGGCCGCCCTGCGATTTATGACAGGTGATCGCATACGAAAATTTCACCTGAAGCGCATTAAAATATTCATTCTCCTTCACCTTCTGTAGCCGCCTGTAAGCAGCGCGTTCATCCTCATAATCCTTCATCACTTCCTGATAAAGCCGATTCGATTCTTCATAAGTCAGTGAAGGTGATTCGCTGGTGATTGTGTCTAATAATAAAACCGTTTCAATTGGAATCTGGTTGGGATAATCAACCATCCTGACTTTCACTTTTGCGAATTTGAATCCGTATAATTCCTTTATGCTGAAAATCTGGAGAACTTCAATAATATCACCATTGGCAATAAATCCTGCTTCATCGGTTTCCTTGAGCCAGAAGTAATTGTTTTTGACAACCATCAGGTAATCACCTGCCGACAGTTCGCTTTCCTTGTCTAGGATCCTTGTACGGATTTGCTGGTTGTATTGGTTCGCGCGTTTATTTGACCGAACGATGAACGCCGTGTCTTCGATACTGTAGTTGCTGTAAGCCGAGTTGATCGCATCCTGAATATCATAACCATCAGTTAGCCGAATGATATCTTTGAAGCCGTTTAGATCGAACTTGAATTCGGTGATGAAATCATCTTTGAGAACTTCACGTAGCGCTGTGGCATTATACAAAATCCCTGAATTCTCTTCCTGACGCATCACTTCATCAAGTTCGATCGTCATGATTTCCTTATCGTAGTTCATCCCAAGGGTTTCCGTATTGAGCGCCGGCGAAATGTCAAGATTGACAGGCGGCAATTGAGCCGTATCGCCAAGCAGAATCATCTTGCAATTCGTACCTGAATAGACATACGAGATCAAATCGTCGAGCAGCGAGCCATTAGCGTAAAGCTTCGACTCGGAATCAGTGTCGGAGATCATTGAAGATTCATCGATTATGAAAAAAGTGTCTTTGTGTTTGTTCTGCTGCAGCGTAAAGCTAACGCCTCCACCCGATCCTTTCTTCGGAAAATAAATCTTCTTGTGGATTGTACAAGCCGGTTTCTGGGAATAATTAGCGATTACTTTCGCAGCGCGTCCCGTCGGTGCAAGCAATACATACTTTTTCTGAATTGCTCCCAGGTTATTGACAATAGCGGAAATTACAGTGGTTTTCCCTGTTCCGGCATAACCTTTCAAAACAAAGACATCGTTGTCGCTGCGATTGGTGACAAACTCGGAAATCATCTGAAAAAAAATGTCCTGTTTCACTGTCGGATTGAACGGAAACTTCTGCCGCAATATGTTGTAGAAAACAGCTGATCCCATGCAATTCGGTTGAAAAAGATTGGCACCAAAGATAGGCATGAATTTTCCCGATGCGCCCGTTCTAAATGAAAATTATTGTAAGTTTGCCTGCTGCCAAATTGGCTTCGCAATGCGTCTTCTATCAGCTATGCTCGTAAACAGTACTAACATCACCGAAAAAAAATACCGGAAACTGGCATTGCAGATCGGCCTTGGCGGGTTTACATTTTGCTGTTTCGATACTCTCGAAAAACGGGTGTTATATGTTGAGGAAGTTGATTTTGGAAAGTACCAGAAGACATCACGAATTGAGGACCATTACTGGAAGGCATTTATTGAACATACGGCGCTCACCAAAGATTATGATGAAATTTCGGTCATCCATCAAAACAATCTGAGCACGTTTGTTCCGACTGCCATCTTCGATGAGGATTATCTCGGAAGCTACCTGCAATACAACACCAAAGTATTTGAAACGGACTTTTTTACCTATGATGAAGTCCCGAACTATAGTATGAACAATGTGTATATTCCGTATGCGAACATCAATAATTTCCTGATAGATCAATTCGGCCCGTTTGATTACCGGCACACCAGTACAATATTAGTCACAAAGCTGCTCGACTTGTCAAAGAACCATGATGAAAAGCAGGTTTATGTTCACTTTGATGCTGCCAAATTCGAGATGGTAGTTGTACAGAACCAAAAGCTGTTGCTGTTCAATTCCTTCGAATATCGTACAAAAGAAGATTTCATATATTACTTGCTTTTTACAGCCGAACAACTGAGCCTTAATCCGGAGAATTTCAAGCTTCAGCTTTTGGGTACGGTTTCAGAAGACAGTGATTTATTCCAAATTGCATACAAATATGTTCGTAATATATCTTTATTAGATGTCGCGGAATTACAGCAGCACAACGATTTCTCAACCGAAGAGAATCGAAAACATTTTATTTTACTACAATCGTGAGAATCATTTCAGGAAAATATAAAGGACGCAGGATCAATCCGCCCAAAAATTTACCCGTGCGGCCTACGACCGATATGAGCAAAGAGGCGCTTTTCAACGTACTCAACAACCATTTTAATTTCAGCGGAGTAAAAGTCCTCGATCTTTTCGCAGGGACGGGCAATATAAGCTTTGAGTTCGCTTCACGCGGAAGTGACAATATCACAAGCGTTGATGGAGATTTCGGATGCGTAAAATTCATTAAGCAGACGGCAACCGAATTCGATTTTAATATTGCGGTTATCAAAAGCGATGTATTTGCATTTGTACAGAAGAACAATTCGGCATACGACATAATTTTTGCAGATCCGCCGTATGCAATGGAACAGGCTCAATTTGAGAAACTTGTACTGTCAATATTTGAAAAGGAACTACTTCAGGAAGACGGAATGATGGTGATCGAACATTCGAAGTATACCAAACTCGATCATCTAATAAATTTTTCGTTTAAGAAAAGTTATGGTGGCTCGATTTTCAGCTTTTTTCAATTCGAGAGCGAAGAAGAAAGTGATGATTTCGAGGATGAGGATAATAGTTGATCTGCAATCCTGGTTTCACAGAGATGCACGGAAGGCTCAGGGATTTGCAGAGAAAAATACGTAGACTGCTTTTCCTGTTGGTTAACGCTTAGGCCCCAGAGATCGCCAGGTATACGCCTGTAATTCGGGAGTTCGTGGCCAAAAATAAAAAATGCAGGCCTGTAAGCCGGGTTCTGTAATCCGATCAATAAATTGAACGAAATCCTTATCATTTATCTAGATCGTACATTGCTGCACGACTCAATCTACCTACCCTTCGGCAACGGGCGAGCAACCCTTAAATGCCGATATACTTGGTATTTCACCGCATAGAGTTTACCTGGTTTCACTACAGCATTACCTGTACATACTTTCTGTTGCACTTGTCCTATCCCTTACGGAACGACGGGTGTTACCCGCTATGCTGCTCTATGGTGCCCGGACTTTCCTCCCTTCGCTCAAGGCGAACGGCGATAAGGCGGCCTGCGGTGCAAACTTACGACTTAAACCAATGCTATAATATGCGGAAGTTGTAAATTTAGGCACTAATGATATAACTCGGCGCAAGCTTAATTTTTCGTAAATTCACACTAACAACCATTTTAAACAAACAAACATCATGGAACGTCAAATGTACCATTACGCAACTGTTTCACAGGCACTTGCAGAACTTAATGAAAAAGGTTTCACTAAAGATTTTAATCTTGAAGAAAATAAAATAGTCTCCAATCCGGAAGATTATGAGATCGTGCATATTTATCGTTATGAAGGTGAAAGCGATCCAGGCGATGAAGCAACGATCTACGGAATCAAATCGAAGCACGGTGAAAACGGTGTTTTTGTTTCGGGGCATTTCGATTTTAGTGATGACAGTGCTGGAAAAGTTCTGCACGACATCAGCATCAGAGGCCGCGAAAATCGACCACAACCAAAATAATAGATGAACCGACTCCAAGCCAAACTTGAAAAAATTGGCCGCGACCCAAAAATAACTGCAAAAGCTGTTGGATTACGCTATGCAGGAAACTCGGGAAAAGGCTATTTCCGAATGCGAAAAGGCGATGTCTTCCGATATGCTGACGAAAACGGAATTTCAGTAAAAGATCCTGAAGTACTTGAGCGTATCCGAAAACTTGTGATTCCGCCTGCCTGGGAAAGTGTGTGGATTTGTCCGTACGAGAACGGACACCTTCAGGCGACCGGAATCGATACAAAAGGACGCAAGCAATATCGTTATCATCCAAACTGGAACAAGATCCGAAACCAATCCAAATTTTTCCGTCTCAGGAGATTTGCTTCGGCGCTTCCGCTGATACGCGAACAGGTCGAAAAAGACCTGAATCGCCCGGGAATGCCTTATGAAAAGGTAGTTGCTTTGGTGGTAAAACTGATTGAAATGACCAACATCCGGATTGGCAATGATGCGTATAAAAAGTTATATGGCTCGTTCGGATTAACCACTTTGCGCGATAAGCATGTGAAAATCGAGAAGTCGGCAATTTATTTTGAATTCGTCGGAAAGAAAGGCGTCCAACATAAAATTGCCTTGCAAAGTCGGCGATTGATAAACCTTGTCAAGAAATGCAAAGACATTCCCGGCCAGGACTTGTTCCAATACTATGATGATGACGGGTCGCATCGTACCGTTGGCTCAGCCGACATCAACAACTATTTAAAGGAAATCACCCACGAAGATTTTACCGCGAAGGATTTCCGGGTTTGGGCAGGAAGCGTTCATGCGCTGCAGGCTTTTAGGGAATTGGGCAAACCTGCAAGTCCGACAGATGGCAAACGAAAAATCGTGGAGGTGCTTGATTTTGTATCTTCCAAATTAGGAAACACGAGAACTGTGTGTAAAAAATATTATGTGCATCCAACGGTTATTGCTGCATTTGAAAAAGGGTCGATCAGTAAATATGAAACCCAGGAAAACATTGAAGGAAATAATTTAAATCCTGAAGAAGAGGCGCTCGTCCGACTTCTCGAGCATGAGACTATTGCCGAAGTACTTTGCTAATTATATCTAAATGAAATACGTTCTTATATTGCTTGCATCCATAATGTTTAGTTGTCAGGAAAAGAAAGTTGCAGAGGAAGTTCCTGTTGCTCCAGAACCTGTTGTTGAAGCGAAAATCGATGTTGCGGATAAAGTGCTGATCATCGAAGGAAGCAGCATCGGAAATATAAAAGTTGGTCAACCTGTAGACTCGCTTCAAATACAATTGGGCGTTCCCGATCTTTCAGATTCGGCTATGGGAAAAGCATGGCTTACATGGTTTAACAATCCGTCAGATTCGATAACCGGTAAATATGAACTTAACATCTTCACAAAATATAAAAATCGGGAACTTATAGAAAAGATAGTGGGCCAAGTCCGAGTTACATCGCCGGATTTTAAAACTGCGGACGGGTGCTCGACCGGAATGGCGTTGAGCGATCTAATTGTAAAATATCCGAATATAAAAGTTGCTGCTACATTTATGAACCTTAAAACAAACAATGTTGTGTCGCTTTATGATACCAGGTCAGGAATCGCTTTTGAAGTTGAAGACGGCTTTTGCACGGCAATAATCATTTACGATAAAAGGCAAAACTTGCTTGATGACTATCGCACTTTTCGGCCGGATCTTCGGACATAGTCAAACCGTGAATAACTTTTCATTTCTTCGATTTTATACTAGAACTTTTAGAAGTATATTTGCTCCAGCCACATAAAACCATGGAACAATTCGTAGTATCAGCCCGTAAATACCGACCGCAGACCTTTAAGGACGTGGTTGGCCAACAGGCGATCACCAATACGCTTCTGAATGCAATAGAAACCAATCACTTGGCGTCGGCATTGCTGTTTACTGGTCCGCGTGGCGTCGGAAAAACTACTTGTGCGAGAATTTTAGCGCGTAAGATCAATCAACCGGGTTATGATGATCCGAACGAGGATTTTGCGTTTAATGTGTTCGAACTTGACGCCGCTTCCAACAATTCGGTTGACGACATCCGAAATCTGATCGATCAGGTCAGGATTCCACCACAAACCGGACAATACAAAGTTTATATTATTGATGAGGTTCATATGCTTTCCGCTTCTGCATTCAATGCATTTCTGAAAACTCTTGAAGAACCGCCGAAGCACGCCATTTTCATTTTGGCTACGACCGAAAAACATAAGATCATTCCAACAATCCTTTCACGTTGCCAGATTTTTGATTTCAAACGTATAACCGTAAAAGACGCAAAGGAACATCTTGCCGAAGTTGCGCAAAGCCAAGGTGTCGTTTTCGAAGATGATGCGCTTCATATCATTGCTCAAAAAGCTGATGGCGCGATGCGTGATGCCTTATCAATTTTCGACCGCGTTGTTTCATATTGCGGAAACAACCTGACGCGACAGGCCGTGACTGAGAACCTGAACGTGCTTGACTATGAAACATACATTGAGATCACAAACTTGATCCTCGAAAATAAGATTCCCGAATTGCTGGTGGCTTATAACGAAATTCTCTCGAAAGGCTTTGATGGGCATCACTTTGTATCGGGGCTTGCATCCCATTTCCGCGATTTGCTTGTTTCAAAAACACCTTCCACTTTGGCACTATTAGAAGCTGGTGAACAGGCGCAAAAAATGTATGGCGAACAAGCTTTAAAGGCGAGTCAGGACTTTCTTTTAAAAGGAATTGAGATTGCGAACGATTGTGATTTGAAGTTTAAAGTCAGCCAAAACCAACGTCTTCTAGTCGAGCTTTGCCTAATGCAGCTTGCCTCTGTCACTTATGATGGAGAAAAAAAAAAGTTAACGGATTTATAATTCCGCCTTCCTTTTTCTACAATCGTGTACTTGAAATAGACGTCAAAGTTCCCGAAGTTGTTGAAGTTCCTGCAGAAGTGGCTTCACCCGTTGCAGAGCCAGAAGAAGCTTTACCATTGCCCACTTCTACTCCGTTCAAAAATGTTGAAATTGCGTCAGGCGGAATGAAGGTTTCTGCATTTTCACTTGCAAGTATCCGTGCCAAACGCGAATTGACCGAGAACAGCAAGCTATCAGTCAAAGAAGATGTCCATCTTCCTACAGAAGCTTTCACCGAAACGGACATGTTGTTGCAATGGAATAAATTTGCGCAGCGGCTTAGTGACAAAGGCCACAAAATCATGGAATCATTACTTCTTATCAATGATCCAAAACTTGAAGGAACGACTATTATCCATGAACTGCCAAATGAAGGTTCGAAGATCGAATTTGAAAGCGGCAAACATGAATTGATCGGTTATCTGCGTGGAAAACTGCACAACCACGATATTGAGATCAAAGTTGTAGTGAATGAAAACATTGATTTACGAAAAGCATTTACGCCACAAGATCGGTTCAACCGCTTAAATGAAATCAATCCAAGTTTGGAGTTACTTCGGAAAACTTTTGATTTGGATATTTAATCCTGATTATCGAGGATCTCGTGCTCGATCCTTTTGTCGGGAATAAGCCACATCAAGGCAACTGCGATATAGATTATTCCTGCAATCCATCTTGAATAAAAAGAGGCCGCAATCGCTACAGCGTAAAGAACAGTCGAGATTTTTCCTTTTCGGTCGCTGCCAATTGCCTGCTTCAACAACTTGTTTTCATCCTGTTTTGCTATTAGATTCTGCAGAATATTATAAGCCAAACCCGACATAAATAAAATTACACCATAAGCTGTCATTGTAATAGGCGCAAAATCATTCTCGCCCATCCAACCGGTGGTAAATGGTACAAGCGAAAGCCAGAACAGCAGATGCATGTTGGCCCACAAGATTGCGCCGTTGACTTTCTCTGTTCCATGCAACATGTGGTGATGGTTGTTCCAATAAATCGCGATGTATACGAAGCTCAGGACATAACTGACAAATATCGGCAACAGCCGCATCAGGGCTTGCAGATTAGCCTCGCCATGCGGGATTTTTATCTCCAATACCATAATGGTGATGATTATCGCCAATACGCCATCACTGAAAGCTTCGAGCCTGTTTTTATTCATATTATTGGTGTGCTTTTATAAAGTTCGTGAGTCCGTTCATATAGGTTTTCTGGTCGTCGTACAAGCTCATGTGGCTTCCGTTTGGACAATGCAGATAAGTTCCGTTCCTGACCTGAGTCGCCATCCATTCCATATACTTCGGATCCATGGTGTCATATTTGGCACCTATCATTAAAGCCGGAACAGTAATCTTATAAAGGTCTTTGCTTCTATCCCAAGTGGTCAATTTACCGGAGATACCAAATTCACTCGGTCCTTGCATAGTCACATATAACGACTGATTCATATGCAACGATGCACGATTGATCGGTTCCGGCCATTGATCAGGTGGGATTCTGCAGACATGTTTGGCATAAAAATGCGGAATCAACAACTCCATATATTTTGGATGGGAAAAATCTCTTGCGGCTTCGATTTCCCGAATCTGCCGTACGACTTCTTGATCCATTCCTTTTGCGAGAACTTTGGAGTACTTTCCATATTCAGGTGCGCTTGCCATCATGTTTGAGATGATCAGACCTTTTAAATTGTGCTGATACTTGAGCGCGTATTCCATGGCTAATATTCCACCCCATGAATGTCCGAGTAGATAGAAGTTGTCTTTATTAAGGTTGAGAGCTTTCCGAACCTGTTCAACTTCTTCAACATATCGCGGCAGATCCCAAAATGCAGTATCTTTGGGATTATCGGAAAAACCTGTTCCGAGTTGGTCATAGTAAATAAATTCAATTCCTTCTTTTGGAAGAAAACTTTCCATTGCCTCGAAATATTCATGTGAAAGTCCGGGTCCGCCGCTTAACAACAGCAGTTTCATCTTCGGATTATTTCCAAATCTTTTGGTCCAAACTTTAAAGTCTCCTTTTGGAGTGCTGATCGTAACGACTTTTACACCGCCTGTCTTGATTCCTTCGGAATTATCTGTGAAATACGTGTTTGTGTCTGCGGATCTTTCTTCAACTTTTGATTCCTGACATGAAGAAGCTATAAAAAATACCAGTAATGACAACAACCTGAATATGAGTTTCATACTTTAGATTTTTCCGTAATATAATGCTTTTATAATTCCATCCGACAACCCGATCTTTGGAACATAAATGCTTCTTGCCCCGCTCCATTTCATTGCATTGAGGTAGACCCGTAATGCCGGAATAATTACGTCGGCACGATCGGGATTGAGTCCGAGTTCTGAGATACGTTGTTCATATGAAAGAGCGTTCAGACTTGAATATTGCGCGTGCAGGTACATGTATGACAAAGGCTTCTGCTGCAATTTTCCTGACATTTTGAAAAGTTTATTAATGTTTCCGCCTGACCCTATAAGGGTTACAGTATCATATTCGGCAGTATGCGCTTTGATCCATTTCTCGATTTCCTGCCATACGATATCACTCACCATATTGTTAAGCAAACGTACAGTTCCAACTTTAAAGGATTTTGAAATGATCATTTTCCCGTCAGAAAACAATGAGAATTCCGTGCTTCCGCCACCTACATCAACATATAGATACGTTTTTTCTGTTTTCAGAAGATAATGCAGATCGGTCGATGCGATAATAGCAGCTTCTTTTTTGCCGTCAATGATCTCGATTTTAATGTCAGCTTTCTTGCGGATAAGTTCAATTACCTCGCGTCCATTATAAGCTTCGCGCATTGCAGAAGTTGCGCAAGCCATATATCTTTCGACTCGATGGACCTTCATCAATAACTTGAAGGCCTTCATCGCATCTATCATCCGCTCAATGTTTTCCGGCGTTATTTCTCCGACCGTAAACGCATCCTGTCCGAGACGTATCGGAACACGAACGAGCGCACTTTTACTGAACTGTGTTTCTTTCCCTTGTTCTTCAATTATATTTGCAACCAGCAGTCTCATCGCGTTCGAGCCTATGTCAATTGCTGCATATTTTTTAATGTTGATCATTCGAATCTATTGGAGTGTTTTGCTTTTATTGTTATTAATATTGCAGCTGATTTTGCTGCTGAAAATGAAATTTACAAGATCTCTGCAATCACATCAAGCCTGTTTCGATAATAAATATACGTTTCATGTTGTGCACGGAACATCGGATTATCGCCACGAACGCGGTATTTGTTGTCGAGCGCTTCCGAATGGATACGTGCTTTTACATTTCCCTTCCAACCAACTTCAAACGAATCCAATACCTCGTTTTTAATCTCCTCATCATAAATAGGACAGGTAACCTCTACTCTGCCATCAATGTTTCGCGTCATGAAATCGGCTGACGAAATGTAAACTTCAGGGTTGTCATTATTTCCGAAGATAAAAATGCGCGAATGCTCCAGGAAATTGTCGACGATGCTGATCGCTTCAATGTTTTCACTCATTCCTTTAATTCCGGGGATCAATGAACAAATGCCACGAATCTGCAACTTGATTTTTACTCCTGCATTGCTCGCGTCATACAATTTATCGATCATGTCAAAATCAGACAAGCTGTTCATTTTTAAATTGATGAAAGCAGTCTTTCCGGCAATAGCATTATGGATCTCGCGGTCAATCAGTTTAACAAACCTTGTTCGAGTATAATGAGGCGAAACGATCAGGTGCTTGTATCGGTGAACGCGGTAATTGACATCAAAAAAGTCGAATATCTTAGCAACGTCTTTCAAAATTTGCTGATGGCTTGTAAACAGCGTCATATCAGTATAAACCTGTGCGGTTTGTTCGTTGAAGTTTCCTGTTGAAATAAGACCGAAACGGCGCAGTTTACCATCTTCAATCCTTTCAATCAGGCATATTTTGCTATGCACTTTTAAACCCTTTATACCAAAAATAAGCTCGATTCCTTCCATCTGCATTTGTTCGGCATATGAAATGTTACTAGCTTCATCAAACCTCGCCTGAAGTTCGATCTGAACGGTTACTTTCTTGCCGTTTTTGGCAGCATTAATTAACGAACTTACGATCTGCGAATTCTTTGCCAATCGGTATAGCGTTATTTTGATCGCGGTAACTTTCGGATCAAGTGCCGCTTCACGGAGGAATTTTATCAGATATGAAAATGATTGGTATGGTGCATTTATCAGATAGTCTTTATGTGCAATTTTATTGAGCAAACTACCGTCAAGACTGAGTCCGCTTACCGGAAGCGGCGTTTTGGGCGTATAAAGCAGATCAAATCTTCCCAAATTCGGGAAACTCATATAATCACGTCGGTTGTGATAGCGGCCGCCCGGAATTATACTGTCGGATGCGTCAATTCCCATGTTTGTAAGAAAGAACTTCAGAGTGTCTTTTCCGATCGATTTATCATATACAAACCGGACTGGCTCGCCAATCCTCCGGTCTTTTACGCTTGTGGCAATTTTTTCCAGCATGCTTTTGCTCATGTCGCTGTCGATATCGAGCTGCGCGTCACGAGTAATCTTGATCATGTGCGCCTTTACGCTATGGTAATCGAAAATATTAAAGATGCTGCTCAGGTTGTACCGGATTACATCGTCGAGTAGAATAACATATTGTTTATCCGCAACAGGCGGAAGCACAACAAAACGGTTGAGGGTTTTCGGCATTTCGATTACCGCATATCGGACATCCTTTTTTTGCTTGGTTCCAATTGGAAGCTGGTCTTTTTCAGGAATCTTCATCACAAGTTTGACAGCGAGATATCCTGAAGTGTCTTTCAGCAGAGGAAATTCGGCCAAATCATTCAAGATGATCGTCACCAATGCAGGACTTACCCGCTGAATAAAAAAGTCTTTAATAAAATTCTGTTGCTCTTTAGAAATTTCCTTTTCGTTGATGATGAAGATATTTTCTTTCTGAAGCTTATTTTCGATAATATGGAGAATTCTCAGACTTTCGGACTGCTGTTGAATGACAATTTCGGTAATATCCTTGACGAGTTGCTGCGCGCTGATTCCGCCTAGCAATGCTTCACCCGAAACTCCGGAAAGGCTTAATCTTCGGATCGCTGCAAAACGTACCCGGAAAAATTCATCAAGGTTATTTGAAAATATTCCGAGGAATCGCAAGCGGTCAAGCAACGGAACTGATTCGTCGGCAGCCTCCTGAAGCACGCGCGCGTTAAATGCAAGCCAGCTTTTTTCCCTATCGATATATCGGTAATTCTTATCTGCGATCATTGCTTTAAATCTGTTGGAAAAATAACCGTGCCTGTGCTGCCCTTCGTTAAGGCACGCCATTTCAGAATATCGAATGTCAGCGGCACAAAGCCCGATGTAGGCACGTTATCAATGTATATGTTTCCAAATTTATTGACAAAATTCGTAATAGCCTCATTATGTCCGAAAAGAATTACGTTCGCGAACCTGTCGTCAAAATCCTTTATAACTAATTCAAGCGTGGACGCGTTAAATGTATAAAGATCCTCCAGAAAAGTTATATTGTCGGGCGAATAAGAGATCGCCGTGGCATATAATATTGCTGTCTGTTTTGCCCTTCTTGCCGGACTTGAGAAAATCTGAAAATCTGAAGGCAAATGAGAGATTGATGCCTTCGCAACCAATTCAATATCGGCAATTCCCCGACTTGCAAGCGGCCTTCCAAAATCACCTGAAGCTGTTTCCCAACTTGACTTCCCATGCCTTATTAAAATCAGATTTTTCATTGTGGGCTCGTTCGTTTATGGCAATTTACAAATTTACAGCTTCGGCCGTTTAGAAAGTTGTAAGAAATTTAATAAATAACCTTTGAATGAAGTTGTTTATCTGCAATAAGTCGCCCTTTGTCGATTTTATTCTTTTTCCGTTAAGCGCAAAAATGTATTTTCGGTAACCAGTTATTGCTTTTTGCCGATTTTGAATTGGTTTTAAATACGTATTCCGACCCTGGACAGGCAGTTCAACGACTTTCCGAGTTGTTGGTGGAATATAAAAAAATTAGCCTTAAATTTTGCTAAATTAGTAGACTTACCAGTATTTCAATTATGAGAAATTTCATACGGTATATGCGCACCAGCGTAATCTTCCCAATAATAAGCTTTTTTGCGATGGTATTGCCTATGGCTTCCTTTGGGCAAGATGCAACAAAGAATGGACAATCAGCATCTGAAACAGCGGCGGTTTCCATGGCAACTTTTATGTCTGCATTAAATCAAAAAGGAGATTCTGGGATGCAACTAGCGAAGTATCTCGAGGATCTAACTCACAACCTCCAGCCTGCAGCATATTGTGAAAATGGATTAGTTAAACATTATTCAGATGTCCCGGTTGTTCTTTATACCGATGTGATTTCTATTGCATCAGTTGCAACAAGTGCTTTGAAGCGCGACAACATCCAAATAGTTATAATAAAAATCAGTAATCCCGCGGAATTGGCGACGGCTATAGATTCGTCTGTCTTCGCCAGTTTTCCAATGCTTAAATATATATACGTCCTTTCCGAAATCGATGCCGACGAACAACAGCTCGCCTCATTGGTTGTCAACGCGCAACCCGGATGGAGCATTTTGTATGCTATAATAAAACCCTCGTAGGGTTAAACCGATTATGAATGATAATTACACAGCGATCCGGAATAAAACCTGGTTTTGCATCCTCATAGTACTTATCGCAATGCTTTCCGCCAGTCAAAGTGTGGAAGCACAAGTTACCGTGCCATTTACTCAAAGAACATCCCAATATACTCCTGATAAAAGCGTCTACAACGTAAGAGGTGATTTCACGATGATCGGAAACACCAACCTGACGTTGCAAAATTATGGCGACCTGACGCAGAACGGAAACAATATGATGGCTTACACCGATATTGATGCTGCGGGTTTAACTGGATTGGGCGGAACACCAACATTCAATTCTTCTGCAGCTACGCTTACTTTCTCAACCGAAAATAGCGCTGTGCCGGCGTGTTCAAACATAATTTATGCGGGATTATACTGGACCGGAAGATCGACAAATGTGGGCCCAAGTAACAATACGTTTTCGGTTACAAAAAACGGTATCACAAAGGTTATGGATAAACGAAAAATCCAGCTCAAGGGACCTGCGTCGAACTCCTACACCGAATTTACGGCGGCGGCAAATGATATTTATTATCCGACGACATCGCATGATTTCATGTACTCTGCATATACGGAGGTAACCGATTATGTGAAAGCAAATGGAATCGGATCGTATCAAGCTGCCGATATCGCTTTAATTGAAGGAAATGGTGGCGGAACCGGATACTACGGCGGTTGGGGAATGGTGGTCATTTATGAGAATTCAAAAATGAAACATCGCGATATTACGCTGTTTGACGGACATGCCTATGTTGTTGCAGGAAACGCGAGTTTCGATATTCCGGTAAACGGATTTCATACTGTACAATCAGGGCCGGTTGGAGTGAAACTCGGACTTATAGCTGGTGAAGGTGACAAAGGTATAACCGGCGACTATTTTAGAATCAAAAAAAACAGCGATGCGACATATATTCCGTTGAGTCACTCAGGAAATACAAGCGATAATTTCTTCAATTCATCGATACAAACCGGCGGAAATACAAGAAATCCAAATTTGGTGAATAATAGCGGACTCGATATCAGCATGTTCAATATTCCAAATCCCGACAATAGCGTGCTGGGCAATAACCAGAGCGCAACAAATTTCAGATATGGATCTGGTGGCGATACCTACATCATCTTCGTCATGGCAATGGCTGTTGATGCGTATATTCCTGATTTTGAAGGCGCGTTGAGTGCCGTCACAATTAATGGCTCTCCGCCTACTGCGCCGCTGCAGACAATTCAGCCCGGACAGGATCTTGCCTATAAAGTAAATATCTACAACAAAGGAACTGAGGCTATTAATAATGCAAAAGTCACCATTCCTGTTCCATACAATGCAACGTATCTAAACAACAGCGCTGTCGCGACTGCCACAATATCGCCACTACCGACGCCAAACAACGTCTACTATGATCCGATGCTCGGTTTCAATGGATCGATTGTTTGGGAGTACGGAACTTTGCCTGTTCCATCTTTGCCGGAGACAATTTTAGGTGAATTGACATTTACATTTCGTGTCACAGAAAATTGTACCTATCTCAAAAATACCGGTTGCAATAATGTAGTTTCTGTAAATGGACAACTTAGCGGAACCGGCGCTATTACCGGTATTACCTTTGATAATACCCCGCTAATTCAAGGGTACGTCACATCCGGAACTTGCCAGGGAGTTGCGATTCCAGCGCCATTACGGGTAACTATTAATGCTGCAAACTTTGTAAACGACAACTGTCCGGGAATACCGCCCTTGCCTGCGTTTGTATTTTGTGATTCAGCGCAGTCCATTCCGATCAGTGAGATTAGCAGCGGATTTGAGCCCGGAACTTTGTTTTTCAGCCATTATCCTATTGTAAGCGGAAACACTATTCAATATACTGTCAATAATCCTTTTCCCGCGTCTGAAGGAAATTCGAACTACTTTGCGGTGTCTCCCGGAAATAACGGCTGCTACTTTGAGTTTACGATAATGGTAGGTGATATTGTCACGATGCCTGTTGCCGCTTCGAATGTCGCTTACTGCCAGGGAGCTCCGGCCCAGCCTTTGACTGCTACTGCCACCAATCCGAATTATACTTTATTTTATTATACTTCACCAAGTTCAACGCCTCAATTATCCTTAACTCCGTCAACTGCAGTAGCAGGAACTACGACATATTATGTAGCAGAATCGCAGTCAGGTACTTGTATCGGACCTCTTAAATCGATAACAGTTACTATAAACCCTACACCGACTGTAACAGCACCGGCTAGCTTCGCACACGAAGGTTGCGGCGTGGCACAGTTGCCCGGACTTGCCTACAGTTCGAATGCAGTGCCGATTACACTTGCACAGTATCAGGCAGCAGGAGGCGTTGCTGTCAATCCCCAGACTATTACTGCAATTTCATATAGCGATACAGTTTCAGGCACGTGCCCAATTGTAATCGTACGAACCTTTACGATTGCAAACAGTTGCGGAAACCCAATGATTGTCCAACAGAACATTACGCTTAACGACAATACACCTCCGGTAATTAATCCGTTACCCCAAACGGCCAGCATGGCTTGTAGCGATTCGTGGTCGTTTGCTCAGGCGACTGCAACTGATAATTGCTCGGAAGACATAACGCTGACGTACTCCGATATGAATATTCCCGGTTCATGTGCGTCCTCTTACTCCGCAACACGGACTTGGACTGCAACCGATGCCTGTGGAAATACGAGCACCGCTTCGCAAACTATTGTATTTTCGGATACTGCAAATCCGTCAATAACTGTAGTCTCGCAAAATATTGTAGTGGCTTGTAACGAAGTAGATGCAGTACTGCAATGGCTTTCAAATCACGGAGGCGCGCAGGCAACAGACAATTGCTCGATGTTAACATGGTCAAATAATTATATTCCGGTTTCCAATACGCCTGGTCAGGTGCAAGTCATATTTTCAGCTACCGACCTTTGCGGAAACGCAACTTCCTATTCAGCAACTATTACCTATGAAGAAGGCATAGCCATACCGGAATTTGATACGATTGAACCATTTTGCATCGGTTCCACGGTCCCTGCTTTGGCAACAACCTCTAATAATGGTATAACAGGAAGCTGGTCACCGTCGGTAATAAGCAATACCGCAAGTGCGACTTATACTTTTACTCCGGATCACGGACAATGTGCTGCATCCACATCGATGGAAATAATCGTCAACGGCAAGTTAACACCTACGTTCGATCAAATTGCGCCAATATGCGAAAATGGGATTGCTGCCGTTTTGACGGATATTTCGCTGGAAGGAATTCCCGGCACGTGGTCGCCACCAATAGTTAATAACACACAAACTTCTAATTATGTATTCACTCCACTTGAAGGCCACTGCGCCACCCAAACTTCGATGACTGTCCTTGTAACTCCGACCATTCCTTTACCTGTCACTGCTTACGCAGCATGTAACACTGATATTGGACTATCTTTAGATCTTAATGATTCCTTGCCTGACGGCACTCCGTCTGGCGGATTATGGATTGATGTTGAAGATACAAATGCGCTTAACGGAAGTACCTTTACTCCGAATGATCTCGGTGTCGGGTTTTATAACTTCCGATACGAAGTCACCAATCAGGATTGTCCTTATATTGTAGAACTGACGGTTGAGGTTGATGATGACTGCGGGGTTCTGCCTTGCGGAAATATCGTCATCCACAACGCATTTTCTCCAAATAATGATGGTACAAATGATTACTTTTCCATTGAAAATATTGATGACCTTGTTTGTTATCCGTCAAATACCTTACAAGTTTACAACAGATGGCAGGTTTTGGTATTTGAAACGGATAATTACGATAACAAAACAAGATGCTTCAAAGGGATCTCGGAAGGCCGCGTAACGATCGATAGAAATTCGGAGTTGCCAACCGGTACGTATTTCTATATATTGCAGTACACGACATCGGAAGGAAATGTCATCAAGAAAGACGGATATATCTATCTGTCAAGGTAAATTGCCTACAACATGAAAGGATTATTATTTTTAGTTTTACTTATCAGTGTATTCAGCAGTCATGCACAGCAAGACGCGCAGTTTACACAATATATGTATAATACTATCAATATTAATCCGGCTTACGCGGGTTCGCGAGGCGTGACCAGTATTTTCGCATTACATAGAACACAATGGATCGGGATGGATGGCGCTCCGGTTAGCAATGCGGTATCGGTCAACACGCCGCTCAAGAAAAACATCGGAATCGGAGTTTCATTGGTCAACGATAAAATAGGACCAACGAGTGAAAATAATTTTTCTGTGGACGTGTCTTATACCGTAAAAACTTCAGAAAATTACAAACTTGCATTTGGAGTCAAAGGAACAGGGAACATTTTCAGCCTTGACCGCGACAAACTAAATCCGCAGGACCAAAATGATCCATCACTTCAGGGTTTCAGGAACGAGTTTGCTCCTAATATGGGTGCCGGAATTTATTGGCACTCCAACAAAAGCTATATTGGTCTTTCGGTTCCGAATTTTATCGAAACAACACGTTACAGCGACAATGAGGTGTCGATCAATAAAGAAGAACTGAACTATTATTTGATTGCGGGCTATGTGTTTGAGCTAAATCCTACAATAAAATTTAAACCGGCGATGCTGACGAAATTAGTTGCCGGTGCTCCGTTGCAACTTGATGTATCGGCAAACTTCCTGATAAATGAAAAATTTGTAATCGGTGCGGCGTATCGTTTCGATGCTGCAGTAAGCGCAATGGCAGGATTTCATATCACTGAGGCGCTTTATCTCGGTTATGGTTACGACATAGACACAACCGAATTACAAAATTATAATTATGGCTCGCATGAATTGTTTCTGCGTTTCGAATTGTTTTCTAACGAAAAAAAGATCACTTCTCCCCGATTCTTCTAACATAAACAAGATGAAATCCAAGGTAATTATATTCGTCGTCGTGCTAAACTTGTTGGTTTTGACTGGTTACTCACAGAAAAAAACTGTTGAAGCAGCCAATCAGAAGTACGAAAAATATGCTTTTGTTGATGCAATCGCCATGTTCGAACGCGTAGCAGCAAAAGGATATAGATCAGCGGATATGTTCCAAAAACTAGGAAATGCGTACTATTTTAACGCTGATCCGACTAAGGCAGTAAAATGGTATTCGGAACTGTTTAAAATGAAGAACACCAAAATTGCATCCGAATATTATTATCGGTATGCCCAATCGCTTAAAGCTGTTGGCGACTATACTAAAGCGTCTGAGATTATGGATGCGTTTGTACAACAATCCGGCAACGATTTACGGGCGCAGCTATATTCCCGTGAAAACGACTATTTGGAAGAGATAAGGATAAATTCAGATCGATATAAGGTTGAAGACGCCGGAGTCAATTCAGAATATTCCGATTACGGAAGTGCAGTAATCGATGGTAAGCTGGTATTCGCATCAGCGCGCGATACATCCGGAATCATTAAAAGCCGCCACAAATGGACCAACCAGAGCTTTACGAGTTTATATTCTGCCGACGTTGGCGAAGCAAAAGAACCTGTAAAATTTGGCAAAAAATTGGATTCCCGGTTTCACGAATCAACTCCTGTTTTTTCGAAAGATGGACAAACGATGTACTTTACGCGTAACAATTTCAATGATGGAAAGAAAGGGAAAAGTGGTAAACAGATCACGCTTTTGAAAATTTACAGGGCCACACGTGGTGGCGACGAATGGCAGAATGTGACCGAACTTCCGTTCAACAGCAACAATTACAGTGTTGCACATCCCGCGCTTACGCCAGATGGAAAGTTTCTCTACTTTGCATCGGATATGCCCGGGACTTTGGGTCAATCAGATTTGTTTAGGGTTGTTTTAAATTCCGATGGATCGTATGGAAAACCTGAGAATCTGGGAAAAACTATAAATACGGAAGGCCGTGAAACGTTCCCTTCTTTTACCGATGAAAACGAGCTTTACTTTGCAAGTGACGGGCGGCCAGGATTAGGTGGCCTCGATATCTATCGGAGTGTACGTCTGAACGATGGCACGCTTGCAGAACCTCAAAACATTGGTTCGCCGGCCAACTCGCCAAAAGATGATTTCGCATTTATTTTCGACAGCAGAGCTAAAACAGGTTATTTTTCGTCGAACAGAGACGGAGGAAAAGGCTTTGATGATATTTATAAGTTTACTGAAATTCGGTCTTTAAAATGTGAGCAGCATTTGGCTGGTGTTGTTACTGATGCAGTTTCGGGCGATGTATTGGCAGGTGCCAAAGTAACGCTGTCAGATCAGCAATTTACGATTTTGAAGGAAGTCATTGCTGATGAAAAAGGGCGTTTTGATTTTGATGCTGCGTGTGGCGCAACCTATTTTATCAAAGGTGAAAAGATAAATTACTCAACTACAGAAAAAAGTATTACAATAGCAGCAACATCGGGTAAATCAGATTTACCGCTGCAACTAACCAAGAAGCTGCAGGAAATCTTAGTTGGTAGTGATTTGGCAAAAGTTCTTGAAATCAAGACGATTTATTTTGATCGCGATAAATCGGACATACGGCAAGACGCTGCCGCGGAACTTGAGAAGATCCTGGCGGTCTTGCAACAATATCCTGCGATGAAAATTGATATCCGGTCGCACACCGATAGTCGGCAGACGCATAAATACAACGAACAACTTTCGGATCGTCGTGCAAAAGCTACAATGCAATGGCTGATTTCGAACGGAATCGTTCCGGAAAGACTCAGTGCGAAAGGTTATGGAGAAGTAAGGTTGCTGAACAATTGCTCAGATGGTATTGAATGTTCAGAAGAAGAACATCAATTAAACCGACGAAGTGAATTTATTATAACCCAAATGTAGTCTACTTCGCCTCATGCCGACGCATGGCAGCTTTCTTTAGAGCTGACCTGCTTGTAACAAAAAGTAAAAATAGCAGCATAAACAATCGGTTTCTAGCAGTTCAATTTTAGGTGATTGGACAAAAAAACCACTCTTTCGAGTGGTTCTCCGGGGGTCAAAACAAAAACATACTTACTCAATCTTTATTTCTTTATAAAAATATTGGTGAAATATTTTTTACCAGTTTCTGGATCTTCGGATATTGATATTCCAAAGTGTGTAAAATCGCCTTCTATATTGGCTTTATGTGCCGGACTTTCAAGCCATGCATGTAATGCGCCTTCGGCTGTGGTATAGTTGTAGGCAATATTCTCGTTAACTTTTACAGCTCCCAGAACCTGAATTATATTCTGTGAACGCTCTTCAAAATAATCGTGATTAACAACATTATTGATAATCATGTATTCATTATGCTCTTCTGATTTGTACGAAATGTGGTTGATCGTTTGCAATGAGCTCAGTCCGATGCTTGTTCGATAATCATTAATTTGGTTAGCCAAAGCCAGCTCCGCTTGATTGTAATTGTAATCCTGAACTAAAGTTGTATCTCCTGCAGCAATCCCTTCGGATTCTGCTGAGCATGAACCCATCAGCATCACGATGGCAAACATAAAACAACTTTTGATCACTTTCAATTTCATAGCTGGCCAAGTTTAAAGTAGATTGTGGGGCAAACTCCTTTATTAATCCTCCGGTTAACTTAAAGTAGATTTGGGGCTCTAAGGGTGACCGTCGTATTTCTTTGTCAATGGTAGGCATAAATCCGTTTAAATGCCAAATATAATCGACCAACTACATAATTTAATAAGTTTATACAGTAATTTTCTTACTTTATTAGAATAATGAACCGTCATTTGAATTTTAACGCAGGATCGAATCTGGATATGATCTTAAAATGTCCTGCAAAATTTTATTTCAATGGAAAGAAGGAAATCATTCCGAACCAGTTCAGCATGACGAAGTACGATTACGGGAAGAATTACGGGAAACCCGTTCTCAAGCTCAGGGTGAAATTGTGTGTGAGGTATATAATAAATTCAATGGATATTTTTAATATCCAACAAGTCTAACTTAGTATAAGTAGTCTTAAAAATCTAAGCAGGTTCTAAGTAATTCTAAGAATCTCAGCAAGTACAAGTTGTCTCCTCAAGGTGCAAGTCTTTCGATCTTCCACCCGTTCTCAACTTTTTTATATCGTATCCGATCATGCAAACGGTTAGCCCTGCCCTGCCAAAACTCGATCTCGACTGGCCGCACCAGATAACCGCCCCAATGTTGCGGCCGCGGAACTTCCTTGTTTTGATACTCCGATTCAAGTTGGCTGAGCTTTTGCTCAAGTTCTTCTCTTGAAGAAAGGACTTCACTTTGGTTAGAAACTACAGCACCAAGCTGGCTTCCGTGTGGCCGATTCTCGAAATATGCTTCCGAAACCTCAGGTGCAGTTTGTTCGGCGACGCCTTTTATGATGACCTGCCGCTCATGCGAATACCAAAAAAACGATATGCAGATACGGGGATTATGCGCGATTGACATCCCTTTCTCCGAATTATAGTTCGTATAAAACACAAAGCCTTCATCGGTAAACTGCTTTAGAAGAACCACGCGCGATTTCGGAAAGCCGTCAATGCCGGCTGTTGCAACAGTCATTGCATTTACTTCATCTACATTGCCTGAATCACGAACCTCATGAAACCATTGATTGAAAAGCAACATCGGATCAGTTGGAATCGCACTTTCTATCAATTGTCCTTTTTCGTATGATTTTCTGTAGTGGCTTAGATCTTCCATGGTTTTTTTGCCGGTTTAAGTTTGTGGATTCAGGATTGTATCAAAATCAAAGTTCTTGCCATCATCAGCCAGAAGAACATTTGGAAAAATGGTTTCAGCTTCTTGTTTAAACAGTTCGATGTTTTCGTACCGCGTCGAGTAATGTCCGAGCACAAGCTGCTTTACATTTGCTTTAAGCGCAATAGTTGCTGCTTGTGTTGATGTTGAATGCATGGTTTTGGCGGCTAAAACCGTTTCAGATTTCAGAAACGTCGCTTCATGATACAAAACGTCGATATCTTTAATTACATCAATAATTTCTTCATTAAAGATAGTATCAGAGCAAAATGCATAGCTTATCGGCGGTTCAGGGTCAAAAGTAAGTTCGCTGTTCGGGATAACAGTTCCATCAGCGATCGTAATATCTTTTCCTAATTTAATATTCCGATAGTAACAAGTGTCCATCTTATAATGTTCCGCCGCAGCGACATCGAGTTTCCTTTCACGGGGCTTCTCACGGAACAGGTATCCATTTGTATAAATTCGGTGCTTTAGTGGAATCGTGCTCACGATCACTTTATCATCTTCAAATACAACTTCAGGCTCATTAGATTCGATTTCATGGAAAAAGAGTCCGTAAGTTGCCCACGAACCTGATAATCTTAGTTGAAACGATATCAGCTCCTTTATACCTTTTGGTCCATAAATATGAAGATCGGTTACTCTATTCAAAAGCATATAGGTCGATACCAATCCTATCAAGCCATAAACATGGTCTCCATGAAGATGCGAGATAAAAATATGCTCGATCTTCGAAAATTTGATTTTATTTTTACGCAGTTGCACCTGTGTTCCTTCGCCGCAATCAATCAGAAACAGCCGGTTCCGCATTTCAAGAACTTGTGATGTGGGATTAGTTAAAGTACGCGGAGTCGCAGCGTAACAACCTAGGATAGTGAGGTTCAAATTTTATTATTTTCTTGGTTGTTGGTCAGGTCCGAATTATTACTCTTAGAGTTCCAACATTGGCTCGAAAGGGAAATGATAGTAAATAACGGCGGCACAATTAAAAAAGAGCTAGTGGCCTGATCCGTGATCAGTAGGTAAACAGCAGCCAGAAGAAGCAAGATGGAAACACAAATCAGTACAAGACGACCTTTGTACAATCTTTCAGAATCTGAATAAAAGTCCATTTTATGCAAGTTTAAAATCCCAAATCACGTTCAATCTCATCCAATTCGATCATATCGCGTGCCTCTTGAACTGTTGGGACAATGACAATCTTATCGGAAATTTTGTTGTAATCGGTCTTCCCAACCAACACCAAAGATTTCTTGGCTTTTTTATGCGTTTTCGCAAGCTCTAAAAAAGTGTTCAGATCTTTTGAGGAAAGATGTGAATGATCCGACAAGTCAATAATGATATTTTTCGACACTACTGAGTTATAGTCGTTCGCAAGTACTTCAAGGAAGCCCGAAATATTACTCTGTATATCTTTGATAACGGCTGTATGTCCGATAGTTTCTACTTTCATCTGTATAAAGTTACAAATATTTTTGAGTAGTTACTGCTTAATTTTTGCTGCAAGAAGGTAAATTACGGCCATTCGGATTGCAACCCCATTTTCGACTTGGTTCATGATAAGCGACTGCTTCGAATCGGCTACATCAGAAGTGATTTCGACACCGCGGTTAATAGGCCCGGGATGCATAATTACAATCTCTTTGCTCAGCGAATCCAACAATTGTTTATCAACACCATATTGTTGTGCATATTCTCTTGTAGAAGGAAAATAATTTACGTCCATACGTTCGTTTTGTACACGAAGCATATTCGCTACATCGCACCATTCCAGTGCCTTACGTAAATCGGATTCAACTGTAACTCCAAGTGACTCTACATAGCGCGGAATCAACGTTTTCGGTCCGCATACTTTAACTTCGGCACCTTGCATCTGCAATGCGTATATGTTTGAAAGGGCGACCCGCGAGTGCAGGACATCGCCCACGATCACTACTTTCTTACCTCCAACTTCCCCTAATTTTTCGCGAATGGAGTACGAATCCAGCAAGCCTTGTGTCGGATGTTCATGTGCTCCGTCGCCGGCATTGATAATACTTGCCGAAACATTATTCGCCAGGAAATATGCTGCTCCGGGATGCGAGTGCCTCATTACGACCATATCAACTTTCATCGAGAGGATATTGTTGACTGTATCGATGAGCGTCTCCCCTTTTTTGACTGAGGATTGTGCTGCAGAAAAGCTGATGACATCTGCTGAAAGGCGTTTCTGTGCAAGTTCAAACGAAAGTTTGGTGCGCGTGCTGTTTTCGAAAAATATATTGGCGATTGTGATATCGCGAAGTGAAGGGACTTTTTTGATCGGGCGATTGATGACTTCCTTAAAATGATCGGCAGTTTCAAAAATAAGGTCTATATCTTTGTTATTGATATACTTGATTCCCAATAAATGATTTACGCTTAGCTCGCTCATTTAATTTACCTGATTATTGATTAAATATACGGCATCTTCACCTACATTTTCTCTCCAATCGACTTTGACCTTCTCATTATTTATGGCATCCACTTGTCGGCCGCGATAATCGGGCTGAATCGGAAGATGACGGCTGAAGCGGCGATCGATCAGTACCAGAAGTTCTATTTCGGCAGGACGTCCAAACGATTGTATTGCGGTCAATGCCGAACGGATGCTGCGGCCAGTGTAAAGAACGTCGTCAATGAAAATTACCTTTTTATCTTCAACCAAGAAGTTGATTTGGGTTTTATTCGCTTCCAATGGCTTGTCGGTCCGTCGGAAATCATCCCTGAAAAAGGTGATGTCGAGAAACCCAAGTGCAATGTCGCCGATCTGATATTCGTTCTGCAGAATTTCCTTAAGACGGTTTGCGAGAAAGGTTCCGCGAGGCTGGATTCCAAGTAAAATAGTATTTGAAAAGTCGAGATGTTTTTCAATAAGCTGGCAGGCCAAGCGGTGAAGGATGATATTGACTTCTTTGGAAGTGAGCAATATTTTCTGACCCATATGCTGATTTATCTTTGGATGGTAAAATTAGGCAAAAAAACTGAATCTAATGTTAGTAGCTTAAACACGTTTGTTAATCCTATAAAGATTTAAGAAAATTCTGTAACCCCGTCCTTTCGTAATTATGGAACTTTATTTAACATAACAAACTCACATAAAAACGAGCATCATGAAAAATTTCTTTTTAAAACTGACGTTACTTCTGATCATGCTGACAACCTTCACGAGTTGTGAAATTATCGGCGATATACTTGAAGCAGGCATCGTTATCGGAATTATAATCGTTCTTGTAATTGTAGGACTGATCTACTGGATAATCCGCAAGTTCAAACGAAGATCTTAAACACCAGAAACAAAAATCCCGCTGAAGAGCGGGATTTTTTTTATATATACATTTTCTTTCTCAGTTCCTGAACCTTTTCATCATCAAGGTATTCGTCGAATGTCATGTAACGGTCTATTGCACCTTTCGGAGTCAACTCAACCACACGGTTACCGACAGTTTGCGCAAACTCATGGTCATGAGTCGTAAAAATGACCGATCCTTTGAAGTTCTTCAGCGAGTTGTTGAAAGCAGTGATCGATTCCAAATCCAAGTGATTCGTCGGTTCATCAAGCATCAATACATTGGCCCGCTCCATCATCATCCGCGAAAGCATACAACGAACTTTTTCGCCACCTGATAAAACCCGGCTTGTTTTTAACGCTTCTTCACCGGAAAAAATCATTTTCCCAAGGAATCCGCGGATAAAAACCTCGTCGCGTTCTTCTTCAGTTTTGGCATATTGACGCAGCCAATCCACCAGCGTAAGGTCGTTTTCAAAGAAAGCATGGTTGTCAACCGGAAGATAAGCCTGATTCGTTGTGATTCCCCAATCGTAGGTTCCTGAATCTGCTTTTTGATTACCGTTCAGGATTTCATAAAATGCCGTTGTGGCACGCGAATCTTTGGAGAACAAAACAATTTTGTCACCTTTCGCCATATTAAGATCAACTCCAGAAAATAAAGTTTCGCCTTCAGTCGATGCGCTCAGGTTCTGAACGTTCAGTATCTGGTCTCCGGCTTCACGCTCCTGATCGAAAATAATTGCAGGATAACGTCGGCTTGATGGTTTGATCTCTGAGATATTCAATTTGCTGATCATCTTCTTACGCGAGGTCGCCTGCTTTGATTTCGCTACGTTAGCGCTGAATCGGCGGATAAATTCCTCGAGTTCCTGCTTCTTTTCCTCAGCCTTCTTATTTTGCTGTGCACGTTGCTTTGCAGCCAACTGACTTGACTCGTACCAAAACGTATAATTTCCTGAATAATGATTGATTTTACTAAAGTCGATATCTGAGATATGCGTACATACAGCATCCAGAAAGTGACGGTCGTGAGATACTACTATAACCGTATTCTCGTAATTCGCAAGGAAATTTTCAAGCCATGCGATCGTTTCAAAATCGAGGTCGTTCGTCGGCTCATCCATAATAAGCACATCAGGATTGCCGAACAATGCCTGCGCAAGCAAAACCCGTACCTTTAGTTTATTGTCCAAATCGCCCATCAAAGTATAATGATGCTCTTCGGATATGCCTAGGTTCGACAACATTGACGCAGCGTCAGAATCTGCGTTCCAGCCATTCATCTCTTCAAACTGCACCTGAAGTTCCCCTATCCTATCGGCGTTTTTATCGTTATAGTCCAGGTAAAGCTCGTCCATTTCCTTCTTGATAGCAAACAATACCTTGTTTCCCATCATTACCGTCTCCAAAACCGTGTGCTCGTCGAACATGTTGTGGTTCTGGTTAAGTACCGACATCCGTTTTCCAGGCTCGAGGTGGATATGCCCAGAAGTTGGATCCATATCTCCCGCAATTATCTTGAGAAAAGTTGATTTTCCTGCTCCATTCGCTCCGATCACTCCGTATATATTCCCGTGTCCGAAAGTAGTATTGACTTCGTCGAACAGGATTCGCTTCCCAAACTGGACGGATAAATTATTAACTGTTAACATTTAATCGTATTTAATATAATTTTGCAAAAATAGTGGCTATATATTGTCATCTTAGTTAGACCGCAGCTAATTACTGCCAACTGCGACTGAAGACTGAAGACTAATTACTTGTTTCCTTTTTCAAAATCAGCAATAAACTGCGCCAAGCCCAAATCTGTCAATGGATGTTTCAACAATCCAAGTATTGCAGATAGCGGACCTGTCATTACATCAGCACCAATTTTTGCGCAATTGACGATATGCATCGTATGGCGGACCGAAGCAGCCAGAATTTCTGTTTCGTAACCATAGTTGTCATAGATTCCGCGGATCTCTTCTATTAAATTTAATCCGTCAGTCGAAATATCGTCCAATCTTCCGATGAAGGGAGAGACATAAGTCGCTCCTGCTTTCGCAGCCAATAATGCTTGTCCGGCAGAAAACACTAATGTCAAATTTGTTTTTATTCCCTTGTCCGAGAAATACTTGCACGCCATAATTCCTTCTTTGGTCATCGGCAGTTTTACGACGATTTGTTCGTGCAGCTCGGCCAATTCCTCACCTTCGCGGATCATCCCATCGTAATCGACAGCATTCACTTCAGCGCTCACGTCGCCACCCACAAGATTGCAGATATCGACATAATGCTTTAGGATGCTGTTTTTTCCGGTGATTCCTTCCTTCATCATCAGCGATGGATTCGTGGTTACGCCATCCAAAACACCAAGCGCCTGGGCTGCTTTTATCTCGTTTAAATTTGCTGTGTCAATAAAAAATTTCATAGTAGTTGTGTTGTGTGTTGCTCGAATTATTTCTGGGCGTTCCCTTCGGGCGGGCTATCGGCTGCACGCGGTGCTGGCCTCTATCCCTAACGCGAGCGCAAAATTACGATATTCTTTTCAATTAAGATTCAACTGCGCACGAAGGGATGTTACTAATTGTTAAAACTCACCTAAATATTTCTTAAGAATACAAGTGGAGTTTTCTTGAGAAATGATATTTACTTAATTTTAGCTATACGCTAACAAAATGACACATATTCAGCTTTTAATCACCCTGAACAACACTTTAGAACCATATAGGTGTGATATTGTCGAGCATAAACGGCACTGGAGGTGTACGCTTTATCTTGAAAACTTTAATTACGAGATTATTAAGGATTCCACACTGTCAGACTGCCTGGAACACCTGGCCAATGAACTTGTAAAGCTGGGCCACGTTTCCAGGATCGAAGGGAATGAAGATTCAGAAATGTATATTGCGATATTAGAAACGCACCTGATGATCAACCGTTCCAATAAAACAATGAACCGCCAACAAAGAAATGCTTAGCATTTAAGACTTCTTAGACCGTTTAAGAGTAAGCACAATTAACACACGTGCATTATTAAAACTGAATCATGCCACCGCCGGTAGTTCCGCTTTTAACAGTCTTGTTGACTGCTTTGGTCCAATTTATGGCAGGCGCTTTCACTTTGAGAGCTTCAATATCACGATCGAAATTATCGCCGACTTTGATTATTGATCCGGCTTTATTTCCATTCTCGAAAAATTCAAACTCTCCTATGTATGTTATCTCACCTTTTTTAACTTCGAACGGGATTTCAAACGGTACCTTATTGTATGATGTCGCTTGGGTATATCCGTTATTCTCGAACAACCGGAATCCCTTCATTGCATACATTCCCGGAACACGATCAAAAACGAAGAGGTAAGTCCGCTTGCGTCGAATGCAAATCCGGATTTTAGATCTTTAATGTATTGCTGCTGTTCGGAAGATAGGCCTCTGGGAGACTTTCCAATACGAAATGAAGGTCCGGCATTTACATTAACCATAAACTTACTTGGCTTTCTTACGGTATCGACCGCCGATTCCACACGCGGTTCTAAGTTTTGATTAACCGCAAGATCTTGTGCAGACACTGTTAAACCTGCGATGAGTAACAGTAATGCGAATAATTCTTTCATAGAGTAGGTTTTTGCGGCAAACTTACAATAATATAATGGCGGTTTGTTCAAAAAACATATTGCTGGGAATTTTATTTAATTGTGATTTAACACTATAATTTATAATGGTTCATCAACATCTTCTCGTACATTTTGTCGGGAAGCACTCGTTTTAATACGATGGAGAACTTCTGCATAAATGCTCCAATTTTATAATGAATTCGGGGTCTGCCGTTGTTTATGATTTTGTAGATCGCCTCCGCCATTTGGTTGGGATTGCTTCCGCTATCGACGTGGTCGTTCATGGCCTTTAAAGTATTTCCGTACGCCATTTCGTATGGAGAGCCCTCAACGAGCGGCGCATGAAAACGTCCGGCCGCTATGTTTGTTGCAAAATCGCCCGGAGCAACATTGGTGATTTGGATCCCAAATTGCCTGACTTCCATACGAAGCGCTTCCGTTACGATTTCAAGCGCTCCTTTTGAAGCCGAATAGATGCTTCTATATGGCAACCCCATATATCCGGCGATTGAAGTGATATTGATAACCAATCCTGATTTTTGAGTGCGCATATAAGGCAAAACAGCTTTGATGACTTCTATGGGGCCATAGAGGTTTGTTTCAAAATTGTTTCGGATTTCCGCGGTTGGAATTTCCTCAAGTGGTCCCGCTATTCCGACGCCAGCATTATTAATGACAACGTCAATGCGGCCCGACATCGCGATTACTTTCCCGACGGCTGCTTTAATTGAATCTGAATCACGTACATCAAGCGCAAGTAATGGGAAAACGGAATTGGTAAATCGTTCAGGGCTACGGCTGGTTCCAAAAACAGTATAGCCCTTGTGGAACAGCAACTCACCTATTGCTTTTCCAATTCCGGAAGAGGCGCCCGTTATTAAAATAATTTTGCTCATTGGTATGTTAATGTTACGTTAGCTGGCAGCAAACAATGGCCACGAATGCACAAATTAATATAATTCGTGACCCGAGCGCTAGCGAACTGGCGTAGCAATTAGTGGCCAAATCTTCGTCAGGTCTCATGGCTGCTGTCAATTTGTCTAAAGCGCAGCATATCTAAAGCCCGAAGGGCGCGTCTAACTTCTAAGAGCGAAGCGAGTCTAAGAGCGAAGCGTGTCTAAGAGCGCAGCGTGTCTAGTATCTAAACCGAAGCGCGTCGGATTTACTTATTCGTCTTATGCTCGTAATAATAAAGCTCCTGCAAACCATTGCCGCCTTTCTTTTGTCCACGGATCACATAATATCGATTGCCGACAGGCTTAATTTCATATTCCCAATCTGGCGACGAGTTTGGATTTTTGCTTTTGTCGAAGCGCATCAAGTCGGCACATAACTTTTTTGCCGGTGGTACCGATACGATTTCATCAAATCCCTGTGCGGTAACCATAAACTTTAATGTGTATTGCCCACATGGTGCAGGTGTGATGGTGCTGTTTTCTGAAGATATAAGAGGATTATCCCGATAGGTTTCAAATTCCTTTTTAAACTCGGCGTACGCTGCTTTCGGCTCAGTTTGAGCAAAGGATAAAGCAGATGTAAATAATAATGCAAGTAGTAGTGATTTCATAGAAAGTGGTTTTGGGTTAAAATGGTACAAGGTTCAGGGTGCAGGTATTGTTACAGGTATATTAATTTTTATATTGTTATTTGCTAAGACTTTCCTTATGCTATTGAGTTACTATAATATTGACATCGATATTTTAATTGACATTGCTTCTGCCTAGCCCGGATTGCAGAGAAAATCCTTTTTGTTGCCTGGTAAGAGACTCTTCCTAATGTCAGGACAACAGCAACAAAAAGATTGAAACGAAAAGCCGGAAATAGCTTCAATAAACGTCTAAAAATAAAAAATCTTCCCTAAGGAAGACGCAATATAAAAAAAAATGGCAAGCGACCTACATCGCACCGCTACAACCGCGTACCCTTGCTATGTTCCCATCCTGGGGGATTCTGCAGGAGCTGGTCGTGTAGGACTTGCCGTTGCAAATATACAATCTTTTTGTATTTTCGCAACAGCAAAAAATAAGATCAACCGGAATTCCCCGATGAAAATCACATAAAAGCCCCATGAAAATATATAACCTGTTAACTTTCATTTTATTAAGCGCTGCAACGATCCAATGTGGTGACCCTAAAAAAAATGGCGAAAAATTTTTCAGCTTTGACGAGAGCAAATTTGAACCGACATACGTCAATACTGATGTTATCTCTTTACAGCTTTCAAACCCGCAAAACAAAAATATCGACAGTATCATTTATTATGTGAATGACAAGAAAGTCACTTCGGTGAAAGGTTTGGCTAAAGCCGAATTTCCGCTTACAGATCAAAAACTGGGTTACCAGAACCTGAAAGCTCTTGTTTATTTTGATGGAGATACTTCGGGGCAGGAGATCACAGGCCGGGTTGAATTGGTTTCTTCAATAACGCCGAAGCCTCTCAAATATACTGTTGTTGCCACTTATCCGCATGATATCACTGCCTTTACGGAAGGACTTGAATTTTACCGCGATACTTTATTTGAAGGCACGGGTCAAAAAGGCAGCTCGTGGTTGCGCAAATTGGACTATAGAACGGGCAAGGTTTATAAACAGGTGAATCTTGAGCAGCAATATTTTGGTGAAGGAATAACGGTCTTAAACGACAAGGTTTTTCAATTAACATGGCAATCAGGAGTTGGGTTGATCTACAATGCAAATACACTGAAACTTGAAAAAACGTTCAATTACGACAAGCAGATCGAAGGATGGGGCATGACAAACGACGGAAAGTACATTTATCATTCGGACGGAACGGAAAAAATCTGGCAGATGGATCCGGCTACGCAGAAGATGGTCGATTATGTAAATGTTTACTCTTCAAAAACAAAGATCAAAAGTGTCAATGAGCTCGAGTGGATCGACGGAAAGATCTATGGGAACATCTGGCAAAAAGACGCACTCGCCATTATAAATCCGGACACTGGTGCTGTTGAAGCGGTTTTAAACCTTGCCGATCTTCGGAAGAAGCTTACGAACCCTAATTCTGAAGTTCTAAACGGAATCGCCTACAACCGAAGAACGAATACCATTTTCGTAACGGGGAAACATTGGGATAAGATGTTTGAGATTAAAGTATCTGAGTAGGTTTTTTAGACTCGCTTCGCTGTTGGACTTGCTTCGCTCTTAGACTTGCTTCGCTCTTAGAGTCGCTTCGCGATTGGAGGCGCTTTGCTATAGACGCGCTGCGCTTTGGACTATAGACTACCATACTTATGCTTATGTCATGCTGAACTTGTTTCAGCATTCAGGTAGACTGGCCAGAGTTTCAGCGAAACAGATGAAGTAGCGGAGGTTCAGGATGCCGAATGTTTTCCCAAGTTATTTTCTTTGACTTTCGGCGTTCGACTTTCGACTTTCGACTGTTACCCTTCGGCCTAGACCCTAGACCTTGCACCTTGCACCTTGCGCCCTTAACCTCTTCTCTTAAACCCACGTTAACTTCCCCACATATATCTCACATATTCCTTACTTTCATACTAGAAACCGGTATTGCGAGTTAATACAAAAACGTTTCAAGCTATGAAAAGAATGATCACACCTCTTATACTCTTGTTTATAGGTTTTGGTTGCAATTCGTCAGATAATGACAATATTGCTCCGCCCACAAACTTACCTGCGCGCGACATGATGAATGTTGCTTATGGAACTGATCCGGAGCAGAAAATTGACCTTTACCTTCCAGCGGGAAGAAACACTGATACCAAAGTGTTTATCCTCGTGCATGGCGGCGGCTGGAGCAGCGGTTCAAAATCAGATTTTAACTATGTCGTTCCGATGTTGAAATCGCAGTTTCCTAATTACGCGATCATCAATATGGACTACCGTCTTGCAACAATGCAGAGTCCGGCATATCCAAAGCAGATAGATGATATTAAAAAAGTCATTGACCACCTGCAGACCAGCGACTACAGCATCTCCAATCAATATGCTTTTATTGGTGCAAGTGCCGGAGCGCACCTCGCAATGTTGTACAGCTATAAGGAAGATTCCGCCGATAATGTCAAGGCTGTCTGCAGTATTGTTGGCCCGACAGATTTTTCTGATCCATCTTATACTGATAACCCGATGTTCCAATACGGTTCTTTTTACCTGATAGGTAATATTGACTACGCTCAAAATCCGGAGATTGTTGCTGCTGTTAGCCCGGCTGCCCACGTTTCAGCCGATTCACCTCCAACAATCATGTTCTACGGCGGAATGGATCCGTTAATTCCGGCAACACAAGGCGCCCGACTCAAAGACAAACTCGACCAGTTTGGTGTTTACAATGAATATAATTTGTATCCAAGCGGCGGACATGGCAACTGGAACACGCAAACTATGTTGGACTTTCAAACTAAATTGATAGCATTCTTTCACGCAAGGTTCTAATTTTGTATATATTTGAAAATGCAGAAAAAGTTTCAAATATCGATTCCGATGCCGTGCCATGAGAAATGGGATGATATGTCAGCTGTCGACAAGGGAAGATTTTGTTCCTCTTGTCAGAAAACAGTGACTGATTTTACAAACGCTTCTGACAGGGAAATTGTTGCCGCGCTTCGATCGGAGAGAAATTTATGCGGACGATTTTTAAGTTCGCAGGTTAATCGCGAGCTCAAAGTTCCGACGAAAAAATCGAATTTTTGGATAGCTGCCGCTTCAGGATTTCTCGCAATGTTGTGGCCTTCCGACAATATTAAAGCTCAAGAACCGCAGGTTCAGACGCAGTTAGATTCTGATAAGAAATCGACAACTTCTAAGGCTACTCGTCCTGTTCAGAAAAGGAGTATTATTGCTGGTGTTGTCTTAGATGCAAACGGACCTCTTTATGGTGTTAACATTATTATTAAAGGGAAGCGAGCTAGGACAGTAACAGATAAAAACGGTGCGTTTTCAATTAAAGCCAGACCGGGCGACGTTATTATAGCAAATTATATAGGGATGCGCGATTATGAATTTACAGTAAAGCATGTCGCACAACCTATCAAAATAGAAATGGAGGAAGGCGGTATTATGTTAGGTGGCATCGGTTATCATCCAATTAAAATTCAAAATACTTTTTACTCAATCGCGAATCGTTTTAAAGTAAATAAAAAAACCGGATGATTTCTCACCCGGTTTCTATTGTCAAAGAAGTCTAAAGGCACAAGTCTAAGTTGCCTCCTCTAGAAGCCTTACTTAACTTCTTCGTAATCTACATCCTGCACATTATCGCCTTGTGCTTCACCTTGCGGCTGCTCACCTTGCGGCTGGCCTTGTGAACCTGCACCAGCTTGTCCGCCTTGAGCGTACATTGCTTCTGTAGCAGTTTTCCAAGCGGCATTGATGTTGTCAAGTCCGGTTTGGATAGCAGCAAGATCCTGATTTTGGTGCGCCATTTTCAACTCGGTCAAAGCATATTCAATGGCCGTTTTGTGATCAGCAGATAATTTATCTCCAAGTTCTTTCAACTGGCTTTCAGTTTGGAAGATCATACCGTCAGCTTCATTAAGCTTTTCGATTCTCTCTTTCGCAACTCTATCCGCATCAGCGTTAGCTTCAGCATCTTTTTTCATTCTTTCGATCTCTTCCTGTGTCAAACCTGAAGATGCTTCGATTCGGATATCGTGAGATTTACCGCTTCCTTTATCTGTTGCAGAAACTTTAATAATTCCGTTCGCATCGATATCAAATGTAACTTCGATTTGCGGAACACCTCTTGGTGCAGGCGGAATCCCATCAAGGTGGAAACGTCCGATTGTTTTGTTATCCGAAGCCATAGTTCTTTCTCCTTGTAAAACGTGGATTTCAACACTTGGCTGAGAATCTGCTGCTGTAGAGAATACTTGCGATTTTTTGGTCGGAATCGTTGTGTTCGACTCGATCAGCTTGGTCATAACGCCACCCATTGTTTCTATACCCAATGAAAGCGGAGTCACGTCAAGAAGCAATACGTCTTTTACATCTCCGGAAAGTACACCACCTTGAATTGCAGCTCCAATTGCCACAACTTCGTCAGGGTTTACTCCTTTCGACGGTTTTTTGCCGAAGAATTTTTCAACTTCTTCCACGATTCTTGGCATACGTGTAGATCCACCAACCAAGATTACTTCGTCAATATCGGATTTTGACAAACCTGCATCTTTCAACGCTTTTGCAACCGGTTCCATAGAACGGCGCACAAGGCTGTCGGCAAGTTGCTCAAATTTCGAACGTGTCAGTTTTTTCACTAAGTGTTTCGGTCCTGAAGCAGTGGCCGTAACATAGGGAAGGTTGATCTCAGTTTCTGCTGAAGATGAAAGTTCGATTTTTGCTTTCTCAGCAGCTTCTTTCAAACGTTGCAATGACATCGGGTCAAGACGCAAGTCGATACCTTCGTCATTTTTAAACTCGTCAGCCAACCAGTCGATGATCACCTGGTCAAAATCGTCTCCACCTAAGTGCGTATCCCCATTTGTAGACAATACTTCGAAAACTCCGTCACCCAATTCAAGGATCGAGATATCAAAAGTACCACCACCTAAATCGTAAACTGCTATTTTTTGATCGACACCTTTTTTGTCAAGTCCGTATGCCAAAGCCGCAGCTGTTGGCTCGTTGATGATTCGCATTACTTTCAAACCTGCAATTTCTCCTGCTTCTTTCGTAGCCTGGCGTTGTGCATCATTGAAGTATGCAGGAACAGTGATAACCGCTTCCGTAACGGTTTGTCCCAAATAATCTTCTGCTGTCTTTTTCATTTTCTGCAAAGTCATCGCAGAAAGTTCTTGTGAAGTATACAAACGACCATCAATATCCACACGTGGCGTATTGTTGTCACCTTTTACTACTTTATACGGAACTCTTTTTGCCTCTTCAGTTGTTTCAGCGAATGTGTGTCCCATGAAACGTTTGATCGAAGCAACAGTCTTGGTAGGATTTGTCACAGCCTGTCTTTTGGCAGGATCACCTACTTTTATTTCGCCGCCTTCCACAAATGCGATTACAGACGGTGTTGTTCTTTTTCCTTCTGAATTAGGGATTACAACAGCTTCATTTCCTTCCATTACAGAAACGCAAGAGTTGGTCGTACCTAAGTCAATTCCAATTATTTTACCCATTTTAAATATATTTAGTTTTTATTTTGTGTGCTTTTTCAAACTCGGAGTCGCTTAGACAATCTTTATGCCAACAAAAGAAAGTGCTTTTAATTGTCAGATAACCCATTGTAGTGGCGTAAAATACTATGACAAGATGACATTTGCCAGCTAATCTGGATGGGTAGGTTTTAAAATTTGGCTTCTGATGTTAAGCCAATAGATTTTGTTCTTATGTTTGTCAGATACCGAAACTAATTGGAGATAGAGATGCTTATTCAATCTTTTAATCGACAGTTCATTTAATATAGAGTATTATGAAAATACTTATTTCAATTCTTGCAATACTGCTGTTGGTGAGCTGCCAAAATGAAAAACGTGAGCTTCCGGCCGAAACTCCTGTTGTTGAAGCTGACACTTCAAGTCGGCCCCCAGTCCAAACGGTCGAAAAGCTGCCAATACACGCAAATGAACGATTTCGTAATGTAACCGTGGAGAAACTTGAAGACAATAAATACAAAGTTTCAGGCGAAGGCCAAATTTTCGAAGCCAGTTTCGGATGGGTTGTCGAAGACGGGCATAACGAACTCAAGAAAGGATTTGCGATGACGGACGCAGGCGCTCCTGCATGGGGAAAATTTAATTTTTTTATAGATGCTGCAAAAGAGCGTGAAAACTCCACTCTTATATTAATATTATTTGAAACGAGCGCAAAAGATGGCAGCCGTGTTCATGAATTACCTATTACACTTAACCAATAAAACCACAAAAGATGAACGAAGAATTCAAGAACGAATCAAAAGATCAAGATTGGACCAGCAAAAAACCGCATTCAGACGAACAACCACTACTTACCCGCGATGAATCGCCACTACCTGAACCTGCGACCTATTCACAACCTGAAATAGAAGAAGAAGCGGACAGCAAACCGGGAATCTGGACTTTGTTGATCGGAATATTGCTTGTCGGCCGAGGTGTCATGCGTTACAACCAGGAAGGCATGGGCGGCTTCGCTATAGTAATGATTTTAGTAGGTGTTGCGAGCATTGGGTACTTCGTAGTGAAAAGAATATAGGGCAACTCTGTACCTGTCGCTATATCGATATAGTATTATGAATTATTTTGCTTTTTTTTAGGCTGAGAGGTTTACCTTTGCGCCACCTTAGGCTTATGCCGTACGGAACTAGTAAAATTTGACGACAATAATGGAAGAATGTATTTCGGTTTTTGATATGCTGAAAATTGGTGTCGGGCCGTCAAGTTCACATACTCTTGGCCCATGGCGTGCAGCGGAACGTTTCCTTGCCGAACTTCGGGCGGAAGGTTATATTCAAAAGACAGAGCGCGTAAAAGTAGATTTGTTTGGATCGTTATCCCTTACAGGAAAAGGCCACGCAACCGATCTGGCAGTTATGCTCGGACTTAGCGGGCAGGATCCTGAATATATTCCGATTGGTGATATTTCCGGAATTATAAAAAACATTGAGGCAAATAACGAACTGAAACTTGGCAATGAAGTCGTAATTCCATTTTCGTTCCTAGTTGACATTGTGTTTAACCGCAACTTTCTGCCTTTCCATGCAAATGCACTGACATTTACCGCATTCACATCTGACAATATACAATATGCGTCAACCTTCTACTCTATCGGTGGCGGATTTGTCGTGAAAGAGGAACGCATCAATGCTATCAAAAAAAACGAAATCAAGTGCGCTTTTCCCTTCCCGATTCAAAAAGCTTCTGAACTGTTGGAATATACCATTAGACAGAACAAAAGCATATCGGAGATCGTATATGAAAATGAACGTTCAATGCGACATGAAGACGTTATTGATCGTGAACTGATGCGGATTTGGCACACGATGCTCGAATGTATGTACATCGGATGCCATTCAGAAGGAATATTACCGGGCGGACTGAATGTTCGCCGGCGGGCATTCGATATGCACCAAAATCTGATCGGCCTCGCAAATTATACGAATCCGCAGGAATGGCTGGAATCAATCCGGACAACAGAAGTCAAATTCCGACAAATCCTCAAATGGGTAAGTTGTTTTGCACTTGCCGTAAATGAAGTAAATGCTGCATTGGGACGTGTTGTTACTGCGCCTACAAATGGAAGTGCGGGTGTTATTCCGTCCGTACTAATGTATTATTTGTGCATCGAAAACCACGACGCCGGGGCAAAAGAAATTAAGCAATTTCTGATGGTCGCAGGTGAAATCGGCAGTATTTTCAAAAAAGGATCTACAATTTCGGCTGCTATGGGCGGATGCCAGGCTGAAATCGGTGTGTCTTCAGCAATGGCAGCGGCAGCTTTAACAGAAGTTATGGGCGGAACTCCAGCCCAGGTATTGATGGCAGCTGAAATCGCAATGGAACACCACCTCGGAATGACTTGCGACCCGATTGGAGGATTAGTTCAGATTCCGTGTATTGAACGCAATACTATGGGCGCCATCAAAGCTATCAACGCAGCAGAACTTGCAATGGAAACCGACCCGAAAAACGCAAAGGTGCCACTTGATAAAGTCATTGATACGATGTGGCAAACCGCGCGAGACATGAACAACAAATACAAAGAAACCTCTGAAGGCGGACTTGCAATAGCTGTGAATATGGCGGATTGTTAGACTTTTTAGACTCGCTGCGCTTTTAGACTTGCTGCGCTCTTGGACTCGCTTCGGTCCTAGACCTCCTAGGACGATTGACAAGGATACAACAAACAATTGATATTCTTATTCTAGTGCTTTTAGAAGAAGCAATTAGTTTGTTTGCTGAAACGCAATCAGAATTACTTAACTATGCGCACTATCAGATATTATAAAGAAGATTATATAGGATAATACTAAAAGCCCCTAGCCCTGGTAGAGCCGGCATCCTCGAAGCAGCGCGGAGAGATAAAGGCGAAAACAGGAAATAGCTCCTAATTCTGATTCTGATACTGTTCTTCAACTTCTAGCTAAGTTGAGACTGAAGACCGAAACTGAAAACTAAGACTGAGACTGAAGACTGAAGACTGAAAATTGCTCACTTCCTCCTCGTATCAATGATATAAGTAATCTTCCACAAACCATCATTATCCTTGAACATTTGGAATGAATTTACTCCGCGGTGGCTGAGTTTTCCATTGATGTAGAATTCATATGGTGTCCACGCATGTGCCATCGTGCCATCAATTTGTATGTTATAGGACAGAAGCCGCTCTTCAAACTTCATCGTCTTTGGAATTGAAGCAATTGACTTTGCAAAAGCCGCGGGCGATTCGACCACTACTTTTCGTCCGTTTGCATTTTCAGCAACAGAATGCAACACCATCTCTTTGGCAAAAACCGATTTCATCTTTATGGTATCCTGCGCGTGGAAGCCTTCAAAAAAAGTATCTACAGCTTTTCTGACATCAGCTTCCTGGGCGAAGAGTCCGCTGCAACACAAACACAGCGTTATTAAAAAATAATTTCTCATACTCTATTTTTTGAATATTTCAGTTAGTACAAAAAAGCCGGTTATGTTACATACTTTCTTACTTTTACAGTCCTAATCCACTTCTATGTCAGTCGCAAAAAAAGATTATAAAAGAATAACCACCAAGTCGCTCATTGAAATGAAAGCCCAAGGCGAGAAGATTTCAATGCTTACGGCATATGATTATACAATGGCTAAGATCGTCGATACTGCAGGAGTCGACGTGATTCTTGTGGGAGATTCTGCTTCTAATGTCATGGCAGGACATGAAACCACACTACCAATTACACTTGACCAGATGATTTATCATGCTTCTGGCGTAGTCCGCGGTACAACTCGTGCGCTAGTCGTGGTCGATCTTCCGTTTGGAAGTTATCAATCCGATTCAAAAGAAGCTCTTCGGTCGTCGATCCGCATTATGAAGGAAAGTGGCGGACATGCAGTAAAACTGGAAGGTGGAAGCGAAATCAAAGACTCGATCAAAAAGATATTGAATGCAGGAATTCCTGTTATGGGCCATCTTGGTTTAACACCGCAGTCAATCTATAAATTTGGTACCTACACAGTTCGAGCAAAGGAAGAGGCTGAAGCCGACAAGCTCCTACTCGATGCCAAACTGCTGGAAAAATTAGGATGTTTTGCGCTGGTACTTGAAAAGATTCCGGCTCATCTTGCCGAAAAAGTAGCAAAAAGCATTTCAATTCCCGTGATCGGAATTGGCGCCGGCGGTGGCGTCGACGGGCAGGTGCTCGTTATCCACGACATGCTCGGAATGAACAACGAGTTCAGTCCGCGTTTCCTTCGCCGCTATATGAACCTGTACGATGAGATGATTTCCGCAATCGGAAAGTATGGCAGCGATGTGAAGTCGGGTGACTTTCCCAATGAGAAGGAACAATATTGAAGTTAGACTTCTTAGACTTCTTAGACTTCTTAGACTTCTTAGATTACATAGATAAAGACATTTCAATTTACTACAAACCAAACAATTTAATTTATGCACAATTACAAAAAATTGGAAATTTGGAGGCAAAGCCGGAAATTATGTTCAGACGTTTATGCTGTGACTGCAGGCTTCCCTGCTGATGAAAAATATGGTATAACAAATCAGTTGCGTAGAGCTTGCGTATCTATTCCATCAAACATTGCTGAAGGTTCTTCTAGAAAATCCAATAAAGATTTTTCTCGTTTCCTGGAAATGGCAATTGGTTCAGGCTACGAAATGGAAACCCAACTATTAATTGCCGTAGATCTTAATTTCACTACTCCTTCCTTACAAGAACCTATTGCAGCAAAACTAGCGGACATCATCAAAATGATATCTAGCTTTCGTTCAGGTCTTATATGATCATATATTAATATCTAACAATTCTAAGAAGTCTAAGTACGTCTAAGAAGTCTAAGTATGTCAAAATTTTCCACCAAAGAAAACCTCCAAATTCTCTACGAAGACAACCACATCATCGTCATCAATAAGCGCGTTGGCGACATTGTGCAGGGCGATAAAACCGGAGACAAACCGTTGTCGGATGTGGTGAAAGAATATCTTAAAGATAAATATGAAAAACCAGGTGAAGCGTTTCTGGGGGTTGTTCACCGACTCGATCGGCCTACAACAGGAATAGTGATGTTTGCGAAAACTTCAAAGGCATTGTCAAGATTAAATGACCTTTTTAAAAATCGTGAAACGGAAAAAATCTATTGGGCAATTGTCAAAACCAAACCACTAAAACCCGCTGATAATCTAACTCATTTCATGAAGCGGAACGAAAAAAACAACACTTCAAAAGCACATCTTCATGAAGTTCCGGAAAGTAAAGCAGCTTCACTGGACTATAAAGTTATACAAGAGCTAAATAACTATTGTGCACTGGAAATCACGTTACATACTGGTCGGCATCACCAAATCCGATCGCAGCTTTCCGCTATTGGATCACCTATTAAAGGCGATCTTAAATACGGGTTCGACCGCAGCAATCCAGATGGCGGAATTCATTTACATGCACGTCAACTCTCGTTCATTCATCCTGTTACAAAAGAACCTGTCGTCATAATCGCACCTACTCCAGATGATCCGCTTTGGAATGCGATAAAATGATGTGTCGCTATGGTTTATCCGCAAATTATTGATAATTTTAAACAGCATTTCCAAATTCGAGTCAACATGAAAAAGCTTTTAATAATAGGATGTTCATTATTTCTTTTTAACGCTGCAGCGCAAGATCATTTTGCGGGGATGAACACTTCACAACGTGTAGGTATCCTTAATGCACAAACAAATCCTGCTGAGCTCACGAACCTAACCTCGAAATACGAAATTCAGCTTTTGGGAATCAGTGCTAATGTGTCAAACAACAAAATCGGTTTTAGTGATCTCACGGGTGACGCTGATTTTGAAGATCTCATTTTCCGCGGATCAGAGCCGGTTGATGTTCGGTTCGATGGCGAAGTTAATTTCCCTTCTTTTGCCTTCCGATATGAGGATTGGGGCTTTGCTGTTTCTACGAAAGCATACGCCAAGCTAAATATGACCGATGTGGATGTAAATATTGGCGACGCCATTTCAAACAACGGCATCAATGCAATATTTGGGAGCACAACCATCAGTAACAACTACAACCAAAGAATCAACGGAACAACATGGGGCGAAGTGGGACTGTCTGCTGCACGTATTTTTTATGACACAGAAAAGCATATTTTCAGTGCCGGCGCGACAGTAAAATTACTTTTTCCTGGCTCGTATGCCAACTTCGGAGCCGACAGCTTCACGGGAACGATCAATAATCAACTTGGAAATGCCTATCTGACCGACACCAATGCCAACCTAAACATTGCCTATTCCGGAAATCTTGCCGGTAACTTCACAAACTTCAACGATTACTCAGGTTCGTTGTTCGGAAAACTTAATGGTTTGGCCGCTGACCTGGGCGTGAATTACAGGATGAAGGACAAAGACGAAAAGGAATATATCATAAATGCAGGACTAAGCGTCCGAAATATCGGCGGCATGACATTTAAAGATGCCAATAATTCTTCAACAAATTATCTGCTTGAGATTCCGCCTCCATCTCCAGGCGATCCAGGTTTGGATCTAAGCCAATTTGATGATGTGGAAAGTCTTGAAGAAGTTGAGCAAATACTGCTCAATAGCGGCTACCTTGATCGAAATGAACCTGAAACTACAGATTTTAAAGTAAAATTGCCGACAGTTTTTACCGCTTACGCAGATGTAAAAATTATTCCAAAGTTCTACGCCACGGTTTTTGCACGCCAAAAGTTACAAAGTGATGAAGATAACGATCAGATAGCAAGCCAAAACGTACTATCGCTGACGCCACGCTATACTTTGGAAAATTTTGAAGTATGGTCTACCTGGTCTGCTAATGAAGTGTCAGGGCTTTCAGGTGGGTTGGGAATCCGTGCTTACGGCTTCTTCATCGGATCAAGTTCTGCTTTTACTATGCTTTCAAGGGACGCAAAACAAGGTGACGTCTATATCGGATACAGTTTCGGCCTTCAGTAATCGTTATTTAATGAACTTCAAGTCAGACATCAAGTACCGTAAGGAGACGCTCAAGAAATTGCTTTATGTCATTCAGAAAAATGAATCAGCAATTATTCAAGCCCTTTATGACGATTTCAAAAAGCCTGCATTTGAAGCGGTCCTGACAGAAACCAATTATGTTATTTCGGATTTACAGGACGCAATCCGAAACATCGACCGATTGTCGAAGCCGAAAAGGATCGTGCCTTCGCTCCTAAATTTTCCATCAACAGATTACATTTACAGCGAGCCTTACGGCAGAGTTTTAATTATCGCGCCATGGAATTATCCGTTTCAACTAGCGCTATGTCCACTGATAGCAGCCGTTGCAGCAGGAAATTCCGTCATTTTAAAACCGTCTGAACTCACACCAAACACTGCGACCATCATCTCACAGATCATTTCCGAAACATTTGATCCAATCCATGTTGAAGTTTTCCAGGGCGGACCTGAAGTGTCGCAAAGACTTCTTCGGCAACGTTGGAATTACATTTTTTTTACCGGAAGTTTTACTGTTGGTAAACTCGTCGCGAAAGCTGCTGCTGAACATCTTACGCCTGTTACTTTAGAACTCGGCGGTAAAAATCCTTGTATCGTAGATGAATCTGCCAATTTGCAACTTGCCGCGAAACGTATTGTTTGGGGAAAATTCTTAAATGCCGGCCAAACCTGCATCGCACCCGATTATCTGCTTGTGCATGAGAGCGTAAAAAGTACTTTTTCGGAACATCTGAAGGAAGAGATTGTAAAAGCATATGGCGAAAATCCGGAGCTTTCTCCAGACTTTCCACGGATAATCAATCCACAAAATTATACTCGGCTGTCGGCTTTATTACAGCAGCAAAACGTTATTTTCGGCGGACAAACAAACAATTCAACTAATTATATTTCGCCCACACTTATTGACGAGCCTGCACTTGACAGCCCAATGATGGAAGGCGAGATCTTTGGCCCGCTCCTACCCATACTTTCGTACAGGAATTCTTCTGAAATAGAAAATATCATTGCCTTATATGAAAAGCCTTTAGCGCTTTATGTCTTTACAAGGCAGACAAAGTTTGCAAAAGAAATTATTTCAAAATTTTCATTTGGAGGCGGATGTATCAACGACACCGTTATTCATTTTGCAAACAAAAAACTTCCTTTTGGCGGCGTCGGACATTCAGGAACAGGTGCTTATCACGGTGAAAGCGGATTCCATACCTTTTCACATAAGAAGTCGATTGTAAAAAAGGCAAATTGGCTTGACATTCCAATTCGGTATGCACCCTATCACGGGAAGTTGCAGATGGTGCGTAAAATTTTAAAGTGGTTCTGATCGGAAATAAATATGTATTATTGCCCAAAATAAACCAACAAACAAATATGAAAACAGCAAAACAGAAAATTGACAACATCAGGCAATTCGGGTATGAACTTGATTTTGGCGACACGTTCAACAAAGCATTCGAAATTTACAAACAAATAGCAGTAAATGCAGGAGTAGCGGCGTTGCTGTTTACCTTAGTGGTTGGGATTGTAATGGTAGGCACAGTTGGTGCAATTGTGGGATTCAGCTCCATTACCACTTCGATGACTGATTTTGATCTTGAAAATATTTCATCAGTTTATGTTGCGCTTTATGTACTGTTGATTGGCGTTTTCGGCGGATTAGGAGCTCCGTTTACAGCAGGTCTCATCAAGATGGCGCATTGTGCATACACTAATCAGGACTTTTCGATAGGAACTGCATTCGACTACTATAAAGGCCGCTATTTTGGTGAACTTTTCATCGCTATATTCCTGATCTCAATCGTCAGCATCGGGATCAGCACGATACTGGATTTCGTACTGTTTGTTCCAATGCTCGGCAGTATTATCAACATCTTAATCTCACTATTTACAGTAATGACAATTCCACTTATAATATTCGGAAACTTGCGTGCTGTTGATGCCATCGTTGCAAGTTGTATCGTAGTTTCCAGAAGTCCACTTATGATCGTTGGATTGATAATAGTTGCAATTCTTGCAGCATGCGTCGGATTAATAGCTTTTTGTATTGGAGCCTTTTTTACTTTTCCGATTGTATATGCGACCTATTACAGCATTTATGTAAACTCTGTCGGTATCGATGACAAAACTGAAATGGACGACATTGGCACCGAGTGGAACTAATTTCTTGTCAAATACCAAAAGCCGCAACTTTATTGCGGCTTTTTTTGTGTCTTAAAATTCGATTTTTTTTCGTGCATCAAATTTCTTACATTTATATATAATCAACTGCCAACGCAGTTCTAAAAGCTACAATATGAAATGGAGAGGACGCAGGGAAAGCGGGAACATGGAAGATCGTCGCGGAATGTCGGGTGGAAAGCTCGCCGTTGGCGGTGGTGCAATCGGTATAATAATTTATTTGATTACTACCTTCATGGGTGGCGATTCCTCGCAACTTTTAAATGAACTGCAGCAACAGACGCAGCCCACTACTGAAACTGCCATTCCCGCAAATGATACCATCGGCCAGTTCGTACGCGTTATTCAGGCCGATACCGAGGATGTCTGGCGCAAAATTTTCAGCGATAACGGAATGTCGTATGTCAATCCGACCGTTGTATTATTTACAGAAGCGGTTGAAACCGGATGTGGAAATGCAACCTCGGCGTCCGGTCCGTTCTATTGTCCGGCTGACCAGAAAGTTTATATGGATATGGCCTTTTTTCACGAATTGGAGAGTCGGTTTGGTGCCGAAGGAGGCGACTTTGCGATTGCCTATGTAATTGCGCACGAGATTGGACATCATGTACAAACATTACTAGGCACGTCGGCAAAAGTTAGAGAGATGCAACAAGGAATGAACGAACGCGAAGCAAATAAACTTTCGGTTGCGCTTGAACTCCAGGCAGATTTTTATGCCGGACTTTGGGCACATTATAACGATAAACAAAATGACGTGCTGCAACCCGGAGACATTGAGGAAGCACTTAGCGCGGCAAATGCTGTAGGCGATGATGCGATCCAAAGCCGAATGAGCGGCCGCGTGAATCAGGAATCGTTCACTCATGGCACATCAGAACAAAGAATGTACTGGTTCAACAAAGGCTACAAATCAGGTGACATTAGGCAAGGCGACACGTTTGCTGAAGTTCGATAAATCTTTAACTTTCATCTTCAACAGCCTTGTAGGATAATTTAGAAAGAACGACGGATACGTCAGGAACAAAAGAAAATAGCTGCAGGTAGACAGTTTAGTAGGTGAAGCCGGCTATAAAAGAGATGATCTAAATTCAGTTCTTAAATTACTTGTTTATTGATATGATAATGAGCATATATCTTACTTGCAACGTGATTTAGAACGAAATTGAATTACATTATAAAAACCCAGGCGACGAGTGACGCAGACATTTATCGATTTGATCCGCGTGAAAAGTAGAACCGTTTTTCAAAAGCCGATATAGACATTAAACTGCTTTTCATTCTGGTTTGCCGACCTAAAATATCAATCCTGCGGAAAATTCCTTCGCCAGTTCAGCCAGAGGCTTCCGGTCACTTGCTTTGGCCATCCAAAGCTCCGGCAACACGATAGATCACTTCTTAGTTTCCTGCAGCTCTTCCGTTTCAGGACCATTGACTTCTGTAACCGCGCCTGCCAACTTTCTTCCCGGCCCTAGCCGTGATTGCAGCGTTATCCTTTTTCTATGACGGAGCTTGCGAAGGAATAGAAAAAGATAAAGCGAAAAGCGCGAACAGCTCCCGAAAAATCCAACATGTAAAATTTTTAATTAAATTTAATGTCATAAACGCCACAATCATGATCTGGAAAGCCAAAATTATTACTCACAAAGCTGAGTCACGCATTGCAATTGTCTGCATTAAAGACGCCCGTTTTGACCTCGTTCGCGATTATCTCGATGTTCGCTGGAGCAATACCCGCAAATTATGGCATGTGCCGGATAGTGAGGAAAACCGGTATAAGCTAAGTCTTGAAATACCATTAATACCATATCCATCTCCCGAAGGCCTTCAACAAATGGAGCGGTTTCGGCAATGGCTTGGTTCCCGACGCTATAGCGAAAGCACTGTGCGGTCATATTTAGAAGCAGTAAGGGCGTTTCTCTCGTTCTACAACGACCGCTACATCGAGGATTTGACCAACCATGATATAATCGTTTATAATAATGAGTATATCTTAAAGAATAAATTTTCGGCGTCGTATTAGAACCAGATTGTAAATGCGTTGAAGCTTTTTTCCGGATAGTTGAAGATCGATTGATTGATCCCGAACTGATTCATCGTCCAAAACGTGCCAAGCTGCTACCAAATATTTTGAGTAAAGCAGAAGTAAAATCAATCTTGGATGCGCCAGTAAACAACAAGCACCGCATAATGTTGAGCTTGATTTACGCTTGCGGACTCCGACGTGGTGAGTTACTGAACCTTACTTTTACAGATATCCAGTCGGACCGACACCTCATGGTTGTACGCCAGGCAAAAGGCAAAAAAGACAGAATCGTACCGCTCAGTGACAAAGTCCTGGAGATGCTGCGTAATTATTATAAGATGTACAAGCCACGGAAATGGCTATTTGAGGGCAATATTCCGGGAGAACAATTTTCGGAACAGGGATTGCAAAGTGCGTTTAAGAAAGCTATTGCGAAGGCAGAGATTGAAAAGCCGGTGACCTTGCACTGGCTTCGGCACGTTACGCCACGCACCTGCTTGAAAGCGGCACAGATTTGCGGTACATCCAGGAACTTCTTGGTCATAACAGCAGCCGTACGACTGAAATATATACGCATGTCACAACGCAGAGCCTACAAAACATCAGAAGCCCGTTTGACGACCTGTGAAAATGGTTATATTAGCTTCCGACTTGTGCACTTTAAAAACATACTTATCACTCGGTGTTGAGGAGTTGGAAATGTTTTATTAATAGGTATAAGAGAGTTAGGTGATAACCGTTCAGAACTCTTAATGTTGTGACTCTATTATCATAGATATTCATTTGAATAATTCTTTTATCAAACTGTGAAAAACGTAACAAAATCCATTCTCGTTGTCGTAGCAAGCATTTCTTTTCTTCTTATATTTTTGGTATTAGGAACAATAATTTATTCTCGTGTACAGGTTCGGAAATTTAAAAGTACGCCGTTACACATTACTGAAAATGAACTTGTCAAAATATGGGGAACACCTGATAAGAACTTCATTTGCGGGGCTTGCAGCAATAATAGAATATTAATCTATAACTCGGTCTTTACATATTATGCCTTTTCGTTAGATAAACAAAGTAAGTTGCTAATTCTTAAGTATCAGAATTAAAATTAATATACTTAGGATTCATCTAATAAATTTCTCCATCATCAGTACAAATAATTGCAGAATAGAATTATCATAATTTTCAATTTTGTATGAAAACCTTTGTTTAGCGGCCAATGATTAAGTTTTGGGAAACTACTAAAAGCAAGATTGTTCGGCCATCACCTAACAGCGGCTACTCGGCTTTTTGCATTGTTTTGCCGGAATGCTTCTTCTACTTAAAATGTTTATCTTGCCGAAAGTACTCAGTTGCTTTGGCAAAAAGCTCGTTAGCCGCAACACGTTATAAGCCATTAAAAAGTAATGTTAATTAATATAATTAGTAAAAATGAAAAAATTGTACGTAGGGGTAGTATCCGGAATTCTCATCTTTGGCTTTTTTTTAATAAGCCAAATGAATTTCGCTCAGAATAATATTATACCAGATACAACTGTCAATCCTTCAAATTCCAAGTCTAGAGTAGAAAGAGAACAAATTCGCGACTTAGAGTTAAGAATTAATGATCTAGAAAGAAATATAGCTCACAGCCAAAAGTATATTGACGCAAGTCAGAAAAATTTAGATTTGTGGCTTAAATATTTAGCATTTACCTTATCTATATTAATTGGCTATTCCATTTTTAACGGGTTAAAATCTAGAGAGATGGCCAAGGATGAGCTTAGGGAAGTAAAAGATCTCAAAAGCGATATTAAAACTCTGGCAACAGATGCTGAAGCTCGTCTAAAAGCTATTGGAGTCAAATTGTCTGAAATAGAAAACACCGCTATTAAGGCAAAAGACATTGAAGACAAGATGGCAGAACAACTGAAAGACTTTAGCGATAAAGCAGATTTAGCTTTAGATGCAAAGCAGGAGAAAAAATTAGATAAATTAATTGAGGAAACAAAGATCGAATTGCAAAATAATGGTATCGAAGCATTTAAGAATCTGTATTTCGCGAAAGCGTTAAAGACCGTAAATAATAAAGATGATTCTGAAACTATTCGATTAATTACGAATTATATTGATTTAGATGAAACACATGCAAGAGCATACTATATCAGGGGAAAAGCTTATTTAAGTTTATTCAGGCAAGACAAGAACAACCAAGCATTAGTAGACGCAAGTATTGCTGACTATGATGAAGCAATTCGTTTAAATGTCAATTATTGGCAAGCCTTTAATAATCGTGGCAATGCTTTGTATTGGAGGGGAGATTACGAAAACGCGATTTCAGATTATACTAATGCTATTAGATTAAAATCCGAATATGCTCTAGGATATTTTAATCGTTCTCTTGCTTATAAAGAATTAGGAGATATGAAGAAATCTACTGACGATCTCGAGAAAGCAAAAGAGCTGGGGTACGAAGTTAAATCTGACAATTAACTCCTTCATCTTAATGGCTTATAACAGCGGCTACTCGGGCTTTTTGCAGTATTCTACTGGCATGTTTCGTCTATTTAAAATAATTATCTTGCGGAAAGGAACTCAGTTGCTTTAGCGTTTATGGTGTTACCAGCAACACGTTGTGTGATATGGCAGAAAACTCGTAATATGATAATGAAGGTATTTATAAAAAGATTTTTTGAAAGTTCATATAAACCACTGATACTTTTTATCACCAGTTTACTTCTGTTCATTTGGTCACTGATAAGTTTACCTGATTTTTTTCTTAGTATTACAATTCTTCTTTTTTTATTCTGTAGTCTAGTTCTATTTTGCTTCATCATTTACCAACTTATTAAAACGGCGTGGGCAAAAGCTTTAATATCTTTAGTAGTACTTTCAGGAACGGTTTTTCTACTTTTTGAATATTCATATATGTTTGCATTAATTGCAGGTTCAAGACCAGATGAATTTACCAATGGTTTGACCATACCAAATAATATTCAAATTAATCTTCCTTTAGATGAAAAAGAGTTTAGTAAACCTTACAATTTTCAATTGCAACAAAATCAATTCCAGCTATATAACTCATTTCAACCAGGAATCTACAATTATCGTGTATGGCTAGGAAAAACCGCTCCGGGAAGTACTTTAAAGCTTTTGAAATAACAAAAGATCAACCTTTATCGAGTGAGAGATTAGTTCAGGCATCGAAGATGTATATTAAAAACTCAACAGATAGTATAAAGGAATTTAAACAAGATGGTACCTTCACAATTTATGAAGGAGATTGGGGCAAACCATACGCAGCGAGATTTGAGATTTGGTTTAAACCCAAACATGAAGGTAGAGCGAGAAAACTCATAGAAAAGAATTATAAAATTGAAGGATGGCAAAGATAAAATAGCCACATCACACAACAGCGGCTACTCGGGCTTTTTGCATTGTTTTGCCGAGATGCTTCTTCTACTTAAAATGTTTATCTTGCGGAAAGTACTCAGTTGCTTTGGCAAAAAGCTCGTTAGCCGCAACACGTTATAAGAGGGCGATTTCCCGCTTCCACAATAATATTGAACCTTAATTTTGAAGTCTCCACTCCTATTTCCATTCAAGAAAACAAGCTTAAATTATTGCTGCGGGAACGCATTAGAATACTGCTAAATATTATTTTTTCTTTATTTGCTATTTCATCCAAAGTCTCTTTTCAGAAAGTTAATTTCAACTTTACTCCTATTGATTATTAAAGATAACATACTTAAAAATTAAGCACTTTATAAGCGCACCTCAATCCTACTAAATATTATTTTTCTTCAGTTGCTTTTTCATGCGAAACTCTCTTTCGCAGAAAGTTCAACTATAAGAATTCGTAAGCTTAAATGATCTGAAATTAAAACACTTCATACAACTTTAATTTAAGCTACTAGAATAAATAAAAATCATAGGATTCGTGGAATTGAACAAGGCGGCTGAAGGTTTACACAAATTCATTAAGCTTTTGCTTTTAATTGCAGCGCGTTGAACTTAAAAATCAAGTGACAACATTTTCATGTATTCCGGTACGCATAGGTTAAGAAATTATTTTTCTTAGGAGTTTTTAGCTGCAAAAGAAAAAAGAGAAGTTTCGCCCTCTTATAACAGCTGGTATTCGGGGTTGCTGCAATCTCTGTCGGGAAGTTTTGTCTACTTTTAATGTTTATCTTGCGGAAAGTACTCAGTTGCTTTGGCCGCAACCTCGTTACCAGCAAAACGTTAGCAATGATTTCAGAAAACTAAAAATGGATAATTTATCTGATTTGATCAAAGAATATATCACAGCAACCAAAATTTGCTACGACACTGATTACGCAAATAAAAAATCGGTTAAAACAAATAATCATGCTGTTTCGAGAATGTATAAAATAGTAGAAATTATTGCTTTAAATTTTGGAAAAGAAGGAACAGAGGAATTTAAAAAGTTACTAGATATAAATGAAAATAAAACAAATATTTGGGCAGCAACGCATTTATTAGAGAAACTAGAACCTGAAAAAGATTTAGAAATAAAAGCATTGGATATCATACAAGAAGTAATTAATAAAGGTGGTGTAGAATCATTAGGCTTCCAATATTGGCTGATGCAATATAAGAACAAAGGAAAATAGAAACCATTGCTAACAGCTGGTATTCGGGGTTGCTGCAATTTCTGTCGGGAAGTTTTGTCTACTTAAAATAATTATCTTGCGGAAAGTACTCAGTTGCTTTGGCCGCAACCTCGTTACCAGCAACACGTTACCAGAGGGCGATTGACGCGGATAAGATATTACATGATATATGGATTTGATAAAATTAGTAGTTGATAAACTTGCCGAAGAGAACATAATATCAGAAAATAATGGTTTCTCGATAACATATAGTTTGGACGGAGATGAACATGTCATTATTAAGGATAATATTGATCATAGGGATAACAAACTTGCCTGGTTTCAAACAAGTTCTCATGAAAATCACTTACTAAGAGTTTTTGAAAATAATTCCAATTTCAATTGGATTCCCGAAACCCATAACCAATCCTGGAACTGTGAATGTTATTTGTTAGAATGGTTCCAAGGACAATTAGTTTTTATTTACAAGGAAAAACATCGGACTTATGTTTGTGCTATTGAAGATGGTAATGTTAGATTTTTTAAATTTCTAGGCGAAGCTTTGGAACGAAAAAAAGAAATAATTTATTTTCAGGAATATAGAGATGATGAGAAATTCGTCAGAAGATTAAAAATACCTGAATTAGTGCAGCTGGATTCTGTTAGCCTCGAAAGCTTAAAAGAGGAAAATTTAGTTCCTAAAAGCGACGTTTTCTGGGGAGGATATTTAAAATGTAAATAAACGATATACAAAGCTTCAAGTTCAGCAGTGAAATTTCGATCTCTGGTAACAGCTGGTATTCGGGGTTGCTGCATTTTCATGTCGGGAAGCTGTTTCTACTCAATAATAATTATCTTGCGGAAAGTACGCAGGTATTTTGGCAGCAACCTCGTTACCAGCAACACGTTAACAATTGTGGTGAAGCTCCGGATCCTAAGAGACATTTAGCAGAAAGGGAACTTTAAATTACCTACTTTCAATCACAAAAGTTGGGGCTTTATCCTCAATTTGAACTTGTACTAATTTGCTTTGCGAATGTCAGTAGATTTATGGTTACAGAACGTTATCAATATTGTGGTAACAGAACGTTGCCAAAATTGAACATTACCACAATTGTTAACAGCTGGTAATACCACAAACTGCGTTCAGGTTCGGGATGTTTTGTCTACTTAAAATAATTATCTTGCGGAAAGAACTCAGTTGCTTTGACCGTTTATGGTGTTACCAGCAACACGTTACCAATTATTGCCGTTTCCTGATCAAGAACCGACAACTAGTTCATCAAGAAAGGTCTGCTCCAACTAATCATATCTTTTTCTAGCTTGCTCACTAAATGTATTCTAGATTGTGGTCACTTTGTGTTATCAATATTGTGGTAACAGAGCGTTGCTCAAATTGAACATTGCAACAATTGGTAACAGCTGGTAATACCACAAACTGCATTATCTTGCCAAGTGATTTGTCTACTTATTATAATTATCTTGCGGAAAGAACTCAGTTGCTTTGGCCGTTTGTGGTGTTACCAGCAACACGTTAGCAGTAATATTTTAATCACCATCATCAAAATGAATGAACAACTTACCGACAGAATTCTAGAATATCTACAACTAGAAACAACCTACGCTATAATTGTTAGTGGTGACTATGGTATCGGCAAAACTCATTATTTAAAAAATGACCTCTTTCCAAAAGTGAGGAGCTTAAAAAATAAATCAGACTCTAAGGAAAGTTTTGTTCCTATTTTAATTTCTTTATTTGGAGTAAATTCTATCGAAGATATACAAAATCAAATTCTACTTGAACTATATCCGCTATTGAAAAACAAGGGCGTGAAAATCGCAGCCGGAATCGGAAAAGCGTTATATAAATATATTGCTGGCTCTGAGATAAACGAATTATTCTCAGATCCAGGCGCGAATGCTTCTGATATCATCGATTTCAAAAAAAATTCTTCTATGTATTGATGATATTGACCGCAAGAGTCCTAATTTAAATATCAAAGAATTCTTTGGATTTATTAATAATCTTGTAGAGAATCATGATGCGAAGGTTTTGCTAATTGCAAATGAGAGTGAACTTCGCAAAGAAGCTGATTTGGAGGAAGGTTCCTACTCCGTATTGCGAGAAAAGGTTATAGGCGTTTCAGTAACATACTCAGCCAATGTTAGTCTTATTTTTGAAAAAATTATATTGCAACGGTACAAAGAAAATAACCCACAGTATTATAATTATTTAATTGCAAATAAGGTCTTAATTACGGAGCTAATTAATAAAAACAATAAAAACCTACGTAATCTACTATTCTTCCTCGAACACTTTAAAATTATATTTAATGGCGCACTTACAATTATAAATTCTGATGGAAAATATGAAGCTATAAAAGAAAATTTGCTTGATGAATTGCTAAAGTTTACCTTACCAGTAGCCATTGAATACAAAATGGGTCGGCTGCATAGTGAAAACTCAGAAGAAATAGAATCTGTTTTTGGTGGCTACTTTTTCGATTTGCAAGCTTTTTTAGGGGAGAAAAAAGATACAATTGAAAAATCGTATTCAGATTATTTTAAAGAAACCTATTTTGGCGACAGTCAAGCAAAAAGATTTTTCTTTAAATCAATATACCATTACATTCTGGGTCAAACTTCCTTTGTTACTAGTGAATTAGCTGATAATATAGATTCAATTTATAAAATCGGACAGGCAGGAGTTTCTGAAAAACAACATATTTTATCAAAATTAAGCTATTGGGATTGCCTTAACCTTTCTCATCAAGAATATCAAGACTTAACCGAGAAATTACTTACATATGTAGATGGTGGTGAATTTGAATTAGAGGAATATCCATCCATTTACAGGCATGTAGTTCGATTTGAAAATGCACTTTCTTATCATTTGGATGACCTTGTAATACGGTTCAAAAGCGGAATTGACATTGGAATCTCACATTATAAACATGAATGTCATTTCTCTATGCATTTTAGAATAAATGACACTGATGAATACTTTTCACACATTAAGTTAATAGTAGATTACTGTCTAGAAGTAAATGATCGTATTAAAACACTTCAGTTTGAACAGGAAATATCCGAATTATTTCAACTTGCTAAAACAGACTTCGGTGCTTTTTTAGAAACAATTCAAGAAAGCAACACAGAAATTTATTATACACCTGTCTTTTCTAAATTTGATTTTAGTGAATTTATTCAAGTTTTTGAAAATTTGAAAAATAAACAAATTATTGATTTAGGATTTCACCTGCAGCATAAATATCGAGAAGGAATGAATCCTGATTTATATCCGGACGAAAATTTTATAAAGGAACTCGTTTCATTTGTAGAGGCTAAACTTCAGAATGGTGCATTAAGTAAATTCAAAACAGTTGCATATCAGTTTTTGGTAACTAAAGGAAAAATAGCTTTAACAAATTTCCAATAAATACTACTGCTAACAGCGGCTATTCGGGCTTTTTGCATTGTTTTGCCGGGGTGTCTCGTCTACTTAAAATGTTTATCTTGCCGAAAGTACTCAGTCGCTTTGGCAAAAAGCTCGTTAGCCGCAACACGTTATAAGAGGGCGATTTTCCCGCTTCCGCAATAGTATTGAATCGTAAGTTTGAAGTCTCCACTCCTATTTCTGTTCAAGAAAACATACTTAATTTATGCTTCGGGAACGCGCCGAAAACCTATTAAATATTACTTTTTCTTCATTGCTATTTTCATATAAAAGTCTCCTTTCAGAAAGGCGATTTCAACTTTACTATTATACTTAAAAAGTAATCACTTTGTAAGCGCACCGCAATCCTGCTAAATGTTATTTCTTCTTTATTGCAATTTCATGCGAAAGTCTCATCGCAAAAGACTATTTCAATTATGAGAATATGTGAGCGTAAACGATCTGAAATTGAACATTTCATGTAACCTTTTTTAAGCTACTAGAATAAGAAAAAATTATAGGATTCGTGGAATTGAACAAGGCGGCTGAAGGTTTACACAAATTCATTAAGCTTTTACTTTAATTGCAGCGCGTTGAACTTAAAAATCAAGTGACAACATTTTGATGAATTCCGGTACGCATAGGTTAGGAAATTATTTTTCTTAGGAATTTTTAGCTGCAAAAGAAAAAAGAGAAGTTTCGCCCTCTTATAACAGCGGCTATCCGGGCTTTTTGCATTGTTTTGCCGGGATGTTTTGTCTACTTAAAATGTTTACCTTGCCGAAAGAACTCAGTTGCTTTGGCAAAAAGCTCGTTAGCCGCAACACGTTACCAGCTATATTATGAAACAAACGATATTAATTGCAACCTTTTCTCTTTTCTCATTCATAAGTTTCGGGCAGAAACAAATGATCGAGAAAGCTCAGAAAGCATTTGTATATTATGAAAATGGTGAAAAATTTAAAGCCGCCAAAATTTTTGAGGAGCTTGTTGTCGAGTTTCCAAATTCCGATCAGTACGGAAAAAATCTTTATAATATCCCAACAATATATCAAGAATTAAATGAGTATGAACTGGCCATAAAATGGTTTATGAAAGTTCTAAATGATAAGAAAATAAAGGATTCACAAATTGACAATTCTCGAGGTATTTTTGAGACTAATACAAATTTTAAACATTATGCTTCAACAAATATTGGAGTCATAAACTATAACATTGGGAATTATTCAGAAGCATTAAAATACTATCAATTAGCGGATTTAAAATATCGATATTATAACACCTCAGGAACTGATGTAAAATTTAACAAGATAAAATTAGCCTCAAATATTTCTGATTGTTATCAAAAGCTCAATATGATTAATGATGCAATTGTTGTATTATTACCTCATGCACTAACCGAATCGCCTACATTTAATAACCTTGCAACAGAAAAATTATTTGATCTTTTGAAGAAGCAAAACAAGGAAGCTGAATTTAAAACAGAACTTGAAAAAAGTTTTGATAGTTTAGAAAAAAAAGAAAGAGGTGTAAATTTAACCGTTTACAATATTCTTATTTCTTTTAACCCATATTTTAATGAAGAACTGACGATTAAATATCTCAAGGAAACAGAATTATACAAGAAATTGAATAATTAAATACAGCTGGTAACAGCTGCTATTCGGGGTTTTTGCATTGTATTGCCGGGATGTTTCGTCTACTTAAAATGTTTATCTGGCCGAAAGTACGCAGTTGCTTAGGCAAAAACCTCGTTAGCAGCAACACGTTAGCGGTAGTACTTAAAAAATCTGGAATGATAAGTCGACTTATATTTTTAATTGTTTTAAATTTTAGCAATTCTGCTTGCGCTCAAGCTGAAGGTCAACTCTATACAGTTGGACAAACCTCAAATCTCTTTGGTGAATATTCTTTTATAGATTCGAAGGGCGACACAATAAGGAAACTTCCTGACAAAAAATACAACTTTTGTTTCACACGAAAATTTGTAAATTTTGCCATCTTTGGAATTAGCGATAAAAGCGGTTGGTATGCGATAGACATAAACGAAAAGATTCTTTTTCAGATTTATAATACAAGCTATGGCGAAGTTTCACCGGATACAATAATTGAAGATAAGATCCGGATTATTGACAAGGACAAGAAAATAGGCTTCGCTCATAAAAATGGTCAAATTATTATTCCACCACAATTTGAAGAGGCAAGTCACTTCGATAATGGATTTGCAATAATATCCGAGGATTGTGAAAAAATTCCGTGGCAGCAGCATAATAATCATTCCGGTTGCCAACATTTTTCAACCAAATGTAGAAGGAATGGGTACATCAACGCAAAGGGTGAAATTATTAAAATTGGAGATTATACTGTCGAAGAACTGGAAAAAGAAATAAGGCGGAAAAAATCTCGTAAAAAATAGTACTACCGCTAACAGCGGCTATTCGGGCTTTTTGCATTGTCTTGCCGAAATGTTTTGTCTACTTAAGGTTTATCTTGCGGAAAGAACTCAGTTGCTTTGGCAAAAAGCTCGTTAGCCGCAACACGTTGTGAGTAATGCTGAAAAACCCTCAAATCATAATAGTGGATAAAATAAACATTAAACTAATTTTATGTCAATGGTCCGGGCTAATTCTGCTATTATCAGGATTTTTACAATTGCGGATTGTTACTGTTTTTGATACTTTTATATGCGCTTTAAAATATCGAGGTTCTTTAAAGCATGAATGCTGGACCCTTGACATTTCCATGGCAGATTTCTTAACAGATCTTTTATTGTGGAGAATTTATGGATTTGCTATAGGAACTATTATTATCAGCGTCAGGAATTGGAAGGTCAGTATATATTTTGTGAATACAATCATAGCAGTAATGTTGGTTTTCCTATTATTTCCGATCAGGTTTTTCCACAGTGCATTCTCCCAAGTTCTTTTTAGTCCTTTAAACTTATCAGAACAATATTTACTCAATTACCTCATAACGGGAGTTATCTATACTTCAGTTGGATTTCTTTTAATTTTTAAAATAAAATAAGCACTACTCACAACAGCGGCTATTCGGGCTTGCTGTTATTTCTATCGGGGTGCTTTTTCTACTTAAAATAATTATCTTGCGGAAAGTAATCAGTTGCTTTGGCAAAAAGCTCGTTAGCCGCAACACGTTGTGTGCTATTTTAAACAGAATTACAGATCATGAAATTGATTTTATAAAAATTTTATATTTATCATCTTTAGTAGGTATTATTTATTATTTATCATTTGGAATATACGATCCGTACCGATATGATTATGCACTTAAAACGAATTCATATTTTATATTTTCCATTTTGGGTGCAGTAATAATTCCGTTTATTATATATAATTATTGTAATAAAATTCTTTGGCTATATTTCTCTTTGATCATGATATTTGCGACAATCTTCACCTACTTGAACTTTAAATCTGACTTACTTCAAAAGACAATATTTAGTAATCAAATGGTCAGCACATACAAAGTCCAAAGTACGATGGAAGACTTTATTGAAAGAAATAAACTTGACATCATTACTGA
>DASVRQ010000029.1:0-94209 GCA_036388535.1 Flavobacterium sp. | reverse complement strand
GTGTGCACGATTTTCATCTAACCAGAATACTGCAGGCGTTGCTGACAATCTTGAACGGTTCACCGCAAGCTTTACCCAGTCGCTGATCGGACCATCTTTTGTCTGGCACATTCTGAAAATATCGTCCTTTTCAACATTTTGTTCCATCAACACTTCGCCATCTGATGCTACGACCCGTACGTTTCCACCCGTTTCTATTTGGAATGTTTTGTCGTGTGATCCATATTCTTCGGCAGCTTGTGCCATCAGGCCAACATTGGGAACACTTCCCATTGTAACGGGATCAAATGCTCCATATTTCTTACAAAAATCGATTGTAGCCACATATAATCCTGCGTAGGTACGATCCGGAATAATTGCTTTTGTATCCTGTCCTTTTCCTTTGGTATTGTACATTTGACCTGATGTTCGGATCATCGCAGGCATCGAAGCATCGACAATAACATCGGAAGGAACATGAAGGTTGGTAATTCCTTTATCAGAATTTACCATCGCGATCGAAGGTCCGCTTTTGTAAACAGCATTAATCGCAGCCTCAACCTCTGCCTGCCGCGGATGACCGGCAATTTTATCATAAACATCACCAAAACCGTTTTTGGTGTTGATGCCAAGCTCGGCAAATAAAGGAGCAAACTTTTTAAATACATCGGCATAAAATACGTCTACGATTGCTCCAAAAATGATTGGGTCGGAAACCTTCATCATTGTCGCTTTCAGGTGAACTGAAAACAGGACATCTTTCTGCCTGGCATCAACGATCTGATCTGCGATGAAGCTTTTTAGGGCATTGACACTTAAAACGGCAGTATCGATGATTTCACCTTCCAGCAACGGCGAATTATCTTTTAAAACCTTTACCGTTCCATTGTTTGCAGTGAATTCTATTTTATACGTGTCAGCTTTGGAAACGGTAACTGATTTTTCACTTTCGTAGAAATCACCTTCGCTCATGCTCGAAACATGAGTTTTGGAAAAAGGCGACCATTCTCCCATTGAATGTGGATTCTTGCGAGCTGAGTTCTTTACTGCTTTTGGTGCACGTCTATCGGAGTTTCCTTCGCGAAGGATCGGATTAACTGCTGATCCTAAAACCTTTGCGTATCGGGCGCGGATTGCTTTTTCTTCATCTGTACGCGGACTATCGGGAAAATCCGGTAATTGATATCCTTGAGATTGAAGTTCCTTGATCGCATCCTTAAGCTGCGGGACCGATGCAGATATATTTGGTAATTTGATGATATTGGCTTCCGGGGTTGTTGCAAGTTTTCCGAGTTCCGACAGATCGTCGTGGTTGCGTTGTTCTTCCGGAAGAAATTCAGACAGGTTTGTAATGATGCGCGCTGCCAGTGAAATGTCGCGTGTTTCTATAGAAATTCCCGCCGGAGCTGTAAAAGATTTTACAATTGGCAGGAAGGAATGGGTTGCGAGCATTGGAGCTTCATCTGTAATCGTATAAAAAATAGTAGATTTTGACATGTAAGGTTTATCTAAGTTATTGTAGCCTTACAAATATAAGAAATCCCAAAGTCAAAATACTGCGCAATCGATTGATTTGCCGATATGACAATAAGAAAATTTGTATTTGAACAATTCAGATTTTATTCCGGATAATTTAAGAATAAGGCAAAAAAAATCCTGCTCGACCTGAGCAGGATTTATATGAATTTGGCACAATGATTAACGTCTCTTGTCCCTGATTTTCGCTTTTTTACCGGTAAGTTCCCTGAAGTAGAAAATACGTGCTCTACGAACAGCTCCTTTTTTGTTGATCTCAACTTTTTGCAAAGCTGGTAAGTTCACTGGGAAAATACGCTCAACACCAACAGCACCCGACATTTTACGGATTGTAAAAGTTTCAGTGTTACCTGAACCTCTTCTTTGGATCACAACTCCTTTAAAAAACTGTGTCCTTGTTTTTTCACCCTCTCTAATTTCGTAGTACACAGTGATTGTGTCACCCGCTCCGAATACAGGGAAATCTTTTCTTGTTACGAATTCGTCCTGAACGAATTTCAATAAATCTGCCATGATAATGTTTTTAATATGGTTTTGGATCAGAGCAACATTCACGCATTTCGTTAGAGGTTGGTCCAATAAGGGTGCAAAAGTAGGTTATATAAAGTAAAGAGGCAAATTTTTTTTAGATAAGTACCAGACTCTTTTCATTAAGTCCTCAGTCCTCAGTCCACAGTCACAGTCCACAGTTGTACTAATGGATACTGCGACTGAAGACTGAAGACTGAAGACTGTTTACTGAAGTCTACTCCTCAAGCAAATCCGGTCTCCGGTTCTTCGTATGTTCGTAAGCCTTGTCCTCGCGCCACTTTTCGATTTTTGCGAAATGTCCGCTGGTCAATATGTCAGGCACTTTCCAGCCTTTATAATCTGCAGGACGCGTATATATAGGACCTGACAGTAAATTATCCTGAAAACTGTCGGTTAATGCTGAGGTTTCGTCGCTTAACACACCTGGAATCAACCTGATCAAAGCATCGCTCAACACCAATGCGCCAAGTTCGCCGCCGCTTAAGACATAATCACCGATTGAAATTTCTTTTGTGATAAAGTGGTCCCGAACGCGTTGGTCGACACCTTTATAATGACCACATAAAATAATGATGTTCTGAAGCATCGACATTTTGTTGGCCATCTTCTGGTTCAAGGTCTCGCCATCAGGAGTCATATAAATGATCTCATCGTAGTCGCGCTCACTCTTAAGTTTCGTAATGCAGGCATCAATAGGCTGGACCGTCATCACCATTCCAGCGCCGCCGCCAAATTGGTAATCGTCAACACTCTTCTGCTTGTTAGTTGTATAGTCGCGTAAATTATGAAAGTGTACTTCCACTAAACATTTATCAATCGCCCGTTTCATAATCGACGCTTCAAAAGGGCTGCGGAGCAATTCAGGAAGAACAGTAATTATATCGATACGCATATTTATTCAAATTTCAGAGGTGCAAAGGTACTGCAGTTAGTCGAAAGTCGAAAGCCAAAAGTCGGAAGTTGGAAGCAAGTTTGTTTGTAATCTAAAATCTCACGTCTAAAATCTGAAATTCCTTCAGGAGCTGTTCCCGTGTTCCGCTATATCTTTTCCTGCTTAAAGAAAGCAGTAAAAGGATGCCGCTTCACCCAGGGCTAGTTTGTGCTCAGTCTTCAGTCGCAGTCCTCGGCGAAGTAGGCAGCGATAGGATTAGAGTTTGCCATTCCTAAAAAGTATACAGTCGCAGTTTTCAGTCGCAGTAGGTATCTCTTCAAAGATTATCTAATACAACAACGAGATTCCTCGTGCGTGGGAATGACAGAAGCAAGTCGCATTTCTCAGTCACAGTAGCCAGTGCATACAATTTAAATTTGCCATTCCGAAAGGAGATTGCGAAGCAACAATAAATTGAAATCTGTGACTCGAGCGTAGCGAACAGGCGAAGCAATCCGTGGCCAAAAAACTCCAACAAAAGTTCGTGACCCAAGTGCAAATGAACAGGCGAAGCAATCTGTGGCGAAAAAGTCCCTGAACAATTCGTGAATTCATGGCCAAAACCTTAAATTTGTTTTTCATTTTTAAAAGCAAAATCATGGAAGACGGAATATACGCAAAGTTCAAAACACCAAAAGGTGACATTCTAATCAAACTTACGCACGATCGCACTCCGGGAACTGTCGGCAATTTTGTCGCTCTTGCCGAAGGAAATCTCGATAATAAAGCAAAGCCGCAAGGTCAGCCGTTTTACAACGGACTCAAATTTCACCGGGTAATTCCCGATTTCATGATCCAAGGTGGCGATCCACAAGGAACTGGAAGCGGCGGACCAGGTTATAAGTTCGACGATGAATTTCATCCGGAGCTTCGTCATGACAGGCCAGGAGTCTTGTCGATGGCAAATTCTGGTCCGGGAAGCAATGGTTCACAGTTTTTCATCACACATATCCCGACTGGATGGCTTGACGATAAACATACCGTGTTCGGATATGTCGTAGATGGGCAAGATGTCGTTGACGCTGTCGCGCAAGGCGATTTGATGGAATCGGTTGAAATAATCCGGGTAGGCGAGGAAGCTAAGAAGTGGAATGCAGTTGAGGCTTTCCGAACATTTGAAGGTTCACGTGCAAAAAGAGAAGCAGCAGTAAAAGCGGAAGCAGAAGCAAAAATAGAACAATTGGCGGCAGGTTTTGAAAAAACAGAAAGCGGACTTCGATATAAATTCATCCAGAAAGGAAACGGAAAGAAAGCTGAGAATGGACGTACGGTAGCAGTTCACTATTCAGGTTCGCTCGAAAACGGAAAAGTTTTCGACAGTTCTTATACAAGAAAGAAACCCATCGAATTCCCACTCGGACAAGGAAACGTGATCGAAGGCTGGGATGAAGGAATTGCTCTTTTACAGGTTGGCGACAAAGCGCGTTTCGTGATTCCGCCTGATCTTGCATACGGAACTTCAGGAGCTGGAGGCGTTATCCCACCAAATGCCACGTTAATTTTCGATGTGGAACTGATGGAGGTGAAATAAGTTCAATAGCAATGTCAATCGCATTACAATAGTAAAGTGAAGATTATTACAGGTTACATTATTAAAAAGGTGCTCTTCAACGGGTGCCTTTCTTTTTAATCAGTATTTTTGTGGCACTATGATGATGCGTTATCTGTTGTTTTTCTTTTTTATCATAACATCTGCAAATGCACAACAGCATTGCGGGTTTGATTTCACGTCGTATATCGTGTTGCATATCCACGAAGATGGGAAGAAGGAGAATATTGCCAGTTTAAAAGTCACTCTTGTAGATTCAGAAGGACAAGAAGCCGTCAATACCGATAATAAGTACAGTTGGAACAAAACAGGTGAGACGCTGGTTTTTTCCGAGAACTACCGAATCGGAAGTGATGGCAAAAGGCTTTCCGTCGATGCTGTTGTTGAAAAAGCAAGATGGTTCTTTCCATATGCAACTGATACTTATTTGTTATCAGTTACCAATGAATTTCCCGCTGATGATATGATGGTGAAGATCGAAGACGAAAATATTCCGCCCGTTTATAAATCGGCAACCATACAATTATATACGTATAATATGTACGTTCTTTGTTCGAGCCAGCTTCAGCAAAATGCAATGCAGTTCGGACGCAAAGCTAACAAGCCTATTGATGTTGTGCTCGAGAAATTATAATTTCCACTTGATGCTGCAGCCAACACTTGGCTTCTGCGGCGATACCAAATTCCGGTTGAAGACCAATGCATCCAACGCGCCGCGAAGATCGCTTCCGCTTAAAGGAATGTTATTTCCCGGACGAGAGTCATCAATTTGGCCGCGGTAAAACAGCTTGTCATTCGCATCAAAAAGGTAAAAGTCGGGCGTGCAGGCTGCGTCAAAGGCTTTGGCCACTTCCTGCGTTTCATCATATAAGTAGGGAATATCGATACTGTTCCGGAAAGCGAATTCGGCCATCATCTCAGGTCCGTCCTGCGGATATTGCGTTGCATCATTGCTGCTTATCGCAATAAAACCGATTCCCATCACACGATAATCCGAAACAATCATTAAAATTTCAGGTAAAACATGGTGCACATACGGACAATGGTTGCAGATGAACATGACAAGCGTTCCTTTGCTGCCTTTAAGATCAGCGTACGAATAGTGGTAATTGGAATTGGTCGCGCGAAGCCGGAAATCGAGAGCAGGCGTCCCAAGCGGTAACATTGTGGAAGAGGTTTTTGGCATGACGAATTTAACTGCTTCCAAAGTACGACAAAAATTGAATATTCGAAACCGCGATGCTACCAGATCTCGTTCAGGAACTCGATCAAATCCCGATTTAATCTTTCTTTTTCTGTATAAAATAAGCCATGCGGAGCTCCGTCATACATAATGAAACGACAATTTGGTATTAGATTCGCCGCTTTTTCAGATGAAGATTCAATCGGAACAGTCTTGTCTTCATCGCCGTGGATCATTAATGTCGGTACATTGATTACATGTAGATCAGCCCGGAAATCCGTACGTGAAAAAGCATGCAGACATTCCAACGTAGCACGGGGCGACGCGCCTGCAGCAATATGGAAATCGTTTTCAAGATGGGCCGAACTTACGGGTTTGCTGATCAATCCGACGCCATAGAACTCTTTCCCGAATGTTTTTAAAAAATCAAAACGGTCTTTCCGAATCTGGAATTCCATTTTGTCGAAATCTTCTTTTGGCATGCCGTCTTCGTTGTCATCAGTTTTTAACATGAACGGGGTTACTGAGGAAATGAAAACCGCTTTAGTTATTCCGTGGCCGCTATGCCGGCTGAAATATCTTGCTACTTCGCCGCCGCCCATTGAAAAACCTACGAGTGTAACTTCTGATAAGCCTTTTTCATCAATTATGGCTCTGAGATCGTCTGCCAAAGTATCATAATCATAACCATCCCAAGGATGTGACGATTTCCCGAAACCACGCCTGTCGTACGCTAGCACACGGAAATTATTATCAACCAGAACCTGGATTTGATGTTCCCACATATCACTTGAAAGCGGCCAGCCATGGATAAGAATAACAGGCTTTCCATGACCGTAATCCTTTACATGTAACAGGACATTAGGTGCAGTTTCAATATAATCTGAAGAATTTTGTAGATTAGCTTTAGCGGAGTAGTTTGATTCCATAATTAAATTTTAAGTGCTCAATTTCCAAAAAATAAATCAGCTATTCTTATAACTTTTGCAAAGTCAATTACACAATTACAATGAAAGCCCAAATTACTTTTCCCGAATTCAATAAAATAGAAATGCGTGTGGGAACAATCATCTAAGCATTAGATTTTCCTGAAGCACGTAAGCCGGCATATCAGCTTCATATCGACTTTGGAGCTGAGGCCGGAATATTACGATCATCGGCACAAATAACGAAAAGATATCAAGTCGCAGATCTCGTAGGAAGACAAATTGTTGCGGTCGTGAACTTTCCGAAAAAGCAGATCGGTAAGTTTATGAGTGAATGCCTTGTGCTTGGCGCAGTCGGAGACGAAGGTGATGTGATATTGCTTGCACCTGATTTCAAAGTTCCAAATGGCTTACTTATAGGATAATTGGATAAAAAAAATCCGACACTTTCGTATCGGATTAAATATCGTGATCTGAGACTAAATGTCTTCGAAACTGACATCGGTATAAGTACTCAAGGCTGGAGCTTCTTCATTTACTTTTTCAAGTTGATATTCTTTTTTGAAATCTTTTTGATGTCGTTCAGAAATCACTTCTTCGCCTTTGTGGTTCAGAACATACGAAGTCATGTCGTCCAAAATTTCCGCGAATGCCGCGAAATCCTCTTTATATAAATAGATTTTATGCTTTTTGAAATGAAATGATCCGTCTTCTTCGGTAAACTTCTTGCTTTCGGTGATGGTAATGTAGTAATCATCCGCTTTTGTCGCACGCACATCAAAAAAATAAGTTCGTCGGCCGGCTCTTAAAACTTTAGAAAAGATTTCCTCTTTTTCTAACAAATCATTTTCTCTCATAATCTTTCTGTCAATTATTGGTTAATTACCATTCAAAAATGATAAAATTTGATTGATAAAACAAACAATCAGGTCAATTCTTTTTCCGAAAGTTGTTTCAGATACAGCTCACGGTAGTAACCGTCCTGATTTACAAGTTGGTTGTGGGAACCTTGCTGGATAATTTTTCCTTCCTCCAAAATCAAGATCGTATCAGCATTTTTTGCTGATGAAACGCGATGGCTCACGATGATCGTAGTCTTGTCACGACAGAATTTTAGCAGGTTGGTTAGGATCGCTTCTTCTGTTTCGGTGTCGACAGCCGACAAACAATCATCCAAAAGCAATATTTTCGGATTTTTAATTACGGCACGTGCGATTGAAACGCGTTGCTTTTGTCCGCCTGAAAGTGTAATCCCGCGTTCGCCCAGTATCGTCTCATATTGCAGATTGAAGTTGGCAATATTATCATGTACAAAGGCAAGCTTTGCAGCCTCAATCACTTCTTCATCAGAAGCGTCTTCCTTTCCGAATTTGATGTTGTTTTTGATTGTATCAGAGAAAAGGAACGCATCCTGCGGGACAATTCCGATGCTGTTGCGAAGGTCATACAAATTGACCTGCGAAACTTCTCTGCCGTCGATCGTAATGTTGCCTTCATTAACATCATAGAGCCGACTGATAAGTGAAAGAATAGTCGATTTTCCAGATCCTGTTTTTCCAAGTATTGCAATTGTTTCTCCTTTTTTTATTGTAAAAGAAACATTGTGAAGTGCTTTAATGTCGGTGTCTTCATATGTGAATCCGACGTTATTAAAAGCGATTGTTCCATGTATTTCAGAGGCACCTTCGTGATTGTTTTTGATTTCAGGCTCAATCTTCAGGAATTCATTGACACGTTTTTGCGATGCTTCTGCTTCCTGGACCATCGATGAAACCCAGCCCAATGAGGCGACCGGCCAAGTCAGCATGTTGACATAAAGAATAAACTCCGCAATCGTACCTATGCTTGCGATTCTGCCATCGATGTACATCATTCCCCCGAAATAAATCACTGTTAAGTTGCTCACTCCAATCAACGCCATCATCAACGGGCCGAACAACGATTGAACTTTAGCAAGGCTCATGCTTTTTGCTTTGCTTTCATTTGAAAGATCCACCATGCTTTGTTGTTGCCCTTTTTCCAATGAGTAGGCTTTTATAACGCGGATGCCGGAAAACACCTCTTGCGTAAAACTCGAAACTTTTGACATGTATTCCTGAAAAACCGTGCTGCGTTTGTTAATCTCGACACTTAACCTAAAGATTGCATACGATAGAACCGGAAGTGGAAGCAACGTATAGAGTGTTAATCGGGGAGAAACATTATACATATATACGATCACCATTGCAAAACGGATGAACGTATTTATGGTATACATTACGGCTGGGCCAACGTACATGCGGACTTTTCCAACGTCCTCGCTGATGCGGTTCATCAAGTCGCCGGTCCTGTTCTGCTTGTAAAAATGCTGTGACAAGTTCTCGTACTGCCGAAACACTTCATTCTTCAGGTCGAATTCGACGTGGCGTGACATCACGATCAACGTCTGACGCATCAAAAAAGTCAGAAAGCCAGCAACTATGGTAGTTCCGATTATCAAAAGGATATTGTTTAACAGTTCGGTTCGGATCAAGGATGTATTTAATACCGCGTTTGTGCTGTGTGCTTCAATCGCCTTAAACGACTCACTGATCAATTTCGGAGTGAACAACGAAAATACCTGAGCTGCAATAGTGGTGATGATTCCGAATAGGAACCGATATTTATATTTGACGAAATATTTATTCAAATACTGTAATTCTCTCATCTTATTAGGTTGTTCTGGCGTATAAATTTGCTTAATTCGTTAATTTTGCGCAAGTTCAGAATGTGCCGGACGTGGGGATAAATGTCGCATCATTAGTGAATTACTAATTTAAACCAAATATGGTAGACTTATTCTGATTTAAGTATTAATTTTGCGTAGTCTTTTTGACAAAGTCGCAACTATAAATCATTTCTATGACAACAGAATTCACAACGGCAAACGAGCTTCATAAAATAGATCCTGTTTTTGGGCAGCTCTCATTTGACAACCACGAACAGATCGTTTTTTGCAACGACAAAGATACTGGTTTAAAAGCAATAATAGGAATACACAACACAGTTTTGGGACCTGCTTTGGGCGGAACCAGAATGTGGAATTATACAAATGAATGGGAAGCTCTTAACGATGTTCTAAGGTTGTCTCGCGGAATGACTTATAAATCGGCTGTAACAGGTTTAAACCTTGGCGGCGGAAAAGCGGTTATTATCGGTGATTCAAAAATTGACAAGACTCCTGAAATGATCATCAAGTTTGGTGAATATATCAATTCCCTTAGCGGAAAATATATTACTGCTGAAGATGTTGGTACGACGACCGCCGATATGGATTTGATCCGTGACGTGACTCCTTATGTAACCGGTATTTCTCAGTCGCGTGGCGGATCAGGAAATCCATCTCCAGTTACAGCTTTTGGCGTTTACATGGGAATGAAAGCTGCTGCAAAATACAAGTTCGGCAGTGAAAGCCTAAGCGGGAAGAAAGTATTGGTTCAGGGAATAGGACATGTTGGAGAAACTCTTGTCGATTATCTGACAAAAGAAGGCGCTTTGGTTCAGATCACCGATATTAATGAAGCACGCCTTCAGGAAATAAAAGCAAAATACGGAGCGGAAATTTTTTCTGGGTCAGATTTATATTCTGCCGATGTTGATATTTACGCACCATGCGCACTCGGAGCAACCGTAAATGACGATACCATTAACCGAATTAAAGCCAAAGTAATCGCTGGAGCTGCGAACAACCAATTGGCCAATGAAATGATCCACGGGCAGATTTTGAAAGATAAAGGTATTTTATATGCACCTGATTTCCTGATCAACGCAGGTGGAATCATCAATGTTTATGCGGAAATCGTTGGATACGACAGTGCTGAAGCAATGCGCCGTACTGAGAATATCTACAACACTACTTTGGAGATACTAACGTTCGCTGATGCCAACGATCTGACGACTTACCAAGCGGCGTTATCTATTGCAGAAACACGGATTGCAGAAAGAAAAAAACAAAACGCTAAATAAGAAGCGGTCACGAAATTTATATTATTTTTGCGGAGCGAAAGACTTTCTTTCGCTCCTTTAATTTAAAAAAGTTCTTACAAGGTGTTAAACAGACGACATATCCGGGTTAAAGTGATGCAATCCATTTACGCTATGCATCAGAATGGTTCCGATAGCCTGGAGAAGCAGGAAAAATTTCTGCTGACAAGCATCGACAATATCCAGGATCTATACCTGATCATGCTTTCATCGCTGATCGAATTGAGAAAAAGCGAACTCGACTTTATCGAAAAATCCAAAAAGAAACACCTTACAACAGCCGAAGAGCGAAATCCGAACCTGAAATTCGTCAACAATCAGGTGTTGCAGATGCTTGAAGACAACAACTCACTAAGCATTGCGCTTGAAGATCGGAAAATAAATAATTGGTCACTTAACGATGATTATATACTTATTTTGCTGAAAGCAGTAAAGAGCAGTCCGCTTTATACAGAATATATGTCGACACGTACAAGTACGTTCGAACAAGACAAACAGTTTGTAGTCGATATGTTTATGGAGATCATAGCTCCGAACGAAAAGTTGTATGATTATCTTGAAGACAACAAGCTGACGTGGATTGATGATATTCCACTTGTCAATACCCAGATCATCAAGCAGCTCAAAGCGATGGTTCCTGCCGAGAATAACTTGCGTGTTCCGAAATTATACAAAGATACCGAAGACAAGGAATTCGTCTCGAATCTGTTTCGTAAAGTGGTCTTGAATGAAAAAGATCTTGCAAAGGAATACATCGACAAAACTCCGAATTGGGATACGGAACGAATTGCTGAAATTGATACGATTATCCTAAAAATGGCAATATGCGAATTTCAGAAGTTTCCTTCGATACCGGTAAAGGTGACAATAAACGAATACCTGGAACTTGCAAAGGAATATTCAACACCTAAAAGCAGTATCTTCATCAACGGGATCCTGGATAATCTTGTCAAAGAATTTGAATCGGAAAAAAGACTGAATAAAACCGGTAGAGGTTTAATGTAATTAAAAATAAGATCATGATTAGAAAAATTGCTTACCTGTTTGCCGTTGCTGCCGTAGTAACGACAACATCATGTAAAAAAGGCGAGATTACTGGTTCTCCGGCTAATGTTGAGGCTCCAGCTACGCCAATTGTAACACCAGCTGCCAGCGCAGATACACCACAGCCTGCGCCGCCGCCTGCAAATGGGAAATATCCGGTGCTAAGGTTTGCAGAATCCACACATGATTTCGGGGAAATTGGTGCCACCGAAAAGGTCACGTATAACTTTAAATTTGAAAATACGGGCGAAGCTGACCTGATAATTTCGAAAGCTGTCGGTTCATGCGGCTGTACCGTTCCTGAATATCCGAAAGATCCAATTAAACCTGGACAAACTGCGGAGATGAAGGTGTCGTTCGACCCAACAAACAAGAAGGGAAAACAAAGCAAAACTGTGATGGTTTATACAAATACAAAATCAGGACAAGAACAAATAACAATAACTGCTTCAATTAAAGAAGGAAGCGCAACAGCAACCAAATAAATGGACCAAATTCAACAATTCCTGCCTATTATATTAATTTTCGTAGTGATGTTCTTTTTCATGATTCTTCCTCAACAGAAGCGTGCAAAAAAAGAAAAGGCATTTGAAAGCAGCCTAAAAATGGGAGATAAGATCATCACCAAAAGCGGCATCCACGGCCGAATTGCCGAATTGTCTGAAACCACAGTAGTTATCGAAACGATGTCGGGAAAACTTAAGTTGGAACGCTCTGCAATCTCGATGGAACTCAGTGCCAAACTGAATCCGGTTGTTGAAGTAAAAAAATAGAATTAGTCGCAAGTCGAAGGTCGCAAGTCGCAAGTCGAGCTGAAGATCGATTGTTAAAATTATCTCTTCAATTTTTATTGTCGTAATAAACTCTCGTGTCGCCTGTCTATTATCTACTGTCTTTTTTGACTTTAGCTCACTCAGTTCGCCTTACAGGCTCGGGTCGACCTTTGACTTTCGACTTTCGACTTTTATTTCTTTGAAAAGTCGGTAGTTGCTGTAAGTTCCGCAATTCTCACAATGACATCAATTGCTTTCTGCATGCTTTCAACCGGAACATACTCGTATTTCCCATGGAAGTTATGTCCGCCCGCGAATATATTCGGGCACGGCAATCCCATATAAGACAGTCTGCTTCCGTCAGTTCCGCCACGAATTGGTTTGATCAACGGCTCGATCCCGAGCTCACGCATCGCCTTCTCGGCAAGATCGACAATGTACATTACAGGTTCAACCTTTTCACGCATGTTGTAATATTGGTCTTTCACCTCGGCAATTACAATGTTTTCACCGAACTGCTTCGCCCATTTATTGTTGATCTTTTTCGTAATCTTCCTGATCAGCTTCTTACGCCTTTTGAATTCTTTCGCATCATGATCGCGGATAATCAGCTCCACAACCGTTTCTTCAATGCTTCCGGTGATTTTTGTAACATGAAAAAACCCTTCGTAGCCGGTTGTTTCCTGTGGGATCTCTTTTTTCGGCAACTTCTTGATGAACTTGTGTGCAATCATCATTGAGTTAATCATTTTGCCTTTCGCATAACCCGGATGAACGCTTTTTCCTTTAAAGGTAATCTTCGCTCCGGCCGCGTTGAAGTTTTCATATTCGAGTTCGCCAATCTGGCTTCCATCCATTGTATAAGCCCATTTTGCACCAAATTTCTCCACATCGAAAATATCGGCTCCACGTCCAATTTCCTCATCAGGCGTAAAACCAACACGAATTTTTCCATGCTTGATTTCCGGATGCTGAACCAAATATTCCATTGCGGTTACAATCTCGGTAAGTCCGGCTTTGTCATCGGCGCCAAGCAAAGTAGTCCCGTCGGTTGTAATTATCGTCTGACCTTTATATTGTAACAAGTCGCTAAAATAGCTTGGCGAAAGCACAATTTTCTTTTCTGCATTGAGCACGATATCACCACCATCGTAATTCGGAATAAGCTGCGGTTTTACGTTTTCCCCGCTAAAATCAGGCGAAGTATCATAATGCGATACAAATCCGATTACAGGAACTTCATGATCTACATTTGAAGCTAAGGTTCCCATGACATAGCCATTTTCATCGATCGTCACTTCGGTCAAACCAATTTTATTTAGCTCCTGGACGAGCAAATTTGCCAATACAAGTTGCTTTTTAGTACTCGGAGTTGTTGGCGATGAAGCATCTGATTCGGTGTCGATCGTAACGTAGCTTATAAATCGGTCTATGATATTCTGCATAATTGAAGTTTTTCCCAAAGGTACAAAAATGGCAGCTTTTCCTGCTGTCCGCTGTATCTTTTGCCCGCTAAAGAAGCGGATCAAAAGGATGCCGCTTCCATCAGGGCTGCGGCTGCGTGCTTTCAACCAAATCGAAGGTGCATTTTCTATTACTCAATTCATTTTCCTACTTTTGCGCCATCATCCCAAACCTCATGTACAAATTCCTGATTCGCCCGCTGCTGTTTATGTTCGATCCTGAAGAAGTGCATTATTTTACTTTTTCAATGATCAGGGCAATTTCGAAAATCCCCGGAATTTCGAAATTGATCCGGTCGATGTATGTTGTCAATGACAAAAGGCTTGAGACCGTTGTATGCGGACTCACATTCAAAAATCCGGTCGGGCTCGCAGCCGGCTTCGACAAAGATGCAAAGCTGTACAGGGAATTAACGAACTTCGGCTTTGGATCAATAGAAATTGGGACATTGACGCCTGTGCAACAAGAAGGAAATCCGAAGAAGAGGTTATTCAGATTGCCAGAAGATTCCGCACTTATCAATAGAATGGGTTTCAATAATGGCGGCGTTCTAGAAGCTGTTGAACGTCTTAAAAAAAATAATGGCGTTTTGATTGGTGGCAACATCGGAAAAAATAAATCAACCCCAAATGAAAATGCTGCTTCTGACTATGAAACCTGCTTTGATGCTTTATATGAGCATGTTGATTATTTTGTTGTTAACGTGAGCTCACCAAACACTCCAAACCTGCGTGCCCTTCAGGATAAGGAGCCCCTGACACAATTGCTGCAGACGTTGCAAAACAAGAATCTGCAAAAGCGGGAACAGAAACCGATTTTTCTGAAAATTGCGCCTGATCTTACAAATGAACAGCTTCTTGATATCATTGATATCGTATCTGAAACAAAGATTGCGGGAGTAATTGCAACCAATACTACTATTTCACGTGAAGGTTTGACATCAGAAAATAAGGTTGAGGTTGGCGGATTGTCAGGGAAACCTCTTACGGTACGTTCGACGGAAGTGATTCGGTTCCTGTCTGAAAAAAGCAATAATGCATTTCCAATTATTGGTGTTGGCGGAATCCATTCTGTTGCCGATGCGCTCGAAAAACTCGACGCCGGAGCAAGCATCGTCCAACTATATACAGGTTTTATCTACGAAGGACCGGCCTTAGTCAAAGCGATCAACAAAGCGGTCTTAAATCGGAACCTGCGTTAACGCATATTGAACTAAAAATCCCGCCAGCATTGCAATCCCGAAGCTCAATAGCGTTCCAATCAACACATATTCGGTAAGTTTTCGTGATTTTGCTTCCATCAGATCCCCAAAACGGAAAATAGATTTAGCTCCGAGCAAAAATCCGATAGCTTCAAAATGTCCGGTCAGGATAAAACAGATCACAAACAACCGTTCGAGTACCCCAATATAATTGCCGGCATTTTGTAACGAGCCGTCGGTTCGCTCGTTGTTTTCAGGCGTCCAAACTGAAATGATATTTTTGATGATGATCGAAGTTGGCTTGGTAAGCAATAATACTCCCGTAAGGATTATCCAAAAACGATTGTCAGGCGGCGTCAGCTCAACAGCGGGGTTTGTGTAAATTGCAGCGATCACCGCGAGCACCAGTAAATGCAATATCTGATCGATTATGAACCAGTTCCTTCTTGTGCTTGCGTTTTGGAATCTCAGCTTGAGAAAGTCAATAAGCCCATGTAGCAATGCCAGTGCAAAAGCATAAATGACAAACTCATATTCGCCAATTAGAACCCACGCGAGCAAACCGTGCAAAAGCGTATGCAGGTAAAGATAAATGCTCCTGTGTCTTTTAGATTCTTTATCGGCTACCCACGAGTTTGGCTGCAATAGGAAATCGCCTAAAAGATGCGCCAACAAAAGTTTGACAAATATAATCATAGGTTGAGGTTCTTGATTTGTTTTCTGAAAAAGGTGTCGAGTTCCATGATAAGTTCAAATTGCGCGCGTGTTTGTCGGCGACTTACGGCAGCTTGGTTGATTCCGAGCAATGCTCCGAGTTCTTCCTGTGATAAATTTCTGTGTTCGATTGCAATCAGTACAAATTCGGCCGATTGTGGCAGCCAATTGTTCATGATCGAAGAGGCTAGCCGCAACATCAGGTTCATTTGGTAGTCAAATTCCGCATTTGCCGAGTTCACTGCGAGAGTCAGTTTTTCTTTTTTCAATGTTTCAAAAAGTTCCCCTGAGTTAATGAAGGCAGTGCCGTTGCTTTCGGTGATCTTCGCTCCGTCGTAATTCTTCTCTCCAATCCCGATACTCATTCGCGCATCAAGTTTTAGTTTTTTGAGGTAGGCTTTTATCTGGATTGCCGTCAGCAATGCATGTTGCGGATTGATTTCTATCTGGAACTCATCGCCACGATATATTTCCCAATCTTGAGGCGTTTTTCCTTTTGTGCCAAGTAATTGTTTGAGTCCGCCGACCCATAGCTCTGACGAAAGTTTTCTTGAATTTATAATATCTCCTGTAATAACGCTTGTCATATCATCAAATATAAAAAATTAATCAATATTGTATATTACCAAATTATGTAATATTCATAATTATTACCAAATTACGTAATAAAGAACGATATTACCAAATGTGGTAATAAGCTATTTCCGGCCGCAGCCATAAATCGTTTTATAAAATGCATTTGTTTCTTTATCTTTGATTTTCTATGAAGGCAATAAAAATTATCGAATGTCCGCGCGACGCAATGCAGGGAATAAAGACAATGATTCCGACAGAACGCAAAGCAGCTTATATACAATCGCTCTTGCGCGTCGGATTTGATACTTTAGATTTCGGAAGTTTCGTTTCTCCGAAGGCAATTCCGCAAATGCAAGATACTGCAGCGGTACTATCGATGTTGGACCTCTCACAAACCACAACAAAATTGCTTGCAATCATTGCCAATACGCAAGGAGCGGAATCAGCTGCCAAACATGAACAAATACGCTATTTGGGCTATCCATTTTCAATTTCGGAAAACTTCCAGATGCGGAACACGCACAAGACAATCGCCGAATCCATCGTGACATTATCGGAGATACTTGAAATTGCCGGGAAGAACTCCAAAGAAGTTGTCGCCTATTTATCGATGGGATTCGGAAATCCGTATGGCGATCCGTGGAATGTGGAAATAGTAGGCGAGTGGACGCAAAAACTTTCCTCGATGGGAGTTAAAATACTTTCATTGTCGGATACCGTCGGAAGTTCAACTCCTGAAGTGATAACATATCTATTTTCAAATCTAATTCCGCAATACCCTGAAATCGAATTTGGGGCACACCTGCATACGACACCACAAAAATGGTTTGAAAAAACAGACGCCGCCTACAAAGCAGGTTGCAGAAGATTTGATGGAGCAATCCAGGGATTTGGCGGCTGTCCAATGGCAACCGACGACCTGACCGGAAATATGCCAACTGAAAAATTACTTTCTTATTTCACCTCGCAACGCGAAAACACGAATACGAGTCCGATGAGCTTTGAAAGCGCTTACAATGAAGCGACCAAAGTATTCGGAGAATTTCACTAGTTGACACCTTTCCACCAGTCGTTAATTAACGGCTGTTCATCAAGAAGCAACTTTTGACCGATCATTGGAGTAAACAACGGCATATTCACTTGTTGTGCAGACCTTGTAACACGTAAGATCGAATCATCCCAGGCATGGTTTCCCAACGCGAATTTAGCCCAATGAACCGGCATCAGGACTTTTGCCTGTAAGTCGGATGCTGCTTGCACAGTTTCTTCAGGCATCAGATGGATATATTTCCAGCTTTCATCGTATTGGCCACATTCCAATATAACCAGATCAAATGGACCATGTACACTTCCGATCGTTTTGAAATGAGTATCGTAGCCGCTATCGCCACCAAGAAACAGTTTCCGGTTTCGAGTCTGCAATACGAACGACACCCATATAGCTCGGTTGCGAATAAGGCTGCGGCCAGAAAAGTGGCGGGCTGGTGTAGCGGTTACCGAAAAACCATCTTCAAGGCTTACCGATTCATTCCAATCCAGTTCATTGATTTTGGCCACATCAAATCCCCATTTCCTCAAATGCGCACCTGTTCCCAATCCGCAGATTATCATTCCAATTTTCGGCTTGAGTTTTAAAATTGTCTCATAATCAAGATGATCCCAATGATCATGTGAAATAAATAAAATGTCAATTGCCGGAATATCATCAGCCGAATAAACATCAGTGCCTGCAAAGCTTCTGGTAGTTGCTTTCACTGGCGATGCAGCTCCGCTAAAGACCGGATCTACGAGGAACCGTTTTCCATCAATCTGAAGGAAATAAGACGAATGTCCGAACCATACGATGACATCCTCAGAAGGATCAAGCGCATGCAGATTCGTTATCTTGGAAGGAAGAACATCCTGCGGCCGGCTCCGTTTATTTTTTTCGAACAGGACCTTTTTCAGGATTTTAAAGTAGGTTGTACCTTCCGTCAAATCTGGCGTGTAATTCAAATTGTGGAATTTACCATCGCGGTAATGTGGCGACTTTTTGATTTTGTCGAGTTGAATGCCTGTAGGCGCATTTCCAAACTTCGGCTGAGACAGGAAAAGGTACACGAGCAGAATCGCAACAGTAACTATTAACATCAGACATTTGTTTATGATATAAATGTACAAAAGGGTGAAAAGCAGCGTCGGTTTTTAACGCAACTTTCTGATTGGGCATGAAATAATTATTGGTTCAAATTGTGTATATTTGCACGCAATTCAACTACAAATTGCAATGATCGCACACAGCTCCAAAATTATAGGTGAAGGACTAACTTACGACGACGTATTGTTGATCCCAAACTACTCGGAAGTACTTCCGCGCGAAGTCAGCATCCAATCAAAATTTTCCAGAAATATCACCTTGAATGTCCCCGTAGTTTCGGCTGCAATGGACACCGTGACCGAAAGCGCAATGGCAATTGCAATGGCGCAGGAAGGCGGGATCGGAGTTCTTCATAAAAACATGACGATCGAGCAGCAGGCTGCGAAGGTTCGAAAAGTCAAGCGAGCCGAATCGGGGATGATTATCGATCCGGTGACACTTCCGCTTACTGCAACTGTCATAGATGCAAAAAACGCAATGAAAGAATTCGGCATTGGCGGAATTCCGATTGTTGATGATAATCAATTACTGAAAGGTATCGTCACAAACAGAGATCTGCGTTTCGAAAAAAACTCCTCACGCCCGATAATCGAAGTAATGACCAGTGAAAATCTGATAACAGTTTCCGAAGGCACTTCATTGGAAGAAGCCGAAGTGATTCTGCAGGGTCATAAAATTGAAAAGCTTCCGGTTGTAAACTCAGAAAATAAACTTGTCGGACTAATTACATTTCGCGATATCACGAAACTTACGCAAAAACCGATCGCAAATAAAGATACTTACGGCCGGCTCCGGGTTGCTGCTGCGATTGGAGTAACTCCAGATGCTGTACAACGTGCTGAAGCCTTAGTTAACGCAGGTGTCGACGCAATAATCATAGATACAGCCCATGGACATACTAAAGGCGTCGTTGAGGTATTGAAAAAGGTGAAAGATCAATTCCCTGATGTTGATGTCATCGTTGGAAATATAGCTACAGCTGAAGCCGCATTGTACCTGGTTGAAAATGGTGCTGATGGAGTTAAGGTCGGAATTGGGCCAGGTTCGATCTGCACCACCCGTGTTGTTGCAGGTGTCGGATTTCCACAATTTTCGGCCGTACTTGAAGTTGCTGCGGCACTTCGAGGAACAGGAGTTCCCGTTATTGCTGATGGCGGTATTCGATATACGGGCGACATCCCAAAAGCATTGGCAGCTGGAGCCGACAGCGTAATGCTGGGTTCGTTATTGGCCGGAACAAAAGAATCTCCAGGTGAAACGATCATTTTTGAAGGAAGGAAATTTAAATCGTACCGCGGAATGGGTTCTGTTGAAGCAATGAAAGAAGGTTCAAAAGACCGATATTTCCAGGATGTTGAAGACGATATCAAAAAACTAGTTCCAGAAGGAATCGTTGGCCGCGTTCCATACAAAGGCGAACTCAACGAGAGCATGCAACAATTCATTGGTGGTTTACGCGCCGGAATGGGATATTGTGGAGCTAAGGACATTCCAACATTACAGGAAACGGGCCGATTCGTCAGGATCACTGCAAGCGGGATTACGGAGAGCCATCCTCATAATGTAACTATCACGAAAGAAGCACCAAACTACTCAAGATAATTAGGTTAAACGGTTTGTCTTGTTCGAAGTAGCTGCGCAATTAATCTGCGTTCGCCGACAATCCATAAAATATCATCTTTTTCAAGAATTACAGTCGATTCGGGATTGAGGATTCGCTTGCCTTTGCGTTCGAGCCCCACGACCATTCCGTTTGTCTTCTCACGCAATTGCGACTCGCGGATGCTTTTACCAACAAAATGTTCCGAGTCAAGTTCGAGTTGCTGAAGAACAATTTCTTCTTCGGCAACATGTTCGGGCACATCAATCTCGTTTTTATCAAGGTATTTTTTAAACTGTTCAACTTGTTTGTCGGTTCCTATTACACATACCTCGTCGCCAGGGAAAAGCCGTTCGTTCCTGCCGGGTATCTTTAGCGTAATATCGCCACGCTTTATAAAGGCAACATTGACGCCCATTTCCTCACGAAATTTAAGCTCTTCCAAAGTTTTACCGGCAATATTCGATTCTTTCGCAATATCAAAAGTAGTTAAGTGGCCTTCCCACGGAGTTAGATCGCTTCGGCGGCGTTTATTGCTTATGATTTCACGCGCATTGAGATTCTTTAGGAAGTGATTCTCTATCCGATGGTATTGCGCTGTGAGTTGTTTCGGGAAAAGCACAAACAATACAATTCCGCAAATAAAAGCCACCAATGCAACCTCCCGTGAAAACAGGCTGTCGAGTAAGAAGCCGACATAGACCAACGTGACGACAAAGCGAAGCAGAATCATCATTATGACCGGGCCGCGGTATTTGCGTTCCGACATTAAGACTCCGACTTCTTTGACTGCAACACGGCGCAACGCCAGTGCCCATAAAAACGGACCTAGTATTATCAATGTAACAACGGCAGCAAGTGCGCTGCCATACCTAAAATCTTCGACGAGCGGAAGCAGGAATTTCGCCGAAAGCAACGTTACCGCAACAATTATAACCGAATGGATGACGATCTGGGTAAGGTAAGCCCGAATTACAATTTGCCAGGTACTTACAGATTTTATTGCTTGTGCATTCGCGCTGTATCGTTCAATCTTCTTTATCCATTTCCGGGGTAATTTATGAGCTAGAAATTCCGAAAAAGGCGTCGAATACCGAACCATGAACGGAGTCGTAAACGTTGTAACGGCAGAAACCGCAACAACAATAGGGTAAAGGAAGCTGCTGGTTACATTCAACGTCATCCCAAGAGTCGCGATAATAAAAGAAAATTCTCCAATTTGTGATAAGCTCATTCCTGTTTGCACTGATTGCTTCAGAGGTTGCCCCGACAATAATGCTCCAATTGTTGAACTAATTGATTGGCCTAAGATTGTAACGAAGGTCAGTACCACAACCGGAACAGCATGTTCCCATAGCATCTCAGGGTCAATAAGCATTCCGACCGATACAAAAAAAACCGCTCCAAATAGATCTTTTACGGGTTTTACAAGATGTTCAATATGCTCGGCTTGCGTAGTTTCAGCAATGATTGACCCCATTATAAATGCTCCGAGCGCAGGTGAAAACCCAACATTCGCAGCCAAGATCACCATCATCAGGCATAACGCGATTGAAATGATAAGGAGCATTTCGTCTGTAAGGAGATTTTTCGCCTTCTTCAGTAACGTCGGGACAAAGAAGATTCCGCCTACAAACCAGATCGTAAGGAAGAAAACAAGTTTCAAAACGGAGTGGAATAATTCGGTTCCTGAGAATTGCGAGCTCACAGCGATTGTTGATAAAAGCACTAACATTAGAATCGCTACAATGTCCTGCACGATCAATGATCCGATCACTATGCCCGCAAATTTTTGGGCTTTGACGCCAAGTTCGTCAAATGTTTTGAGGATAATCGTCGTAGATGATATGGAAAGGATTACACCCAAAAAAATACAATCCATCTGCTTCCAACCCATAAAATAGCCTGCGCTATAGCCAAGAAGCAACATTAATACAATTTGCGTGGTGGCTGTAATTGAGGCTGTTCCGCCAACTTTCATCAGCTTCTTGAAACTGAATTCCAGTCCGAGGCTAAAGAGTAAAAATATCACCCCAATTTCTGCCCAGATCTCCACACTGCGGATATCCGTTACCGATGGAAAGAAGTCAAAATGATTGCCCGCCAGGAATCCCGCTATGAGATACCCAAGCACCAATGGCTGCTTTATTTTCTTAAACAACAAAACAGCCACACCGGCTGTCATTAGAATCAGTCCGAGGTCGCTGATCAGCGGATATAAATGAACTGTCGACTCTGCTGCGGCTGCTGTTGCTATGGCTGTTTCGGCGGTCATATTTTTTGAAGCTTTTTCCTGCTGTTGGCTTTATCTTTTTCCGCGTCATCGCAAGCTCTGCCACGAGAAAAAGGATACCGCCGCCATCAGGGCTAGGGTTTTATCTTACTATATTCCGACGAAATTCGCAGGAGTAATTTTTAATAATTCGGCTTTAATATCATCTCCGACATCCAATGTTTTTATAAAACCATGAATAGCTTCTTTATCAATTGTAGTATTCGTTCGTGTCAATCCTTTTAAAGCCTCATACGGATTTGGATAACCTTCACGGCGTAATATTGTTTGAATTGCTTCAGCAACGACAGCCCAGTTCTTTTCAAGATCTTCAGCAAATTTATCAGCATTCAAAAGTAGTTTGTTCAAACCTTTGAGCGTTGCTTCGAATCCAATCAATGTATGCCCGATCGGGACACCGATATTCCGCAAAACCGTGCTGTCGGTTAGATCGCGTTGTAATCTTGACAATGGCAACTTTGCTGATAAATGTTCAAAAATCGCATTTGCCATTCCGAGGTTCCCTTCCGAATTTTCAAAATCGATCGGATTTACCTTGTGGGGCATCGCCGACGATCCGATTTCACCTGCTTTAATCTTCTGCTTAAAATAATCCATTGAGACATACGTCCAAATGTCACGGTCAAGATCGATTATAATTGTATTGATGCGCTTCAATGCATCAAAAAATGCTGCAAAATGATCATAATGTTCTATTTGTGTTGTCGGAAAAGAATGATGTAATCCCAGTGTTTCAACAACGAATTTCGATCCGAACTCTTTCCAGTCAATTTGAGGATATGCAACATGATGCGCGTTGTAATTCCCGGTTGCGCCGCCAAATTTTGCAGCAAACGGAATATTGAAAAGCAGTCGCATCTGTTCTTCTAAGCGTTCGACAAAAACAGCTATTTCTTTTCCGAGACGTGTTGGCGATGCAGGTTGCCCGTGTGTTCGCGCGAGCATAGGAATACCTTTCCATTCTGTTGCAAGTTCTTTGAGTTTTGCGATTACCTGAATCAGCGATTTCATGTAAACGTCCTGAAATGCTTCCTGCGCCGAAAGCGGAATTGCAGTGTTATTGATGTCCTGCGAAGTCAATCCGAAGTGAATGAATTCTTTATATGATGATAAGCCCAATTTTTCAAACGCATCTTTTATAAAATATTCAACCGCTTTGACATCGTGGTTGGTGGTTTTTTCAATGTCCTTGATTGCCTGCGCATTCTCCGAAGTAAAGTTCTTATAAAGTTCACGCAAAGACGGAAACAAGTGAGCATCCACATTAGTAAGTTGTGGCAAAGGCAATTCGCACAGAGCGATGAAATACTCAACTTCAACAAGAATTCGATAACGGATTAACGCTTCTTCCGAAAAATAGCGTGAAAGGGAAATGGTCTTGCTTCTGTATCGGCCGTCGATCGGTGAAACAGCGTTGAGTTCGTTTAAAATCTGCATCTGGTTTGTTTTTCGAGATAAAAGCAAATATAACTTTTAAGACGCAAACATGAAAGGAAAATCAGTCTTCATCGGCAGTTGTATCCGAAAATTGCCGGTGAATCAGAAGTCTATGCTGGCAAGTTTCTCTCGAAAAATCGCAACTCCTGTCGAGGCAGGTTCGGCGATGACCGTAAGCCTCTTTCCAACATTGTTCATCGGTGCAGGATTTGGGTCAACGTAGAAAATCGGAATATTTGGATTTGCATATTGTACAAGTCCGGCTGCCGGATAAACCTGCAAAGACGTTCCAATAACTGCAAAAATATCAGCTTGTTCAGTTATGTCGACCGCTTCTTCCAAAGCCGGAACTTCTTCACCAAACCACACGATGTGAGGACGCAGTTGGTTTCCTTCGGGATCTTTATCAGTAAGTTTTAGATCACCGTGCCAATCCAAAATATGCATCGAGTTGCTTACGCTTCTTACTTTCAGTAATTCGCCGTGTAAATGAAGCACATTGGAGCTTCCGGCTTTTTCATGCAGGTTGTCGACGTTTTGTGTGATGATATAAACATCGTAATCGTTTTCAAGCTCCGCTAGAATAAGATGCCCCTGATTTGGCTGAACCAGATGAAGCTGTTTTCGTCGCTGATTGTAGAAGTCAAGTACAAGCTCCGGGTTGTTCTGAAAACCTTCAGGTGTTGCGACTGTCATCACCTCATGTCCTTCCCATAATCCGTTTGAATCGCGAAATGTCGGAACGCCACTTTCAGCGCTTATTCCGGCTCCTGTCAATACTACCAATTTTTTCTTCTGCGACATCAGATCCTGTTTCGGGTTCGGAATAAAATTAGTGATTTCACTGCAAATGCGCTTACTTTGCCGCTGAAAAATTACTTATGACCGACATTGATTATCTCACTTACCTTGAAGGTTTTCTTACCGATAACAGAAAAGCCAAATTCCGCAAAGTGCTCGAACAGCGAACAAATCACTTTACGATCGCTATGGAAGATGTATTCCAGATGCACAACACGAGTGCGGTGATGAGAAGTTGTGAAGTCTTCGGGATCCAACAGCTTAATGTCGTGGAAGAGCGTTATGGGAAGAAAATCGATAAAGAAATTGCGATGGGTTCGCAGAAGTGGGTTGATATAAACAGGTTTGATTCTATGTCGGATTGCATTGCGTCCGTAAAGCAGAAAGGCTATCGGATCATAGCGACATCTCCGCACGAAAATGACTGCGATCTTGAAAACTTTGATATTTTAAAACCTGCGGCATTCTTTTTTGGAACGGAGCGCGACGGACTCTCAGCAGAAGTTTTGGCTGCAGCCGATGGTTTTCTAAAAATTCCTATGAATGGATTTACCGAAAGCCTTAATATCTCGGTTTCAGCGGCGATAATTATTCAAAATCTTACAAGCAGGTTACGCAAATCGGATATTGAATGGCACTTGTCAGAAGATGAGATGCTTGAAAAAAGGCTGTTGTGGGCTAAGAATTCGATCAAGGACATCAAGCGCATCGAAGCCCGATATTTTGATGATCGGAGGTGATTACTTTTTCTTCAGGATCTTGTATTCCTCATAACAATCACTGATTGCATCCATAATCTGAAGATCGGTTGCAGCCGCAACAAATGCGTCAGAATAATTACATCTTGACATGATTTCGGGAATTTCTTCTTTAGAAATTCCAAGTAAAGCGGCAATAGTCTCACGGTCGTACTTAGATTCAAGTAATGTCCGGACAGTACTATCCTTTTTTAGATCACGCAGCTTCTTAAGTTCCTTTGGCTTTTTGCCGAAAAAATTGTAGAGCGCGTCGGCAGGATTGAATATGGAACCCATCACTTTCCCAAATGCGCCCGGTGAATATTCACCTGCTTCGTAACCTTGTTCAAGTCCGGAAATACTGTACCTGTAGTTCTCATTAATCGGAATCAATTTCGAATCCACTTCGAGATAACCGGTTAATTTATAAGGTTGGATGATAACTTCCTCCAAGGCAATTGCCTTTTCGGTAAGTTGTATCTGTGTAGTTTTATTTTTTACCCAATCATTCGTGACGCGTACTTTAATAGATTGGAAACCAAGTAGGGAAAAAAGCAGCGTATCATTGGCAGTAGCCTCAATTTCAAAATATCCGCGCGTATTGCTGACACTTCCCGTAACACGGTTCAGGTTGACTATATTGACGAATTCCAAAGGCAGCAAAGTATTGCCGTCGATTATCGTACCGGTAACTTTTGGTGTGGGATCGGTGGCCTGGGCTGAAACTGCTATGTTGAGCAGAAAAAAAAGGAAGACCGCAAGATATCTCATGTCTGGTTTTAAAGGGCTAAAAGTAGTAAAACGCAGTAAGATATGTTGCAGTCTTCTTATAAATTTAAGAAAATTAACAGCTAGTGTTAGCTCTTTCTCGGGCGTTTCGCACGTGGCGAATCACCGAAACTTTCTGAGCGTCTTGGAGCACGTTCAGGAGAACCTTCTCTTGATGGTCTTTCAGATGAAAATCCACCTTCACGACGTGGCGATGAGCTTCTGAATCCGCCTTCTCTTGGAGCTGACGAACGATCTCCGAAGCCACCTTCCCGTGGTGCTGATGAGCGCTCACTTCTGAAACCGCCTTCTTTTCTTGGAGCAAAGTTGCCTTCTCTTCTCGGGGCTGAAGTTCTTGCTGCACCAAAGCTTCCGCCGGCACTTCTTCCGTTATGGTCACGTCGTCCGCCACCATCATTTTTCGAAATTTCGACATTGATGCGTCGGCCTTCCAGTTGGATGTTGTTCAAGACTTCCATAACCTTGTCGCTGTGTTCAGGATCGGTATTAAAGAAAGAGAAACCTTCTTTAACGTCAACTTTATAAACATCATCGCGGCCCAGATCAAGAGTTTCTTTAAGGAAGTCTTTCAATGACATCCAATCGAAATTATCCCGTGAACCGATGTTTACGAAATAACGTACCGCGCCATTGTTGTTGAATTCCCTTGGCTCACGGTCGTCACGTCTTTCAGAACCTGATGATTGCGAAGATAGATCCTTGGTCTTTTTATAATAATTGATGAAACGGTTGAATTCAACCGATACCATTTTTTTAATAAGTTCTTCTTTCGAAAGATCTTCCAAAACCGTATTGATAGCAGGAAGATAATTGTCGATTTCGTGGTCAACTTCAGTATCCTTGATTTTTGTTGCAAGGTGAAGCAATTGGATTTCACAGATTTCGATCCCGCTAGGAATCGTTTTCTCTTCAAACTTTTGTTTGATGATCCTTTCGATCGATGAAATTTTACGAAGCTCGCTTTTTGTTACGATTACGATTGAAGTTCCCAATTTTCCTGCACGTCCTGTACGGCCTGAACGGTGATTGTAAGTTTCAATTTCGTCAGGAAGCTGGTAGTTCACAACGTGAGTGATGTTATCAACGTCGATTCCACGTGCAGCAACGTCAGTCGCAACAAGCATCTGGATCTGGCGTCCGCGGAAGGATTTCATAACTGAATCACGTTGCGCCTGAGACAAGTCACCGTGCAATGCAGCAGCGTTATATCCATCTTCGATCAGTTTCTCGGCAACTTGTTGTGTGTCGCGCTTTGTTCTGCAAAATACAACCGAAAAGATATCCGGATTTGCATCAGCCAAACGTTTCAAAGCTTCGTAACGATCACGTGCGTTCACAAGATAATACTCATGTGAAACCGTGGCAGAACCTGAGTTCTTGGCTCCGACAGTAATTTCGATCGGCTCATGCATAAACTGCTTTGCAATCCGTGCAACTTCTTGTGGCATTGTAGCCGAAAACAACCATGTACTTTTCTCGTCAGGTGAAGTTGAAAGGATGTTTACGATGTCTTCGTAGAAACCCATATTCAACATTTCATCCGCCTCGTCAAGGATACAGTAGTTGATTTGCGAGATGTTGACCAAACCTCTGTTGATCATGTCCTGCATTCTACCTGGAGTCGCAACAATAATCTGCGCACCTCTTTTGATCTCACGAGCCTGATCTGTAATGCTGGCACCGCCATAAACCGCAACTACATTAATACCTTTTTCGTATTTTGAGTAGTTTTTGATTTCGTTCGTAATCTGCAAACAAAGTTCGCGTGTAGGTGATAAGATAAGCGCCTGCGTATTTCTATTGTTGGCGTCAATCTTCTGGATAAGCGGAAAACCAAACGCGGCTGTTTTCCCTGTCCCCGTCTGGGCCAACGCAACCATGTCTGTGTCTTTTTCCAATAATAGGGGAATCGCTTTCTCCTGTACTTCGGTCGGATTCTCAAATCCTAGATCTAAAATCGCCCGCAGTAACGATTCACTCAATCCTAATTGTTCAAATTTATTCATATAGTATTTTAAATATTTTGCAAAAGTACGCAGTAAAACCTTCTAAAACTAATGGTTTCGGGAGATTTAATTTTTTATTAAGAATTGAAAATCAGCGTATTAGTTTTTGAGGAATGCGATCAATTGCGCAACTGCTTTTCCGCGATGGCTGATAACGGCCTTTTCATGCATCGAAAGTTCTGCGAAAGTGGAAGAATGTTCATTGGCACGAAAAACCGGATCATATCCAAAGCCTTGATTACCTTTTGGTTCCGATGTAATTACACCGTCAATCGTTCCTGCGAACAAGTGCTGCGCGTTATTTGCGTTAAGCGCGATCACGGTTTTGAAACGCGCAGATCTATCGGGTTTTCCTTCAAGTTCAGCAAGTAATTTCCGGATGTTGTCTGCATCATCGCGCTGCAAACCCGCATATCGAGCCGAATGAACTCCGGGTGCGCCATTAAGAGCAGCTACTTCGAGCCCGGAATCATCTGCAAAGCAATCGTAGCCGAAATTTTCTGTAATATAGTTCGCTTTGAGAATCGCATTGCCTTCAATAGTAGCAGCAGTTTCGGGAATGTTAACGTTGCAACCGATATCGGCCAAACTTAAAATTGTGATGTTGGCGGGAAGCATCGATTGTATCTCAGCAATTTTATTCTGATTATTAGAAGCAAAAACTAGAGTCATCGAAGATTATTTAATTGACAAAGATAAAAAATCTGATAGTGAACATTCCAGTATTTCCGGGCAATTTATAAAATCGGATTGCCAAAATTTTCTTAAAAATTAAGTTTACAATTTAATTGGTCGGTATTTTGCAAGGAGCACTTTTAGCCTGTCATTGCACAGGAACTATAAACTAACATATCACAAAATGAAAAATCCAATTAAAATGTTTGTAGCATCAATGTTGCTGTTCAGCGCATTTGCACAAGCACAGATTACAATAACCAAACCACCATCATGGGGTCCGACTGGTTATACGAAAGCAACGTATTATTATATTCCTGATGTTGAAACGTACTATGACATCAGCAAAAAGCAATACATCTATCAGAACGACGGCAAATGGACACGATCTGCAAGCCTGCCGGCCGCGCATAAAAACTATAACTTATACAACGGTTATAAAGTCGTGCTAACTGACACAGATCCTGCGCCGTATAAATACTTTAAAAAACATAAAGTAAAATATTATAAAGGCTACAAAGGAAAGCCACAAAAGACCATTGGAGTTAAGCCTGCAAAAACCAATAACGGAAAATCCGCAGCCGCACACGCCAAAGGAAAAGGGCATGCCAACGGAAAGGGACATAACAAATAATAAACTTTACAATTCAACCCGAAATCTATTTCGGGTTTTTTTTGTTTGAAAGCGAAAACTTGAGATCAGCTTTTATCTCCGACCATAGCACCAGTTGCAAAGATCGCAACAACGGCACCAACCGACAATACGTACATTCCAAGGGATTCGCTTGTATTTCCGGACGTATCGGTATTCATCCGAAAAATACCGAAACCGATCATAATTACTCCGGCTGCCAGCAATAGGATGCTGATCATTCTTTTACTGTCCATGTCTTCAAGTTTAGATTGCTAAATATATAAAAATCAATGGGTAATGCCAAGATTTGCCAGCAGGTTTATTTTGAGACGCTTGCGGTAAAATGCATTATTTCGTACGGAATTATTATTATAGTGATTTTACTGCGCCAGAATTTCTGACAAATTTACCACGCAGCGTAATATGTTGAATTTCCACTAAATATTAGCGTGCATAGGATAATTTGCAAACCTTACTTTTTTATCATACTGCCCTTACAATTTTTTATTTTTCAGCCCGTTTGGACTCCCAGATTTGAACGACATTTGCACAGGCCATTGCCAATTTGCAAAAAGTGCTTAAATTGATTTTGTAATTGGATATTTTGGCCTCCGAACTAATTTTTTGCTATTAAATTAATGAACCTGATCCGGAAAATTAAATCTTACTTCGTTAAACACGAATGGCATTCGTGGAAGGACTTCCATTGGGATAACTATGACTTGAAATTTAAATCCCTTGATGAGGAAACACTTCTGGACATCGGGAACTACATCAAGCACAACCTCAAAGAGTCGCAACAAATAGGGAACAATCGCCATCGCCTTCGCGAAAACAGCGGCATTGAATGCAAGAGCCTCAATGAATTGCTGCCTTTGTTAAAGGAGATCATCATCGCGGATTATAGCGAAACTGCGTCCGAAAGCCTGGTTTACAATTGGGATTTCAGGTATTTTATCAGTCCGCATATTTTATGTGAAAATACGATCTGCATCTCAAATGGCCTGCGTGCAAAGGACGGCTCGACAGGAAATTGCATTTATCCAGTGGCTTCGGTGCGAAAGTTTGACGACCGTTATTTCTGCTGGAACCATTTGGCTTAGAATTTGGCCGCAACCCTTTCCGCGCTTCTGCCGAGACTGGGTCGCGCTTTCCGCTGTATGCCGGTCTGTCGGCCGGCGATGCCGCTTCAATCGCTTGCGGAACGGCTGCAGAACTTCAACATTTTATAATCCCATGAGGTCCATAGCGATCCCAATTCCGATCGCAAAAACGCTGAAAGCACTGACCCCGCAAAAATATGATATTCCACCAAGCAGGTAGTTGATCCGTCCGCCGCCAAAAAACTGGCCGATTCCCCAACTGACATAAACAAAGAACGCCCAGAAATAAATACTGTGATAAATAAAACCTGCCCCGGTGTAATGTGCTGCGATCATAGCTATAACCCCGAACAACATTCCCATTCCCGTCAGATAACATAGCAATACCAGATATTCGAAATAGTTGTATTCCCGATTAATAAAAAACAGCTTCAACACGATTGCGATCAATAATATCTCTATAAGGTTCGCATAACTGTAATTTTCAGCAACCCAGTTCATCAAAATTTTAGGATTTTTTCCAGGCATTTGAGCATTGCCAAATTCGTTAAAGTGCAGAAAGTGCTTCACCAATAAGTAAATCGCCGAGGTCACAATAACAAAAGCAATCGGTTTATAGTTCCTTTTACGGTTGCCTTCGAGAAAATGCCTGACGCAATCTCCCGGATGTGTAATCAATTCCTTTATAGTATAGAAGAGGCCATTCTCAAAGTGCAGGACGCCATGTTGAACTTCATGCCATACGAAGTGATGGTTGATCCGGTGCGGGGTTGACTCGCCACACTCAGGACAGAAGTTGCCGCTATAGGAAGATCCGCAATTATAACAAGTTTTCATATTCTACGCAATTTATTGAAAATGTTGGAATAATTTAAACGAAACACATTCCATGTAAAAATTTATCGCCCAGAGTTAACTAGCGGTAAATCATAAATTTAAGGCTCAAATCCACTATTTCAGAAATTGGCACGAATGATGCATAATGCGCCTAGTACAGAAGTACAGACGAAACAACAAATTATTAGCTACCATTGTCAATACTTTCCAAATGAAAAATTTACATGTTTTTTATGCCGATGATGATCCTGAAGACCTTCACTTTTTGACTACGGTAGCAAAATCAAATGGGCATAGCATTACCATCTTCAACAGCGGTACCGAAATGTTGGAAAAGCTCAAAACGTTAGATGAGAAACCGGACCTGATTTTTCTGGATGAATTCATGCCAAACAAAACAGGTTGTGAAGTGATGTCGGAAATTAAGCAACATGATACCTTGCGTGGTATTCCTGCAATTATGCTTTCGGGTTCGTGTGCCCAGCATTTGGTTGTCGCATATATAAGTTCCGGTGCCAATTATGTTGTTGAAAAACCAAATTCGCTGGAAGATTACAACGAGATGTTTTTGAAGGTTTCAAAAATGGATTTGAAAAACTACACGCCAATCGCTACCGATTTTATAAAGTAGTAATAATAATTTCAAATTAGAAAAGGGGAAATTGAAATCAGCACCCGATTTCAATTTCCCCTTTTTAATTACAATTTGGTTGATTTTCCTGTTGTCAGATAAATGCGCCTTTCGGGAAAAAGAAACTCCATGCGTGTGCTTTGGGCGTTGATGTTCATTGCAACTTCTCCGGCAGTGTTCGTCAGCTTGTACTTTGTGCTGGCAGGATCCTTTGTCACATCAACAATCTTAAACTGCATCTTCTGGCCTCCGATAAACAACACTACGTCCTTCTTTTTCGCGTCTACAAAAACGAAAGAGTATTCATTACCCGAAATATCGCAACTGCCTTTAACAAACGGCAACTCATCAATACAATATTTCTGGACGTTGTAAACTTGATCCTGTGCAAATAGGCCACTTGTAAAAAGAAGCGCTGCGATAATTTTTTTCATATTTCAAGATGTAGGGTTATTTTTTAGTGCTTTCAAACGCCACGCCAAAAATGATACAAGGATCGCAATTAATCCTATAACTCATTATTTAGATGGCGGATGTAGTTTTATCACTCAATTTAATACCTATGGAGAATTACAATAACATGCAAGATCCGCTGACGCAATACGATCAGCCACCATATCCGCAGCAACAACAGCAGGAAGTTCCGGGATACGAAAAGGAAATGCATCCAAAAGCCGATCATGGTGAAGTGTCTTATAAAGGTTCAGGAAAGCTCGCTGGACGCAAAGCTATTATTACCGGAGGCGATTCGGGAATCGGCCGTGCAGTTGCAATAGCGTTTGCGCGTGAAGGAGCTGATATACTTATTTCATATCTCGACGAACATGAAGATGCTGAGACAACTGCAAAATGGATTGAAGAAGCCGGACGAAAAGCAATACTGGTTCCTGGCGATATCAGTGACGAACAACACTGTAAAAATATCATAGAACGGGCGGTTGATGAACTCGGCGGACTCGACATCATCATCAATAACGCGGCTTTTCAGATGTCTCGTGACTCGCTTCAGGATATTTCAGCTGAAGAATGGGACAAAACATTCCGCGTCAATATTCATTCCATGTTTTATTTGTGCAAAGCAGCCGAAAAACATCTCAAACCCGGAAGTACCATCGTAAATACTACATCTGTCAATGCTTATAAAGCGCCGCCACAATTGATTCCGTACTCGGCAACAAAAGCTGCGATACAGAATTTTACCGCCAGCCTGGCTCAATTGTGGGCAGAAAAAGGAATCCGCGTAAATTGTGTCGCGCCGGGGCCAATATGGACGCCACTTATTCCGTCGACGCTTCCGGAAGAAAAAATAAAAACTTTAGGAGAAGATGTTCCGCTAAAACGTGCAGGTCAGCCGGCCGAACTTGCACCAGCTTTCGTGTTATTGGCATCGCAAGATTCAAGTTACATGACAGGATCAACAGTTCAGGTGACAGGCGGTTATCCTACGATATAAGATACGCACCTACTAACGCAATGAAACCGTCTGAAGAGGCGGTTTTTTTATGACTTGTCGCCATCATTTGCATCGAGTTCACGCAAAATAGCATTGACATCTTCCTCGGTTGTAGAAAGTTTGGTCTTGCAGAACTTGATCAGAACAGCAGCACGTTTGACTTTTTCAGATAATTCATCAACTGAAATTTCGCCAAGTTCGATTTCCGATACGATTGTCTGCAGTTCTTCCAATGCAGCAGTATAATTTGTTATTTCACTCATGATTTTTTTCTTTTGATTGGATGATGCTCGTCATTTGTCCGTTGAATAATATGGTTTCAATCGAATCGCCTATGGAAATTGTCGCTACATTGTGAACCGCTTTTCCATTGTGTAATGTTATGCTGTAACCTCTTTTCAAGACGTTCATCGGACTCATATTAGCAATATTATGTTCGTGATTTTGAAGTTGAAGTTGCTGCTTCTCAAGCATCGATTTTGCATCTTTTTCAATCGTGACATGCGATTTTGTAAGATTGTAATGTGCTTTATCAATAACAGCTTGCTTTGTTCGTTGTATTTGAATCCGAACATTGGTCAGATTTTTACGCTCGGCCTGAAATCTGAAATCGGATTGCCGTGAAAGCGCAACTGAAAAAGATCGTATCGCAACATCATTATGTGTCAGCATTTTTTCGGCAACCGATTTAAACCATTTTAATTCCGACTGAAGTATACGCTGGTTGTCGGCTATACTCTTACGTGACTTCTCGATAATTTTCTCCTCCGATTTCAAAACCGGAAAAGCAAAATCATGAAAGCGCTGCATTAAATAATCAGCCAGCTTGGTCGGAGTAATTGCGTTCAGGTGCGAAATCATTTCGACCACAGTTTCATTGGTTGCATGTCCGATACCAGTAATTATCGGAATCGGAAAGCCCGCAATTTCTTCCGCTAATTTATAGCTGTTGTAGCATGAAAGTCCAACATCACCGCCTCCGCCGCGAATTATCGCAACAACATCAAAGTGATGACGGACTTTTTTAATTCGTTTTAACTGCGCTATAATTCCGTCAACGGCCTTTTCGCCTTGTAACACTGACGGAAAAAGCATGTGGAAGAACTTATAATTCCATTGGTTGTTACTTATGACGCTTAAAAAATCTGCAAAACCTTTGCTACTTTCCACAGATATGATCGCAATTCGTTGTGGCAGAACAGGAGAAACTAGTAGTCGATTCCTGTCATAGATTCCTGCGGCTTTGAGCTTGTCTATCGTTTCCTGTTTTTCCTTTTGAAGATCACCTAAAGTAAAACTTGGATCGATTTCCAAAATCCGAAGAGACAAACCATGTGACGGATCAAAAGAAACGCGCACAAGCATCAGCACCTTTATTCCGTCTTTCAGCGGTTCTTTCAGCGTCGTAAGAAAATTGTTGTTGGCCCGAAGAAAATCATCTTTCCACAATGTGCCGCTAACCTGGGCAACGATCTTACCATCGTGCTTGTCTACAAGTTCAGGATAGCAATGACCTGAATGTTTGTAATGGTTAAGCTTATTTAGTTCTGCCTTTACCCAATACGAGCTTGTATACCTTTCGGCTATTGTTTTTTGGATGCTTTTCGTGACCTGAAGCAGCGTGAAAATTTGTTTTGTTGGTTCCATTACGTGGTTTCGCAGCTCTCAAAAATATTGATTTTAAAAATAGGAACAGCTGTTACAACAAAGTTAAAACACTCAATTCGCAAAATAATTATCGATAAATTTAAGTAACAAATAACCACACAATTATGAGAAAACTTACTGCTCAATTTAAAATAGAGGGCGAACTTTTATCAGCCAATGGCGATTTATACAGCAACGATGAGATAACAGAAATGGTTCTCCAGAGATTAAGAAACAGGTCAGCTGATTTCGATAAATTAATAGAAGACGACGGTGATGACGATGTTGAAGAGCAACTTCATGACCAGGACCTTATGCCTGAAAACCTCGAAAACCAGGCCACTACAATGGTCGATGTCACGATATCTGTCGAAGATGATGCTTTATCCAAATTTGAAATGGACAATGATTTAATTTATATGAAAGTAATTTCAGAGATTACAAACGGCAATGTAAAAATCGTACGTGATGAGACACAGGATAATGTCTCGCATATCAGTTACGAATAATAGTTTCTCCGGTTCAAAAAAGAAACGCTGACATTTAAATGTCAGCGTCTTTTATTTATTTTCCAATTCTGTAAAGCCTTCCTTCATCAGTAACTGCGTAAAGTGCACCGTCGGTTCCTTGTGTGATGTCGCGAAAACGCTGCTCTTGATCTGCAAGCAGGCGCTCTTCACCAACGACTTTATTATTTTCAATAACAAGCCTGATGATATGACGGCTGCTGAGTCCGCCGATGAACAAGTTGTTTTTCCATTCCGGTATCGCGTTGCCACTATAAAATGTCATTCCGCTACACGAGATTACTGGATCCCAATAATAAACAGGCTGTTCGAGTCCGGCTTTTTGTGTCGCACCGCCGCTGATCTGCGCACCGCTGTATTCTATTCCATATGTTATTGTTGGCCAACCATAATTCAGCCCTGGTTTGATCAGATTAACTTCGTCGCCGCCTTTCGGACCCATTTCACTTTCCCAAATATCGCCTGTTTCAGGATGAAGCGCAAGCCCTTGCGGATTACGATGTCCGTACGAATAAATTTCAGGGCGAGCATCTTTTCGGCTCAGATAAGGATTTCCGGTAGCAGGTTTTCCGTCTGTAGTGATGCGGATGATTTTGCCAAGTCCGGAATTGAGCGATTGTGCCTGCGGCCTTGTTTCAAGGTCAGAACGTTCACCTGTGCTGATCACGATATTCCCTTGCCGATCAAAAATAATGCGCGATCCATAATGCAACGTTCCATTGTACGCAGGAGTTGCACGATAAATAACCGAAACATTCTCAAGCTTCTTCTCGTCATCCGACAGACGTCCCTTTGCAACAGCAGTCAAATTTCCCGGTTTGTTGTTTTCCGAAAACGTCCAATAGATCATCCTGTTGGTTCCAAAAGCAGGGTCAAGCGCAGTATCAAGTAAGCCGCCTTGGCCTTTCGAGTTGACTGCGGGCAAACCTGTAATTGGTGCACCAATATTCCCTGCAGTAGTCACAATTCGCAAGGCACCTTCTTTTTCTGTAATCAACAATCTGCCGTCGGGCAAGGAGGTTACACTCCACGGTTTATTCAAATTGCTGCTGATCGTTCTCGATTGGTACGGAGTTCGGGTTTTTGCTCCGCCGATCCGTGTTTGACCTGCAAAGGCCGATTTATAATCAGAATTCGGAGCCAATGTCTCAACCGGAGGCAAAATCGTATCAGCAGTATTGGCAACAGGTGCATTACTGGTAACAGTCTTTGTTGTTGTACTGTTGCACGCGCAACATAGGATTGCAATCGGAGCGATATATAGGAAGTTCTTCATCTGGATCGATTTTATGAGATTAAATTTAGTGAACAAAATGGTGTTATCCAACAGTATATAGAACGAGTTATGACGCTTCTTTTCGATTGTATAACTTCCGAAGTAGTATTCTTATTCGAGATTTATAATCTTCAAGCAGCCATTCGCGATAATTTTTTGTAGTGTTGTCGAGGCACTTCGTATAAATTTTAACGCGCCATTCGATTTCCGGCGACAGTGCCTCGGCAAGCTCAAGCGCCTCACTTAGTGAATTGCTGTTTTCCATGCACATGATTACATGTTGGCGAACCGATCTTTGGATGACCTTCCTCGGTTTGATGTTGTTAGCAATTGTAAAATTGTATTCCTGTTCGATATCAAATGCGATTTGGAGGCTGTTTTGAAATTTCGAACATAGCTCTGGTGAAAGATGATGTGCCTGTCCTGAATCGCTTCCTGTTCCTGCGCTCATCATTTCGTAAAATGCATCTGGGTTTTCAAAAATTTGTTTCCAATCTAAAGGTTCATGCCATTCGCCAAAGCGGTCGGTGTTATTTCCGAGGTCAATGATTGTAAAGGTTTGCTTGCGCGGAAGCTTACGAGATCCGCGGCCAATCATTTGATGGTATAATGTCAGTGATGTCGTGGCACGGTTCAGGATGACGCTTTGTACTGTAGGTTCATCAAATCCTGTTGTCAATATTGATACAGATGTAAGGATTGCGTTCTTGGTTTTTTTAAACCATTTAAGGATTTCTTTACGTTCAGCCGCGGGAGTTTTATTATCAAGATGCCGAATAGGATATCCAGCTTCTGTGAAAAGTTCATAAACCCGATGTGAAGTGAAAATCCCGTTATTGAAAATCAGTGTTTTCCGCCCGAGAGAATGATTTTCGTAAGCCTCACGCAGCAGGTTCATCATTGCCGCCGATGCATACAAGGCATCTGAAGTGCTGACAGTGAAGTCGCCGTGGATTCCGGTTTTGAGTGTATTGAGCTCAACATCGTATTTTATGGTCTTAGGTTTTGCCAAATAACCTTCGGATATCAATGAGGCTATGTTTTCGCCTGTTATGAGTTCGTCGTAGGTTTTGTGCATTGGCAGGTTTCTGTCGGAGCTGAAAGGAGTCGCCGTGACTCCGATGATAATTGCATTTTCAAAACTGCTGAGCAATTTCCGAAAAGAATTGTGGTGCGCCTCATCAATAATCACCAAGCCGACGTCACTGGTCTTCAGCTTCTTGCTTTTCAATCGGTTCTTGAGGGTTTCGACCATCGCAACATAACATTTATATTCATTGTTGGAAGGCAAACGCTGTACGTTGCTATTGATGATTTTGTTGCTGACACCGAGGTTTTTTAATGTTGTAGATGTTTGCCGGCACAATTCTGTACGATGAGTAAGTACTGCCACTTTGCGCTGATACTTTTCAATAAACCGACGCGCAATCTCAGAAAAAACTACGGTTTTTCCGCCACCGGTTGGCAATTGGTACAAGATTCGGTAGTTGCCGGTTTGCTGTTCTAATTTTTCTATAATTGTGTTGATATCACTTTCCTGATACGGATATAAATTATTCTTTACATCAGTTTTCGTCTGCTGCGCTATTTCCATTCGATAAAATTTGGGAACCTGTGAAATACAGGCCAATGTAAAATTGGTGAATGCACAACCAATGATGTTATAGTATTCAGACGACGCTTTGTAACATTATAATGTTGAACGGTTTTATGTGGAATCAGAACTTCAGGAAAAACTTCTCGCGATTGCGGCATGGTGGTGATAAATTCCAGTTTGTCTGCATAACTTCTTTGATCAGCCGCTTAAGGTTCGCGTAATCATTGGGTTTTGTGATATACAGATCGGCACCATTAGCGAATGTCTGTTCAATATCTTCCTGAGATGAAGAAGTGGAATAAATAGCAACGGAAAGATCTTTAAGTTTTTCGTTCGCCCTTATCTCCTTCAAGCACTCATACCCCGATTTCCGAGGCATGTTCAGGTCAAGTAGTACAAGTTCAGGGAGCTTTTCATCGGTGGTTTTCAGATATTCCATTAGATCAACACCATCGTTAAACATCTGCAAATTATTGTCGAGGTGCAGTTCATGGAAAGCATCTTTAAAGATAATGCGGTCATCAGCATCGTCGTCAGTGAGTATAATTTTAACCGTGCTCATATTCTAAATCTGATGTTAAAGAATTAGATGTTCCGCAATAAATTGTTCCTTCTCCACTGTAACAGCCTGGTTTTTAGTAAAGAAGATGATAAAATTAATATTTTTTTTATACAGTTGCTCATAAAAACGAAACAATCCGCTCGAAGGCGGATTATTTAACATTGTAATGATGTTTTAGAGAGATTATCGTCCCGATCCAGAAGCATCGGCATTTGATGTTGATCGTGAACCTGTTGAACCCGAGCCTGTTCCTGTTGTTCCGCGTGTCGCTCCGGTCCCGCCTGTAGATCCTGTTCCATTGTCGCCACTTTGTACATCATAACCGTGCGTATTGCTTTGGTTTTGCATATTCCCGTCGGTTCCGACGTTGCCTGCTTTTATGTCTCCGGCATTGCTGCCCGGACTTGTCAATGAGTCTACGTTGCCTGAAACGCTTACACCGTTTTGATGATTTCGTTGGTCGTTTAATTCAGTGCCTTCTGCAGTAGTATTTCCCGCATTGTTTCTTCCATTGCATGCAAATAAAACAACAGAACATAGTCCAGCAAAATAGTACTTCAAGTTTAATGATTTCATAATGTGTTTTTTGTAAAGTTGTGAAATTTTGCCGATTAGATTTTTACATAATTGTTATAAAATTATATATTATTTATACGGTTAACATAACTAGTGTTTATTTTCGTAGTTTTCTACCGCCTAATCAATCTATGATGACTGACCCATTTAAGAACGCTGGTCTCACAAAAGTTCTTTTTATAATTTTTCTATTCGTTTACACTGCTTTCGCGTATTCCCAACAGCATATAACCGCGAATTCACCAAAAGTCATTTCAATACATCCTCAAGCCGAAATTGCGGACGCGGGAGAGTTTAAGTATTCCATCGGAAGCGTAATTTCGAACGACGCGAAGTTGAGATTTTTGCCGATTCGGACCGAAAATACCAACTTAGGGTTTACTGACCATTATTACTGGGTAAAAGTTGCATTGCATAATGATAGCAACATAGACTTACAATATTTCTTGGAAACTGCCCGGCCGGTTACTGACGAAGTAAATCTATTTATAGTTAATGAAGCAGGTGAAATCATAGCAAAACAAAGTGGAGATCACCTGCCTTTTAAGGAAAGAAGCTTTCTGCATCGAAAGCCTGTTTTTGAGATTAAACTTCCTGCCACGCAAACGGTGCGACTCTACCTTCAGCTGAAAAGTGATGGTGAAGTCATCAGCATGCCGCTGTTGTTACGCACTAATCAAAATTTTGCAACGATAACTTCGCTTGAGCAGTTGGTTTTCGGATTTTTTTATGGCATCCTGTTTATTGCGTCAATAATTTACCTGTTTTTCTATTTCGGCCTGCGGGAAAAAAGCTTTTTGTATTACAGCATGTATGTGATTTGCATTGGTTTGATGCAATTTTCCCTAGATGGTTATTTCTATCAATACTTCGATCCGGCCGGTGGTTGGATTGCCGATCGCGCTGTACTCATTTTTGCCTGTCTTTCAACTTTAGCACTAGGGAAATACGGACAGGAATTCCTCCGGATCAAACAGTATAACCATATAGTAAACAGCTTGTTTTACTTATTATATATCGCGACCGGACTACTGCTTTTAGCATTAATGACAATTCCTGCTGCGCTGCATTATGCCTATCCGCTTGCAAACATCCTGGGATTAATTGTATTGCTTCTTATAATCGCTTCAGTAGTTGCGCCCTTTGCAAAAAAAGGTCCTGTTGATGGATTTTTTATTACGGGTATCGCTTTTTTAATTCTCGGTTTTGTAGTCTTTATATTGAATAATTTCAGCTTGTTGCCAAATTCCTTTTTTACCGAAAACAGTTCAAAACTCGGCACCGGGTTAGAAGTGGTTTTCCTTTCACTTTCGATGGCAAACTTCATCAGGAAAGTAAAGGACGAGCGTGAGGAATTCAACCGTTTGGCTCTCGTTCGTTCTGAAGAGATGAACGATTTGAAGTCGTACTTTTTATCGAATATCAGCCATGAATTGCGAACGCCTTTAAATGCAATCATGAATCTGAGTGAAACGTTGCTATGTGAGGCCGAAGACACGAAAATGAAAGAAAACTGCCAGATAATCAGGTACTCTTCGCAATCCTTGCTAAGCTCGGTAAATGATATCATCGACTTTTCGAAAATTGAAAAAGACGAGTTGCTTTTGGAGCTGTCTGATTTTGAGCCATTGGCAGTTTTTGAAAGCGTACGTAATAATGCGATTTACCGAGCTAACGAGCAATCGCTGCAATTTACCTATGAAATCTCCGATAAGATTCCGGCTGTAATTAACGGCGATTCTGCCCGGCTTGCACAAATTTTAAATAATGTGCTTAGCAATTCGTTCAAGTTTACTGCTACTGGCTTCGTAAAACTAAATATCACAAATATCTCCCTTAAGAACGGGGAAGTCCAGTTGGTCTTTGTTATTTCAGATTCGGGAATTGGTATTCCAAAAGATAAAATACACGGTATTTTCGATTCGTTTTCGCAGGAGAGTGTCGACAATAAACGAAAGTTTGGTGGCCTGGGGCTTGGATTATATATTTCAAAGGTACTTACCGATATGCAACGCGGATCGATTCGACTGAGTAGTAAGGTTGGGGTTGGAACTACATGCACAATAAAGTTAAATTTCCCGATTGTTAAGCAAAACAAACCTGTTGAACCAATGGCTGCCATTGCTAAATTTGACCTTGAAGGGAAGAGGATTCTTGTAGTTGAAGACAATGCAATCAATCAAATGGTCATTAAAATGATAACTAAAAGATGGGATAACACTACCGCAGTTTACGTTGCAAACGGACAGGAATCAATCATTGCGTTGTTGTCAGAACAATTTGACATTGTATTAATGGATCTTCAAATGCCTGTGATGGACGGCTACGAAGCCACAATTGCAATTCGGAATGGGGAAGCCGGTGAAAACAATACTGCTATTCCTATCATTGCTGTTACTGCCGATGTTATGGAAACTACGAAAACGCGTGTGAAGGAAATTGGAATGAACGACTATCTGTCAAAGCCCATCAAAGCAGAAACATTATACGAAGCAATAAAAGCCTTGGTCTAGCCTAATATGAGGCGGACGAAAACATGCTTAATCCCTTTTTTATCGGATTCGCGTTCGTCGATTTCAAGTATGTCGGTCATCGATTTCATCATTGGCGTTAGCTTTGTATATCCGAAATTTCGCGGATCAAATTCAGGACGCTTTCGTACGATCATGTTGCCGACGTCGCCTAAGAATGCCCAACCATCATCATCTCCCACATCTTCAATTGTAGTTTCGATCAGTTCAATGGTATCGTCATCTATTTTGTCATAAATTTTCGCGGGTACTTTCTCGGTAGGTTTTACTGCAGGTTTCTCCGCGTTTCTTCCAGCTGGTTTCTTTGATTCCGGGGTTGCGCGTTCTTTTTTGACCTTTTTCTTAATCGCGCCGTCCAAAACTTCAAGATATATGAATCGGTCGCATGCCGCAATTAATGAAACAGGCGTTTTCTTTTCACCGATTCCAATTACACGCATTCCTGATTCGCGAAGTCTTATTGCAAGCCTTGTAAAATCACTGTCGGATGATACAATGCAAAATCCGTCGACCTTTCCCGTATATAACAAATCCATTGCATCGATAATGAGCGCCGAATCGGACGAGTTTTTACCCGTTGTATAACTATATTGCTGAACTGGTGTTATTGCATGTTCGAGCAAAACACCCTTCCAGCCATTGGGATTGGGCCGCGTCCAATCAGCGTAAATACGCTTGGTTGTAGGCGTACCATATTTTGCAATTTCTTCCATCATTCCCTTAACATTGCTGTATGGAACATTGTCGGCATCAATTAAAACGGCTAGTTTCAGTTCTTTTGGATCGACGGGCATCTTTTTAGGTATAAGGATTAAGGTTTAAGGTTTAGGGTGCAAGGTTCAGGGTGCAAGGTCTAAAGTTTGAAGTTAAAGTTCATAATTCATCATTCACCATTTACATTAATACGTCAAATATACAATTTTTCTATAATGCCCTAGCCCTGATGGAAGCGGCATCCTTTTGCTGAGATCCTGAGCTTGCGAAGGATCTCAGCAAAAGAGAAAGCGTACAGCAGGAACAGCTTCCCAAAATAATTCTGCAATCGATATGGTTATAATTTTTAAATATTTATTTTTGCACGCGAAACGAAGGAGATAAAGCTCCCGATGATGAAACTATGGTAAAAGATTTATTTGAAAGAATCCAGAACAACAAAGGTCCGCTGGGAAAGTGGGCTTCACAGGCTGAAGGATATTATGTATTTCCTAAATTGGAAGGCGAGCTTTCGAACAGGATGATGTTTCACGGAAAAGAAATCATCAACTGGAGCATCAACGATTATTTGGGACTTGCGAATCATCCTGAAGTGCGTAAAGCAGATACGGACGCGGCGGCACAATATGGAGCGGCGTATCCCATGGGAGCGCGAATGATGAGCGGGCATACATCTGTTCATGAGCAGCTGGAACGTGAACTGGCCGAGTTTGTAATGAAGGAATCCGCTTATCTTTTAAATTTCGGATACCAGGGAATGGTTTCGATCATTGATGCCCTGGTCACCAAAAATGATATCATCGTTTACGATGTGGATGCGCATGCGTGTATTATAGACGGTGTGCGGCTTCACATGGGAAAACGTTTCACATACCGACACAACGATCTTGAAAGCATCGAAAAAAATCTGCAGCGTGCCACCAAAATGGCTGAGGAAACCGGCGGCGGAATCCTTTTTATCACTGAAGGTGTTTTTGGAATGCGTGGCCAACAAGGAAAATTAAAGGAAATTGCTGCGATGAAGCAGAAATATAATTTCAGGCTTCTGGTTGATGATGCGCACGGTTTTGGAACTTTAGGTAAAACAGGAGCCGGAGCAGGTGAGGAGCAAGGCGTTCAAGATGATATTGATGTATATTTTTCGACTTTCGCAAAATCGATGGCCAACATTGGAGCGTTTGTCGCAGCCGATAAAGAGATCATCGATTATCTAAAATATAATTTGCGATCGCAGATGTTTGCAAAAGCATTGCCGATGATCCAGACTGTCGGTTCGTTGAAGCGTTTGGAGTTGCTTCGGAACCATCCGGAACTGAAGGACAAACTTTGGGAAAATGTAAATGCATTACAGAACGGATTAAAGTCACGCGGATTCAATATCGGCGACACAAATACCTGTGTAACACCAGTCTATCTTGAAGGAAGCGTGCCTACGGCGATGATGCTGATCAATGACCTTCGCGAAAATTATAATATTTTTCTTTCAATTGTTATTTATCCGGTTATTCCGAAAGGAATTATTTTATTGCGTATGATTCCGACTGCCACACATACCATGCAGGACATCGACGAAACATTGGTAGCTTTTGAGGCGATACGTGAAAAGCTGGAAAACGGTACATACGAAAAATGGGCTGCTGAACGTACGGTTGACGTTGATAAAATTGCCGAATAAGTATAGTTATCGCAGCAAGTAACTGAAATTGATGATATTAACAATAAAGGCCGTTCCAATTTTGGGACGGTTATTTTTTATGATAAACTTGCGCATTATAGTAAAATGCTTACTTTTAAATCACTAAACACATTTATTATGAAAAATAAGTTAATCATTATCAGCATTTTACTGTTGTCAGTGGCGTCTTGTAATAAAAAAACGGATGCTGCGCCAGAAACTCCTGTTGCCGTCGAACAACCTGCTACCGAAGCTAACCGCGAATGCTTTTCTTTTATTACCGACAAGGATACGGTTACAATGACGATGACGCGGACGGCTGACAACGTTTCAGGCGACCTGGTCTATGACTGGAACGAAAAAGATGGCAACGTGGGAACATTTAGCGGAATGTTTGCAGGCGATACTCTGCGAATGGATTACACATTCCAATCTGAAGGAATGACTTCAGTGCGTGAAGAAGTTTACGTCAGAAAAGGCAATACACTTGTTCAAGGTACAGGCGAAGTCGAAGTAGAAGGTGATCGCCAGTCATTTAAATCGCGAAAAGATTTACAATTTGGGAATTCCATCGTTTTGCTTAAGACCGAGTGCAATCAATAAGTTATAAGTCGATACGATACGTACAACGATGTTTGTGGATAACAGGATCAAAATGTTTCCAAAGGTTGTGTATGGCATGATTTTCCTCAAGTTCCGGTGTCCGAATGCAGTTTTTGATGCCGAGCTTCGTGAAGGTTTCGTAATATTCCCTGAAGATAATGGCTGTAACTCCTTTGTTCTGGTACTCAGGATGAACCCCGATCAAGTAAAAAACTACCTCTTTGCTGTTCTTTTTCGCATTTAGCAGATGCAGGAATCCAAATGGAAACAGCTTGCCGTTTGCTTTTTGTAATGCTTCCGAAAATGAAGGCATTACGATACTGAACGCGACAAGATTACCGTCTTTATCGTTTACAAATTTAATATATTCAGGGTTGATCAATCCGAGATACTTCTTCTTGAAATATTCTTTCTGGACATCCGTAATAGCTACAAACGACGCAAGCGATGCATAGGTGAAGTTGAACAGGTCAAACATTTTATCGACAAGTGGCATGATTTCTTTGGTGCGTGTGAAGTTCACAGGAACCAGGCCATATCGCTTCCTCACAAGCTGATCTGCTTTTTCAAAATGTTCGACTTTAACGTTGGCAAATGGGAATTTACTTTCGATATATTCCTTTTCCTTCACAAATCCGAGTTGTTCAAAATGTGCCACATAATAGGCATGGTTGTACCACGTGATCATTGTGCTGATCTCGTTGAAGCCTTCGGTTAAGACGCCAACTTTATCGAGGTTCGAAAATCCCATTGGGCCTTCTGCGTATTCGAGGTTGTTTTTCCTGCCCAGTTCGTACACCTTTTCGAGCAAAGCTTTCGTCACTTCAATATCATCGATGACGTCAAACCATCCGAAGCGTACTTTCTTTTTTTGTTGATTGTTTACCTCGTCCCAATTGATGATCGCGGCGACTTTTCCGACAATTTTACCGTCTTTATAAGCGATATAAAATTGTGCTTCGGCATTTTCAAAAGAGGGATTCTTTTTTTTGTCGAAGGCTTCAAGTTCGTCAGAAATAAGCGGCGGAACCCAATACGGATTATCCTTATATAACGTAAAAGGGAACTTGATGAAGTCGGTTAACTCCTTTTTTGTAATTGCTTCTTTAATAGTGATCATGGCAAATCGGTTTCTTCAGTTTCTACCTGGTCTTTACGTTTTTTACCTTTTTTCGCATCCTTGTCACCCTTTTTCTTTTTTGAATCGTCACCCGGAAGTCGGTGCAACACCTCTTCATAATTATCATCAAAACGCCACGAAATTCCCATTCCGCCAGCAAGCTGTGACGGAGTTGTTTTAAGGCTTGTTCCGATCGAAGCATCTAACTGTATGTTTTCCTTCAGAAGCCACGCCGCGCCACCTCTAACAATTCCGTCTGCGTAAAAATCGCTTTGGAAACCCTGATTTTCTACAAATGCTGACCAACGGTCGTTGAATCCGCGCGTTACTGTCACCACATAACCCAAAGTAGGATAATTCGTGGTCATCTTGTCAGATATGATATTTGTAACAAGAACCCACTTTCCGAATTGGTTCTGCGTCATCAGCATGAACTTCGGCGTAAATTTCGGATCAAGCGGAAAAGAGAATTCGTTATTGGATAAGTTGATATTTAGTCCGGCATAAACCGCAACTGCAGGTATGAAATTTTTCCAGCTGAAACGGTGGTTTGCTTTCCAGCTTTTTAGGTCAGGTTTCCGTTCAGGACGTTTTGCCGGATCAAACAACAGGTATTTTGCTCCGACAGTCGTTTGTTTGAATGCGGCACGACGGAAGCTTTGACTTCCGGTCTTCATTACATCTGATTGGTACTGAAGATCGAGCATCACTTCAAGTTCATTAAAAAAAGCGCCATAACGAATGCTTAAATCCGATCCGACACCGGCACTTTCGTACTGCAGATGCTCATGTTCTTCCTGTATTGCGTAAAATCCAAGTTCGGCTTGAATTACGGATAATCCCACAGAAAAAGCCGATTGTGATTCGCCCGGCCTATTCGAATTGATGACATCGGTAAATTGGCAATAGCTTAGGGGAGTTGACAGCAGTCCAAGAAGCAGCAGGACATATTTAGGCTGGAGCATAATGTTGGTTTTGTAGAATCCAAATGTACTATATTTATTATTTATTTATGAGTGATGTTCGAATTTTGAACCTGCTATTTATTAATTTTGGTAAAACTATTCGCACCATGGAGACGGCTTCATTTGCAGGCTTTTTGAAAGTCCTGTTTTATATCATCCTTTTTTATTATGCCATCAAGCTTGTTGCGCGGATCTTCCTTCCGATGCTGGTAAAAAAAGCTGTGGAAAAAGCAGGTGAAAGCTTTCAGCAGCAACAATATCGGCAGTACCAACAGCAAACTCAAAATCCAAATGTAATGGGTGACGCTAATAAAGCAGCCAAGCCACGTACCGATAAAAACGTTGGTGAGTACGTCGATTACGAAGAAATTGAATAACACTACTTATCGCACATAGTTTAGATGGCGGTTTTTGTCTATTTTTGACCTTATATTCGAACAGAACTCCATCATGAAGAAACTCAATAGGTTTTATCCACACGCGTTTGCGGTTTTTGGTTTTATTGTTTTCGCGTTAATTTACTTCTATCCTGTACTTCAGGGAAAAAAAATCTACCAGTCGGATATTGCCCAGTATACAGGAATGGCAAAGGAACAAAATGATTTTCGCGCTGCGGAAAACGTGGAGCCTTTTTGGACAAATTCTTCCTTTGGTGGAATGCCAACGTATCAGTTAGGAGCAAAGTATCCACATGATTATATTGGAATGATCGACGATGCGTTGCGATTTTTGCCGCGTCCAGCCGATTATCTGTTTCTATATTTTGCAGGTTTTTACATTTTACTGCTCGTACTCAAAGCAGATCCCTTAAAAGCATTCTTAGGTGCGCTCGCATTTGGCTTTTCAACTTATCTTATCGTTATTTTAGGCGTCGGACATAATGCCAAAGCACATGCGATTGCTTATATGCCAATGGTTGTTGCAGGGTTTTTACTTGTTTTCCAACGTCGTTACATTCTGGGTGGATTCCTAACTTTATTTGCGGCTGCGCTTGAAATCAACGCCAACCACTTCCAGATGACGTATTATCTGCTATTGTTACTGTTGGTGATTACGATATATTATGTTGTTGAATTCGTAAAGCAAAAGGCATACAAACCGCTATTGACTGCGTTTGGAGTTTTCATTGCGGCCGGACTGCTTGCGGTTGGTTCCAATGCCACGAATTTATTGGCCACGGCTGAATATGCTGATTTCAGTATTCGCGGTAAAAGCGAACTTACATTTAACCCAGATGGTTCGCCAAACAAGACAACTTCTTCGATGGACTACGACTATATAACTGAGTATAGTTATGGAGTAGGTGAAAGCTTGAACCTGATTGCACCGCGACTTTTCGGTGGTGGAAATGAGGAAAAACTTGGTGAAGAGTCTCATGTTTATGAGTTCTTGATTGGATATGGTGCTTCGGCTGAAGAAGCATTGCAAACAACACAATACTACGGGCGTACCTATTGGGGCGACCAGCCAATTGTTGCAGCTCCGGCTTATATCGGCGCGGTTGTTTTCTATTTGGCAGTGCTTGCATTATATCACGACAATCGGAAGATCAAGTATGCTTTCCTGGCCGGCGCATTGCTGTCATTGCTGCTTTCATGGGGAAAAAACTTTCCGCTCCTGACCAATTTCTTTATTGATTATGTTCCGATGTACGATAAGTTCCGCGCGGTGTCATCAATCCAGGTTGTATTGGAATTGTGCCTCCCGGCGCTTGCCATCATGGGACTTCATTCATTTTTCACGTCCGATAAGGACAAACAATGGCCGAGCTTGTGGAAATCAGCAGCAACTTGTTTAGGATTAGTCGTTGGCTTATTTCTGTTCAAAGGTGTTTTCTTTGATTTTACTGGTCCCGTTGATGATCAGTTGATTCAGTTATTCAGCCAAGGACAGGATAAAGGTTTCGGAAGCCAGTTTATCGAAGCATTGCAGAATGACCGCAAAAGCTTGTATGCTGCCGACCTGCTTCGATCAGGATTCTTTATTGCCGTAACCGCAGGTGTGCTTTGGATGTCGATAAAGAACAGGCTAGCCCATAACACTGCAATTATCATTGTAGGGGTTTTTATGATTTCTGATCTGTTCTTTGTAGCGAAGAATTATGTCGACAGCAAGGATTTCGTAAGTGCACGTGAAGTAGATATTCCATTTCAACCCACTCCATCCGATCAGCAAATTTTATCGGATAAAGGCCATTACCGGGTTTTTGAAATCGATGCGATCCATAACGCACGAACCTCATATTTCCACAAGTCTATCTCCGGTTACAGCGCTGTCCGCCCAAGGCGAATGGAGGAATTGCTCGAATATCAGATTGCGAAGAATAATATCGGAGTCCTGAACATGCTCAATACGAAGTATATCATTCAGACGGATGAAAAGGGCCAGCAATTTCCGGTTGAAAATCCGGGTGCGAATGGAAATGCGTGGTTTGTAGCGAATGTACTTCCCGTAAAATCAGCTGATCAGGAAATGAAAGCGCTTGACAGCCTTGACTCTGGAAGTACAGCCGTAGTCAATACGACCGAATTTAAAGTGGTCAATAAAACAACTTTTGCACGAGATTCGGCAGCAACGATTACTTTAGAGCAAGTCAGACCGAATTACTTGAAATACGTTTCCTCTAATGCGAATGAAGGTTTTGCATTATTTTCAGAAATATACTATCCGAAAGGGTGGACCGCCTTTATCGATGGAAAGCCGACAGAACATTTCAGAGCTGATTACGTTCTGCGGGCAATGTTTATTCCGGCAGGAAAACATACGATAGAATTTAAATTTGAGCCGCAGGTCGTAAAGACTGGAAGTACGATAGCGCTGATCAGCACCATATTGATTGTGTTATTGCTCGTTGGTGGAATCTACTACGAGAAGAAAAGACGCGCGGCACATTCTGAAGCCATTTAACAAAGCCAGTTTGGATAAAAAAATATTGATCATCACTTATTATTGGCCGCCAGCTGGTGGTCCGGGCGTACAGCGATGGTTGAAATTCGTGAAATATCTACCGGAGTTTGGGATTCAACCGATCGTTTATATTCCCGAGAATCCGACTTATCCGATATTGGATGAAAAGTTGCTGAGTGAAGTTCCCGCAGATGCGATAATTGTCAAAAGGAGAATTCTGGAGCCTTACGGTTTTGCTTCAATTTTCGGCAAAAAAAAAATAAAAAGTATAAGCTCAGGAATCATTCCCGCTGAACGCAAACAAGGGTTGGCCGAAAAGCTTTCGTTGTGGATCCGTGGTAACATTTTCGTTCCCGATGCGCGTGTTCTGTGGGTCATTCCGTCGGTTTCTTATTTGCAGAAGTACATCAGCGAAAATCGAATCGATACCATAATAACTTCTGGGCCGCCGCATAGTCTTCATTTAATAGGTTTACGATTAAAGGAGAAAATGAATATACGATGGATCGCAGATTTCCGTGATCCATGGACAAGCATCGGCTACCAGAAAAACCTGAAGTTGACCGAATTCTCACACAACCGGCACAAATTTCTCGAACGTAAAGTTCTGACAACCGCCGACGAAATAATTGTGACGAGCAAAACAACAAAGTCTGATTTTGAAGCGATCACCAACAAACCAATCGAAGTCATAACCAATGGTTACGATCTCGAGAAAGATAACGCGGTTGTACTTGATAAAAAATTCACTGTAGCGCATATTGGATCATTTTTGTCAGAACGAAATCCTATTCTATTATGGCAGGCATTAAGTGAATTGCTGCGTGATCATCCAAGCTTTAAAGAGCATTTCGAACTTAAACTTATTGGAACCGTCAGCAATCATGTCATTGATTCGATCCGCGATTACAATTTGTCTGATTACACAAATAATCTGGGATATGTATCACATTCCGACGCAGTTGCCCATCAACGGCAATCGCAGGTCTTGCTGCTGATAGAAATCAATTCGGCAGAAACGAAAAGCATCATTCCGGGTAAATTATTTGAATATTTGATTTCAGGAAGACCAATAATTGGGATTGGTCCAAATGGCTCTGATTTTGCCGAAATTATTGCCGATACGAATGCAGGAATTTTTGTAGATTATTCCGAAAAAGAAAAGCTGAAAGCCACAATATCTGATTTTTATAAAGACTTTCTGAAAGGCACCTTAAAATCGGAAGCAGTCGAAGTTGAACAATTTTCAAGAAAGAACCTGACCCACAAACTGGCAAAACTGTTACTGAAATAATGGGAATCGTAATTAATCAGTCGATTAAAAACACCGTAATTACCTACATTGGGTTTTTGATCGGAGCTGCGAACGCCCTGTTCATGTATACCAATTTCCTCGGGAAAACGTACTACGGCTTGACTGCCTTCCTACTTTCATCAGCTAATATCATGATGCCGCTAATGGCGTTTGGCGTCCATAACACATTGGTCAAATTTTATTCCGGTTACAAAACTGAAGAAGAAAAAAGCACCTTTTTATCATTTGTAATGCTGCTGCCGCTGTTGTTGATCGTCCCGATAGGGATCATAGGATATTTTGCTTACGAACAAATCGCTGACTTCCTGTCGGAGGAAAATCCAATCATTCATGACTTCGTCTGGCTGATTCCGGTTATCGGATTGCTGATGGGCTATTTCGAAATCTTTTATGCGTGGGTGAAAGTTCACATGTTATCGGTTTATGGAAGTTTCCTGAAGGAAGTCTTTTTACGGGTGCTGATTTCACTATTTCTTTTTGCAGTTTACTTCAAATATATTTCTGTTGAAGAATTCATTTATATAACAGTAGGAATATACTTCACAGCGACTTTCGCAATGGCTATTTTTGCTTTTAGGGTTCGGCGGCCAACACTTACTTTGCGTTTTCCATCCGACAAAAAAGCAATATTTATCTACTCCGTATTTATAATCATCAGTGGAAGCGTTGCTGTGCTGCTTCTCGACATCGATAAATTCATGCTCGGACAATACATACGGATCGACAATGTCGCCTATTATTCCGTCGCGATTTTTATTGCTACGGTTGTATCTGTTCCGAGTCGGGCGATGCACCAGATTACATATCCAATAACAGCAAAATTAATGTCTGAAAACAAACATGACGAACTCAACGCACTTTATAAGAAGACTTCGGTGACGTTGCAAGTTGTAGGCGGACTGGTACTTGTTGGAATTTTGGTCAATGTCACACAGCTCTATGAATTGATTCCGCGTGAATATTCGGGAGGAATTTTTGTTGTTTTTGCCATCGGCGCGTCAAAGTATATCGATCTGCTGCTCGGAAACAACAATGCTATTATATTTAACTCGAAATATTACAGGATGGTTTTGTTCCTGGGTTTAATGCTTGCTGTTTTGGCGATCACGCTCAATATGTATTTCATTCCGCGTTATGGGATCGACGGAGCCGCGATTGCTACGCTGATCTCTCTGATATTGTATAACGCTGCAAAACTGCTATTCGTCATTTTCAGAATGGACCTTAATCCGTTTACGATACAGACGCTTTATTCTTTTGTAATATTTGTTCTGACGTTTGGCGTGTTTTATTATTGGGAATTTAGCTTTCATCCAATTATCAACATCGTTTTAAAATCAGCTTTGGTATCAGTATTTTACCTTGTTATTTCGTACAAGCTTAAGATCTCACCGGATATCAACTCGGTTATTAATGCAGTTCTGAAAAAGGTACATCTGGTTAAATAAAAAATCCCGCTTCACTTTCGTTCCGCGGGATTTAACAAACAAACAAACCAATTCAAACACAACAAACAAACTATCTTTTTTCTTCTACTTTAGCTTTGGTGCCATCAGTTTTATAGTAGTAGAAATCATTATTATTTTGAGGAGCAGGATTATAGCTATTGTAACCGCCATTGCTATTGCCGTTGTACGCATAAGCTGTAGCTCTTCGACCGTTTACGTTTCCGATGAAATCGACGATGTCGCCATGTCGGTTGTAGACAATCTGTAAGCCGCCAACTTGTGAAAGCGCATACCGATTGTAACTCATGTAAACAGAACCGATGCGTTTTATCCTGTCATTAGCGTCGTAATTGATGAACACGTTTCCGACTCTTCTCACACGGCCGAATTCATCGTGGTCAACGCGAACTCCGTAATTTACATTGTTATTAACGCCTGGCGCTCCATGTGTGCGATTGACAGTGCTTCGGCCAGCCGACTTATAGTAGTAATCTCCTGTTGTGGCAGGACGTGTATTAAAGTCAAATTGTCCGTCAGGAAATACAAAAAACTCAATTCCGCGTTCTGTAAAAACAATTGGTTCTGCATCGGCAATGCTCACTGGTAATCTGTGTTCAATTACTACAGGAATTCGTTCTGATGCGTTTGCTGCACCTCCAAACACAAAAAGGGCAGTAACAAAAAGGGTAATTTTTTTCATGGTACAAAGTATTTGGGATTTGCCTACTCATTCGCTTTTTGGCTTCCGCGAACAGAATTTTCTTCTGCTGAAAGCCAGCATTCAAGTTGCGTGCCAGAAAATAATACGTAAAGGCACCCGGGCAATGGTGCTTCTTCAACCTGTTGAAAATCAACGTGATATTTTCTAAAAAAAATATTCTCAATGCGCGCCAGCTTTAGTATCTTCGTAATCTTAATGTTTTGAAGATGTATTTTAAAAATTTAAAGATTTCTTTTGTGCTTATTACGATTACAGCGTTTCAAGTTGCAAGGTCGCAGGAGTATGTTCCGTTTTATGGTTCGGTAGCGCAGCGATGTTCTGAAGAACGGATAATTGCAAATTTAAATACGTTCGAAGATTTCGGCATAAAATACCGTGGAACTGCTGCACAGGCAAACACGTTCGAGTGGCTTCGGCAACAATACCTGAGCTATGGATACTCCGAATCGCAACTTACCGAGGATACTTTTACCTATAGCGGAAGCACTTGCAAAAACCTGATCCTGACCAAAACCGGGACTAAATATCCAAATATATTCGTGATAATCGACGGACATTATGATACTTTAAATGGACCGGGAACAAACGATAATGGCAGCGGAACCTGCGTTGTTCTTGAGGTTGCGAGGTTACTGCAAAACATTCCTACCGACTATTCGATCAAATTCATTAATTTCAGCGGCGAAGAAGACGGATTGATAGGGAGCAAGCATTATGTAAAATCAGTCGTGAATGCGACGACTCCAAAGATGAACATCCGACTGGTATTGAACATCGATGAAGTAGGCGGAACTGCCGGAGCTGCAAATAACTCCATAGTCTGCGAGCGTGATACTGGTTCGCCAAAAAGCAATAATGCAGCTTCTGCCGAAATGACCAACCAGCTATCGGCATGCGTGCAATTATATTCCCCGTTAAAAACTACTATTGAACATGCGTATGCATCTGATTATCTACCGTTTGAAAATAATGGCGAGGTAATTACAGGTTTATTTGAAGCAAATGAATCCACACATCCGCACACTCCAACCGATGTACTTGCCAATATGGTTCCAAATTACGTCTACAAGGTAGCGCAGGCCGCCACTGGAGCAATGTTGCATTTCGCCGTAGCGTGCAAAGATTGTAAATAAGGATTTTTGAAGCATTTTCCCGCTGTCCGCTATAGCTTTTGCCTGAATCCTTCGCAAGCTCAGGATTCCACAGCAAAAGGCTGCCGCTTCCATCGGGGCTAGGCATCGGATCGGGGATTGAGAACCTTCTACAATTTATCTTTCAGGTACTTTCCGGTCACTGACGCCGTGTTTTTCATGACTTCTTCAGGAGTACCGATCGCAAGAATCTTCCCGCCGTTTTCTCCGCCTTCAGGTCCTAAATCAATTAAATGATCCGCGCATTTGATCAAGTCAAGATTGTGTTCAATTACGATAATGGAATGTCCTTTGTCGATAAGTGCATCAAACGAAGCCAGCAATTTGTTGATGTCGTGGAAATGAAGACCCGTTGTAGGTTCGTCAAAAACAAATAATGCTTTTTCTTTTGTGGCTCCTTTTACAAGGAACGACGCCAGTTTAATACGTTGTGCTTCTCCGCCTGAAAGTGTCGACGATGATTGCCCCAGCTGTACATATCCTAAACCGACATCCTGTAAAGGCTGAAGTTTTTGAGTAATCTTGGCTTGTGCTGCTCGTTTAAAGAAAGCAACAGCATCATCAATTGTCATTGTCAGGATTTCATCAATATTTTTGCCTTCGAACTGGATGTCCAGAATTTCTTTTTTAAATCGTTTTCCGTTACAAGTATCGCACGGAAGTTGGACGTCAGCCATAAAAACCATTTCTACGTTGATGCTGCCTTCGCCTTTGCAGGTTTCACAGCGGCCGCCATCAACATTGAATGAAAAGTGTTTTGCCTGATAACCACGATTCTTTGAAAGTTTTTCCCTGGCAAAAAGCTCCCGAATATCGTCATATGCTTTTATGTAAGTAACCGGATTCGAACGCGAACTTCTTCCAATTGGATTTTGATCGACATATTCAATATGTTGGATCCTGTGATAATGGCCTCGCATGTCTGTAAATTGCCCCGCCTTTTCTCCGGCTCCTTCAAGCTTCTTCTGCATCGCAGGAAACAATATTTTCTTGACAAGCGTACTTTTTCCGCTTCCGGAAACGCCTGTAATTACGGTCAATACTTCAAGCGGAAATTTTACATCAACATTCTGCAGGTTATTTTCACGAGCGCCGAGAATTTCAATGTAATTGCTCCATTTTCTCCTGGTCCTCGGTACTTTAATTTCAAGGTCGCCGTTCAAATACTTAGCCGTCAAGGAATCCGATTTCAATATTTCTTCGAAAGTTCCCTGGGCAACAAGATTTCCCCCGAAAGTTCCGGCTTCAGGTCCGATGTCAATTATCATGTCGGCTGCCTTCATAATGTCTTCGTCATGTTCGACCACAATCACGGTATTTCCTAAATCACGCAATGAAATCAAAACCTTAATAAGCCTTTCGGTGTCTTTCGGATGCAATCCGATACTTGGCTCATCAAGGATATACATCGAACCTACTAGACTGCTTCCGAGCGAGGTTGCCAGGTTGATACGTTGTGATTCACCTCCGGAAAGAGTGGACGAGTTTCGATTTAATGTCAAATAATCCAAACCAACTTCAATCAAAAAACTTAACCTGCTGTTGATTTCCACCAACAATCGCTTGGCAACTTTCTGGTCAAATTCGGATAAGGTCAATTCTGCGAAAAAGTATGAAAGCTTTTTAATCGGAAGATCGACAAGATCGGAAATCGTTTTACTGTTAATCTTTACATAAGAAGCTTCAGGACGCAAACGTTTTCCACGGCAAGCGTAACATTTTGTTTTTCCGCGATAGCGCGAAAGCATCACGCGGTTCTGGATTTTATAATTTTTCTCTTCAAGCTCTTTAAAGAATGCTGTTAACCCGGTGAAATGTTTATTGCCGGTCCACAACAATGTTTTTTGGTCATCCGACAGTTCAAAATAAGGTTTATGGATCGGGAAGTCAAAAAGATAGGCACTGTTTACCAATTGGTCACGATACCAGCCCATGCTTTCACCACGCCAGGCATAAATCGCGTTTTCATAAATTGACAGTGAAGTGTTCGGAATCACAAGATCTTCATCAATGCCAATGATATTCCCGTAACCTTCACAAACCGGACAGGCTCCATATGGATTGTTGAAACTGAACAAGTGCACGTTCGGTTCCAGGAATGTTATTCCGTCGAGTTCAAAATTGTTGCTGTAGGTTTTTCGGGTATCGGTAGTAAGATCGTGAAGGTAGCAGGTGCCCTTTCCTTCATAAAACGCGGTTTGGACTGCATCCGAAAGTCGGTTGTAAAATTCTTCCTCATCTTTGACAACGATTCTGTCAATTATGAGAAGAATGTCTTTATCATCAAGTGAGTGCTGATCGATTTCATCAAGACGGATCGTGTCGGCTCCGACCAATATCCGTGAAAATCCTTGTTGTAGAAGAACTTTTAATTTATCTTCAAGAGCGCGTCCGTGTTCGAGATGTATTGGCGCAAGCAAGAGTAGGCGAGTATCAGCAGCAAACTCCTTTACATCAGTAATGACATCCGAAACTGTATCTTTTTTAACCTCAATTCCCGAAACAGGAGAATATGTTTTTCCAATCCTTGCAAAGAGCAGTTTCAGATAATCGTAAATTTCTGTCGAAGTTCCTACTGTTGAACGGGCGTTAGTGGTGTTGACCTTCTGCTCGATTGCAATCGCCGGAGCTATACCTTTAATATATTCAACTTTTGGTTTGTCAAGCCGGCCTAAGAACTGCCTCGCATACGAGGATAAACTTTCAACATATCTACGTTGGCCTTCAGCATATAAAGTATCAAAAGCAAGGCTTGATTTTCCAGAACCGGAGAGGCCCGTGATCACAACAAATTTGTTTCTCGGAATAGCTACATCAAGATTCTTCAGATTGTGGATCTGCGCACCCTTAATTATAATATTTTTTTTCGGTTCTAACGTACTGAAGTCTGGTTGCATACTGAAATTTGATTGCCGCAAAGTTAAACATTTCCGTACGAACCAAAATTGTGCTTAACATGGAATTTGGTACGGTTTTAGGTGTTGTCTGCGATTAAGCACTGATTCAAAATCCTAACATAGCGTTAAAAAAAGTCGTATTGCGTCGCATCTGTTAATTTTTCGCCTTTTATTTGGATAATTAAATTATAGTCTTACATTTGACCGTAGATACCAACTAATCAATTAACATTCAGCCTATCGCATAAAAATACTTTTTAGATTTATTTCAGATTACACATACACTAAAAGGTACTATTATGGCTAATGTTCTCATCCCAGATGCTTTGTTGGTAAAAAGTTATGTAGCAGGTGACGAAAGCGCACTTTCTACCTTAATCAACAGGCACCAATCAAAAATATACGGTTTTATTTATTCGAAAATCGCCGACCGCGATATATCGGACGATATTTTCCAGGACACATTTATCAAGGTTATTAAAACTTTGAAATCGAACGCGTATAATGAAGAAGGCAAATTTCTTCCATGGGTAATGCGTATTGCGCACAACCTTATCATCGATCATTTCAGGAAATCGAAAAAAATGCCGATGTTCCGTGAAACGGAAGAATTTTCTATTTTTTCAATTATGTCGGATAATGTTCCGAATATTGAAAGCCAACTCATCACTACACAAGTAGAAAACGACCTTAAAAAACTGATCGAGGAACTTCCAGACGATCAGAAAGAAGTTTTGATGATGCGTATTTATCAAAATTTGAGTTTTAAAGAAATTTCGGAGGTTACCGGAGTCAGCATCAATACTGCGTTAGGCAGAATGCGTTACGCGCTGATGAATCTTAGAAAAGTAATAACTAAACACAAAATTATTCTTACTAATTAATAATAATGTAGGGCCTGCTGCGTTGTAAAGGAAACAACAACCTTTATTATGGCGAAAATTTACTCTAAGAAACAATTAGCAGCTTCAAAAATGTTACCGAAAAAAGACACAGTGAGCTTTCTTCTAAGCTATTCAAAGGCTTTAAGCATTGTAAAAGTAGGTAAACTCACTTTTGAATGTATTGCCAATTAAAAAGGAAATTCCGATAGTTACTATCGGGATTTCTTTTTATTATTGTTTTCGGCGATAACAGACTTCCTTCCGATCGCTGCTGTGATAATGTCGCTCTCAAGCGACCAGCCGCGCGCCGGTGAATATTCCCTTCCGTACCAGATCATTTGAAGATGAAGTTCATTCCAAAGCTCCATCGGAAATAACCGCTTGGCATCTTTTTCGGTTTGCACCACGTTTCTTCCGTCAGAAAGGTTCCAGCGGTACATCATTCGGTGAATGTGCGTATCGACAGGAAAAGCGGGAATATTGAACGCCTGTGCCATCACAACGCTTGCTGTTTTGTGCCCGACAGCAGGAAGCTCCTCCAAATCTTCAAAACTCTGCGGAACATTTCCATTATGCTTTTCTATTAATATTTTCGATAGTCCATAAATACCTTTAGATTTCATTGGCGACAAGCCGCAAGGCCGAATTATATCCTGAATATCTTCAACCGATAACTTTACCATATCATACGGATTGTCGGCTTTCGCAAAAAGTGCAGGTGTTGTCAAATTTACGCGCACGTCGGTACATTGCGCTGACAATAACACAGCGATCAGCAATGTATACGCATCTTTATGATCTAATGGAACAGGAGCAGTTGGATATAATTCTTTTAAAGTCTTGACTACAAAAGCAGCGCGCTCTTTCTTTGTCATTGCGGTTTTTGTTGTAAAAATAGTATAAATTTGAGCGACACAATACTAATAGCAAACTCAAATAGGAACATAAATACAATACAATGACTATATTGAAAGTAGGTGATGCTGCTCCGGATTTTTCAGGATTTGATCAGGATGGAAAATTCCGCCAGCTCGAAGATTATAGGGGAAAGAAGCTTGTGGTATTTTTTTATCCGAAGGCAAGTACGCCTGGATGTACAGCTGAAGCTTGTGATTTGCGCGATAACTTCGAAAGATTCCGTGCAAACAATTATGAACTTCTTGGCGTCAGCGCCGATAGTGCAAAGGCGCAAGCGAAGTTTAAAGATAAATTTAAATTGCCATTTCCTCTTATCGCAGATGAAGACAAATCGGTTATTGAAGCCTTTGGTGTTTGGGGTCCGAAGAAATTTATGGGAAGAACCTACAATGGAATTCACCGCGTAACATTCGTAATTGATGAAAATGGAATAATTGAAGATATTATTTCCGAGGTCAAAACCAAGGCTCATGCCGCTCAAATTCTAAAGTAAGATTCTCGTTGAACCGACGGGGTTTTGATATTGCAATTGACATTGCAATTGATACTGCCATTGATAGTAAATAGAAAACGCCGACTGATGTCGGCGTTTTCTATTTTGATTCTTCTAATATTTTATTTGGATCATAACCAAATAAACGATGCTGTTTAATTAATTCCGCAATACCTTTAGGAAGCATGTGTTCCCAGCCGCGTTTTCCATTGCTGATCATTTTAAGGACTTCACGCGAAAACACTTCAAGCGTACTTGGTTCAAAATCGTCTATATCAACCACTTTGCCATTGAATTTAAAGAATTTGTACAGCTCTTTCATTCGCGGATGTACTTTCAAGTTCTCCGAATTGATGATCTCGCCATTCTCGCCAAGCATCGGATACAAGAAGACTTTGAGGTCGCGATAAAACAGTTTTCCAAAAGCTTCCAGAATTCCGCCGCTCAAATGCCTGTAATATTTCTCGTCGAAGATATCAATCAGGTTGTTGACGCCCATTGCCAGTCCCATACGGGCTTTGGTATAGTTTGAGAAATATTCAACAACTTTATAATATTCCTGAAAGTTCGAAATCATTACTGTTTGTCCAAGCGAACATAAAAGTTCAGCTCTGTCCATAAAATCGCGTTCGTCGATCTCTCCATCTGAACGAAGGTTCGACAGCGTGATCTCGAACACAACAAGCGTATTGGCTTCGTCAACTTTGTTTTCGTTCAAAAACATACGAAGTGACTTCTCATACATGTCCATATTGACGCTTGTCACAGGGCGAAAACTTCCTCTTAACGCAAGGATGTTTTTCTTATACAGGATCGACGCAGGTAAAATGTTATTTCCATCGGGGTTAAACATCACGGCGTCGGTCATACCGTTCTTGACGAGTTGCAAGCTCATGAGCCTGTTGTCGACATCGGCAAAACGTGGACCCGAAAAGTTGATCGTATCTATTTCAAGCTGATCTTTATCAAGGTGGTCGTATAGATAACGAAGCAGTTTCTTAGGATCGTTGTATTTATAGAATGCGCCATATATAAGGTTCACTCCCAGAACTCCTAATGTTTCCTGTTGAAGTCTTGCATCTGTTTCCTTAAATCGGATGTGGATGATAATCTCGTTGTAATCTTCATCCGGTTCAATCTGATATTTTATCCCAACCCAGCCATGACCTTTGAACTGCTTAGCAAAATCAATAGTCGCAACCGTATTCGCATAACTGAAAAACAACTTATTTGGATGTTTTTCGCGGCTTAAACGTTTTTCGATAAGCTCAACTTCATGCGAAAGCATTTTTTTGAGGCGGCTCTCTGTTACGTATCGGCCGTCTTCTTCAACACCATAGATGGCGTCGCTGAAATCTTTATCGTAAGCCGACATTGCTTTTGCAATCGTACCTGATGATCCGCCGGAGCGGAAGAAATGCCTTACAGTTTCCTGTCCGGCGCCAATTTCGGCAAACGTACCATAAATGTTCTCATTCAGGTTGATGCGAAGCGCCTTATCCTTTAGTGAAGGAATTTGTTCAATGGCCTTATCACCTTTGAGGATGATTCCGTTGTCTAATTTTATCATGATTGTTGGTATACTGTGCAAAGTTAGTGAAATCGCACTTTATTGAAAGATAATTAAGCTATTTTTGTATAAAATTACATTGTGAACGTCTACTTTTTAGGTACCGGAACTTCGCAGGGAATCCCAGTAATCGGGAGCAATCATCCCGTTTGCCGAAGCACCGATCCAAGAGATAAACGTCTTCGTGTATCGGTTTGGATCAGCTGGGAAAGCCATTCTTATGTAATAGATTGCGGTCCCGATTTTCGTCAACAGATGCTCACTTCGGGCTGTCCCAAAATTGATGCCATTTTATATACGCATGAGCATGCCGATCATACTGCCGGACTTGATGATATCCGTCCGTTCTTTTTCCGGCAAGGGGAAATAGCGGTTTACGGTCATAGGCGCGTACTTGAAAATCTTCGAAAACGGTTTGACTATATTTTTGAATCCGATAATAAATATCCGGGAGCACCAACTGTTAGTCCGCATGAAGTAATTAATAACCAACCTTTTCCAGTGGGAAATAAAATTGCCATTCCCATTAATGCATCGCACTTCGGCCTTCAGGTTTTCGGCTATCGGATAGAAGATTTTGCCTATCTAACGGATGTAAAATCGATAGATGACGAAGAAATCGAAAAACTGAAAGGCGTAAAAGTTCTGGTAGTGAATGCACTTCGGCACGAGCCGCATCAAAGTCACCTGAGTCTGCAGGAAGCACTTGATCTGATAGCATTAGTGGCACCTGAAAAGGCATATTTGACGCATATCAGCAGCTTAATGGGTTTCCACGCTGATGTTCAAAAGAAACTGCCTGATAATGTTTATCTCGCATACGATAACTTACAAATAACAATTTAACTAATGAAAAGATCCTTATTTCTCTACCTGTTTATAATGGCTTTGCTGTTGAACGTGTTCACGTATGCCTATTTTAGTAAAAAAGCTGTCGCCGATGAAGCGCAATGCAAGGCTTCGAACGTGAAACTTAAAGACAGTCTTCTTGTGACGAATAACATGCTTGACGATGCGAATTATTTCACATTGCTTAGAAATGCAAATGCGCGTGAATATCTTGTCGATCATGATGTGGATAAACTCGTGCCGCAACTGACGGCGAAAATTATGGAATTCAATGACAATCCTGAAGGAAACATCCTTGTACCGTATGACTATATCAATGGGCAGAAGTTCATCATCAATAAAGTACGTGTATTAAACCACAGATGGATCATCGCCGACTTCAGTGACGGAAAAGTTTGGGGCGAACTGCTTTTAAAATATTTTATCGAGCCGGGCGGCAAATTCACTTTCGAGCGGATTGAGTCACAGCTTTACCAGCCGCAGGTTGTCGAGGAATAGCTTCAGTTTACAGTCCCAGTCTTCAGTCGCAGTTCACAGTCACAGTAACCGGCAGTTATTTGTTGTTTAGCCACTCTCGGAAATCAAAGAAGTTCTGCGGAGCGACGCCATGTCCGACAGGATATTCCTTATAAACATTTTCGATCGTAAGTTCATCAAGAAGCGGCTTGGTTTTTCTAGCCCATTCAACCGGAATTACCTGATCAACTTTTCCGTGTGAGGTGAAAATCCTGAGGTTTGAAAAATCATTGTTGTGGTAATTTTCAGCAAGAATTGCCGGATCGATACAGCCACTTAAGGCAGCGACCTGCAGAATTTTTTTCGGATAGGACAATGCAACAGCGTACGAAAGGATTGATCCCTGGCTGAAGCCGACTAACGTCACGTTTCTAGGATCTATTGGATATGCAGCAGTTAATTCATCAATAAAACGGCAAATAAGATCGCGACTTTTTGCAGCTTGTACATGATCTGAAAATTTATTCTGGTCTGCATCAAAGTTGATTTCATACCACGCGTAACTTCCATATTGGAGGTCATACGGCGCACGAACGGAAACCACATAATATTCATCCGGAAGTTCCTCGGAAAACGAAAATAGGTCGGCTTCGTTGCTTCCGTAGCCGTGGATCAATAATAATAACGGACTTTTTTCTGCCTTTAATTTTGGTTCCCGAACGAGGTAATATAGTGACAATTCCATTTTATGCTATGCTTTTAAATACTTTTTGAAAGAAATTCCCGAGTAAGGGGATCGGCTGTTGTTCGCCTCGGATGGCACTGAAAATTCCAAACGCCCATAAAACGCTCACAAAGATCCACATCGACATTGATATTGCGATACTGTCGAAATTGCTGATGATCAATCCGAGTGAAATGAACGTCAGTGACAATCCGAGCGCTTGCCGGATATGGAACGAAGCAAAAGTGTTTTTATTTTCCGAATTCATCGACATTGCAATCGCGACGCCGATAATCAATATATAACTTGTAATGGCAATCGCTTTGCCTTTTTCTATTGAATCTCCCATAATTACTTAATAACCAGTTGGCCTTGGCTCACGATACCGTATACTTTTCCGATCGATTTGGTATTGAGGAACGCAGAATTTTTAGACTTTGATAAAATATTTTCCTTGGTAAAGATACTTTCGCCGTCAGGAGTGAATAAGGTCAGATCTGTGACCGCGCCTTCTTTAAGTTCACAATTTTCGATTCCAAAGAATCTTTTTCCCGCAGTCAGTTTATCGACAATGACTTCAACAGGAAGTATTGTCATCAAAGCTCCGAATGCCGATTCCAATCCAATTGTTCCGTCTTTGGCCATATCGAATTCCACTTTTTTATTTTCGATATCAATTGGATTATGATCCGATGTAATCATGTCGATCGTTCCATCCAAAACTCCCTTTAGAAGTGCTTTGCGATCATATTCCGTCCGTAATGGCGGACTCACTTTAAACCTTGTGTCGAAACCGTCAAGAACTTCGTCTGTAAGAACCAGATGATGAACCGAAACGCTGCAAGTAACGCTAAGTCCTTTTGCTTTGGCATCTTTAATGAGTTCAACAGATTTCGCTGTTGAAATTGTCGGAATATGCAATCTGCCACCAGTATATTCCAGAATGAGGAGGTTGCGGGATATTTGCAGTTCTTCGGCAAGAGCCGGATTTCCTTTCAAACCCAATCGGGTAGCGACGATTCCTTCATTTACAACACCGCTTCCCTTAATTTCCCGGTTTTCGGAAAACGCGATTACTGATCCATCGAAATCCTGTACATATTGCAATGCGATCTTGAGCAGATTTGGGTTATCGAGATTCTTGTTGTAGTCACCAAACGCGATGGCGCCAGAATTTTTCATATCGAAAAGCTCCGCCATGTCTTTGCCGTCGCTTTGCTTTGTTAAAGCTCCTATCGGATAAATTTTTGTTGCGAAACCATGGGCTTTGTTCCTCGCAAAAATTACCTGCGACTGATTGTCAATAATCGGGTAAGAGTTGGGTTGCAACGCAATGGATGTGAATCCGCTTTTTGCTGCCACTGATAATCCATTTGCAATTGTTTCACGATCTTCCAAACCAGGTTCGCCAAAAGAGACGCTGCTGTCGAACCAACCCTCAGAAACATGAAGGTTGTCGAGTGTAAGCTCGTCGATATTATCGGGGTTCTTAATGTCGGCACCGATCTGTTTAATCACGCCGTCAGCAAGTAAAATATCGGTGATTTTATTATGAAAACTACTTTCCGGATTAATGATCTTTGCAGCTCGGATTATCAGGTTCATCTAACAAATTTTTGAATTAATAGTTCCGTCACAAGTAAAAGCAGCGTCAAGATAACAAACCATTTCCATAATTCGTTGCTGGTTCGGTCGGTTTGAAGAGTGTCAAAGACGGTCTCTATATTAGAGATAACAGTGTAATCATCAAGCAGGTCAACATTGGCTGCAGCCAGGTCGCCTTCTGTCCGATTATAATTAAAGCTGATATTCTTTAAAAGGTCGCCTTTGTTGTAAACCGAATAATTTCCTGCCACAGCTGGAAAATCCTCGAAAGTGAGCTTTACTTTGTTATTCAATATCTGTTGTACCGGAATAAAATTTTCTTCCGATTTACTATTGGTCGCACTAACATTTACGATCTCTTCCCTGGCAAGTTGCGCATCAACAAAATAGGGTTGGCCGCTGCCGATAGTTATTGCCGATATTCCGGTTTTAGAAACGCTATGCGCCATATTATAAAAGGTCGGGACAATCAGCGGCGAGTTCTGAAAGTTGCTGTAATCCCGATTGATCGGAGCTGCGAAAACATAGACTGATGAAACTTGGGTGAGAAAAGCGCTTTGGTCTGCATAACCTAAAATAGAAGGTGTATTTCCGCTAATTCCAAATGAGGCTTCCGTATTGGGATACTGGAAATTTTCGATCTTTTTCTCAAAGACCGACGCATAAAGCGGATGGCTGAACGCAATTTTTGTAACCATCTTTTCTACTTGCTGAAGATCGCCAAATCGGATATTGCCAAAGTTCGATAGAAAGCTGTTCAAGCTCGACACGCTGCTTTCCGACGACGGGATAACAATCACATTGCCGCCTTTTTCAACAAAAGCTTTTAAGGTAGTTTGAAGCGCCTGCGGAATATCCTTAAGTTCATTCAGCACAATCGCATCCTGTTGCTCAAGAATATTGTAGTCAACATTCGCGAGTGGGAAATTTCGGTAATTAAATTCATCAGGTGTGTAAATCTTAGCTAAGAAGCTGCTTACGGCTTGTTCGCCAATGCTCAACACGTTGGTTTTCTGCGGCTTAGTGATGCTGAAATAGAAATTGTTGTCATATTGCAGGCCATTGTCCGTGATTGAAACATATCCGTGGAAATCATCCTTCGGGATCGTAAATTTGATTTCTTTCCGGTTTTTATCAAACTGCACAACCGTTTTTGCCGCCAACTTGTCGCCATTGAATATTGCGATCGGAATTTCACCAATGTCTTCTCCGTAAGCAGAAAGCCTGACGCCGATTTCATAAAAGTTCTCAAGTGTCTGCTCGATAAAGACGCTGTCGACAGAAACGTTCTTGCTCTGTTCGCCTTTTGGAACAATGAACATTGTATTTTCATCCGTTTCAACTGATTTCAGCTGTCTTGCTGTCAGCCCGATGGCGTCGGTAATAACAATAATGTCTTTTGTGTATGGCGTCTGGCGTGCGTTTATTTTCGAAAGCAGATTGTCGAGTTCAAAAGGATTTGCACTATATGATAGTTTCTGTAGATCCGATCGAACTGACCGGATGTCAGAATTCCAAAACGTCTCAGTATTGGTGATCAATGAAAAGCTCTGGTTTTCCGGAACGTGTTGCAGAAGATCTTCGACAGCACGTTTTAACAACTCGCCTTTTTGTCCTTTTGCCTGCATGCTGAACGAATTGTCAAGCACGATGAACATCTCATTTGTGACATTTTTGCTGTCTTTGGCCTTGAAGAATGGCTGGGCAAAAGCAAAAATCATCGCAGCAAGAATCGAAAGGCGCGTCGCAAGCAACAGCCATTTTTTAAGTTTGGAGCTTTTGCGGGTTTGGATAGAAAGTTCCTTCAGGAATCGGACGTTCGTAAAGAATTCTTTTTTGAAACGGCGCAATTGGAATAAATGAACAAGAATAGGAATGACCAGTAAAAAGAGAAAGTAAAGAATTTCCGGATGTTTAAACTGCATTCTGATTTAAGGTTTACTCAGCAGAGGTTGTCGTCGGGCCTTTGATTGAATTTCTCAAAAGTACTACTTTTTATTATTTGTGAGCGCGAATACGCTATTTTTGTTGGACATGAATCCGCCAATGAAAACGTATATTATTCCTATTTATTTCCTGTTATTCCTGATGAATGCCAGTGCGCAGAAAAACCATTTCAACCTTTTGATCGGAACATACACGCATTCGTGCGAAAGCAACGGCATTTATGTGTATGATTTCAATTCCGATACTGCAGAAGTTACTTTGAAAAGTTCGACTCAAAAGGTAATCAACCCAAGCTACCTGAGTGTTTCAGAGAAAGGCGATGTTGTTTATAGCGTGAATGAAAACGGGCCAAAAAGTACGATCAGTGCTTTTAAATTTGACGGTAAAAAGCTTGCTTTGGTCAACCAAAAAGATTCGGAAGGTGCCGATCCATGCCATATCATCAACGATGAAAACAATATCTTAACGGCAAATTATTCAGGTGGATCGATTTCAATTTTCGGAAAGAAAAAAGATGGAAGCCTGACGAACGTGAAACAAGTCATTAAACATTCAGGCAACAGTGCCAGCAGGCAACGGCAGGAAGGCCCACATGTTCATATGGTACAGTTTTCACCAGATAAGAAATTTGTACTTGCAACAGATCTGGGAACTGACCGTATTTACATATATAATTACAACCCGAAATCCACAAAGGAAGTGCTGATATTCAAAGACACGGTTCCGATAAAAACAGGAAGCGGTCCGCGTCATCTCACATTTCATCCAAACGGCAAATTTATTTATCTTTTGCAGGAACTTGACGGAAGTGTTACGGTTTTTAATTATTTAAATGGCAAAACAAGGCTAATTCAAGAAGTATCGTTGCTGTCACAGAATCAGTTGGGATCAATTGGAGCAGCCGCTGTTCGGATCTCTGCCGACGGGAAATTTTTATATGCAACAAACCGTGGTGATGCCAATACCATTTCGGTCTTTGAAATCGTTGTAACTGGTAAGCTTCAGCACGTCGAAACAATTTCAAGCGGCGGTCAAAGTCCGCGGGATTTTAATTTTGATCCAACAGGGAAATTTCTGCTGGTTGCACATGAAAAATCAAATGAGATCGTGATTTATGAACGCAGTTCAGTAACAGGAAAATTAAAAAATACAGGAAATAGGATACAGTTATGTGCGCCGGTCAATATAGAATTTGTGATGAAATAATTACTTCTTGTTTCTGCGCTTGTTTTGTTCACGAAGCATATTCCTATTTACAGATCCCGAAGTTTTCTTCTTGGTTTTTGATGGCCCGCCTAAGTTTACCTTTTTATTCTTTTCGGATTTTTCATGAAATGCCCCATCGCCCTCGAGCTTTGGTTTTTTCATCAGGAACTTGATTTTTTCCTTTTCTTTTTCAGGTCCGATCAGTTGCGTTGAGACTTCAACTTCCGAAGGAAATTCCAGCACAGGAAGTTCCGTATTCATCAGGACTTCGACTTCAACTTTCAGATCCTGTTCTCGTGGCGTAACAAAGCTAATTGCTTTCCCGGTTGCATCGGCACGTCCGGTTCGTCCAATTCTGTGCATATATTGTTCGGGAGCGTCGGGCATTTCGAAATTGATAACATGCGAGATGTTTGAAATATCGAGTCCGCGGGCCATAACATCGGTCGTTATCAATCCGCGCAGTCGTCCTTCCTGAAAAGCCGCCATGGTATTCAAACGATAGTTTTGAGATTTATTCGAGTGAATTACGCCAAATTCACCTTCAAAATCTTCTTCGATACGTTCATGAAGCATGTCGGAAATTTTCTTATTGTTTACAAATACAAGTACGCGCTCCATCGATTCATCGGTACGGAGTAAATGTTTCAGCAAATTGATTTTGGTGTGGAAATTCGGAACATCATATGCTGCCTGTGTAATCTGCTCGAGCGGAGTTCCGGATGCAGCAAGCGTGACTTCTTCCGGATAATCAAAGAAATCGTTTAGAACCGCATCGACTTCTTCAGTCATTGTTGCCGAAAAAAGTATGTTTTGACGCTTTTTGTTCATCATCGCGAGAATAGAAGTCAACTGCGGGCGGAAGCCTAAGTTGAGCATTTCATCAAATTCATCGATCACAAGCTTTTGCGTTTCATCAAAACGAATTACATTATCTAAGGCAAGATCCATAACGCGGCCAGGTGTTCCCACCAAAATATCTGTACCTTGGTAAACTGCTGTTTTTTGGGTGTTGATGTTGACTCCGCCATATATTGCTATGGTTCGAACCGACATGTATTTCGTTAGTTTCTCAACTTCTTCTGCCACCTGAACAACAAGTTCGCGCGTTGGCACAAGGATTACGAGTTTCGGGGTTTCTGTTGGAGTAAACTTGTAAAGCTTAAGCAACGGAAGCAAATAGGCTAGGGTTTTACCTGTTCCTGTCTGCGCAATTCCCATCATATCGCGACCCGACATGATAACCGCAAAGGATTTCTCCTGGATCGGTGTTGGTGTCGTGAACCCAAGATCGTCAATCGCTTTTTGAACGGATTTTGGCAGGTTGAATTGTTCGAAGGTCGCCATAATGCTTATTTTTTGCAAAGGTACGCCAAAACAATGGATAATCAGGCGGTTGTGAAGAAGCTTCGAAGGGCAATTTTTACAAGTTAATTAAACTTTAAAGTCTTCATTTTGTTAAATTTTGATTTTAACTTTGAGTCCTAAAGATTAATTATGAAGACGCGACTCCTTGTTTTTCTGCTTATGCTGAGTGTTGCAATTGTGGGCTGCCGTGGGAAGGATAGCGACGAAAGTACATTGGCGACCGATTCTGTTCCGACACTTGAACAGCCTTCCGATACAATTGCAGCGAAATCACCAATGATCGCGACAATGGATACAATGATGGTACGAATTCACCGAATGCCGAAATCTGGTAACGCCGACCATGATCTTGCCGCCGCAATGGAAATCCATCACCAGAGTGCGATCGACATGGCAAGTTTGCTGTTACAATCTGGAACCGATCAGCAACTGAAAGCAATTGCTGCAAAGATCATTGAAGCGCAGTCAAAGGAAATCGAAGTTTTGAAGAAAATCCAAAAGCAGTATGCGAAAGGTGAAAAGACTTATGATCCGGCAGTTGTGAATGACGGGCTGGGAAAAGCAATGACGGAGGACATGAATACGATGATGAAAATGCCTGAAAAAATCGGAAGTTCAGTCGATTCGCAATTTGCTTCAACAATGGTCAAGCATCATCGTGACGGAATCCAGATGGGACATACCATTCTTTTATACGTAAAAGATCCAATATTTAAGGAGCTGACGCGAAATATGGTCAGCTCACAAGAATTGGAAATTGATGAGATGGAAGATTGGCTCAGCAAACATGCCGACCTTTAGAATTTCTCGAAAACCCCCAATCCAAAAAGCGCAAAGTCATATTTGACCGGATCTGAAGCATCCAATTCCCTTAATTTTGAATCGAGTTCTGCTACGGCTTTGGCATCATTTTGCTTTCTCGTAAGTAGTCCAAGTTTTCGTGCTACGTTTCCGGAATGAACATCTAGCGGACAGGATAATATTGCGGGCGAAATACCTTTCCACAAACCAAAATCTACACCTTTTTTGTCGTCACGGACCATCCAACGGAGGAACATGTTGATGCGTTTGGCAGCCGAATTATTAAGCGGATCCGATATATGTTTCTGTGTCCGATCATCATGCTCAACCTCAAAGAAATGTTTTTTTAACTGATGGATCGCGGGCTGAAGTGAATCTGACGTTTGATGATCGGTAAATACATTTTCAAGTCCGCCATGATTGTGATAAATATGCTGCAGCCCTTTGATAAATGAAGTAAAATCAGAACCGTTAAAGGTCCTATGTACAAAATCGTGCAACGGCTGTAAGTCGGATTCTGAGTGATTTATTACAAAATTATACGGTGTATTTCCCATCATTTCCATCATCCGATGCGCATTCCGGATGATCATCGTCCTGTTTCCCCAAGCAATTGTTGCTGCTAAAAATCCGGAGATTTCTATGTCTTCTTTGGCGGAAAAGAGGTGCGGAATCTGGATAGGATCAGACGTTATGAAATCAGGCCGATTGTACAGCCCGACTTTTTCATCAAGAAATAATTTCAGTTCTGCAAACGTCATATCATTCATCTGAAGTGAATTTTGCATAGAATCCGTCGCTGATGTTACCGGTTCGCAATTGCGGAGTGACGGCAAAATATAATTCGAAAAAGTCAATCTGCAATTTGTTTACGCAAGGCAAAGGCCCATTCCCGGTTTGCCATAAAAATTCAGTGTTTAAAGGCGAATAATACTGCAAGTTACCGGTTGTAACCGCTTTAAATTCGTTGTCGGATTTTGAATTTTCTAGTGGAAAAAGGATTGCTGATGGCGGAATTATATGCGTTGTCTTTGCCAGATCATTGCCTGTTATTTTCGAATAATTGAGAGGAATAAATAACAGAACGGCCGTGCAAAAAGTCGACAGATAAAGAAGTGCCTCAACAAACATCCTGTTTCTGAACATCGGCGCCAAGCACAGAAAAGTAAAGAACAATATGAAATTCATGAAGAAACGGTATTGTGGCGACAGTGCAAATAAAATGACCAGCTGCAGTAACATCGTCAGATATAACAACCAGTATTCTCTTTTGTTGAAATATTTAAGGATGAAGATCGGGCTAATAAATACAAGAAATACTGCAGATTTATTGAACAATCCATGCAATCCCGGCAGCAAGAGCCATTTGAATAAGACAGAATGAATTGGCATTGCTTCGTAATCGGCAAGTGACAACTGAAAAGCCTCCGATTTATCTCCACCTAAATAACGCATAATCTTTTCCGGAACCTGAAAATCGGGACTGTACTCAAAGAAACGCGTTGGAAAAGGAAACAGTGGATAACCAGTAAGAACAAGGCTTTTGCCAATAAACAGGACAAGAATAACGGCCGACAGCACTAGGATTCTATAGCTTCCGCGGAGGTTGTCACGGAAATTCCGCAACAGTAAAAATAACGGCAATATCGCACTTGTAATCGAGGTAGGTTTTATGTAAGCAGCAAACAAAACCAACACTGCAACAAGGTTCAAGCTAGCAACTGTACTGTTCTTATAGTTTTCCAAAAAGTAAAAAAAGATGATAAACGAGATGACATATATCGCGATATCGGGAGCCGGCGCGCCGATGAATCGGAAGAAAAATACATTGGCAAGAGGCAATAATCCGATGATCAGAAAAGAGAAGTTCCGGTTTGAAAAATATTCATGAAGTTTAGTAAAAGCTATACAATTTCCGAGTAACAAACAAAATCCGCTAAGGTCATTGAAGTTCGAGTAAAGAAATGAAAAACTGAAAGCGCTTTGTGCAACATGCCAGCCGCTGGTTTGCCCAAAGAAGAAGTGCAGGTTCGCAAGGCCTTTTACCATTCCGTATTCGTTCAGCCATTTTACGGTTTGGATATAATACGATTCATTGTCAACAATAAACGGTGCCGCCGAACATTGTGCAAGAAGCAGCACCGTGATCACTCCAAGAGTTACTTTTAACCCTGAGGATAGACGCTGCAGTTGCAATGTCAAACTTTTATAGATCGAAGCAATTGGTTGTCGGAAACCTATCCCAAGCAAAATATTGAGAAGCAGAAGGAAAAGATGAAACTCGATATTAATCCGTCCGAAGAACGCCCAAAAGCTAGCTAAGATACTGACGGAAAACAGTCCCAGAATGGCGGTAACAACAAATTCGGTAAATTCAAGCTTCAACAACCGTTGCAATATATAGCCTAGATTTATACTGGTAAACAGTATATAGATCCAGCTAATTGCAATCAGGATCATTATACTAAAATTTGCCCGTCCGACATTACTAATTTCCGATCGGCCATGTTTGCCAATTCCTCATTATGCGTGACAATTACGAAAGTCTGTCCAAATTCGTCGCGAAGCTGGAAGAAAAGCTGGTGCAGGTTTTCGGCAGTAGACGTATCCAAATTCCCTGACGGTTCATCCGCAAAAATTATTGCAGGTTTGTTGATCAGAGCCCGAGCCACCGCTACGCGCTGTTGCTCACCGCCTGAAAGTTCGCCTGGTTTATGATTGATTCGATGTGACAATCCTAAATATTCCAGTAATCGCCTGGCTTCGGTTTCTGACTCCGATTTAGATTTGTTGGCAATAAAAGCAGGAATACAAACATTTTCCATTGCTGTAAATTCAGGCAAGAGCTGGTGAAACTGGAAAATAAATCCCAAATGCAGATTCCGGAACCGTGAAAGATTCTTATCATTCAAACTAAGGATGTTTTCACCGTTGATGACAAGCTCGGTTCCAGCTTCAGTGGTTGGTTTATCAAGCGTCCCCAGAATCTGAAGAAGGGTTGTTTTTCCTGCTCCGGAAGCGCCTACAATAGATACAATCTCTGATTTTGCGATATGTAAATCGACACCTTTCAGCACATGAAGCTGGTCATAATATTTATGGATAATTTTGGCTCGTATCATTGTTTACAGACAGTTTTTACAAAGAAACAACAATTTGAATAAAAAAAATCCTTCGTTCAAATACTTTCGTAGATGATGATAAAGTTACGTTAACTGCCAATAAAGGCAGGTGATTATCGTTAAATTTGATATGCTAAGAAATTATGATAAAAAAAATTCTGCTCCTGCCATTACTCGTTTTCGCGGTTTCATGCCAGGCAACACAAAAAGAAAAAGAAATGATTACGCAACAAATCAATGAACCTGTTAAGATGAATTTAGAAGAAGGATTGGAAGTTGCCACGTTGGCGGGCGGCTGTTTTTGGTGTACCGAAGCCGTGTTCTTGGAACTTGACGGAGTAAAGAGTGTCGTTTCTGGTTACATCGGCGGTAAAACTGTGAACCCAACTTACAAAGAGATCTGCAGCGGCGAAACCGGACATGCTGAAGCAATCCAAATAACTTTTGATCCAAAAAAAATCAGCTTTGGTGAGTTGCTTGAGATATTCTTTGCGACTCATGATCCGACAACAATCAACCGGCAAGGAAACGACGTAGGAACGCAATACCGAAGCGAGATCTTCTACCACAACGACGATCAAAAGCAACTGTCGCAAGATTACATAGCCTTGCTTAATTCTGAAAATACTTACGGTAAAAAAGTCGTGACTAAACTTTCTGCCGCGCCTGTATTTTATCCTGCAGAAGATTATCATCAGAACTATTACAGCCAAAATAAGCAACAATCTTACTGCAGTTATGTTATTACTCCGAAAGTCGATAAAGTACGAACCAAATTTAAAGACAAGATCAAAAAATAATTGGCACTTGATTTGCAGGCTCGAACCGAATCTTTAAAACATCTACAATGACCGAAAATTTAGACATTGAAAAGAATCTGGCGCACAAGAACCGGAATCTTGTTTTGGGAATCTTGTTCGACCTTATCGGAATGTTATCGTTTACAATACCACTGATCGGAGAATTTTCAGATGTGGTTTGGGCGCCGGTTTCAGGATTGCTTATGGCGAGAATGTACAAAGGCAGCATTGGAAAGATAGGCGGAATCATATCATTTCTTGAAGAGATTATTCCGTTTACCGACGTCTTGCCAACCTTCACAATTATGTGGATCTACAATTATGTCATCAAAAAACAATAACTCCCGTTAATCCCGGGAGTTCTTTTTATCTCTGAAAAGGAAGCCTAAGCCGATCGATTTCAGCATTTTCTTTTCAAACCACCAGAAAAACTTGAACTGGCCAGATAAGAATCCGAACGTCAGCAGCAAAAGCTGGTAAACCGGAAATATCAGTATAATGTAAAGTGGATAATACAGCCACAACGAAACAGTATCTTTCGTTATACCGATCCATTGCAGAACGGGTTTTGACAGATATGCTGACGACGAACCTGTAATGGCAAATACGACCAAAATGACTACCAATTGGTAGTTGGATGTGATTCCCCAGCGTTGCTTTAGTTTTTCCATTGGCTTACGCCAAATTTACCATTTTAAATTCGGGGAACAAAACCTGCGAGCTGTTGGTTGAACTTTAGCTGAAAGTACGTCAGATAGTTGTATAGCATGTAATTCACTTCAAACCCATAATCAGTCCTGGAGTCGTAGTTAATTGTCATCGTATACAAATCCCCGTAACGCTGCGGCTGGTTCACACGGCTATTCCATTCAGAAACCCATGTGCGATTCCGTGCCTGCAGAAAATTCTGCGTATAATAACTTCGAGGCCGCGCCGTCGAATTCAGCCACGAATTAAAAGCAGGGTCAAATATAACAATTTCAAAACCAGCCTCTTCATTGGCAATCCGGATTGTGTCATTGGCGGAAACCGCGGGCTTATCATCGGATGGTGCCACCGGTTTCTTGGTATTACAGCCCATTACAATAGCAAACACAATCGCCACAATAAACATTATCTTTTTCATATCAATCGATTTAGATATAAATTTAAAAAAAAGCACCGCGTGAACGATGCTTTTTAGAAACTTTAACGAGCTGGTTTTATGCGTTTTCTGTTCTGAGTAAACTGATAATCTGTTCAGCCAATTCTGTTCCGATACGATCCTGTGCTTCCAGAGTCGCAGCGCCAATATGAGGCGTCAGCGAGATTTTGGGATGCATCAGCACCTGCACAGACGGACTTGGCTCATCTTCAAAAACATCAAGTCCGGCAAAACTGACCTTTCCTCGGTCTAGCGCATCGATCAAAGCAACTTCATGAATTACGCCGCCACGAGAAGCATTGATGATCCCGACATTGTCTTTCATAATTTCAAACTCGGCTTCGCCAATTACGTAGCCATCCTGCGCCGGAACGTGAAGTGTGATAAAATCAGCATGGCGAAAAATATCATTTACAGGCTCGGTCACAATATCAACATTGATAAACTGCCCATTATAGAAATCGACTTTTATCTCAGCATTTCCAACATATTTATCTGATGCTATTACGCGCATTCCGAGTCCGAGGCCCATTTTTGCAACAGCTCTCCCAATACGGCCAAAGCCAATGATTCCGAGGGTTTTGCCGCGAAGCTCAATTCCGTTGGCGTATGCTTTTTTTAAGCCGTCGAAGTTGAAATCGCCTTCAAGCGGCATGTTCCTGTTCGCGTCATGAAGAAACCGTACACCAGTGAACAAATGCGCAAATACTAATTCGGCAACCGATTCAGACGATGAACCAGGTGTATTTATTACGTGGATTCCTTTCGCACGAGCGTAATCGACTTCGATATTGTCCATTCCGACGCCGCCGCGGCCAATGATTTTGAGCGACGGACAGTTGTCGATAATATCCTGTCGGACCTTTGTCGCACTCCGAACCAAAAGTACGGCAACCTTGTTTGCATTTATGAAGTTCGCAACCTGTTCCTGCGCCACTTTGGTAGTTATGACCTCAAATCCGCCATTTTCAAGCGCTTGTATTCCGCTGTCCGAAATGCCGTCATTTGCTAATACTTTCATTTACTTTTATTTTATTTTGAAGCTATTCCCGCTTTCCGCTATAGCTTTTGCTGAAATCCTTCGCAAGCTCCGGATGACACAGCAAAAGGCTGCCGCTGCAATCGGGGCTAGGGCTTTATCGTGTTCTTTCAAATTCCTTCATCACATCAACCAAAACCTGCACACTTTCTATCGGAAGTGCGTTGTACATTGAAGCTCTATATCCGCCAACCGAACGATGTCCGTTCAATCCTGAAATTCCCGCCGCTTTCCACATTTTGTCAAATTCTGCTGTTTGAGATTCATCGGACAAAAGATACGTGACATTCATATTCGATCGGTCTTCAGCATTTGCCGTTCCGCGAAAGAGCGGATTGCGGTCGATTTCATCATAAAGCAGTTTTGCCTTTGCATCATTTAATTTCTCGATTGCTGGAATTCCGCCAAGATCCTTGAGCCAACGCAATGTCAGCAACGATGCATAAATAGGAAATACAGGCGGCGTATTGTACATGCTTTCCTTTTCGATATGCTGCTGGTAATCCAGCATCGAAGGAATCTTCCGGGTTGTTTTTCCGAGAATTTCTTCTTTGACGACAACCAATGCAACTCCGGCCGGACCCATATTTTTTTGTGCGCCTGCGTAGATCAGATCAAATTTTGAAAAGTCGGTTACTCTTGAAAATATATCCGAACTCATATCACAAACCACAGGAATATCAGTTGTGGGAAAATGTTTCATCTGCGTTCCAAAGATCGTATTGTTAGATGTACAATGAAAATAATCGGCGTCAGCCGGAATATCATAATTCTTCGGAATATGGTTATAATTTTCTGCTTTTGAAGATCCGACAACTATTGTTTCACCGAATGCTTTTGCTTCTTTGATCGCGCCACTTGCCCATGTTCCTGTATCGAGATAAGCGGCTTTCCCGTTTTCACGCATCAGGTTGTACGGAACCATCAGGAACTCAAGACTCGCGCCTCCATGAAGGAACAATGCCTGGTAACCCTTAGCTTCAAGCTGCAGTAATTCCAGTACCAAAGCGCGTGCTTCTTCCATTACAGCTACAAATTCCTTGCTTCGGTGCGAAATCTCAAGAATAGATAATCCCGAAGCATTGAAGTCCAGTATTGCCTGGGCAGATTTTTCTAAAACATCCCGTGGCAAGATGCATGGACCGGCGCTGTAGTTGTGAATTTTCATTTAATATTAGTTAGCAAGACAAATTTCAGAAATTAAGCGGAAACAAAAATAATATTCCGATTTTATTTGGGAAGTTTATCAACAACAACGTTATAGTGCTGCGGAAATTAAATCAGAACTAAAGATTTAAGAGAAACTGCATGGTATCGACATTATCGGCATAATCCCAAAGTGCAGGCTTCTGCGTTGTTCCAAACGGAATGCTGTTTGGAAATATGTTATCTGAAACTACGCATTGAAGCTGATCATTTTCAGCATCAAGCCGGTGCTGCAGACTTTCAATATCTTCGTAAAACTCATAAAAAACACTCGAAATAGGCGAAGCGTAACTGCTGTCTTCCTTTAAGGTCAGGAAGGCGTTATCAAGCAGCTTGAAGTTGCTCATCAGGAAAACCGCCTTGTTGTAATCGTAGTTGTTGGCGTATTTCTCATAATGTATCACTTCGCGATACTCGTAGACCGCATTGAAGAAAACATCAAAATCATATCCTTTCGGAACGAAAAGTTTTGAGACATTCCGGCATCCCAAGCCGAAGTATCGAAAGATATCTTCGCCAAGCGCTACGAGCTGCTCGTGTGTTTCTTTTCCGGTCAAAACGGCAACTGAATTTCGGTTCTTTCTGATTATAGAAGGCTTGTCTTTAAAATAAAATTCGAAATATCGGGAAGTATTGTTGCTTCCGGTTGCAATTACAGCATCAAAGTTTTCCATTCTTCCTTCAGTAAAGCGTATGTATTCTGATAGTTCAGGAGCAACTGCAATCATATACTGTGCAAGAAAAGGTAATAGATGCTGATCGTTTGAAGATGTTTTGACAAGTGCTTTGTGTCCGCTTATAATCACGCAGATAAAATCATGAAAACCAACAAGCGGAATATTTCCGGCTAAAATCAGTCCTACGGTTTTCGGCTGTACTTCTTTAAAATCGTATGCCGACAGCCATTTATTGAGATTTTCAGCCGTCAAAGCATCTGCCCAAGATCGAACAGCAAAATAAACCTGTTGCGTGGTATACCAACCATTATGTGACTGTGACAAATGGATCAGGTCTTTGAATCTGATAAAAAACAAATCATTATGTAGCACTTCAGCATTGGTAACCGATTCGTTTTCAGAAAACTGTCGCAGGAAATTACCCAATTCAATAAGAACGTTTTTTTTCTGTAGTAAGGTCATTTGATTTGCTTATGAATTGTTTTGGGCGTAATTTTGCACAAAAATAAGCTATAATCCTGACAAGTCAATAGAAGCGCAGAACAAGCGTTATTTTCTTCAACTTGAAAAAATAAAATCAAATGGCCATAGTAATAACCGATGAATGCATCAACTGCGGAGCGTGTGAACCGGAATGCCCTAACACCGCAATATATGAAGGTGCAGATGACTGGCGATACAAAGACGGAACTGCTTTATCCGGGAAGGTAATTCTTCCTTCAGGTGAAGTGGTCGACGCTGAAGAACCACGCACGCCACTTTCGGACGATATCTACTACATCGTTCCTGGGAAATGCACCGAATGTAAAGGTTTTCATGACGAGCCACAATGTGCGGCAGTTTGTCCTGTCGATTGCTGTGTTCCTGATCCTGATCATGTCGAAAGCGAGGAAACGCTGTTGAACCGGCAAGCTTTCCTTCATAATGAGTAAAAAAAGAACCTGATTTTTAATCAGGTTTTTTTTGACACATGTGTAATTAATGTAGCTTCCACAATAGCAGCGCGTTATCAAAATAATTATTTGCTCATCTGCCACAATTTCCCAAAAAGCGTATATTTACTTAAAATACGTATATGAAAAGCTTCCAACTGTTACCTGTTGTACTTCTATTAGTCCTTTTTTCCTGTAGCGACGACAAAAGCTCGCCTGATTCCGTGGAACCTGAACCATTTGTATTTCATTTTGATGACCAGCATTTTACAATAGTTTCTGCATTAGCGGTTGACAATAAAGGGCTTACCAGCGAGACTCACCATGAGTACAGCTTCCTGCTATCAGATGCAGAAATAACTCCAACATTTATTGCAGGTCAGAATCCGCAGTATCAAACAGATGGGGAGTTGTTACTTCATCTACGAACCCGCTCCCAGGGGGAAGACTTCCACACTGGCACATACAATATCTGTTGTTTTAATTCGTGGTTTTCTTTAACGATTTTTCGCGGCAATGACACCTTTAGTGCTGAAGAAGGCACGGTGACAATTTCAGGGCAGCATCCGAATTATAAATTGGAGTTTCGGGACATTGTACTGATCAATAGTATATCTGATGAAAATCCGGTTGTTGATGATTTTAGCTACGATAACGGATTTATTTTTCACGACAACTCCGCCAATAATTAAACGCATAAAAAAATCCTGATTTACATCAGGATTTTTTAGATATATAGAGTATCAAGAGTATTTAATTTCGGGATAAAGTCTCTGTTGTGATCTTATCTGTTTTTTCATCATAAGTCTGAAGGATCAGGTTTCCATTGGCATCGAAATATCCAACTGATGTTCGGTCACCATTCCTATAGATGTAGCTGTTGTTCGACAATGGCCGCAAAACACCCACCTTTTTGTTGTTCTCACTAAGTAATGAATAACCTGAATTATCAACGGCTACCTGATATCTGGTTCCGCCTAAAGAATAGTATGCCGAACGGTCAACATCAACAACTCTTGTAGTTCCGTCAGGAGCAGTAATTGTAGTGCTTGCCGTAACTTGTACAGGCGTTGCTTTTACATCTTTATTGAGTGCGTTGGAATCAGCATCCTGAAGTTCGACACTCTGAACCTCATTTACATTTTGTGTTTTAGTTAGTTTTTTTTCACCATCCGAATCCCTGACAGTTGTTGTTGTGGTTCTTGAAACACCAGTGACATTCGTATTTTGTGCTTGGCTGCCACATGTGAACAGAAAAGCAGCTATTCCTAAAATTAGAGTTTTCATAGTATTGCTATTGGTTTATATTTGTCAAAATTAGCTGCTTGACCAAGGTAATGCATTACACAAAACAAAATTTATGTTATATAATTAATACCGATTCACGTTCCCAAAGAACTTCGACCAGCCAAAATAAACCGTATATTTGCACACTTTTTAAAACAACCGCCAGGCTTCTGGTGAAAAATAAACAGAATGAAAGCAGGTATTGTAGGATTGCCAAATGTCGGAAAATCAACATTGTTCAATTGTTTGTCAAACGCCAAAGCTCAAAGCGCAAATTTCCCGTTTTGTACGATCGAGCCGAATATCGGTGTCGTGAATGTACCTGATCCCAGGCTCCAGAAGCTTGAGGAATTAGTAAATCCGGAGCGTGTTCAGCCAGCAACAGTTGATATTGTAGACATAGCCGGACTAGTGAAAGGCGCCAGCAAAGGGGAAGGGCTTGGAAACCAATTCCTGGGAAACATCCGCGAATGCAATGCAATTATTCACGTTTTGCGATGCTTCGACAATGAAAATATCATACACGTCGACGGTAACGTAAATCCGATCCGAGATAAGGAAACTATTGATATCGAACTTCAACTTAAAGATCTTGAAACTGTTGAAAAACGTCTTGAAAAAGTAAAACGTGCCGCGAAAACCGGTAATAAAGAAGCTCAGGTCGAAGAAGGGCTTTTAAACCGTATCCGTGAAACATTGCTTCAGGCAAAATCGGCGCGAACAATTACTCTGAAGAACATTGATGAAGAAGCATTGATGGAAAACTTCCAATTGATCACGACTAAACCTGTCCTTTATGTGTGTAATGTCGATGAAGAATCGGCTGCGACTGGAAACGCATACGTTGATCAGGTACGCGAACTCGTGAAAGACGAGAATGCTCAGGTTATTGTACTTGCGGTCGGAACTGAAGCCGACATCACCGAGCTCGAAACGTATGAAGAACGCCAAATGTTCCTGGAAGATCTTGGACTGACTGAGCCTGGAGCATCGGTTTTAATCCGTTCTGCTTACAAATTGCTGAACCTCCAAACTTATTTCACAGCCGGCGTCAAAGAAGTCCGCGCGTGGACAATCAATGTTGGTGATACAGCGCCGCAAGCTGCCGGGGTCATCCACACCGATTTCGAGAAAGGTTTTATCCGAGCCGAAGTCATTGCATTCGATGATTACGTCACCTATGGTTCTGAAGCGAAAGTCAAAGAAGCGGGAAAACTACGCGTCGAAGGAAAAGAATACATTGTCAAAGACGGCGATGTGATGCATTTCCGCTTCAACGTTTAATACAATCTAATCTCAGTAAATATTTGCTGCCAATTTTATTTTCAAATTTTTATGCACAGCATTAAATTAGTTATTCTTTTTCTGTTGGTCTGTTTAAATATGGATGCGCAAGAAATTCCGGCTCAGTTTCGCGGCGATTGGATTGTGTATAAGAAGGAAATGAAGGATGGCAGCAGGTTGTTTGATCGCTACGTCCGTGAAGATTCTTTTCTCGCATATAGGTTTGGTCCGAAATCACTCAATATTGGCACAATTGTATCAAACTTTGGGGGATCTGGTTTGCCGGCTACATATAAAAATGGAAACATAGCTACTAGCGCTGTTTCCGGATATGATATTATGTCGATCTCACAGGACACCATTGTGTTGACGGAATCGTTTCAAAACAGCTCCGACGACAAGATGAAACGTTACCACTTGGTAAGTAAAGCAAGATTATTTTCGGAACATAAAATTCAAAATACCGGAATAGATACGTTGCGGGGATCAAATTTCTTTTCGCCATCACTAAAGAATGATCTGTCCGCAATTGTAAAAAATCACATTTCTGGAAAAAAGGGTTTGCTTTTAAAAGGATTAATACGCCTAAATCTTGACACGAAAACATCCACTGTTTTGGTCGAGTCGGCTTCGCCAGCCAACACAAAAAATGAACAGGAAATTCTTGCAGTTCTTAACAACTGTTATCAGTATTGGGATGTATCCGAGTTTACGCAGTACAAAGTGGTTGATATTCCTTTTGAGATCAATTGTATGAACGCCGCGAGTTTTTACGGTTTTACACTATATTTTTATCCGGCCGCGGCAAAGTCCAATGATCCGAATCAGATTAAAAATATGGCGCAATCGGGCAAACTATTTTTGAAAGCGGCGGAAGAATTCAACAAAGGCAATCTTGACGCAGCGGCGGATTTATTTGACAAAGCTTACAAAGCCGATCCCATTAACATAGACGCGTTATATAACAAGGCATCAATTCTTCTTGGGCAAAATAAATCGCGCGAAGCTTGCGCAGATTGGCAAATATTAGCAAATTTAGGACAACGTGCCGCTATTGATCTATTGGCTGCAAATTGCAGATAAGTTTCGTGCCTGTTCCGGCTTTCCACTTCAAGATTTTCGCCCGTCGCCATTTTTCTAGCCGTTAAAAGAACTTCCGTTGGTCGTTTTTTACCGCCTGAAAAAGTTGGCTTCCGTTCTTCAAAATGCTTTCTGTTTCAATCCGGGGCAAACATCTAGATTGATAATTCAACGTAATATTAGTATTTTAGCTAAAAACTACCTATGAAAATCGTCGCATTTGCTGGAAGCAGCAGCAGAAACTCGATCAATAAAAAATTCGCAATCCACGCGGCAAGCCTAATTCCAAACGGACAGGTTGAAGTCCTCGATCTAAATGACTACGAACTTCCGTTGTTCAGCGTCGACAAAGAACAGGAACTTGGCAAACCTGAAATCGCAATGAAATTTCTTGAAAAAATGGCATGGGCCGATATTATTGTGCTGTCTTTAGCGGAACATAATGCATCCTTTTCAGCAGCTTTTAAAAACATCTACGATTGGGCTTCGCGTCAGAATAAAGTTGTTTTTGCGCAAAAACCAATGCTTTTGCTGTCGACTTCTCCATCAAAAGGTGGCGGCGTGAACGTAATTGAAACTGCAAAGATCAGTTTACCGAAATATGGAGGAAACATCATTGCAACATTTTCACTACCACAATTCGCTGAAAATTTTGACGCCGAAGCAGGAAAAATCAAAAATCCTGCTTTCGAAGATCAGCTTTTGCTGGCGATTGCGAAACTACCGCAATGAAAATAGTACGGATCCTTCTCCGCACAATTTTAAAAGTACTATTGTGGCTCGGATGTTTCATCGCAGTATACTTTATTGTGATGTTTACGCTTTCGCGCATTCCTGTTAATAATGAAGATAAAGACCCAAAACAAGAAATGGCGATTTACATTATGACCAATGGCGTCCACACGGATGTTGTTGTTCCGCTAAAGAACGATATCGCAAATTGGAGTTCGAAAACCAAAATCTCTCATACAACTTCAAATGACTCATTGATGAAATGGGTTGGCTTTGGTTGGGGCGACAAAGGCTTTTATCTCAATACGCCACAATGGTCGGATCTAAAAGTTTCCACAGCGTTTGACGCAGCATTTTATCGTGGAACAGGCGTGCTTCATGTGACATTTTTCCGCACTTTGCAGGAAAGTGAAAGCTGCAGAAAAATCATGATCAGCAACGCGGAATATCAAAAGCTCGTTGGTTTTATAGATTCAAATTTCATCTTGGATGAATCTGGGAATCCGATCTTGCTTCCTGACGCTGCTTACGGAGATCACGATAGTTTTTATGAAGCAACAGGAAAATACAACCTGTTCTATACATGTAATTCGTGGGCGAATAACGCGTTGAAAGCAGCTGATCAAAAAGCGGCGTTATGGACATTGACCGACACCGGAATATTTCTTCATTATAAGTAATATTAACAGCACATATGGCGTTCTATGGCAGGATTGTTGCCAACAACGGCACATCAGAACCACATTATGCGTTTCCCTAAATTTATTATTTTATCCTTTCTATTTTTAATTTTCGGTTCGGCATATTCACAGGATTATTCAGCGGTTGATACTAAAGTCAAAAGCTATCCAATTTTTGCTAAACCTGAACTTCTTGCGAATAAGATCAACGCCGACTTCAATACTGAAGACGATAAAGCACGCGCAATTTTCACTTGGATTGCATCAAATATCAAGTATGATATGGTAGAATATATGGGAACTGGAGGCGTGAAGCAGGTTGCGTTCACCTATCGAACCCCGGAAGAAAAGGCTCGAAAGGTAAAGCAGTTTAATATGGAAATCGTTTCGAAAACCTGGCGTACCAGGAAAGCGATCTGCCATGGTTATGCTGAACTCTTCAACCATCTTGCAGAATTGACAGGATTAGAGTCGAAAATGATTCCGGGAACATCAAAATCACATCCAACACAGATCGGAAAATTTCCATCCGTTGCTGACCATGCCTGGAACGCGGTAAAAACAAACGGAAAATGGCACCTGATCGATGCGACCTGGGCTGCTGGCGGAGTTGATGGCGCTACCAACAAGTTCTTCGAAAAATTCAACGACAGCTACTTTTTCACGGATCCGGAGATATTCTTCCTGAATCATTTTCCTGAAGACGACAAAAACCTGATGTCAAACAAGACACGTGAGGAATTTGCTGCACTTCCTTTATATTACGGCGACTATCTTGAATCCGATTTTACAATTGAAGCTCCGAATAAAGGAATAATTACTGCAAAATCTGCAAACGTGCCGTTCCGGTTCAAGAACCTTTCAGCAGATCGTATTTCGTATGTTTTAAGCAACAACAATGTCTTCAAAGGGGTAATTCCGGTACGAAATGGTGATATCTCAGAATTCGACATTTTCCTTGACAAAAACTTCTCAGGTTACCTTACGATTTTCGTCGATGGAAGTTCGGTTGTGTCTTATAAAATCCAACGCGGATAGTAGTAAAACCATTGCTTTTTTGTCAATATCATTCTTAATAACTTTGCCGACGGGCGCTGTTGCAGCATCGGTTTATACGTTACATTAGCTGTCAATCGCTATCCCCAATGTCAGATCAAAATCAGTATACCGAAGACAATATCCGTTCACTCGACTGGAAGGAGCACATCCGTATGCGTCCCGGAATGTACATCGGAAAACTTGGCGATGGTTCATCTCCTGACGACGGGATTTATATCCTTTTAAAGGAAGTAATGGACAACTGTATCGATGAGTTCGTGATGGGCGCCGGCAAAACGATTGAAGTCACAATTAAGGATAAAACGGTTGCTGTACGTGATTATGGCCGCGGAATTCCACTCGGAAAGGTTGTCGACGTAGTTTCAAAAATGAACACGGGTGGAAAATACGATTCGCTGGCTTTTAAAAAGTCAGTCGGATTAAACGGTGTCGGAACAAAAGCGGTAAACGCTTTATCAAATTATTTCCGAGTTGAATCTGTTCGCGACGAAAAGCAAAAGGCAGCCGAATTTTCCGCAGGAAACCTGGTCATTGAAGAAGACATAATTGAAACTACAAAACGGAAAGGAACCAAGGTCACCTTTACTCCGGACGAGGCCATTTTCAAGAACTATAAGTTTCGCAATGAGTATATTATCAAAATGCTTAAAAATTATTGTTACCTCAATACGGGATTGACAATACTTTATAACGGCGAAAAGTTCTACTCTGATCACGGATTAAAAGACTTACTTGAAGAAAATATCGCTGAAGATGATATGGTCTATCCGATCATCCACCTGAAAGGTGACGATATTGAAATTGCGATCACGCACAGTAAATCCCAGTATTCGGAAGAATATCATTCGTTCGTAAACGGGCAAAATACAACGCAAGGCGGAACCCATCTTGTTGCATTTCGTGAAGCATTGGTGAAAACCATTCGTGAGTATTATAACAAAGGATTCGAGCCTTCAGATGTGCGAAAGTCGATCGTTAGCGCTGTTTCCGTTAAAGTGATGGAGCCGGTTTTTGAATCACAGACCAAAACCAAGCTCGGTTCTACGGATATGGGTCCGGATCTGCCATCTGTTCGGACGTTCGTGAACGATTTCATCAAAAACAAGCTCGATAATTTTCTGCACAAAAATCCGGAAACTGCCGACGCGCTTCTGAGGAAAATTCTGCAAGCCGAACGAGAACGTAAGGAACTGTCAGGAATCCGGAAATTGGCAAAAGACAGAGCAAAAAAGTCAAGTCTGCACAATAAAAAGCTGCGCGATTGCCGCGTTCATTTAACTGATGCGAAAAATCCTAAATCGCTTGAAAGCACATTATTCATTACCGAAGGTGATTCGGCTTCGGGGTCGATCACGAAATCACGCAATGTAAACACACAGGCAGTTTTCAGTTTGCGCGGAAAGCCACTGAATTCCTATGGAATGAGCAAAAAGATCGTATACGAAAATGAAGAATTCAATTTGCTGCAAGCCGCGCTTAATATTGAAGAAGGCATGGAAGATTTGCGTTACAACAACATCGTAATTGCAACTGATGCCGATGTCGATGGAATGCACATACGCTTACTTCTGATCACGTTTTTCCTGCAGTTCTTTCCAGAATTGATTAAGGAAAACCACCTTTATATATTGCAAACACCGCTTTTCAGGGTTCGGAACCGAAAGGAAACGATCTATTGCTATTCAGAAGAAGAACGTCGAAACGCGATCGAAAAATTAAAGCCAAAACCGGAAATAACGCGATTTAAAGGACTCGGAGAAATTTCACCTGACGAGTTCGTGCATTTCATCGGTGACAACATCCGACTTGATCCTGTTATGCTTGACACTGCGACATCAATTGAAACGCTGCTCGAGTTTTACATGGGCAAAAATACACCCGACCGCCAGGAATTCATCATCAGGAACCTCAAAGTGGAATTGGATGCAAGCGTAGGCTAACACTACAACATTGGAAACAATAAATGGACGACGAACAAAATATAGATCCAACAAAAAGCGAGTCTTTTAACGAAGGCGTGCATTTCTATGACAATAATGAAAATCCCGAAGACACGATTACAAAGGTCACCGGTATGTACAAAGACTGGTTTTTGGATTATGCGTCTTATGTAATTTTAGAACGAGCTGTTCCGGCGATCGAAGACGGATTCAAACCTGTCCAGCGTCGGATCATGCATTCGATGCGCGAACTCGACGATGGCCGTTACAATAAAGTTGCCAATGTCGTCGGACACACAATGCAGTACCATCCGCACGGAGATGCGAGTATCGGCGACGCGATGGTTCAACTCGGGCAAAAGGAATTGCTTATCGACACCCAAGGTAACTGGGGAAATATCCTTACAGGAGATGGCGCCGCGGCTTCACGATATATTGAAGCCAGGTTATCAAAATTTGCACATGAAGTTTTATATAGTCCCAAGATTACCGAATGGACTTCATCATATGACGGCCGGCGTAATGAACCCGTAAATCTCCCTGTAAAATTCCCGCTTCTTCTCGCACAAGGAGCTGAAGGAATTGCAGTAGGTTTATCCACGAAAGTGCTACCGCACAATTTCAACGAGCTCATCGATGCTTCCATAAAAATTTTAAAAAATAAGCCTTTCACCTTATTCCCCGATTTTCTTACAGCGGGGATTGCCGATATCTCCAATTATAACGATGGAATGCGTGGCGGCCGGGTGCGTGTTCGCGCCCGTATTGCTCAGGTCGATAAAAATACGCTTGCGATCACACAGATCCCGTTTTCGACAAATACGACGACCCTTATCGACAGTATTCTTAAAGCGAACGAAAAAGGCAAGATCAAAATCAAGAAGATCGAAGACAATACGGCGGCTGAAGTCGAGATCATAATTCATCTTTTTCCCGGCGTTTCTCCTGATAAAACGATCGACGCATTATTCGCCTTCACTGCGTGTGAAACCTCGGTTGCGCCTTTAGGTTGCGTAATTGAAGATCACAAGCCGCTATTTGTCGGAGTTTCTGAAATGCTCAAGATTTCAACTAATCGAACAGTCCAACTTCTAAAAAGTGAACTTGAAATTCAATTGGGCGAACTTGACGAACAATGGCATTTTCTTTCGCTTGAACGGATTTTCATCGAAAACCGGATCTATCGCTTAATTGAGGATGAGGAAACATGGGAAGGTGTTATCCGGGCGATCGGCGAAGGATTGAAACCATTTACCACGCATCTGAAACGGGAAGTGACCGAAGATGATATCGTGCGTCTGACTGAGATCAGGATCAAGCGTATTTCAAAATTCGATATCGATAAAGCTCAGGAAAAAATAGAAGCACTCGAAGGTGATATCGAACAGGTCAAACATGATCTCGAGCACCTGACCGACTTCGCAATTGCGTTTTTTACACGGCTCAAAGAGAAATACGGAAAAGGCCGCGAACGCCAAACCGAACTTCGAAGCTTCGACACGATTGAAGCGACAAAAGTTGCGTTGCGGAATACAAAATTGTACGTCAATTATGAAGAAGGCTTCATTGGAACGGCATTGAAAAAGGATCAATATCTTGTAGATTGTTCCGATATTGACGACGTAATTGTTTTCCTTCGTGACGGAAACATGATGGTTACAAAAGTCGACGAAAAGAAGTTTGTGGGAAAAGATATTATCCATGCCGCTATTTTCGACAAAAACGATAAGCGAACGATATATAACATGGTTTACCGCGATGGAAAATCAGGTCCATCGTTTATTAAGCGATTTAATGTTTCGGGAATCACGCGCGACAAATTATACGATCTGACTCAGGAAAAACCTGGTTCACAGGTATTATATTTTTCAGCAAATCCGAATGGAGAAGCCGAAGTCATTACGATTTTGCTACGCCAGGTCGGTAGTGTCAAGAAATTAAAATACGACGTTGATTTCGCAACGCTTGCAATCAAAGGCAGAAACTCACGCGGAAATACAGTTTCAAAATATCCAATAAAGAAAATAGAACTCAAGGAAAAGGGAATTTCGACGTTGCTTCCGAGAAAAATCTGGTTCGACGATACAGTTCAGCGACTTAATGTTGACGGAAGAGGCGAGTTGCTTGGTGAGTTCCGTCCAAATGACCGGTTGCTGATCATCAACTCATCGGGAAAATTAAAAACCATTATTCCCGAACTTACGACACATTTCGACCCAGACATGGTAATATTGGAAAAATGGATCCCGAAAAAACCGATATCGGCGATTTATTTTGATGGTGAGAAGGAGCGGTATTATGTGAAGCGTTTCCTTGTTGAAACCGAAAACAAAGAAGAGACGTTCATCACCGAACATCCGAACTCCCAGCTTGAAATCGTGGCAACTGACTATCGTCCGGTAGCCGAATTGGTATTTGCAAAAGTAAAGGGAGTCCAAAAAGAAAATATGGTCATCGACCTTGAAGCATTCATAGCCGTCAAAGGATTTAAAGCTTTAGGCAACCAGCTTACTGGCGATAAGCTAAAACAGGTGAATTTGCTGGATCCGCTTCCTTATGAAGCTCCTGAGGAAGTGATTCCTGAAGAACTGGAAGTTGCCGGAGACACTGAAGTCGAAGAAGGGGATGTTCAGGTTGATGACGAAGGCCAGATCACGCTTTCACTGGATTAAATTTAGAAAGCGCCTGGCCACGAATTCACGAATATATTAAGTATTCATGGCTAAGTTTTATCCCAAACGCGCCTAATTTTCGTCGGGGGAAGCTTTACTCTTATTCTTCGACATTCTCATATTTAGCACTTCAACTAAAAGCGAAAATGCAATGGCGAAGTATAGATATCCTTTTGGTATCGAACTCACATGCGAGCCAAAAAATTGTGCATTCGATAAGTGTGCAGCCTCAGTAATCAACATAAATCCAATCAGGACAAGGAACGAAAGAGCCAAGATTTGAATCGAAGGATGTTTGTTGACGAAAGTCCCAACCGGAACAGCAAACTGCATCATCACCAAAACCGCAATTACAACAGCCGCAATCATTATATATAGCGCGCCTTCAACCCCTGTAGTCATTCCGACTGCAGTCAAAATACTATCAAATGAGAAAACGATGTCGATCATGATGATCTGAAAAATAACGTTGCCAAATGTCTTCGCTGCCGTTCTCTTGTAATCCTTTTCCTCTTCGCCTTTTTCATCCACTTTCTCGCGGATTTCATTCGTGCTTTTATATAGTAAGAAAAGTCCACCTGCCAGTAATATCAAGCTTTGACCTGAAACCGCTGCCGATGCCCAACCCCAATTAAAGGTAAACCATGGTTCCTTCATCGCAATAAGCAATGAAATTCCGAAAAGTAGCGCGATACGCATAAACATCGCGAGGAACATACCTATTTTTGTAGCTCGTTTTCGTTGTGCAGGAGGAAGTTTTCCGGTGGTGATCGAAATGAAAATAATGTTGTCAATTCCCAATATAATCTCCAAAAACGTCAACGTCAACAGGGCAATCCAAGAACTGGGATTCGTTAAAATTTCCATCATAATACTTTATTTTATTTTCGTGACAGTGCCGCGTTGTTTGTTTGCGCTGCCGACGATGCCGAACTCAAAGGTATAGGAATTTTTTGAGGTGGTCAAGATTTTCATGGCGATTGCCTTCTTTTCCTGCATGTTTTTCGGATGCAATTTAGTCACGATGTACTCACAATCATTGATCCATCGCACGCTCGATGTGTCGCTTTTGCCTTCGTAAAAGTCAATTTCCTGATTTTCAGTCCGCACGAATGTCGTTGTCTTTTTCGCACCGCCAACTTCGTATTCAAACCTGAATTTGCCCGTCCGAAAATCAGCACACTTGCGCTCTTGTGAATAACATGACAGTAAAAGCGCGAGCAAAGGAAGCAGAAGTAGTTTTTTCATTTTAGTTATTTGAAGCCAATCCCGCTTTCCGCTATATCTTTTCCCTGTTAAAGAAACAGGAAAAAGGATGGCGCTGCAATCGGGGCTAAAGTTTATAGGTTATTGTAGCTTTTTTAGTTCTTTATCAGTAAAATGCCGAATCGCTTTTTCATTCGAAAATTTGTCTGCGTTGTAACTTTTTGAAGCATTCTTCGGAATCGACAAACTTTCCCATTTCGACGTTTTTAGCAGTTTGGCATAGAACACGATCTGGCCAATATGATACGGGTAATGCGCGAGTTGCCTGTTGATTGCGTCTGCAACAGTATGACCTTCATTCCTTATATAAATTATTTCGGATAATTGCTCTGGCTCAAGCGGGTTGATAGCATTGAAAACGCATTGCCAGCCTTTGTTCCATGCTTCCATGACTTGTTCTTTTGTTGTAAGTACGTGCTCGAATTCGGCATCGCGGTTTCGCCATTCTTTTTCCCCGTCAGTTGTTAGGAAATCTGTCCAACGCGAAAGCATATTGCCCGATAGATGGTTAATGATGATTGCAATGCTGTTTGTTTCTTCGTTTAGAGATATAAAAAGCTGCTCAGGTTCGAGCTGAGCGATCGCCTTTTCACCCAGCGCTTTGTAATACGAAAATTGCTTTTTTACGCTCTCGAGATAAGTTGCATTTATTTCCATGGCTATACGATTTTGATGTCATATTTGTCGAGCAATCCAGGAATTCCCGCTGTTGAAAATCTCGCTTTCCGCATCGGGTTGAATTCAGGGTCGATCTTGAAGTTGTAAGCAGTTCGGAAGTCGGCTTCCTTTAATTGTGTATTATTAAAGATCGCATTGTAGAGATTGCAATTTTCAAAGACCGACTTTGAGAGATCAGCGCCTGAAAAATTTACTTCTTTCATTGAACAATTGCTGAAGATTGTTTTCGGTAATTTCTTATTGATCAGCGATGAGTAATCAAGGCTACAATCGGTAAAAGTAACTTGGAACAGAAAGTCGGCGCACTCATGAAACAAAATTCCCAACAGTTTGCAATCTTTAAAAAGAACCGACTTCAAGCTCGTGTTCCGAAGTTTTGTCATCGCAAGATTGCAGTCGATGAACTCACAATCGATAAACACATTATCTGAAAAATCGCTGTTCGAGAAATCGCAGTTTTTAAACGTGCAACCGTCAAACTCGCGTCCATTCACACGCCTGTCAGTATAAAGTACCTTCTCAAATGTTTTATGTACGTGGATAAAATCTTCCATTAGTTTCCAAACATGCTTTTAATTATGGTCCGGAGTCCTTTGAACATCAGGTAAACGGCACCAATGCACATTGCAATCCCAACGGCGAGAACTACATAATGCCAGTTTGTATGCTGGTTCTTAAACGCGCTGTGAATTATCGACGGCCCAATGAATAGCAACGGCAACGCATATGCGAAATACGAAATCCCTTTGTTCAATATTTGTTTATCGGTTCCCATTAAAACGTAATCCGAATGCCAGTTCCATTCTTGGAGGCAACAATAGCGAATTCATCAATGCCATTACGTGGTTCTATGCCGGCTACTTCTTTGTTGTAATCATCAACAACTTTCTTGAGTTTTTTGGAATAACCGCTCATGATAGGAATTGATGCCAAAGCTGTTCCTGCTCCAATATAGGTTCCTATCGATGGATATTCGCTAGTAGTAGTTAATGCAACAACCAGATCTCCAATCATTAGTCCGCCACCAAATCCAAGCGCAAAGCCACCAATATTTTTCTTGGACTGACCCGAATTGTAATAGTTCAATAAACCGGGTTTCGATGCAAGCAATGCACGCATTTCTTTTGCATTCATCTCGTCCATGTTCGAATTGTAGATGCGGCCTCCAGATTTGTAGGTAAGTTGTTGCGAGAAAGATGCTGTGGCAAGTAATAGCATTGCGAATAAAAAAAGATGTTTCATAGGTAAAGATTATAGTTGTCGACAGCATTTCGTACGCTACCATGTTTTTCTAATAGTTCAGACGCTTCTTCATACGAAACGGGAATTTCGCCCATTATCATTTTCACCCCGCGATCGACGAGTTTGCTGTTGCTGAGCTGCATGTCGACCATTTTGTTGCCTTTGACTCTTCCAAGTTGGATCATCGCCGCGGTCGAGATCATATTTAAAACGAGTTTTTGCGCGGTTCCGGCTTTCATACGCGAACTTCCCGTAACAAATTCTGGTCCGACCACAACTTCAATTGGGAACTGTGCTGTTTGCGCAAGCGGACTCCCGAAGTTACAAGTAATACATCCGGTTGGGATATCGTTCTCGTTGCATTTCTGCAACCCGCCAATAACATAAGGCGTTGTTCCCGAAGCAGCAATCCCGATAACAATATCCTTTTGATTTATCGAAAATTCTGCGAGGTCGAGCCACGCTTGTTCAGCATCGTCTTCGGCATTTTCAACGGCACGACGGATTGCTTTGTCACCTCCTGCAATAATTCCGTTCACAAGGTCAAAAGGTACTCCGAAAGTAGGCGGACACTCGGAAGCATCTACAATTCCGAGTCGGCCTGATGTTCCCGCGCCAATATAGAACAATCTGCCGCCCTTTTTTAATTGGCGCACAACTTCAACAACTAAAGCCTCAATCTGCGGAAGTGCCTTTTCAACTGCCAACGGAACAGTCTTGTCTTCGTTGTTTATGTTGGAAAGCAATTCCAAAACCGGCATCTTCTCAAGATGT
>DASVRQ010000028.1:0-113875 GCA_036388535.1 Flavobacterium sp. | reverse complement strand
TCGCAAGATTCCCAAATTCCCTGATTGAAGTACCCAACGTCGTGTAAAACTGGTATTTCTTTCTGTCGATATTGAATCCGCTGAATGGTGTGATCTGCATGGTCTGCGTCTGTAGAAAGTTGGTCAGCTCCTCATCAAGGTCCGAATAAGTGCCCGTTGATTCATCAAAGTTGAACGTAGTGCGATCGGTCCTCATTAAGTTATTTCCATAGCTGACACCGGCCTTAATAAAAATCGAATCTTTTATAGGTTCTGTGAAATCAATTCCGAACCCATAATCATTTTGCTTATCTGCGCGAAACCGTTTCTGATTCCTGATGACTTCACCGGATATCCCGAAATCGCCATCTCCGTCAGGATCCGCATATAGTGTTAAATGAGAATTGTTGAAATTTATCGATTCTTCTTTGTTGTTTTCACTGTCGAACCAGATGCTCAAAGCGCGGCCTTTCCTCTTAAAACTTTTGTTGTAGTAAATATTTGTGCTGAAGTTTTGGGTATCGGTTTCGTCACGTCCGTCGGTGATGTTCGTATTGAGCACGTCGTTATCTTCATTGGTTGAAATTTCATCTGATGAGCGATTATAAACCGACTTGGCTTTTACAAACTTGGGACTGACAAATATAGACTGCGTGGAATCGATTTTAAGCTCGATCTCGGAGTTGAAATTGTGTGCATATTTAAAATCGTTGGTTACCGAATTGGATTCGGTCGTAAATATTCCTTCGGGAAGCAAATTCACTTCCTTGGTACGATTCACATTTCTGGTGTCAGCTTCCGTGTAGAAATAACTTGCATTTGCGTCAGTGCCTTTGAACCATTCATCAGCATAATTAAATCCCGCCATATTTGATTGCGTGATTCCGTTGCCGCCGCCAAAGCGCATTCCGTTGATGCCAAAGCTGCCATTATCCGATGTATATATGGATGAATTTCTTCCGCCGCCCATACTGTCGAAAATTTCATTCATCGAAAATCCGGTCGAATTGATATTATTAGATGATGCCAGGACGCTTAATTTAAGCTTGTCTTTGAAATAGTTGAAAAGCAGGCTGCTTTCATATCGGTCTTCCGTTCCAAATCCGCCCATTACCTTTCCGAAGAAACCTTTGTTCTTCTTCTCGTCTATCGTAAGGTTAATGCTCGAATTGTTAGAACTTGCTGCCTGTCCTGCCAACTCTTCTTTTTTAGTCTTTGAATCTGATATCTGTACTTTGTTGATAATATCGGATGGCAGGTTCTGAAGCGCTATCTTTCCATCTTTGTCGAAAAATGGTTTTCCGTTCACAAGCACTTGATTCACTTCTTTTCCGTTAACGGTAATTTTGCCCTCAGCGTCAATTTCGACACCTGGCAGTTGTTTCAGCAATGCTTCTACATTGGCATCCGGACGGACTTTAAACGACGACGCGTTAAATTCCAATGTATCGTTCTTGATCCTGATTGGAGGCGCCTCGCCTTTTACGATCACTTCTTTAAGCAAGTTGGAGTCTTCCTCAAGTTTAATGGTTCCAAAATCTATTGCCTGCGTCAACGACTCCCGTTTCTGCTGATAGGTCTTGTAACCCATTATCGACACCTTGAGAAAGAAGGGTTTAGTGATTTTTTGTGTTGTCAGGAGAAAGTTCCCGCTTTTATCAGTAATAGTATAGTCAACCACGGTTGAATCGGCTACTGAAGTAAGATAAACCGTTGCGGCTTCAATCGGAACCTGTGTTGCATCATCGAGTACTTTGCCGCTGATATTGATTTTGTTTTGGGAATGCATTGTAAATCCAATAAAACAGAAGACGAGCAACAGTAAACGATCACGCATAAAGACAGTTTTTTATATAACTGCGAAAATAATAGATTTAGTGTCAGATGCGAAAATTATTACAAAAAAAGGTATTGGTTCAGGGTATAGGGTATAGGGTATAGGGTTTAGGGTTTAGGGTATAGAGTTTAGGGTTTAAACAAAAAACCCGAAGCTTTCACTTCGGGTTAAATTTTATTTCTCGCGGATATAAATATCGATCGGAACTCCTGAGAAGTCCCAGTTTTCGCGAATTTTGTTCTCGAGGAAACGCTTATAAGGTTCTTTTACGTACTGCGGAAGATTTGCAAAGAAAACAAACTGCGGGGTCGGAGTTGGAAGCTGCATGCAATATTTGATCTTTACATACTTTCCTTTCAATGCCGGCGGCGGATATCCTTCAATGACCTTTAGCATATAATCATTGAATTTCGAAGTCGGGATTCGCTGCTTTCGGCTTTCATAGACCTGAACTGCTGTTTCAAGGGCTTTAAGCAACCGTTGTTTGGTAATTGCCGATACAAATAAAATCGGAACATCCGTAAACGGCATCAGCTCTTCGCGGATTCTGACTTCATAATCTCGGGTCGACATCGTTTCTTTTTCCACAAGATCCCATTTGTTAACCAGGATCACAACACCTTTACGGTTCTTTTCGGCCAACCAGAAAATGCTCTGGTCCTGGCCTTCAAATCCGCGTGTAGCGTCGATAATCAGGATACAAATATCGGCATGCTCAATCGCTCTCACCGAGCGCATAACCGAATAAAATTCAAGATCTTCCTTTACTTTAGCTTTACGCCGGATCCCGGCAGTATCAACAAGGTTGAATTCAAATCCGAACCGGTCGAATTTCGTATCGATCGCATCACGTGTTGTTCCGGCGATATCAGTCACTATGTATCGGTCCTGCCCAATCAACGCGTTTATAAAGCTTGACTTTCCGGCGTTTGGCCTTCCAACAACCGCAAATCGTGGTAATTCTTTTTCCTCTTCAGTAGGTTCCGGTTTTTCGGGAAATGCTTTGATCAGTGCGTCCAGCAAGTCACCTGTTCCACTTCCTGAGATACTTGCGAACGTATAATAATCGCCTAATCCAAGGTTATAAAATTCGATCGCGTCTTTCTCACGCATCGAGTTGTCGACTTTGTTTACAGCAAGCAAAACGGGCTTTGTAACTTTCCGAAGCAACTTCGCCACGGCATCATCCATTGGCGTAATGCCTTCTTCAACATCGACAACAAATATGATTACGTCGGCTTCGTCAATCGCGAGCTCGACCTGCTTCCTTATTTCGGCTTCGAATACATCGTCGCTCCCGCGCACGTATCCGCCGGTATCAATTACGGAAAACTCTTTCCCGTTCCATTCGCTTTTGCCATAATTCCGGTCGCGCGTTACACCCGAAACCGAATCGACAATCGCTTCTCTTCTTTGTATCAGGCGGTTAAACAACGTCGATTTACCAACGTTGGGCCTTCCTACTATCGCAACAATGTTATTCATAATATTTTTTAATAATTTGCAAAGATAGCTTAAATAAGTCCAAAGTGACAGGTCGAAAGTGGAAAGTCATTTAGGCGTTGCCTAACGGCCGGGCTGTCCGCTTTATCTTGCGCCGTCAAAAGACTCTCCCGAATGATGGAGCCATGCCGCGCAAGGATGCCGCTTCCATCCCTAACGCGTGCACCACCTACATTAAAACCTGTCCTGAACCTCAGCGTTAAATTTGACACAAACCTGAAACTTCGATTGTAATCCGAAGCAAGGTTTTTTATCTTTATCAACCTAAAAAATAAAACATGAAGTGTCCAAATTGTAATGTAAACCTGGTAATGTCAGAGCGCAACGGTGTCGAGATCGATTATTGTCCCGAATGTCGTGGCGTTTGGCTTGATCGTGGTGAACTGGATAAAATAATTGATAAGTCAGTTATTACGGCTCCGGATTACGATTCCAGACAAGATGATAATTCTCGCAGTCAGCAGCATCATCAATCACATCAACAGCACCAACAACATGGTGAATATTATAAAAAGAAACGTAAGGATTCGTTTCTCGGGGATCTATTTGATTTCTGATCAGCAGTTTGCGTGAAGGGTTGCAGGCGGCATCCCCGTAGCTTAGCGAAGGGATTTAGCCGGAAAACCTGACCCGAAGGGACACGCCCAAAATATTAAAATCCACATTTCAAATTCCTGAGCGGTTCGAAATGTGGATTCTATTTTAGCCCTACAAACTTGTGACTTTAGACTTTAGACTTTCATTTAGTTGTTGTAACCAAACCGTCTGAGTTGATTCGTATTACTTCGCCAGTTCTTATTGACTTTCACATACATCTCCAAGTGGATCTGTTTTCCAAAGAATTTCTCTAAATCGGCACGAGCTTCAACTCCCACTCTTTTTAAAGCTTCACCTTTATGTCCGATAATGATTCCTTTTTGCGTATCGCGTTCGACCATGATCAGCGCACGGATTCGGATAATATTTTCATCTTCAAAGAACTCTTCCGTTTCAATTTCGACTGCATACGGGATTTCCTTATTGTAATGTAACAGTATCTTTTCGCGGATCGACTCATTGACAAAGAAACGTTCGGGCTTATCTGTCAGTTGGTCTTTAGGATAAAATGCCGGAGATTCTGGAAGTAAAGCGATAATTCGTGCAAACACCTCAGGGACATTGAAATTCTTTAGCGCTGAAATAGGAAAGATTTCCGCATTTGGAACTTTCTCTGTCCAGAATGCGACCTGTTCCTCAAGTTGCACCTGGTTAGAATTATCTATTTTGTTCAGAAGAAGCAACACCGGAATTTGGGCATGGATAATTTTGTTGAAGAACGCTTCGTCTTTAAGATCCTGTTCGCCGATCTCAACCATATAGATCAGGATATCGGCATCCTCAAAAGCCGATTTGACAAAATTCATCATTGAGGCCTGCATCTCGTACGCAGGCTTGATGATCCCCGGCGTGTCGGATAAAATAAGTTGGAAATCCTCTCCATTTACGATACCGAGGATACGGTGCCGCGTTGTCTGTGCTTTTGAAGTTATTATTGACAGCCGTTCACCAACGAATGCGTTCATTAACGTTGATTTTCCGACGTTCGGGTTCCCAATAATATTTACAAATCCTGCTTTATGTGACATAATTCTTCTTTATTTTCTTACAATAAATGCCTACTCGACATTCTCCCATTAATTAAGATCAGTTACATGGGATGAATCTTGCTCTAGTGCCATGCTTTAAATGAAAAAGCCACTCATCGCTGAATGGCCTTAATTGATGCTGCAAAAGTACACAATTATCTGTAGCTACAGTTTCCATCGTAGCACAAAGTATTACACAATTATATCCTTTAGTTACACAATTACCATGTAAAATTATACGATATTTCTTACTTTAAAAATTTATTTGTAGGACAATAGCTATGAAATACAACAAATATCGACGAACTGCATCTGTTAAGACATTGAACTTGACACGCTTAAATTTCATTTTACATTTGCATCGTTAAACCAAAAATACCACATAATGCGTTTAAGAATTACCCTACTGATTACTGCTTTATGCAGTACACTTTTTGCTGTTTCCCAACCTTTATCGGGAACGTATATAATTGGTACCGCGAGTGCTGCTCCTTACAAAACAATCACAACTGCGGTCGCTAAATTACAGGCCGTGGGAATGTCGGGTCCTGTGACATTTTTACTTAACGATGCGTCTTATACAAACGCATCAGGCGAAGCTTTTCCTATTACAATCTCGCCTATTACCGGAAGCAGCCCTGCAAATACGTTTACTATAAAACCTAACATTGGCAAAACAGTAGCGATTACTGCGAGCAACGTAAATAATTATACGGCGGTGGCAAGCATCATAAAAATTAATGGAGCCAGAAACATTATCATTGACGGAAGTAATGTCGCAAACGGTGTAACACGGAATCTATCGCTTATCAACAACAATACGACCGACTATGTACAACGCTCTGTATTTTGGGTAGGAAGCAATGGCACAATTGGCGCATCGAACGTTCACCTAAAGAACGCAACACTACAATTTTCAACAAGAAATCTTGTTTCACAATTATTAACGGGAGTGTTTATTGGTTCAAATGCAGTTGGCGATGCCAGCGCCTTGGCCGGAACTGCCGCAACTGCAATTAACTCCAACATCTCCATTACTAATAATTTATTTACTAACATGCGACAAGGTGTGTATGTTGTTGGTAACGCGGGCGCCACTTTAAAATCCACACAAATAAATATAGTTGGAAATTCTATCGGAAGCACAACAGAAGCAACAAAACCATCAGTGGGTATTTTCATGTCATATGTAGATAGTTTTAATGTTACAGATAATATATTGTCGGGTATTACAACCGGCGGAGGTGGAAATCCGTGGAACACAGCATTACTGTCTGAAAACGCAAGTAATTTTAATATTAAACGAAATACCATTAGTAACGTTACCTCATCAGTTGGTTATGTTATACCGCAAGCTATCCATGTCAAGGGGACGCAAACCAATGGATACATTTCTGAAAACAAAATTTTCAACATAAAAGGCACCAATGGCAGCACCGTAAATGTTTTAGTAGTTGAAGCGACCGCCACAGTACCGTCAAATCTTATAATTTCAAATAATTTTATTAATGATTTTGCAACAACAAATGGCGATATAGCCAATGGAATTTATATCGCAAGTGGAACGAACATAAAATTGTATCACAATACCGTTTCCTATAGCGGTGCGATAAATAATAACTCGTCTGCATTATATGTTCAGGCTGGTAGCCAGCTTGATATCAGGAATAATATTTTTTCTAATACAGGTACGCTGGGAAGCCGCTACGCAATTTATTCTGTTGTACCGGCAACTGCTTATACCCAGATAAACTACAACAATTACTATTCGACCCCAACCCTCGGATACCTGGGCAACACACGTACTACAATCGCACAATGGCGATTAGCCACTACGAAAGATGCAAATTCCATATCTGTTAACCCTATATTTACAAGCACAACCGATCTGCATCTAACGACAGCTAATACCGGAATAAACAATCTTGGAACTCCGCTTGCTGGTATTAACAGCGATATTGATGGCGCGACAAGAAGCTCGGTTTTTCCAGACATGGGTGCCGACGAATTTGGGGCGAGCACTTGTGCGACTTCGACAACCTGGAACGGAACTGCGTGGAGCAATGGAGTGCCGACAGGAAATACGAATGCTATATTTACAGGAAACTATATCGGCGCGACCGACTTGAACGCTTGTTCCGTGAATGTCAGCAACAATGCCAATGTGGTGATGCAGGATGGCAAGAATGTCAATCTCAACGGCGGTATTGCAATAGCAGCAGGCAGTAGTTTTACGCTTGGAAGCTCAGGTAATCTTCTGCAGCCAACAGGTGCTGCGAACAGTGGAAGTATTTCAGTAAGGCGAAAAAGCGCGGCCGTTAAACGCCTTGATTATACGATGTGGTCTTCTCCCGTGGCAGGTCAAATCCTGCAATCATTCTCACCTGGAACAGCAACCAATCGCCATTACACGTATAACTCCGCTACCAATGTTTTTGACGAAATTGCGAGTCCGTCGACGACAACATTCGCAGCAGCAAAAGGATATTTGATCCGCGCCTCCAACGTTCATCCAACAGTTCCGACTGTTTGGGAAGGAACTTTTACCGGTACGTTGAACAATGGCAATTATACTGTTCCAGTAACACCATTTACTTTTAACGCCGTCGGAAATCCATATCCGTCAGCAATTGACGCTGATTTCTTCATCAGCGCAAACAACCTGACTTCGCCGTTGTACTTCTGGAGGAAAACAAACGGTTCGGGTACTTCTGCTTACGCGACTTATACCCTTGCAGGCGGAACAGGAACAGGACCTTCCGGAATCGTAAATCCTGCCCCTGGCGCATCGCTTGTTCCTAACGGGATCATCCCTGTTGGACAAGGATTTATTACGAAAAGTGCGAACACGTCACTCGTATTCAATAACACCATGCGAACGACCGATAACAGCGGTTTACTTTTACGTTCGTCTGACGAGCGTCACAGGATTTGGCTAAACCTGACAAATAATGAAACCGATGCAACTTTCAGCCAAACGCTTATCGCATATATGGACGGCGCTTCCGCAGGAATTGATGCAGGAATCGACGGCCTGTATATCAACGACAGCCAAACAGCGCTGACAAGCATTATTGCGGAAGAAGAATATGCGGTCCAGGGAAAATTCCCGTTTGAAGTTTCCGATGTCGTTCCGCTAGGATTTAAAACAACAGTCGCAGGAACCTATACGATCAGCATCGACCATGTTGACGGACTATTTGGCAATGATCAGCAAGTTTATCTTCGCGACAACCTTTTAAATACGGAACACAACCTCAGTTCGACCGCCTATTCATTTGAAAGCGGACCAGGTGTATTCAATAGCAGGTTCGAAGTTATTTACCAACTGTCGCAACTTTCAATTAATACGCCGATAGCTGATTCATCGTCGCTAAAGATTTACAATCCGGACAACTCCATCATTGTTGATGCGGGAATGCTTCAAATCAAAACAGTCCGACTGTTTGATATCGTTGGAAAGTTAGTAAGTGCAGGATCAGAAATTAATTCCGGCATAGCAGTAATAAACCGAGATCGTGAAAACCAGGTGCTGATTATCCAGATCGTGATGGAGAATGGTGCAATAGTCAACAAAAAGATCCGGCATTAAATCCCTTCAGCAAATAAAAGGCTTCCAATCGGAAGCCTTTTTTGTATCTAGAAGTTTGGATGCCGGCAACTCATCCAATAGTCCAGGATAATGCCGATCAGCCTTTTCAACTCCGGGTAGTTGGATCCTTTGGTAAAAAAACCCTGAACCGTCATTTCAGTATATGCTTCGTTTACATCTTTTTGTGTCGCGGTTGTTGAATAGAACAAGAATGGGATGCTCTTCCTTCGAAGTTCCGGAACTGCATCAACAGTACGTTTAAATTCGAGCCCGTTCAAGCCCGGCAAATTAATATCACAGAAGATAAGGAATATCGATTCAGTGGTGGTACACAAATAATTATAGGCTTCTTCGGTTCCTTCGAACCATATAATCTCATTTGGAACATTCAGATCCCGAAGCACTTCTTCGAGAATCGATTTGTCGTCAGCATCATCTTCGATGATTACAATTGGGCCTGTTTTTGCCATTTTCTTATTAGTTCGTATTAGGGGTACAACAACAAGTGGTAATTAAATTACAAACAAAAAACGGATTAGTAAAAACTAATCCGTTGATTTAGTAGCGGGAACAGGACTCGAACCTGTGACCTTCGGGTTATGAGCCCGACGAGCTGCCTACTGCTCTATCCCGCGCTGTGAGTGCAAATATACGACGAATATCAGCAAATGCAAGAAAAAAAAAGAAAAATTTTGTTACGAGGCGTTTTACCTTGCAATGATATAATTATGTCGGTACGTCCTACAACACCAGAAGTGGATAAATTATTATTTTTAAAGTAAAAAACATATGGACGAAGTACAATTACTTGGATTGGCAGCGGCAGTATTTACAACTGCTGCCAACATTCCGCAGACCTATAAGATGATAAAGACCAAATCCACCAAAAGTATTTCCACCGTTACCTATGCGATGTTGCTCACGGGCTTCCTCGTCTGGATAGCTTATGGGATCTTCCGTGACGATCTACCAATTATTATTGCTAATGGAATTTCAGCTTTAATTAGTTCGACTATACTGTTTCTAAAGCACAGCTCGAAAGAAGTGCTTGATAACCTTCATGAAAAGCTAAGCCCAGATTCTGATTCAAAGTAAAGTTGCCAACATATATACCGTTATCAGATGGTTAAGGTTTACAATTGCTTAAAAACCAGATATAAATGATGCAAGGAAACAAAAAAATTGTATAAAGAGATTTTCTGTAGTAAAGCCAATCTTTGTCTCAATAATTCTTTATCAACCTAAACCTGTTATCATGAAATCTGTACAAAGAACAACTGCAAACAATGCGCGAGCATTTAAACCTAAACCGCGCGCCATTGAAAATTTTGAAGATTTATACGATGAAAGCCTGCAAGATGTCCATTGGACTGAAAGAGCTCTTCTGAAAGCAATGCCAAAGGCTGGAGTAAAGATTAAAAAGATGAAATCATAGCTGATTATTTAAATTTTGCATGGCCTTAACAGTCGTCACCAGCTTATCTACTACATTGAAAATCTGTAACAATCTCCTATAATGCGATAATGCCCGAAGCTGCTGATTGGCTGATCTTTGAAGAAAAATCGCTGACTATGATACTCCAAAACAAAATCCAGACCGTAATTCAATCTAACGCCGAAGCTTGTTCGCGCGTGGTTGTCCAGAAAGCTGCGCAAACGTATGTTCATTTCTACGAATACTTTCAGATCCTTCGACTATTCATGTAAAACTTTACACTTAAAATGAAAAAGTCAACTTCTTCAAGAAAACCGGCAGCTTCTAAGAGTAAAGCTGTTATTAAAAAAGTTTTGAGCCTTGACGAAGTACGATCAGTTTTCGATGATCAACTGCGAAAACGGTTCTGGTCCGAAAAGGAACTTCAGCTTTTACTGCCAAAGCTTGCAAAACGTGCAACTTCATACGAGCTTGCCACAGCAATAGATGAACATCTTGCGATCACAGAAAAGCAGGTTGTCAGGCTAATCCATGTGTTCGACGCATTAGGCGAGCGCGCAGGCGGAATCAAATGCGACATCATGGCAAAGTGGTCTCAGGACATCCAAACACTGTTGTCCGACAAAAATTTTTTCGGTTATCCTGCCGATAATGCCATCATCAACGTCTGGCAGAAGATCATGAAATCGGAGATTCTTTCTTATATCGAACTTCGCGAACATGCGGATGTACTCGGTGAAATCAAAGCAGCAGCATTGCTTTTAACTGCGGTAAATGAAGAAAAAGCAGCACACGCAATTCTTAGACACGTCGGGTTATCGGCAATTTATTTTGACCAGGCCGGTTAATCGGTCAACATAAAGCAGAAAGCCGCATATTTTATAATATGCGGCTTTCTGCTTTTATGATAATATCGTTTTAGATGTCGTCGGAAGAAATCGACTGATTTTGATCTTCGTCAAAATCAATATTTTCATTAAGGATATATTCATCTTGATTAAACGCTTCGGAGTTGCGGCTATTCTTCTTTTCAGCATCCCAGACATCTGTACCTTCGTCCATTCCATCCTCAAGATCATCGGATGTCAGCAACGGAGCTGTGTTTTCGTCTGTATAAGTAACTCCGGGCTGCTCCATCGCAAGATATTTATCAGGTGGCGATGAATAATAGCCTTCAACAGTATCTTCCTGACCAGGATTGGTGTCAAGTTCGCGTTCTTTTTCAGAATCAACGCTTTTGCGTTCATTGGCGCTGCTAAGGTTCTGGCTTTCTGAATTGTCTCTATTTTCGTTATGATCTTTATTTGGTACCATGGTTCTAGAATAAAATTAAACTGTTGATATTATTGTCTTTCAGCAATTGCTGATTTGTACGCAATAGATTGCGGATGTACTGACGGTTCTTTACCTGCAGTCTTTTATATTTCATACCCGTAAGGTTATCTGCTAAAGTTTCGACCGGATTCTTCTTGATTTCTGTTGTTGTAGAGCTTGTTTTCATGGGACAGATTTTCGGTTGGCTAGTGTTGTCCTATAAATTTACCGATAACTTTCGGGAGCGGCTTATATCAAAATTGGGATTAGTTACAGAATTGCCATTTTACCTCATAAGATCATTTTGCCTTCTATACTTCCATCTTCGGTATTTCCGCCGGTGATGGCCGCAGCCGCAATTTTCAAGACACTTACGATCTTACCTTCTTTTGTATCCCAATAATAAGCATCTGTCGGATGAACTTTAATGACGGTGACGTTCGGATCATCTTGGCCTTGCTCAAACCATGCTTTTGCAATAGGCGTCCATACTTCTTCAATTTTACTTTTATCGCGATAAATCGTGGCGGTGCCAAATATGGACAAGAAGTGGTTATCTGAAGTTTTTGAAAAAATTAACTGTACACGGTCATCCTGAAGAATTTCAAAGTTTTTATTGCTTTGCCCTGAACTAATGAACCACAAATTTCCCTGATCATCTACTTCCTGAACGCTCATCGGGCGTGTTGCAATCGGCAGAACTGTCAATTCAGTGCAGAACATACATACGCGGATATCTTCCGCCATTTCTTTAATTTTTGCTGCAGCTTCGCTACTTGTCAAATTTCTTATTTCTCCCATAATGTGCTTTTTTTATCTTTTAAATATAATCGGTTTCTCTCAAATTTAATATTTATAATCTGACGGTTGTGTTAGGATTCTATTAAACTTTTAAGGCCCACAAATGTGTTTCAAATTAGAATCCGAATCCAAGTCCGAACGAAATACGTCCGCCATCATCCGAATAGAAGTAAGAAAGTTTAGCCGTCACGACATTTATTCCGTTGAGCCAGACTCCGCCGCCAAAGGACTGATGCCATTTATCCGAGAAATCGTCCTCCAGCCAAACCCGTCCATAATCAAATCCGCCAAAGACACCATAATTAACAGGTGCAAGGCCATTTCTAAGCTTGCCCAGGTTTAAACGTAAATCTGTGCTTTGATAAAAAGATTGCTTTCCTGCGAACCGTTCATTCCGGAATCCGCGTAAATCGGTATCGCCGCCAACCGTTGCAGCTTGGTAAAATTCATAATCATTGTCAAGCAAAGCCCGGCCTTTTAAAATTGTAGCCAATACCCAGTTGCCGGTTGTCGAGAGCCTATAATTAAAACCTATGCTGCTTTCCGCGTATGGAAAGCGCCGGTCGGTGTCGCCAATATTTATGACATATCCGCCCATTACTGAAAAAGTCATACCCAGAGTCGGATTCGAAGCGTTGTCATAATTTTCAAAACTGTATTTCGCACTTATGTCGGCGAAGTTTTGATAGTCAAATACACGTGGATTCACAACCCCTGTTTCAGATATAAATCGTCCGGGCGTAGCTTCCACCCGATTGCTTTCAAATGCTGCCTGAAAAACCGCAGCTGCTCCTTGTTCGCCAATCCACTGCAAAGAAGGTGCGACTTTTATCGTACCGATTTTAACGCGGTTATAATCCATATCGAATTCGTCTTCAGGATTTTGGGTTTCATTTCCGAAACCGAAGAAATTTTCGCTGAAATTCGGACTTGTGTACAAAATGTCAGTAATAAGGTTCCATTTTCCGAAGACGTGCGGGAAGTTTCCTTTATAAGCAAACTCGTAGCCTCCGGTTCCAAAATAATAGTTGCCGCTCAGGCTGTGACGTTGCGTAAGGGGATAGCTATTGAACGCGTTAACTGTATAATAGGAAATGAGTCCAAGTTTTAATCCGTCGTCGGGGTTATAGCCGATTAATGGATGGCCCGATATTAAGTTGAATTTGGCGCGTTCGTAGTCATAAGTGTTTTTATCATAAGTATCGGTCAACACCAATTTTGCGCTTCCGGCTTCAAGAAGATCATTGTCGGTCGAAAGGAAATCATAAATCTTCACTTTCTGTCCGTTGCTTATTTTATAGACATCTTTATCCTGGCCTCCCATAAGCCTGATCATTATTTCTTTGCGGCCGTCGCCGGCTACTTCAAAAGTGTCTTCTTCTCCGAGTCCGTATATCCAAAGTTGCTTGGTTTCACCTGAAAAATAAGTCCGCTCAAACTTTAGTTCCTGTTTGTCATCGCGTTCTTCAAAAATTTGCACCTTGGTTGAACGGTCACTTCGGTTAATCACAAAAAGATCTTTGCCGGAGGTTCCAGTAAGTATAACCGTACTTTGAAGCACCTGATAATAAGTCTCTGCAAACCTGCCAAGGTTGTTCTTCCTGATTTTTAACTGTTCCCTGATCTGATCAGCGGTTTTGTCCTGCATTTCTTTCGGAAGATTTTTAAAAGCACGGTCGATTTCAGCATCCGACAGATTTTTTTCGATAAATGCCGCCTGTTTCAACCAATCATCACGTGTTGCATTTGGAAGGAACGCCAGATCCAGATTATATGCCTCCCTATTGAACCACCGTACGCTTTTGAGATCCTCGTCAAAGGTTTTCATCTGGCGAATTACCTTAAAATTCATGATCACCTTGAAGAATAATCCGTCAAATTTGGTAAAGGCATGCACACGGCTATGTGGGATCGGGCGATAAATTACCTTCCCTTTTTCATGATATTCGCCCCAATTCCATTGTTTTTCATCACGATCCCAGTCTCCAATCAACATATCGAACAATCGCGCACGCATATATTCGGCTTCATCAACAGCATATTTTTTATCGGTTGTGATAGTATGGAGCACTTCTTCAGTGGTTAGAATAGCCAATGGTTTACCGAAACTGGAAAGATTGCGAAACTTATCCGTCGGAAGCTCCTCAATCATATATAATTCGTCACCGAACTCATCATTGAAAAGCCCGAGCGGATTTTGCTTTGGAACATAAAAAAGTTTCGGATTCGTATGGTTAACATCTGATTTATCAGCCAACATTGACACTACCAAAGGCATATAAGGATGCGATGTGGTATAAAAATCGAGGATAAAATCTTCCGTGTAGGTATCTTTGAAATCCTCTTCAACCGATTGATCTTTGAAAGCTACTGATTGCAAAAATCTGGTCGCACTTTTCTTAAGTGCCCGCATTACGTATTGTTTCCCATTTTTATCAGTTAGCACCAAAGCCCGCGACTGCTCATCATTGTCAATGATTGTAGGTTTTAATCCGCCGAACAAAGTGTCAAGCCGAACCTGCCGCACGCGGATGGGAGTGCTGTATTGTTTCCTGAAGTGATTCCCCCATAGCAGTCGGTACGTCCTTGACTTTTCAGTCATCGCGTCGGTGTAAATCGAAGTATCTTTTGTTGCTGCGAATGAATTCGTAAATTCTCTTAAGTTCGGCTTTTCACGCGCAAATATCGGCTGGCGAACAGCAAGCAGGCTTTCTTTACCTTTTGAGTCGGCTCCAAAAAAGGAAACTTTTGCCGCTCCGTTTTTGTGGACTTGCAAAATAGCATAACCATTTCTTCCGAAGGAAAAATCATTCTCATTGATTGCCCGGGCGCCTTCGGTTTTTGATCCTGATCCGCTGATGACTTGTTTAATACCGTCAGCATCAATATATTGAAGATTGTGATCGTGGCCGGAAACAATAACAACGTTCTTCCTGTTTCGAACGATGGTCTTAATCCGATTTACAAGCTCACTGTATTTTTTGTTTTGAATATCCTGCAGAAGGATACCTGAGGTTTTACGAACCAAGTTTGCAACAGTCCCAACAACTGGCAGCGGAATATCCTGCTCGAGCGGGAAAAGATGTTTGCGAACCGTATATTCGCCGCCGTGCGAACCATGTGTCATCAACGGATGATGCAGCGCAAGAATTGTAGTTTTATTCTGCGACAATGTCAGCAAGGCTTCAAGTTCTTCAAAAAATTGCTCCCGGTTTCTGATCGCACATTCGGCGTTTATCTCGGGATATTTGTCCCAGTCTTCAAGATACCAATGACTGTCTACAACCAGGAGATCTACGTTCGCGTTGATGGCGACACGATCAATTGCGCAACTTTTCGCAGGAAGAAACGAGCGTTCTTTTTTGAGGTAATCATTTACGAATTTCTCCTGTTCTTTTAGCCCGTCTAATCCGCTATACCAATCATGGTTGCCCGGAATCACCACGCTTCGGCCTTTGAAATTATCCGCCAGCGCTAGTTGCCTGTTCATCTTATCTTCGGCCTGAGCACGATTTTCCGATCCTTTCGGCGGCATTCCTTTCGGATAAATATTATCTCCCAGGAAGATCAGTGTGCTGCTTGTGTCGGCTTTCCGTAATTGCTGTTCGAATAGCTGAAGCACTTCTGCTGCTTCCGGATCATCGGCGTTCCCTGCGTCACCAATAAGGTAGAACGTATGCGATATATCAGAAGTTTTCGTAAAATCATCTTTTACGACGGCAGGATTTTTATTCCCGGATTGGGAATGATAAGTTGCACATGATTGCAAAATTAAAAGTAGAAAAAAGAGGTAAATAAACTTGCGTGCCAATAAGGCCGACATTCGGTGCTGTATCATTATATTGAATCGGAATTGCCTAATAAAGATAAGTTTTCTATTCGATATCTGGTATCACAATTTCACGCTTACATTACATCTTCTGCCACGTGATTGTCAGCACATTTGAATATCTTTAGCATAAAATCCTGAACGTGTTCGAACAAATCAACAAAAGTATTTCGCGATATGTCCACTTTACTGATGCGGAGCTGCAGATTTTCAACTCGCTGCTACAACAGATGAGCATTCCCAAAAAAACACTTATGCTTCGGGCAGGTGAGACTTGCACATTTGAAGCATTCGTAATTCAAGGCTGCATCCGCAAATATTATATTGACGCACAAGGTTCAGAGGTAATTGTACAATTTGCAATTGAAGATGCCTGGATGGGCGACATTTCGTTCAGTATTTACGAAGACAATCCCAGTCAGGTATATATTGAGACTTTGGAAGATTCGGAGTTTCTGTATTTCACACCTGAATCAAAGGAAAGACTTTTTGCAGAAGCACCAAGGTTTGAACGTGCGTTTCGCATCCTGGTTCAACGTAATCTTTCGGTGACGCAAAATCGGTTGTTTAATACAATTGCGAAGACTGCAACAGAAAAATATCTAGATTTTATCGATAGATATCCTTCGCTTCCACAGCGCGTTGCACAGCACTACATCGCATCTTATCTTGGCATCTCAGCCGAGTTCCTGTCTAAGATCCGGCATAGGCTGGCGAAAGAGTAATATTAATTATAGGCAGAAATTGTACAAGCTATATGTATTGCCTGTCTTTATAATTCCACCTAACTTTATATTTCTTGTCCTAGTTCAATGCGCAGCTGAAACCAATCTGCGAAATTTGTACTTCAATAAACATCAATACTATGGACAATATCGAAAATATAAAAAAAGGAATGACGGGCACCGGAATGTTTGTCAATTCGAATGAAGCGGCCGATATCATGAAAAATGACATTGACGAAATCACTGCCCCTGAAGCTATAAATTTTGATCAGTCGGCTCAGCAACCCGCAAATCTGGACATCGTGATTCATAAAGCGGCCTCACGCGGCTATGCGAACCATGGCTGGCTTGAATCGCATCACACCTTCAGTTTTGCCAGCTATCATGATCCGGAGAGGATGCACTTTGGTGTTTTGCGCGTGCTCAACGATGATCGTGTCGATGCAGGAATGGGATTCGGGACGCATCCACACGATAATATGGAGATAATTTCTATTCCGCTTGATGGCGACCTTGAGCACAAAGACAGCATGGGAAATACGACCGTAATTCGAAATGGCGACATCCAGGTGATGAGCGCTGGCACCGGAATTTCCCATAGTGAATACAATAGGAACCCAGATAAATTGACGAAGTTCCTGCAGATTTGGATTTATCCGAACAAGAAGAACGTAACACCACGATATGGACAAATCACTTTGGATTTAGCCGACAGGCACAACAGGTTGCAGCAGATTCTTTCTCCTGACCCCAATGACGAAGGTGTTTGGATCCATCAGGATGCTTGGTTTCACATTGGGAAGTTCGACAATGATTTTGAAACGAATTACAACTTAAAGAAGTCTGGTAACGGAATCTATGCATTTGTTCTAAAAGGCAGTTTTTCTGTCGCAGATGTTAAACTTGATGAGCGCGACGGCTTCGGGATCTGGGACACAGGATCAATTTTAATTAAAGCAAATTCTGCCGATGCCGAAATACTTCTTATGGAAGTTCCAATGACACTCGAGCAACAGCCGAACTGAGCGAAGCTTTTGATAATATAATTTTAAGATAATAATAAACAAACGCAATTATGGCAACAACAAAATGGGTAGTAGACCCGACACATTCTGAGATAGGATTCAAGGTAAAGCACATGATGTTTACAAACGTATCCGGTAAGATTCAGAAATTTGACGCTTCAATTGAAGCAGAAGATGACGAGTTCAACAACGCAAGGATCGAATTCAGCGGCGATATCGATTCGATTTCCACAGGAAATGCCGATCGGGATAAGGACTTGCTCAGCGCTGATTTCTTTAATGTTGAAGAAACTCCAAAAATTACTTTTAAATCGAATTCTTTTACAAAAACAGGTAATGGAGAGTACGATTTGGTTGGAGATTTGACGCTTCATGGCGTGACAAAGCAGGTGAATTTTGTGACAGAATTTGGCGGACTCATGGCCGATCCATGGGGAAATACTAAAGCAGCATTTTCAATCAATGGAAAAATAAACAGGAAAGATTGGGGACTTAACTGGAATGCAGCACTGGAAGCGGGCGGTGTCCTGGTTAGCGAAGAAGTAAGACTTGCAATAGAATTGCAGTTCATCAAGCAAGCTTAAACTTTATTTAAAATACAAAGGCTCATCAGTTGATGAGCCTTTCTGTTATAAATTTATGACTATTCCTCGTCAACAAGTTCTCCATATTGTTCAGTCTGTCCTTTCAGCAGCACCGCAACACCTTGTTCGTTAAGCATTGTCAGGTTGAACGCATCAAGTTTTGAAAGATAATTTGATGCGGCTCCAGTGAAGTTATTGTATGAAATATTCATTTCTATCAAATGATCCAATTGTTGCAATTCAACGGGAACTTCTCCGTCAAGGCTATTCTCGAACAAGCTCAGGTTCTCAAGTGATCTCAAGTTTGAGATCCTGTTACTTAGCGTTCCGGTCAACCGGTTGCTATTAAGCAGCAATACACGAAGCTCCCGCAAATCATATAAGGTGGTCGGGATTGAACCTCTGATTTCATTATTATAAAGCGATAATGTTTCAAGCCGCTGTAACTTTCCAATTTCTGAAGGCAACGCGCCCGACAGCATATTCATATGGAGCTCGATGCTTATAAGTGCTGTCGCATTGACAATGGTCTCCGGAATCCGGCCAGACAATTTATTGAATGCCAGGTTTAAAGAGGCAAGTGCTTGCAATTTTCCGATCGATAGCGGAATGGCGCCTGCTAGTGAATTATTGAAAAGATTCAGTTGCCTGAGGTGAACCAGGTTACCGATATCGGAGGGCAGAAATCCACTAAGGTTGTTACCTGCTAAGTTTAGACCCGTAACCTTGTCATTTTCAATATTTATGCCGTGCCAGGTTTCAACCGGGGCATAAAGGTTCCATGGGATAGTCCATTGTAATCCGTTTGTGGCTTCGTAAAATCGAATAAGCGCTTGTTTTTCAGGAGGTGAAATTTTGGCAGCCATTGGCAAAGAATAAATAAGAATTATTAAATAAAAAAGCTTCTTCATCGTCATGTCATTTGACGAGGTAAACGTATTGCTATTTTCGATTATCGGCAAATAAAATCGATGAACTACATTCATTAAAATATTTTATATTAAAAATCTTACAGCGAAAAATGTTTTGTATTTGATAACTGATGTTTTGAGGCCTTTTTTTATATATTTGATCGAACCAATAATCAAACAGTATGGAAATCAATTTTTTAGCAGTTTTAGGGGCGGCTTTGTCAACGCTTGTGGTAGGATTTATATGGTATCATCCGAACGTTTTTGGAACAGTCTGGATGCGTGAATCCGGAACAACCGAAGACAAAATGAAAGGATCTAACATGGCGATTTTATTCGGCATGTCGATCTTTTACGCTTTATTAATGGCGATGATAATCATGACAATCGTCAACCACCAATTTGGCGCGCTAGGTTTAGTAGGTGGCGATCCGGCATTGGCAAAACCATCTTATGCGGCTTTTATGGCAGATTACGGCGACGCCTACCGGACTTTTAAACATGGAATGCTTCACGGATTCATGTCTGGACTATTTCTGGCACTACCTATTACAGGGACCAACGCACTTTATGAAAGAAGATCGTGGAAATACACCTTGATCGCAGGCGGTTTTTGGGTTGTCTGCTTTACATTGATGGGCGGAATCTTATGTGCCTGGGTATAAAGTAATTTCCCGCCTACCAAGGCGGGTCTTTTATGTTTGTTAATGTTGGCACAATTGCCTTTGCCTTTTTTCACTTTCCTATAAATTTGCGTCAACATAAGCCACTTCTTGAATACTGCAATAACTTTCAAAATCTATAGATCAACATCTGATTTACCTTCAGGCTGGGATGCTGTTGCAGCTCCTAATATCTTTCTTCAGTCGGATTACCTTGCAATATTGCAAACCTCATGTCCGAATAATATGATGTGCCACTTCATCGGACTTTTCAAAAGCGAAGTACTTATTGGCGTTGCATTATCGCAATTTCTAAACCTGAGTGATGTTGAATCTTTTGGCGAACGTGATAAAAAACTGAAAACCACAATCCGACAGATTGTATTTAAATCGATGGCTTCAAACGTATTGGTGCTTGGCAACAACATGCTAAGCGGACAAAACGCCTATATTTTCAATGAAGAAATACAGGCAAGAGATGGCCTTGCCTTACTTGACGAATCCTTGTCTGAAATAAAAAGAATGCTTGCCGCAAAAGGGATCAAAACGCATTTGACCATCTACAAGGATTTTCCTTTTGAAGAATCCGAGAATTTTACCGATGCAATATTCAGTAAGTACTCTAAATTTACGACCCAACCCAGCATGCAGTTTGCAATCGACAAAAAATTACGCAGTTTTGATGATTACGTTGCAAGGCTCAATAAAAAATATCGCGACCAATACAAACGCGCGCGGAAGAAGTCGGAGGACGTGCTGAAGCGAAAGCTTGATCTACACGAAATTATTCGGTACAACGCAGCAATTTACAAATTATACCGTACGGTCGCTGCAAATGCGCCTTTCAATACCTTTTATCTTCCCGAAGATCATTTCATACAATTCAAGAAATGCCTTAAAGATGAATTTTTGTTCTATGGCTATTTTATCGGTAATGAACTTGTCGGTTTCAACACGCTGATAAGGAACGGATCTGACATCGATACGTATTTCCTGGGATACAACGAAACCTGTCAGCGTGAAAAAATGCTTTATCTGAACATGCTTTACGACATGATCGGATATACGATCAATAAAGGATTTAAGGAAATAATATTTGCGCGAACGGCGCTTGAGATTAAAAGTTCGGTTGGAGCCAAACCGGTTGGGATGTTCGGATACATTCACCACAGCAATAAACTCATCAACGCGTTTATGCCGAAGTTATTCCGATATTTTGAACCTGAAACGCAGTGGAAACAACGCCATCCGTTTAAGGATTCGGAACCGCAACCTTCATCTGCTTTGGAAGGATAACAATATCAAGATTAGTCACTTCGCCGTAATATTCACCGTCAATTTGAAAATGAACCGGAATATTGGTTGTTATAGTTGCGCTGTCGGTTGTAATGATTTCCACATCCCCACTTTCCAATGGCATGTTTCCCGCAACGATTTTACTGAAGACGCCAAACGTCAGATTCTTTATAATGACGATTTCAAATAGTCCGTCATCCATTTTTCCCTGCGGGTTTATCGTGACTCCGGTTCCATACTTCTGTGAATTTGCAATCACAACCATCTTCGCATCAGCAATAAAAGTATCACTGTTAGCTTTGATTACGACATTGAACATAACTTCAGTGTCTGTCAACGTAGTCAGTGCTTGGATTGCGTACCCGATCTTGCCGCGGATCGCGCTGTTTTCGTAGTTTTTAATTAGTTCGGCGTTAAGGCCGATATCACTTAAATGCAGGCTTTTTTTGTCGTTGATGCAGATCATGTCGAGCTCCATATAATCATTATGGAACGCTATGTTTAAAATTTCGTCAAGTGTAGTCGGAAAACCCAGGTCGACCGTCAATCCGTTTGCTGAGCCTGCAGGGATTATCCCGAGTATCACATCTTCTTGCTCGAGGGCCTCGGCAACCATCTTTATCGTACCGTCGCCGCCGGCAACAATGATTCGCTCAGGCTGATGCTCATCGTAAAGTTTCTTGAGTTTTTCTTCGTCGTCTTCGCCAGATGTTTCGAACGGAATAATCTCAATATCGTGCTGTTTAGCAAAGTCCTGCACGGCCGTCGACATATCTGTCTTATCTACATCTCCTGCGATAGGATTGACCACAAGTAGGTATTTCTTTGGGGAATTCATATCGATATCTGCAAAAAAGTTCGTATTTTGTTATAGGAACTCAAATGTAAGAAAAATTTATGAAGCCACTTTTAAAATTGTACCATGGCTACGCCAACGAGCAGGAACTTATTGTAATGGGACATGTTTTTCGCCCCACTACTCAGGAAGAGTACGATTTTCAAAAGAAGAATTTCAAAAACGCCAAGTCGGTTATCGCGATGTTCCGGACTAAAACGCAGGCCAATGCCGATGTTTATCTTGACCATGGCGGGCAAAAGATACATACTAAAACGCTTGATGACGGATATTTTAAATTTTGTATTCCGCTAACGCAGGAAACCGGATATGGTTGGCAGAATTACTCCGTAAGTATTTTTCACCATAAAGAAGAAATTGTCGCTAAAGGAACTTTTATTCGTCCATATGAAGGCAATCTGGGTTTCATTTCGGATATCGATGATACTTTCCTTGTTTCGCACACGCGGAATGCTTTCAAGAAAATGTACATCTTGCTTTTCAGGAACGTGAATGACAGGAAGATATTTGAGAATGTGGTTCCGCATTACCAAGCTTTGAGTACGGCTGGCCGAAACAATAAAGAAGAGCAGAATGCCTTTTTTTATGTCTCAAGCAGTGAATGGAATCTATATCGTTTCATTGTGGATTTTACTGAACTGCATGATCTTCCCCGTGCGGTTCTACTTCTCAAGGATATTAAGACAAGTCTTATTGATTTCTTTGTCACCGGACGTGGTGACCACAACCACAAGTTCGAGAAGATAAAGCACATTCTTGAGTTTTACCCGCACTTGCAGTATACTTTGCTTGGAGATGATTCGCAACATGATCCGTATCTCTACGAAAATATATGTAAAATATTTCCGGTAACTGTGAAAGCAGTTTACATCAGGCAAACCGGAAAGCACAAAAAGGAAAAAGCTGTTGCGGCTTTGAAGAACATGGAGTCAATGAAAGTGGCTACTTGTTATTTTACCGAAAGCAGCGAGGCGATCGCCCATTCCAAAAGCATTGGGTTGATCGTGTAGAAAAAGCCCTAGCCCTGATGGTCGCGGTTACCCTTTTACTGTGCATCCTGAGCTTGCGAAGGATCTCAGGAAAAGGTAATAGCAAACAGCAGGAACAGCTTCAAATACTAAGCATTATCGATTTCCTCCTGCACGATCTCCCAGTCGAGCAATAGTTGGTCGAGCTCTGCTTTTTTCTTGTTGTATGCGGTAAAGAACTTCGCGTCTTCGATGTGCTTATCGTAATTTGATGCAAGCATCTTGTCATCATTTTGAATATCACGCTCCAGCTGCTTGATCTGGCTTTCGATCTTGCTCAGACGGTTCTGCATCGCCTTGCCTTTCTTTTGGTCTTCGTATGAAAGTTTGCTTGCGTTGTCTTTTGGCATATCCCTTTTGACTATGTCTTTCTTTTCGACCTCACGCATGTTCTCAAGATTGCGCTGTTCTAGGAAGTAATTGATATCACCAAGATATTCCTTGATCTTCTGGTCTTTAAACTCGTAGACGAGATTTGACATGCCTTGAAGAAAATCCCTGTCGTGCGAAACAAGCAATAAAGTTCCTTCGTATTTCTGCAGAGCGGCTTTGAGTACGTTTTTAGATTTGATGTCCAGGTGGTTCGTGGGCTCATCCATCACAAGAACATTGATCGGCTGCAACAATAATTTGCACAGCGCCAGACGGTTTCTTTCGCCACCTGAGAGCACTTTCACCTTTTTCTCGACATCATCGCCCCGGAACAGGAAAGAACCCAGCATATCGCGTACTTTCGAGCGGTTCGTATCGGTGGCCGCATCTTCCATCGTCCGCAACAGCGTAATTTCACCATCAAGGTATTCGGCTTGATTTTGTGCAAAATATCCAATTTGCACATTGTGCCCAAGTTTAATTGTGCCTTGGTATTCAAATTCGTTGACTGTTGCCTTGATGAAAGTTGATTTTCCCTGGCCATTCTGCCCCACGAACGCGATTTTGCTTCCGCGTTCAACAAGAAGAGAAATATCTTTTAAGATGACTTTTTCACCGTATGCTTTTGTTACATGATCGGCTTCAATGACGACGCGACCCGGAACTTTTGAAACCGGAAACGAGATATTCATTACAGAATTATCATCTTCGTCGACTTCAATACGTTCGACTTTATCAAGTTTTTTGATAAGCGATTGCGCCATTGACGCTTTTGAGGCTTTGGCACGGAATTTCTCGATCAGCTTTTCTGTTTCTTCGATTTTCTTCTGCTGGTTCTTTTGAGTTGCGAGTTGCTTTTCCCGGATCTCATGTCGAAGTTCCAGATATTGTGAATAAGGTTTGTTGAAATCGTATGCTTTTCCGAGTGAAATTTCGATTGTACGGTTTGTCACATTGTCGAGGAACATCTTATCGTGCGAAACGATTACGACGACGCCCGGATAATTCCGAAGAAATCCTTCGAGCCAGATTATCGATTCTATATCGAGGTGATTCGTAGGCTCATCGAGAAGCAACACATCATTTGCCTGAAGCAATAGCTTTGCAAGTTCAATACGCATTCGCCATCCGCCGGAGAATGTTTCCGTCTGGTTATTAAAGTCTTCGCGTTTGAAACCCAGTCCGAGTAATATTTTTTCAGTATCACCAACGTAATTGTAGCCACCAAGCAATTCGAAACGATGCGTAAAATCGGATAAGTCTTCAATTACCTGACTGTACCCATCACTTTCGTAATCTGTCCGCGTAACCAATTGATGATTGATGTCGACAAGCTTTTTTTCAACTTCGATGATATCCGTAAACGCCTGATAAGCTTCTTCAAGAACTGTTCGCCCTTGTTCAAAATCGATATCCTGACGAAGAAAACCGATGCGGATTTCTTTCTCGGCTGCAATACTTCCTGAATCGGGTGCAAAATCTTTTGCAAGGATTTTAAGCATTGTAGATTTACCGGCTCCGTTTTTTCCGACAAGCCCCACACGATCGCCGGCTCCTAAACGGAAAGTAACTTCTTCAAACAAATAAGTCCCACCGAAGGAGACCGAAAGATTATGGATATTAAGCATTTATTATGACAGTGTCTGTAATTGGAGTTGTAAATTTGACGTAGAATTCTGCCCTACCCAAATTTTTTGCAAATGTTAAAAAAAGGATCCAAACTATATAGCATTTTAACAGGAACTTGTCCTAAATGCCACAATGAGAACATGTACTTGAACAAGAACCCGTACGTTCTCTCTGAAACAATGAAAATGCATGAACGTTGCAGCCATTGTGGATTTAAATATAAGATGGAACCGAACTTCTTTTTTGGAGCGATGTATGTGAGCTACGGATTGGCTGTAGCCGAAAGCATATTGGTATTCGCAATCTGCTATCTCATTTTCGAAATGGATATTCCAAGCACATTTGTAACGATTTTAATCAGCTTGGTATTGCTGATGCCATTGGTAACAAGGTTATCCAGAAACATCTACATCAATTTGTTTGTGAGTTATGACAAAGCCGCAGATATTAGGGCTTAAACCGATAGATACTGATGTCTCTTTCGAGTGGCGTTCCGATTTCAATATGATCAAACAGCTTTTTGGCCATATACGGGCCCAGCATTACTCCGCGAGTTCCGAGTCCGTTGAATATATGAAGCCTTGGAAAGTCAGGATGGGTTCCCAGCAATGGCTTTCGATCCTTTACTGTTGGACGCACGCCAGCTAAATGTTCGATTATTTCAAAATCACAGTTTAAAATTTCTTTCATACGCTCGAGAAGTTCCGCCTTGCCTTCTTCTGATGGCGTGTTGGTTTTATCGAGCCAATTGTATGTTGCGCCAACTTTAAACAGGTTGTCGCCAAGAGGTAAAATGAAAACGTTGGTGTTTACTATAACATCAAGATTCAAATCAGGTGCTTTTATAATAAACAGTTCACCTTTTGTCCCGTCGAGCGGAAGGTGATTAAAGTATGGGTTTGAATGTAATCCAAAACCTTCTGCAAAGACGATGTTGGCAGCTTTAATTGATTTGTACTGAACATGATCGTCTTCAAGGGCTAGTTGCGAATAATCAAAACTCTCCCCAACAAGAATCCCATTCCGACTCAGATACTGATGATATTCTTTCATTAAGGCCGCAGTTTCGACATAACCGGTTTGCATGACTTCTCCAAATCCGAATGGTGAATCTATCCCATTGTATTCTTTTCGTATCAAATGGGTTGACAGAAAAGGTGTAAGACCTGCTTTATCAGATGCCGCGAACCAGTTGTTCTGTTCTTCAACAGAACAGAACTTGCGAAGAACCGGTAGCGGAAAATTAACTTTGACATAAATTTTAACTTCTAATTTTTGATAGAATTCAGTCATTACGTCAAGTTGCTCCTGCGCATCTGCAAGCTTGCTGAATCGTTTAAGTATAACAGGATTATAGAGTCCGCCAGCTACGCGCGATGACGTCTGCGAATCATTATCAAATACCAACACAGATTTACCATTCTGCAACGCCGTTTCTGCAAACGCAATTCCGGCTAAACCGGCTCCAACAATTAAGTAGTCGACCATATTTAAAATAAAAAAACTCTTACCGAAGTAAGAGTTTCTGTTATAATTTCGAAAATCCTGTTAGTAGTTCCACATATCTTGCTCGAAGTCACGAATTTTATCCTTAACTCTTTCAGATTCGATCAACTGCATTTGAGAATTCTCTTTCATGTACTGAACAATTTCACGATCGCCGTAAACGTTTTCTTCTTTGTAGATCACCGCATTGAACCGGCGTGAATTCAGAAGGTGGTCAAACGTGATTGGCATCGCCGAATTTCTGTCGTTGAACGCTTTGTTCTCATGGAGAATATCTCGTATAGACGGGAAGTAAACCCAGAACAAATCAATTACGTCAGCATTTTCGGAGCCGATCTCACGTGCTTCAGGAGCAACAGGACAAATACCCAACAGTCTATATTTCAATTCACCCTGACGTTTGTCAAAGTACCAGAAGCCTTTAATTCTGTAGCCGCTGATATCTTGTGCAGTCAGTTCTTTTTTGTCGATGTATTGTGGATCAAGTACCCTTTTACCCGACATATATTCGTCGTAGTAGTTGTTGATCTCGTCGCGACCGGTTTGGATCGTGTCGATGTACGTAAACGAAGTAGCCATATCCCCTAAAGTCTTCTTGGTACGGAAATAATCATCACCATAAACTTCAGTTATCCTGCCATCTTTGATGCCTTGCAGCAACACGTTGAACAACGATCTTCTGTCTTTTCCCAGATTTTCATCGATTGGAAAATAAAGTGGAAAGTTGATTCTCTCATCAAGGTCAATAAGCTCCCAAACCGTTTTACCCATTAAGACATCACGATCATGTACGTACCCGTAAGGAAGTGGTTTGTCGTTATCTGAGATAAGTTGCGCAGGGGTCTTTTTACCAATTTCATCCGGTACCTTAGCATTCAGCAAATTTGACTGGGCGAACGAAGACAAGCTTCCAGCCGCGGCAAATACAACTACTAAAAAGTTTCTCAATTTCATATTTTGATATATAAGGGGTCTAAGATAGGATTAAACGGCCGACTTAGATTTTTATTGTATTTCGTAAATTACCGGAGCGGTTTTTCCTGGGATAACTGTAGCAGAAACACCTATGATCTTCGTTTTGATATCGTAAATCGTGATCTGGTCACCTCTTCCAGCTTTTGCAAGCGCAGCTTTACACTGTGCGTTTACTCGATCACCGTTCACTACAATTGAAGCTTGTCCAGGAACTTTAAATGTAAATTGAGTTACTTGAAACTTAAGGTCGTAAAGGAAATCCGGCAAAACAGCAGTTACTTGAGAAACTTCCAAACGTGACTTAGCACCTTTATTGTTTCCTGTTTGTCCACCGATAGCTCCCATTGGGCCCGGGATATTTTTAATCCTGAAAGTCTTTTTGTCGTTTACCGACTTGCCATCAGGCAACTTTCCGGTTACACTAACGGTAACTTCAGTACCTGAACCAGGGCTCAGGTTATAAGTACCAGGTTTTCCAGCTTTACTCAAACCAGGAGCGCTTGCATTAACTGCATTGTCAGCGATACCAGCAAATGAGATTGTCATTGGATTAGGCAAACCACGGTAAACTACGTTCATTTTATCTGCAGAAATATTAGCAGAGTTCGGACGTGGAACAACAACGTACTTTCCTGTAAAAGGTAATGGAACAGTCTTTCCATCTTCAAGGAAGGTAAATTTTCCCGCAATGGTTTGTTCACCTAACGCACCAGCTGTCATATCGATCATCGCCTGTCCGCTTGCCGGGTCAATTCTACCCGGACCTTGGAAAGATGTTGGTTTAGTGTTTGAGTCATAACGACCTAATACTACTTTACCCGTAACTTTCTCGCCTTGAAAATATGCATTTTTATCAAGAACCACGATCGCTGTATACTTGTTCATGGAAGTCGCTTCAAGTGCTGCTTTTCCAAGGGCGATGTTATATATGTTCGCTTCAATGACTCTAACGTTGTTCTGCATAGCAGAAAGCTTGGTCAACGATGCAATCGAAGGAAAACCTTTATAATGATAGTCAAGGTATTTTTTAGTTACACCTTCACCATCCTTAACGTCACCAGTGCTAAATTTGTCATCAAGTTCAGCAGATACCGTCTTGTACTTAACATCTTTCCCCAAGGCCGCTTTCATATCTGACTTGTACTTTTCGATAGCAGCAATAATAGCAGTACCTTTCTTAGAGTATCCGTCTCCTTCGAACCATTGTTCATCAATTTTATCTCCTTTATCCATTGCTTCGTAAGGAAGTTTTCCACTTTCTTCTTTTTCAATGTCTTTGGTGATGTCTCCTTTAAGACTTTCCACATAACTATAAAAGTTTGCAGAGATAGATTTAGCCTTGTCCGCAACTTGCTTAGCATTCGCAAATGAAGGGTTCTCAGCTGCTTTAGCAGTGATAGCCAAGTGCATTTGCTCGTTAGTTGTATTTGCGTTAACGTTAGAAGATTCGAATTGTTCATTCATTAAGCCAAAAGCCGAGAGAACTTCTTTTGACATATTTAGTGCTAACATCGCGATGAAAACCAAGTACATCAGGTTGATCATCTTCTGTCTAGGGGTTAATTTTCCTCCTGCCATTTTTTCTGTTTAGATTGTTTTGTTTATATTAAAAATGTGGTTGAAAATTAGTTACCTCTGTTACCCATTGCAGAAAGCATACCTCCGTAAACATTGTTCAAAGAAGCAAGGTTTGAAGTCAAAGACTGCATTTGATCTTTTAATTTCATATTGTTCTCAGCAACTTCCTGGTTGATCTGTGCATTTCTAGACGCAGATTCCAACTGAACTTTGTAAAGGCTGTTCAGTGATTCCATCTGAGCAGCAGCATGAGTTAATTCTTCACTGTATTTTTTAGTAGAAGCGATAGCGTCAACTGTTGGTGCGATACCTTTAGCAGCACCTTCGAAATTTTTGATGCTAGATCCAAGGCTTGCCATAAGTTCACCATCGATTTTAGCTTCTTTCAACATAGCATCCAATTTTTGCGACAACATTCCTTGTGCTTCTTTTGGATCCTCTTTCTTAATCTCTTTTCTCTGAGCTTCCCCACCAGCCAATTCCGGATAAACTAATGACCAATCCAATTCTTTGTCAACCGGATCAAAAGCAGAAAGTCCGAAAATAAGCGCTTCAACACCAAGACCAATGATTAGCATCGGACTAGCACCAGGCCAGTGCATCAATTTGAAGAGTGCGCCGATAATTACGACTGCTGCTCCCATTCCGTACGCGAAGTTCATTGTTTTTTTACTCAAAAGTGCCATAATAATAAATTTAGTTAGTAAAGTTAATATAAATAGTTTGGTTAAATTTTTGTCTAATTTCTTGTTGGATTTCCAGTTACTTGTGTTCCCATGTAATCCTGAACGGTCCTGAATCCGATATAACTTCTTGCAGTGTCAGCATATTCATAATCCCTTGAACTCACCTGAAGTTGTAATGCGACGTCTTTCCATGAACCACCTCTTACGACCTTACGCATATTCTTCAAATCACCAACTGTTGGGTTCATTGTAGATACATATTCGTAGGCTGCAGCATCATAAGATGAATCGGTCCACTCAGCTACGTTACCTGCCATATTATACAAGTTAAATCCGTTTGGCTCATAAGATTTTGCTTCCACTGTGTACAAAGCTTCATCAGCTGCATAATCTCCACGGTTTGGTTTAAAGTTAGCCATAAAACAACCACGGTCATTTTTGGTATAAGGACCACCCCAAGGATAAGTTCCTGACTCAAGACCTCCTCTGGCAGCATATTCCCACTCAGCTTCTGTCGGCAAGCGGAAAGAGTTAACCAAATCACGTCCTTTCTTCTGTTTTACAACAGTATTTTTGTTCAACGTTCTCCAAGCGCAAAATGCTTTTGCCTGTTTCCAGTTTACCCCAACAACAGGATAATCGGTGTAGGCCTGGTGCCAGAAATAATCGTTGTGCATTGGCTCATTGTATGAATATGCGAAATCTTTGATCCATGATGTGGTATCAGGATAAACTTGAGTCTGTTCTGTTCTGATGAAGTCACTTCTTTTTCCAACTTTTGCCTTTGCCGCCGCCTGTATGTCCATCCAAGAATACCGGAACTTCAATTTACTTACATCTATTGTACGCAAACCGTTATAAGACTCAGCCGCAGGAAGGTACATCGAATCCATTACTTCAACGTAATATTCATCCGGATACTTCGCAGTATCAGTATGCAAGTTCACTTTTTTGTTAAGTTTTCTACCAGCAAACGGATCTTCCTCAGTTCCAACGCTGTAGTAGTTCTCATACATATATTTGTCGTATGGCGTCATCGTAGCCGGATCAGCATCGTTAAAGGCATAGTCAGCAATGCTGCCTCCACCTTTTTTACTGCTCTTACCACCACCACTGGCGCCAGCAGTTCCGCCACCGCCTACCTCATCGGCAAGGATCGCTAAACGCATACGGATCGTGGAATCTTTTACCCATTCCACAAACTGTCGGTATTCACTGTTAGTAATTTCAGTTTCGTCCATATAGAAAGCTCTGACAGTAACTGTTTTTGTTGGCGCATCCTGCACATTAGCTAAATCATCATCTGATTTACCCATAATGTATGCACCTCCCGGTACCAATGTCATACCGTAAGGTTTCTCCGGATGCCATTTCTTTCCTGGTACCCCTACCAATTCACCTTTGTCGCTAGATCCGCAACTGATGAAAAGCGAAAGGATTGCTGTAAATGCAACGAATTTCTTCATATAAATTTGGGTTATGTAAGTATTCTTGTTTAAAGGGCGTAAACCTATTTATAATTTTTTAGAAAACCAATTATTTATTACTAAATTTCATTGGCAGTCCAAAAGTAAAATTAAATATCAAAATAAAAAAATAATTTATCGATAAAAGCACATAAAAAGCCGATAAACGACCTAAAAAGCACTATATTGAAAGAATGCCCTTACAGCTTAGCCAGTGATTTAATTAACCAACTGTGTAGTAAATCATGCATTTCATCGTCTTTTATATACTGTTCTTCCGCTGGGCTTTCCACCATCTTTCAGGCATTTCCTGATTGCAGGCAGCTAAATATTCTTCGTATGAACAGGGTAATAACGAGTTTCTTTTTAATTTATTATTAGCATTTGAAAGAAAAGGAATTTCGATCCACCAACGTTCTGTTTTGTTACTTTTATAAAATATCAGCTCCTCATTCTCGAACGGCACGATGTACTTCGTGTACTGCTCCTTGCTTCCAAATGGATACTCGTTTGACCGATAATGGTATCCTTCGATAAAGTACCAGATTATTTGTGCAATCAGCACAGATTCCTGCTTGGAGCTGTTGTGACTGAAAATCCCTAATAACGACACCTTATCGCTGATTCCGGCGTAGCGTGATAATGTACAAATTTCTTTACCGGTAAAGCCGTTAGGCATAAATGTAATGAAATTTCCCGAATCGGACGATTTTACAGATGTTAAATCAAGGCTTACAAGATCCGCATCTCTAAAGACGGGTTCGGCTATCGCAATATTGTTTGACACTTCTCCCAGGCGATAAGCATCAAAGAACAACTTCTCGATCAAATCAATTTCTTCTTGTGAGTTGTAGTAAGTCTGGTAACCGAGGTTGCTGTAATTGAAAAGGTTTGTTGGTTCCTCTATTATCACCTTACCCAGATAAGACTTAGCCGCAGCACTTTCATCTCCTTTGCCAAAATCAAATTTACTGTCGATCGCCACCAGGTTCACCATCTGCTCGAGATTATCGTAAGCACGATACAACGAATACGTAAGATCCTGTGAGCCACCTATTACTATCGGAATGATCTTGCGCTTAATAAGCGCAGCCACGGCCTTCTGTAGCGCATAATAGGTGTCTTCCAGCGTACTTCCGGGAAGTATATTGCCAAGATCGGCTATCGATGCGTCCCAGTTTCCTGGATACATATGGTACAATTCCTTTCGGAGATATGCCAGATCAACATGCTCGGTATGTTTTTCGGAACCACGATTATCGAGAACTCCGATAATTGCAAGCCTCACGCGATCCAGGTCAGGAAACTCCTCTTCAGTATGTATTATAACCTTGCTTCCCAAATGTTGAGATGAGAGGTCACTGATGTACGTCAGCGATTTTGTATCTAACGGCGACAGAAAGTCAAATTCCATTTATTTCTTTTTTGCAGTTGCTGTTTTCTTTGCTGCTGGTTTTTTCGCCGCAGCCTTTTTTGCCGGAGCTTTCTTGGCAGGAGTCTTTTTCGCAATCATTTCCTTTACCTGGTCAAGCGTAAGCTTTGAGGCATCAATATCCTTGCTGAGCTCAATCTTCATCTTGCCTTTGGTTATAACCGACCGGCCCCATCGCGCTTTCTCCACGCATATACCTTCTTCCTCCCAATTGTGGATCTTTTTATCAACTTCTTTCTGAAGCTTATCTTCGATTAACGCTTCAACATCCAATTGTGATAGATTATCGAAATTGTATTTCTTGCTAACGTTGATAAACAAACTGTTCCATTTTATAAATGGGCCAAAACGACCAACGCCTTTTTGAACCGGCTCACCTTTATAATGTGCAATCGGCGCGTCTGCTTTAATTTTTTCATCGATAAGCTCCTGAGCCCTTTGCATTGTAACGTCAAGCGGATCTTCACCCTTTGGCAATGAAATGAATGCCTTTCCAAACTTGATGTAAGGCCCAAACCTTCCATTGTTGATTTCAACTTCCTCGCCTTCGTATGTTCCGAGGTTTTTCGGCAGAAGGAACAATTTCAATGCGTCTTCAAGATTGATTGTTCCGATGTTTTGATCCGACATCAAACTGGCAAAAATCTTATTCTCGTCTTCAGCATCGCCGATCTGAGCCATTGGGCCAAATTTACCCAACCTTACGCTGACAGGTTTCCCCGACTTTGGATCGGTTCCCAATATTCGTTCGCCGCTTTCCCTTTCGGCATTTGCTTCAACTTCTTTGACGTTCGGATGGAACTTGTTGTAAAAATCCTGCATCATCGTCGCCCAATCGACATTTCCTTCAGCTATTTCATCAAAATCCTGTTCAACTTTAGCCGTGAAGTTATAATCAAGGATATTTCCGAAATTTTTGACAAGAAAATCTGTTACGATCGTTCCAATGTCGGTCGGAACCAGTTTCCCTTTATCAGATCCTGTATTTTCCTTCAGAAGCTTTTCGTCCAGCTTTCCTGTTTTCAACGTCAGTTGGGTATAACTGCGCTCCTGCCCTTCCAAATTACCTTTTTCAACGTAATTCCTGTTGATGATCGTCGAGATGGTAGGCGCGTATGTTGACGGCCTTCCGATACCGAGTTCTTCAAGTTTTTTTACCAAAGATGCCTCGGTATATCTTGCTGGCGGACGAGAATATTTCTCTGTTGCAGAAATATAATTGTTCTTCAATTGCTCGTTGACTTTCAGTGCCGGAAGCATTCCTTCCTGTTCGTCTTCGTCTTCGTCACTTCCTTCGAGATAAACTTTCAAAAAACCTTCAAACAAAAGAACCTCACCTGTTGCAGTAAAGATATCGCCATGGTTGTTTGCAGCAATCTTTACGTTTGTACGTTCCAACTTTGCATCACTCATCTGAGAGGCAAGCGTCCGTTTCCAGATCAAATCGTACAATCGTGCCTGATCGCGATCGATATTGACCGTGTGACGCGTCATATCTGTTGGGCGGATTGCTTCGTGAGCCTCCTGCGCGCCTTTGCTTTTTGTTACGAAGTTTCGCGGTTTTGAAAATTCCTTCCCGTATGATTTGGTTATCTCGTCAGCAGCTGCTGCCATTGCGTCGTTCGAAAGATTGACGCTGTCGGTTCTCATATATGTTATGAGTCCGGCTTCATATAATCGTTGGGCAAGCTGCATCGTGATTCCAACCGGAAGATAAAGCTTACGAGCTGCTTCCTGTTGCAATGTTGATGTCGTAAAAGGTGCTGCAGGTGATTTTTTGGTCGGCTTGGTTTCCAGGTCAGATACTTTATAGGTAGAACCGATATTCTTCTGAAGGAAATCTTCTGCTTCTTTTTTGGTTGCGAAGTTCTTCGGAAGCCTTGCTTTAAATACTTTCCCTGCTTCATTTACAAATTCGGCTACAACCGAATACGATGCAACCGCATTAAAATTTTGAATGTCACGTTCGCGCTCTACGATTAATCTTACGGAAACCGACTGAACACGTCCTGCTGAAAGTCCGCCTTTCACTTTTCTCCACAAAACCGGCGAAAGCTCATAACCAACCAAACGATCCAAAACCCTTCTCGCCTGTTGTGCATTGACAAGATTGTAATTTATTCCACGTGGATTGTCAATTGCTTTTAATATTGCAGTCTTTGTAATCTCGTGAAAAACGATTCGTTTAGTTTTCTCTGCTTTTAATCCCAGCTCCTCAGATAAGTGCCACGAAATTGCTTCTCCTTCACGGTCCTCATCACTTGCGAGCCAAACCATATCGGCTTTTTTGGCTAATCCGCGTAGTTTTGTTACCAGCGCTTTTTTATCAGGTGAAACTTCATATTTGGGTTTGAATCCGTTCTCAACATCAACACCGATTTCCTTTGAAGGAAGATCGGCGATATGGCCGTAACTCGACTCCACCTGATAATCGCTGCCGAGAAATTTTTCTATTGTTTTTGCCTTTGCGGGCGACTCTACTATTACTAAATTCTTTGCCATATCGATTTATTTACATTGGCTTTGTAGCCATGTGCGCGCCGCAAAAGTATGCGAAAATTTTAAAATTAGGTTTTTTAATTCTCAAGCTGGAGCATACGATGCAGTTTAAGTTGGTTAACTAACGCATCAAAAACAGGTTTGGTATTCATAAAAGAATGATTGGGACTTTTATCGTTCGACACGAATGATGGTGCATGGTGAATGTGAATTTGTGAACTATGAACAAACTGCAGCCGCGATGGAAGCGAAAAGCCCACAGCCGGAAACAATAATTTGCAGGATAGGAAAAGCGACCAGAGGAAGCTTTTGCAAGAGTAGCAAATTATAGGTTTGTGGCGCGGACTTGCAGCGGACAGCGCGAACTTGCTGCCCAAAAAACTTTTGTTAAACCCTGACTGCCATCTTGTCACTTTGCAACAAAACTTTGTATCTTTGGCGCTTACAAATTTCGTCCAAACAAGCGAATGGAAAAGATCATTGAAGAGAGCGTGCAGGGCAACAGCCTTATATTGGAATACAAACCCAGGAACACCAAGAAGCTTTACATAGAAAGTTACGGCTGCGCAATGAATTTCTCCGACAGCGAAGTTGTTGCGTCCATATTAGCCGATGGCGGTTATAACACCACAACCATTCTGGAAGAAGCTGATCTCGTGCTGGTAAACACATGCTCGATCCGTGACAAAGCTGAGCAAACCGTACGCAAACGCCTTGAAAAATACAACGCGGTAAAACGCACCGTGAATCCGAAGATGAAAGTTGGAGTTTTAGGTTGTATGGCTGAGCGTCTAAAGTCACAGTTTCTTGAACAGGAGAAAATCGTCGACCTTGTTGTTGGACCTGATGCTTATAAAGACCTTCCTAATTTACTGGCGGAAGTCGAAGCCGGAAATGATGCCATCAATGTGATTTTATCGAAAGACGAGACTTATGGTGATATCTCACCTGTCCGCCTTGGAAGCAACGGCGTATCGGCATTTGTATCAATTACGCGTGGCTGCGATAATATGTGTACATTTTGCGTGGTTCCGTTTACCAGAGGTCGCGAACGTAGCCGCGAGCCGCAAAGTATCATGGCAGAGATCGCCAATTTATGGGAAACAGGATTTAAAGAAATAACATTATTAGGCCAAAACGTCGACAGCTATTTGTGGTATGGCGGCGGATTAAAGAAAGATTTTGTGAAAGCGGGCGCGATGCAACAGGCAACGGCGGTGAAATTCGACCAGTTGCTTGAAATGGTTGCGGTGGCTTTTCCGAAGATGCGGATCAGGTTTTCAACTTCGAATCCGCAGGACATGCATGAGAGTGTTTTGCGTGTGATGGCGAAATATCCGAACATCTGCAAGCATATTCACTTGCCGGTTCAATCAGGAAGTGACCGGATCTTGAAAGAGATGAACCGATTGCATACCCGTGCAGAATATCTTGCTTTGATTTATAACATCAGGCATATACTTCCCGATTGTACAATTACGCAGGATATGATCGCGGGATTTCCGACCGAAACTGAGGCCGATCACAGCGACACATTGAGTTTGATGGAAGAAGTCAAATACAGCTTCGGATATATGTATGCCTATTCGGAGCGGCCGGGAACTTTGGCTGGGCGCAAAATGGTCGATGATGTTCCCGAAGATGTGAAACTGCGCCGTTTACAGGAAATTGTTGCGTTGCAAAGAAGCCACAGCTTGTTTCGCACACAGGAATTCGTTGGCAAGACAATGGAAGTTTTGATCGAAAAGGTTTCAAAGAAATCAGAATACGAACTTTCGGGAAGAAACAGTCAAAATTTAACAGTTGTTTTTCCGCGGGAGAATTATGAAATAGGAGAATTTGTGCTCGTGACAATTACAAGCTGCACGAGTGGAACTTTGATTGGAAGAGCGATGGGGTATTCCGAGATGAACTAGTCAGCTACGAACAAGCAAAGAAGTGGCCACGAATTCACGAATTTTTCTTTAGTTAAATAAAAGAATTTGGCCACAGATTCACAGATTAAATAAACAAATCGTTCGCGTAAAATTGCCACAGATTGCTCGCTGTTCGCGAGCCGGAGCCGCGAAATAATTAATTGCCAAGAAGGTGCTATCTGTGCAATAATTCGCGAATTCGTGGCGAAAAGAAATAAAAGCTGTGACTCGAGTGATAGCGAACAGGCGTAGCAATCTGTGGCAAAAAAAAATAAAAAATGGAATCAGTACAAGCCATAAAACAGCGTTTTGAAATTATCGGGAACGACCCGAAACTCAACCGCGCGATTGAAAAAGCGATCCAGGTTGCGCCGACGGATATATCGGTATTGGTTATCGGGGAAAGCGGCGTCGGGAAGGAAAACATTCCGCGTATCATTCACTCGTTGTCACATCGGAAACACGGAAAGTATATCGCCGTAAACTGCGGTGCAATCCCGGAGGGAACAATTGACAGTGAATTGTTCGGACACGAAAAAGGAGCTTTTACAGGAGCAACCGGAACGCGCGAAGGTTATTTTGAGGTTGCTAGTGGCGGCACAATCTTTCTGGATGAAGTTGGTGAATTGCCATTGACTACACAGGTCAGGTTGTTACGCGTACTCGAAAACGGTGAGTTCATTAAGGTGGGTTCGTCGCAAGTACAAAAAACGGATGTTCGGATTGTCGCTGCGACCAACGTCAATATGTTTGAGGCAATTGAAAAAGGAAAGTTCCGTGAGGATTTATATTACAGATTAAGTACTGTCGACATCATGCTTCCGCCATTGCGGGATCGTAAAGATGATATCCATTTGCTTTTCAGGAAATTCGCCGCGGATTTCGCACATAAATATAAAATGCCGCCGATCAGGCTTGAAGATGCCGCTGTTGAATTGCTGCTGAAATTTCGCTGGAGCGGAAACATCCGGCAATTGCGAAACATTGCCGAGCAGCTTTCGGTATTGGAAACTAACCGTGATATTACTGCTGCAACGCTGCAATCGTACTTGCCATCGGAAGGAAGCAACCTGCCATCGGTAATTAAGGACAAAAAGAACGACAGCGACTTCAGTACAGAACGTGAAATTTTATACAAGGTGCTCTTCGATATGAAAAGTGATCTGAACGATCTTAAGAAGCTGACGCTCGAACTGATCAAGAACGGAACTGCGAAGGCGCCTGAAACAAGCCAGAACTTAATCCAGAAAATCTACGGCCAGAAGCCAGACAGTGAAATTGATTTTGAAGAACAGCATCAGTTTTCGGTTATTCCGCAGCAGCAAAAACAAGAGCAGCCTTCTTATGATGACCATGATGACAATTTTCTCGACGCGGAAACCGTTGAAGAGGAGGAAACGCTTCGTTTGGAACAGAAGGAAATCGAAATGATCAAGAAATCACTGGAGAAAAACAAAGGCAAGCGTAAGGCTGCAGCCGATGAACTCGGAATATCTGAACGTACATTATACCGCAAGATCAAACAATTCGATTTGTAGGCATCTCTGCTAAAAACACTACTTTTGACGACTATCACAATTATGAATAACATAAAATATCTGATCGTACTGCTCTTCGCATTTATTTGCAACAGTTGTTCGGTTTACAATTTTACCGGTACAGGCCAGATTGATGCTGATACATTTCAGGTAAACTATTTCCAGAATACTGCCGAACTGATCGAACCCGGCATTGAACGTACCTTCACACTCGAGCTTCAGGATTTGATCCAGAACCAGACAAATTTAAATTTGGTCAGTACTAACGGAGACTTGGTCTATGAAGGCGAGATCACTGATTTCAACATTTCTCCAATGACTGCTACAGCAGATATTACGGCTGCTCAAAACCGGCTCACGATACGGGTGTTGGTCCGATTTACAAATAAGAACAAAGAAGAAGATAATTTCGAAAAGACCTTTTCATTCTTTTATGATTATGGCGCAGATGTACAACTTGTGGGAGCAACACTTGCAACGGCACTTGATGTAATTTTTGAACGGATAACACAGGATATCTTCAACGAGTCATTGGCAAAATGGTAATGCAGTAACTTTCAGATGAACACTACCGAGTACTCTTTATTGCTTAACAAACCCGACGCCATCAACGAGCGCCACACGGCTTCTTTGGAAAGGATCATGGAGGAGTTTCCGTATTTTCAAAGCGCGCGTGCTTTAAGGTTAAAAGGTTTGTACAATCAGGACAGTTTCAAGTATAACAATGCATTAAAAGTTACGGCTGCACATACTACCGATAGAAGTGTACTTTTCGATTTTATCACGTCGGATACATTTACTGCAATTCAAAAAGGATTGTATGACCAAAAATTGGAGCAACTCTATGATATCGAGGTCAAAGGAAGCGAAATAATCATTGAAAAAGCGCCTGCGCAAATACCTTTAGATACACGGGAACAATCAATTCGAAATCTCATTCCCGATGTTGCTGTGGCAGAAAATCCTGCTGAGGCGATTGCAACTCCGCTGGAAAATGAATCTTCGGCAGTTGAGGCATCAGCACAAAAGTTAGAACTAGGCCGGCCACTTGAATTTTCACGCGAAGAGAAACACTCATTTCAGGAATGGCTGCAACTTTCAGCTTTAAAGCCCATTGAACGCGAAACCACTGAACCGGAGCCAGTACAACAACAGGAAGTTGGTGCCAAGCAAAAAAAAAGCCAACTGATTGACAAATTCATCGAGGCGAATCCGAAGATTCCACCCGTTAAACCTGACGGCCCGACAGTTACTTTTGAGTCGGCCAAAGGAGACAACACCTACCTCATGACGGAAACGCTTGCGCGTGTGTACCTTGAGCAGAAAAAGTACCAAAAAGCCATACAGGCATATGAAATATTAATTTTGAAAAATCCGGAAAAAAGTAGTTTCTTTGCAGACCGAATTTCGGATATTAAAAATATACAACAAAATAATAATAAGTAGGAATGGACACATTTACAATTTTTCTGGTTTTAATAACTATCGTTTGTTTTCTTTTAATCGTGGTAATCATGGTTCAAAATCCTAAAGGTGGCGGTTTGTCTTCTACATTAGGCGGTTCACAAATGATGGGTGGTGTCCAAAAAACTACCGACTTCCTTGATAAAAGTACATGGACCCTGGGAACGATCCTTATCGTTTTGATCCTTCTGTCAAGTTTAAGTTTTACTGGAGCTTTAAGTGACAACGAATCAAAACTTATTGATTCAGACGCGCCCGCTTCACAACCGGTAGTTCCATCTGCGGCAGGCACAACAACTCCGGCAGGCACAGTAACACCACCGGCTGCTAACGCACCTGCAACAGATCCGGCAACTCAACAAATCGCACCTACAGAAACTGCTCCGGCAGCCCAATAACTCAAAGGAAACCATTTAAAATGCCAGCTTGTCAATGCTGGCATTTTTTTTACGCTAAAATGGCAGTCAATTCCCGCTGGCATAATTTATGAAAAACGCGACGCAGTAATTTCAATAACATCAAAACACATTATTATGGCTTTAAACATTAAACCGCTTTCGGACCGTGTTCTTATCGAACCTGTCGCTGCTGAAACGCAGACAGCTTCCGGAATCTTTATTCCTGATACAGCAAAAGAAAAACCGCAAAAAGGGACAGTCGTTGCAGTTGGTAACGGATCAAAAGACCACGAAATGACCGTGAAACCTGGCGATACCGTTTTGTACGGAAAATATGCTGGCACTGATCTTAAACTTGAAGGTAAAGATTACCTGATTATGCGTGAAGATGACATCTTGGCAATAATCTAAAGCTTGACACTCGAACAGAACAACAATTAAACATAATAAATAAGATGGCAAAAGATATAAAATTTGATATTGAGGCACGTGACGGTTTAAAGCGCGGTGTCGACGCATTGGCGAATGCCGTAAAAGTAACATTAGGTCCAAAAGGGCGTAATGTGATCATCGGAAAATCATTTGGTGGCCCAACCGTTACCAAAGACGGAGTTACAGTAGCAAAAGAAATTGAACTAAAAGACCCGTTGGAAAATATGGGCGCGCAGATGGTTAAGGAAGTTGCTTCCAAAACCAATGATCTTGCAGGTGACGGAACAACAACTGCTACAGTTTTGGCGCAGGCTATCGTAAAAGAAGGCCTTAAAAACGTTGCAGCCGGAGCAAACCCAATGGATCTGAAACGCGGAATCGACAAGGCTGTTGAAGCGATCGTTGCCGATTTGGCGAAACAAGCGAAAGTTGTAGGCTCCGATTCTGATAAAATCAAACAGATTGCTTCTATCTCAGCTAACAATGATGAAGTGATCGGTGACTTGATCGCTACTGCATTCGCAAAAGTTGGAAAAGAAGGCGTCATCACTGTTGAAGAAGCCAAAGGAACTGACACTTACGTAGATGTTGTTGAAGGTATGCAGTTCGACCGTGGCTATCTTTCTCCATATTTCGTGACAAACCCTGAAAAGATGGAAGCGGAACTTGAAAATCCATACATCCTTTTGTACGATAAAAAAGTTTCTTCATTAAAAGAACTGCTTCCTGTTTTGGAACCGGTTGCACAATCAGGAAAACCGTTGTTGATCATCGCTGAAGATGTCGATGGTGAAGCATTGTCGACATTGGTTGTAAACAAACTTCGTGGCGCACTTAAAATCGCAGCTGTTAAAGCTCCGGGTTTTGGTGACCGACGAAAAGCGCTGCTTGAAGATATTGCTATTCTCACAGGTGGAACAGTAATTTCTGAAGAAAGAGGTTATACATTGGAAAATGCTACACTTGAAATGCTTGGAACAGCAAAAAGAGTGACAATCGACAAAGACAATACTACTTTGGTTAGTGGTGCCGGTGAAGCAGATCTTATTAAAAACCGCGTAAACCAGATCAAAGGCCAAATGGAAGCTACTACTTCCGATTACGATCGTGAGAAGTTACAGGAACGTTTGGCAAAATTAGCGGGAGGTGTTGCAGTTCTTTATGTGGGAGCAGCTTCTGAAGTAGAAATGAAAGAAAAGAAAGACCGTGTTGACGATGCGCTTCATGCAACTCGTGCCGCCGTTGAAGAAGGAATTGTTGCTGGTGGAGGTGTTGCACTTCTTCGTGCTAAGAATTCGCTGAAAGAACTTCAGGCCGACAATGCTGATGAAGCTACTGGTATCCAAATTGTATCACGCGCTATCGAATCGCCTTTGCGTACGATCGTAGAAAATGCCGGACTTGAAGGTTCGGTAGTTGTTGCAAAAGTTGCGGAAGGAACCGGCGATTACGGTTATAACGCTAAGACTGATGAATACGTCGACATGCTAATAGCGGGAATCATCGATCCTAAAAAAGTAACCCGTGTTGCGCTTGAGAACGCTGCATCGGTTGCCGGAATGATCTTGACAACAGAATGTGCATTGGTTGACATTAAAGAAGAAAATGCCGGCGGCGGAATGCCAATGGGCGGTGGAATGCCAGGAATGATGTAATCAGCCACTTTAAATTTTAGAACTGCACGGAATTAACACCTTGCAGTTTTTTTTTACAACAAAAATTCTATATTCGTGTCCTAAAACCTTTTAACATGTATTTGCCGAAGCAATTTTTATCAGCCATTTTGTTATTAACTACTGTGGCTACTTTCTCACAAACCGAAAGCGCCAACAAAAGCCGGATCTCAACCGCGATCACCAACTACTTCAAGCCGGACAGGGAAAACATTCATCTTCACATGAACAAGAACCAGTATCTCTCAACAGAAGATATATGGTTTAAAGGCTACATCATCGAGAAGAAAACCGGCAGTCCGTACGGCACAACGTCAAACGTATTTGTTCAGTTACTTGATGAGCAAGGGAAATATCTGAACTCTAAATTGTATTATGCTGAGAACAGCACCTTCGACGGTCACTTCCCGCTAGAGGACAATTACAAAACGGGCGTCTATTATTTGCAGGTCTATACAAACTACATGAATAATTTCACCGAAGACGAGTCGTCGGTATATAAGATTGCCGTCATTAATCCGAATGAAGGTCAGGTTGTCAATACTACGAAGCCAAAGTTGGATACAGCCGAAATGACGTTTTATCCAGAAAGCGGCGTGTTTCTTCAGGGAACATCAAATACAATTGGCGTCAGGCTTGCAGATTGCAATCAAATTGGGATATCGGTACCAAAAGGTGAAGTACATGATTCCAAAGGCAACGTTGTCACTACCTTTTCTACAAATCAGTTTGGATATGGAAAATTCGACCTTCTTTCAACTGCAGCCGAGCAATACAAAGTTGTTTATGAACTGAACGACAAGAAAGTTGAGAAGTTACTGGCGTTACCGTCGCTGAAAGGAATTACTTTCTCTGCAAATAACTATGCGCTTGCCAACAAAGCTGTCATAAAAATCAAAACCAACAGCAATACAATATCGGAAATCGCCGACCAGCCGTATACATTGGTGATACAAAAAGCCGACGCCGTAACTGCGATAGATTTCAGCTTCAAGAGCAACGTACTGGAGCAGACTGTGGTCATTCCTTCAGAAGAACTTCTTGATGGATTAACGACAATTTATGTTGTTGACAAAAATTTACGTAAGATTGCCGAAAGATCAATATTTAAACCAAGATCGGCCTTAGCCAAAACCACGTTACAATTGGCTGGTAAGTCGCTTGATTCCCTGAAAATTTCGGGGATTTCACCTTTAAAGTTTGCAACGCTGAGTGTTTCCGTTCTACCTGAGGAAGCGTTGAGCGAAAGTTCCGCAAACAGCATATACAGCAGCTTGCTGTTCGATAATTATTTATCGACTCCAATAGTAAACGCAGGGTATTTCCTTAATGACTTCAATCGGAAAAAGCACTTCGAACTTGACAATATGCTACTGACAAAAACCACAAAGTATAATTGGGATGCGATGCTTGCAAGTCCGCCTGACGCCACTAAATTCCAATTCGATAGCGGACTTACGATAAAAGGAACGGTTAACACTGAACTTGATAATCCTACAGCAAATCGCGTACACATGACTTCGATCTTACTGGGAATCGATGAAACTGTACTATTGAACGAAAAAAAGGAGTTTTACTTTGATAACCTGATGGCAGTCGATTCGACAAATCTTCACTTTGAGTTACTTGACGCCAAAAGTAAAGCGAGTCAACTAAAAATGTATCCCCAAATTGTCGGCAACAACAGGAAACTTGTCAAGTCATTTAAAGTTATGCCTTCAGGATGCGGACTCGGAAGCCAAGTCGAAGCTACAAGTTTGCATTTCCCAGTAAAAGGTGATGGAATAGAACTTGAGGAAGTGGCAATAGAAGGAAGAGCGGTGAAAAAAGACACTTTGACTTTCGACCGCAGATGGGGAAACAACATGGCAAATGGGTATAAAATTGGCGAAAATGAAAAAAGATCACATCGTGATGTGCTTAATTTCATAGCTGCACATGGTTATGATGTTTTAATCAGTGGCGGGAATGTGCAGATTGTTGGTCGTGCTGTTCGCTCGCTCTCAGGTTCCAGTAGCCCGGCGGTTTATATGGACGATATGCCTTTAAATGACCTGACGCAGTTGCTAAACTACCCAATGGACAATGTCGATGAAATATATATCAACAAGCGTAGTTTCGGTGGCGGAGCCTCAACTCCTAATGGGATCATCAGGATTTATAACAAGAAATTTTTGAGCAGTAGCTCAGCTATAAAAATTAGATCGCAGGCATTTGTGGTTACGAACGGCTTCCAGGACTTCAAGTCATACGAAAATGTCAAATATCAAAATTACAATGGCGCCGAGTTTAAGAACTTTGGAGTAATCGGCTGGTTACCGATGATTGAGACTACGGATACGGGCGCATTCCGCTTCTCAGTCCCAAATTTAGCCCAGAAGAATATCCGACTGCAGATCGAAGGAATTGCATCAAATGGAGACTTAATATCTGAGACAATAACGGTAAATGTCGAGTAAATTCAGAATCAGCCACATCAGTAAACTATTGATGCTGCCTGCTTTTTAGAAATGGAAATTCATACCTGGAAAGAATAGAAAATCCGTCAAAGGTCATCTGTTACGGATGCGCGATCCGGAACCAGAATCAGTTTTAATGATCGCGTTTGTCATATGAAAACCAAGAATTGGATTGAATGTAAATACCGTGATTCTCCACGAGGCCTGTAAAGTATCAGACAAAAAAAAGCCCGACTTAAAATCGGGCTTTTTTTTATTTGGTAAGATCTTCAGGTTGCACTTTAACCTTTTTGCTGAATTTGATTATGACTGGCAGAACGGTAATTGCAACTAGTCCGATGACTATAAGTTCAATGTGTTCTTTTAAATCAATCTGGTAATTTTCAAGTAGAAATCCGTATAGGTAATGTCCGGCAAAAATAAGACTGAACGACCATAAGAACGAGCTAACAACATTGAAAAACATGAACTTTTTCTTGTCCATCGAAACTATACCTGCTACTATCGGAGCGAAAGTCCTAAAGATCGGTAGAAACCGGGCAAAGATGATCGCGCGGCCACCGTGCTTCTCAAAAAATTCTTTCGATTGGATCAGATATTTCTTCTTGAACCAAAAACTATCTTCTTTATTATATAAGTAATAACCGCTTTTCGATCCGAACCAATAGCCTACCATGTTACCAAATATACCAGCAATTGCGACGAAAAGGGAAAGTATGGTAACATTGAGCAGACTGCTTTCGATTAGCATTACATTCTCGATCAATTCCCTATTATAGATCCCCGCCAAAAAAAGAAGGCTGTCTCCGGGCAAAAAGAAACCGGCGAAAAGTCCGGTTTCTGCGAATACAATAAACAGGACGATATAAAGCCCCATCTTGACTCCATTGATATCAAAATGTATATAAAATAGCGGATCAATTAAATTCTTCCAGTCAAATTCGTTCATTCTCGACGTCTGTTACACTAAAATTTTCGAGCGTGAAAGTAAGGATAATTTAGCTGAACCGCAATTTATTGGAATTACTTTAAATTTTAATTAACGCTTTAAATCGTACGAAAAAGCATTACATCAACATGCAGGTTAGTGGCTCCAGAAGCTTGAAAAACGTCTCCACGGATCGACGCGAACCCGCAACACCTCAAAGTTTATTTAGTTTTTGCGTTCGTACTTGCAGCAGAAGTGCAGGTTTTCATAATCGGTATCAGTTGCTTTTGTGTCCTGCGTATCATGTCCGGCTTTCGCAACTGCTTTCTGCACATCAACGACAGAAGTTTTTTCTTCGTTCACGATCAGATGCAACATCTGGTCGTCCAAATGATAGACTGCCGATTTAACTCCCGAAACAGAATACGCAGCCTTTTCAATACGTTTTTTGCATTGGTCACAATTGCCGCTTACCGACACATTGTGTTTCGCATTCTTACTCTTTTCCTGTGCCTGCATAGAGAAACTGGCGACGAACAACATTGCTGCTAAAATTAAATTTTTCATTGTTATGATTTTTATTTTGGCTTAGCCAATTGTACTATTTTATCTTAAATCGGATTCCTGCGTAATACATTTGTCCGAAGACCGGTGCATAAATTATTGACGTGTCAAAATTCGGACCGAAAGGGTTCTCGCTTCCCAAAATCGCTTTATCCTGCGAATAATTTCCGATGTTTTCACCACCGACATAGACTTCAAACACCGATGAAAACGTCCTTGTGATCTGTGCATTCATCAGTGAAAACGATGGCGAATACTCCGGAAGCCTGTCTGCTGCTGCATTTGTCGATGTATTCGGCAACTTCTGTTGTCCCATCCAATTATAGGTGTAATCAAATTTCCACTGTCTGCCTTTTTCAACTATATGCGTATTAAACGACACGTTTGCGAAGAAGCGATGTTTTGCCTGCAGCGGCCGTTCGGAAGCTCCGCTTAAATAGTCGGTTTGGATATCATAAAACTTGTAAGCTGTTCGAAGATTTAAGTGTTTTATGATCTCATAGTTAAATTCAACCTGCAAACTATTTGCGTACGAAGCTCCGTCAAGATTGTAAAACCTTGCCTGTTGAGGCGATGCATATACATCAACCACTGCCTGGTTTTGAAAATCGGTCCGGTAGAAATCAAATCCCGCATCAGCACTTTTTCCAAACAACATGAAGTTTTGCATAAAGCTGACGCCGTAGTTCCACGCAATTTCCGCATCCAATCCGTAAATCCTGCCGTTTGTGTTCAATATATCGAAAACACGCGAACTTGCGAAAAGCTGCTGGTTTTCCGCAAAGATATTAGCTGAACGCTTTCCCCGGCCAGCCGAAGCACGGATCACGCCTTTTGCCCATGGATTGTAGCGAAGATGCAGGCGCGGCGTCATAAAGGCCCCAAGCCTGTTGTGGTTGTCGACACGAATTCCCGCAATTAAACTGAAGTTGTCTGTATTGTCATAGGTATATTCGAAGAAGGCGCCGATTGAATTGTCGATCCTGCTGTAGTCATTTGTGATGTTGGGAACATTGACATACTCATCATATCCGTCGTAGGTAAAGTTTAATCCAGTCGAAAACTTGTTCATCGTATTGCTGATGATCGAACTAAATATCAGGTTCGAATAATAACTCTTCTGACGGATGTCGTACTGGTTCAACCCGAAGTATGAGTCTTGGTCATGAATGTTGAACGCATTCTGGAAACCGATACTTTGATATGGCATATCAGGGAAAACGTAGCCAAGCTTAGCCGAAACATCAAATCGCTGCGTATTGATTTCTGAGCCCCAATGGTTGGTTGTCAGCTTATCCAGATCGGGATTAAAATGCATCTCACCTGTTTGTTTCTCATCGTTCATGTAGCGCAGGTTGATAAAGCTCACCCAGCCTTTCGCCGCATTTGTGTACTGCCACCGGTTGAGCACGTTGATTTGATTGGCGAGCGGATTGTCCAGGAAGCCATCCATGTTCATGTCATTTTTTGACAGGCGTGAATTCCCATGGATAAACAAGGTGCTGCTCCATTTATCTGAAAATTTTCTATTGATATGCGAATTGATTTCCATTCTGGAATCGGTTGATCCATACACGTTAAGGAAAAAAGGAATGTCGCTTATCGGCTTGATCAATTCAGTATTAATCTGTCCAGAAATGCTTTCGAATCCGTTTACAACCGATCCGGCTCCTTTTGTGATTTGAATGCTTTCAACCCAGGTTCCCGGAGTAAATGATAATCCGTATGCTTGTGAAGCGCCACGAACCGAGGGGATGTTTTCTTCGGTGATCATCAGGTACGGACTCGTAAGCCCTAGCATCCTGATCTGTTTTGTTCCTGTTAAGGCGTCGGAGAAATTGACGTCGATCGACGGATTTGTTTCAAAACTTTCAGCGAGGTTACAGCAAGCTGCTTTTAGCAGTTCGTTGCTTGTCATTACGGTCGTGTTAGCGGTTGTGCTCAATGATTTTCGAAGGGTTTTGCTTCGGGTAACCACTTTGACATCCTGCAAAGTATCCTGTGCAAATGCGGAAAACGTCCCGAAAAGCAGTATGAAAAATATGATATGCTTGAACATAATTGTATTTTAAATGTTAGTAGTATTTGATCCGCAAGAGCGGAAACTGCAACATTTAAAAATTAAGCGTAGAAAATATATTGGCTATACAGCTTAAAAAGCGGCGGCGAATGCGCATCACAGTAGTAGGTAAAAAGAGACTTAAAAACGGGCTGGTCTTGGAGTATAGCCACAACAGGCTTCCACTCTATCGGCATTGCCGGAACAACGATATCAAGTGCCATGGTCTTGATTACAATTGTATCGGACTCATCCTGAAGCTTCACCGTTTCATCCTTGCAACAGCTTTTATGGTCTTTTGCTGCTTCGGCACAACATGCTTTTTCAGCTGGCTCAACTGGTTTCGCGCAAATTTCTGAAGTATTGTAAACGAAAGATGCAGAGGCAATCTCGTCACCGCAATAATGCACATTAAATGCCAGGCCGAGGTTGGAAACCAGCAGCAACAGGGCTAAAAACAAGCTTGTGCACTTATTTGCGTTCATGATGCAAAAGTATTCAAAAAGTTGCAAGCATCTGTTTATTAACCGTTAATTTTCGAAATCCGTGCCTGATAATAAAATGCAGGAACAAAAAGCAGCAGGAACAAAGGCTGGATCAGGAAGCGGCGTACATAGAAAAGTGCAAAATTGTTGCTTTGATCTGAATACGTAACCAAAAATGTAAAACTGCAAATCAGGATCATATAGAAAACACCATAAAGAATTGCACTGAATTTAAAGAGTCCGACATCCTTAAAAAGCACGTAAATGATTCCGAGAGAAAATATCATGTTTAGCAAATAACGGAATGTAAGGCTCAATAGTAATCTGGATATTTCAAATTCCGGAAACGGCAAATTTAAATAGTCGCCGTGGAAGTATCTAGCAAACGGATCATAGAATAAAGTATCCTCGAATGCGCGTACGCAAACCAATAACAGCATAAGCGCGCCTGCTATCAATAAACTCACAAAGTTTTTACGAAATCTTTTTGGCATACACCGAAAATTTATTGACCCAAATTATCCAAAGTCCGAATACAACACCATAGATGAACAAGGGGAATATTACACCATGAAGAAATTCGCCATATTGCGGATAATGCAGCAAGGCCATGCTTAAAAGTGCGATCCGGCCGACGTTTAAAACGTGGACGATCACGCATCCGAAAATAATAAACAACAAGGTATGTTTAAGCGTGCCTTTAAAAGCCACGACAAATGCCACGAAAAGAATCATCACGCTTATCGCGTTACAACCTTCTACAACGCGGGCCAAATATTTATTTTCGAGGAACAACATCACCGAAGGCTGTGAAGCATGTAATTTTAGGGCCACACTATAATTGAAGAAATTCAGAAGCATCTCTGTTTGGGAAGCAACCGATCTCGTGAATCCATCGGGTTCATAAGTAACCGCGTCAAAGCTGTTCAGGTATTGCTGATATATGACTGTCAGCACCACATAAACAACAAAAAATTTAAACAGGAAAATAAAGAAGGGCCGGTATTTCTGAAAATAGGATCGCAAATACTTTTTTAACAAATTTATATAATTAAACGTTTTACCGTTTAATACTTTTGCAAAAAATCCAGCAAATGACATTTGAAGAATTAAAATCCAAAGTTGAAGATATCGTACGACACTCGAATGTTCTGCGCGACGACAAGTTGCTGCAGATTTGCCATCTGCTCAAAGACAGCATAGATTATTATGATTGGGTTGGGTTCTATTTCCGCAATGGAGATAAAGAGGAACTGATTCTTGGTCCGTATGCCGGTGAACCAACCGACCACACGATTATCCCATTCGGAAAAGGAATCTGCGGACAAGTTGCAGTTTCAAACCAGAATTTCGTTGTGCCGGACGTTACGGCGCAAGACAATTATATCGCTTGCAGCATGACGGTCAAATCTGAGATTGTTGTTCCACTGTTTGTCGATGGTGAAAACATCGGTCAGATCGACATTGATTCAGAGGTACTTGATGCTTTTACCGAAACCGATGAACGCTTCCTGGAATCTGTAAATGTTGAAGTTGCGAAGCTGTTCAAGTAAAAAGCATTTGCGATTGTAAAAAATAAGATTACCTTTGCACCCGTATCCAAAAGATGGATCTACATAAAAATCATTTAAATAATATTGGCATGTACTTAACTAAAGAAGTTAAAGAAGAGATTTTCACAAAACACGGTGGTTCCGCTGCGAACACTGGTTCTGCTGAAGGACAAATTGCATTGTTCACACACCGAATCACGCACCTTACTGAGCACTTGAAAAAAAATCGCCACGATTTCAACACAGAGCGTTCACTAGTGTTATTGGTAGGTAAAAGAAGAAGCCTTTTGGATTATCTGAAGAAAAAAGAAATCAACAGATATCGTGAAATTATCAAGGAATTGAATATCAGAAAATAATCAATCAACTAAGAGGTGCGCACGCGCCTCTTTTTTATTTAAGCATATTGCAGAAAAAAGTTTGGTTTTTCATTGGGTTTTAGAACTACAACAACTACAACAACAACACAACTAAAACCCATTGTTTAATCAAGAATTACAACTTATGATTCCAGAAGTTAAGAAGGAAATTATCGATTTGGGAGATGGACGAAGCATCTCGATCGAAACCGGCAAATTAGCCAAACAGGCCGATGGCTCTGTTGTAGTACGAATGGGAGACACAATGCTTTTAGCAACTGTTGTTTCCGCTAGAAAAGCCAGCCCTGGTGTTGACTTTTTACCATTGACAGTTGATTACCGTGAAAAATTTGCTGCGGCAGGACGTTTTCCAGGCGGTTTCTTCAAAAGAGAAGCACGTCCGAGTGACAACGAAATCCTGGTAATGCGATTGGTGGACCGTGTTTTACGTCCGCTTTTTCCAAGTGATTATCACGCTGAAACGCAGGTGATGATCCAATTGATGTCGCACGACGAAAACATTATGCCCGACTCACTTGCAGGTTTGGCCGCTTCGGCTGCTCTTGCGGTTTCGGATCTGCCGTTTTCGACCTTAATCTCAGAAGCACGTGTTGCACGTATCGACGGACAGTTCGTGATCAACCCAAGCCGCGAGCAACTTGCTTTGTCGGATATTGATATGATGATCGGAGCTTCGAAGGATTCGATTGCAATGGTTGAAGGTGAGATGAAAGAAATTTCAGAAAAAGAAATGGTCGAAGCAATCAAATTTGCACACGAAGCCATTAAAGTACAGATCGCAGCCCAGGAACGCCTTCAGGCAGCTGTCGGAAAGAAAGATGTCAGGACTTATGACGAAGAGCGAAAGGACGAAGATGTTTACGCCAAGATCAAAGCAGCAGCATATGACAAGATCTATGAAGTTGCAAAATCAGGAACCGGCAAGCACGAACGTTCTGCAAAATTTGCTGAGATAAAAGAAGAAATAAAAGCTGAATTTTCTGAAGAGGAATTGATTGCCAGTGGCGACCTCATTGGAAAATACTTCCATAAAACACAAAAAGAAGCGGTTCGAAACGTGATTCTTGACCTCGGACTTCGTCTTGACGGAAGAAAAACAGATGAAATCAGGCCAATCTGGTGCGAAGTGGATTACCTTCCACGCGTACACGGATCAGCAGTATTTACACGTGGTGAAACTCAGGCACTGGCAACAGTGACCTTGGGGACATCAAGAGAAGCGAACCAAATCGATTCACCATCAGAACAAGGTGAAGAGAAATTCTACCTTCATTACAATTTCCCTCCGTATTCAACAGGTGAAGCAAAACCACTACGTGGAACATCGCGAAGAGAAGTGGGTCACGGAAACTTGGCACAACGTGCTTTGAAAAACATGATTCCTGCTGAAAATCCATATACGATCAGAATCGTTTCTGAAGTATTGGAATCAAACGGTTCTTCTTCAATGGCGACTGTCTGTGCCGGGACTTTGGCTTTGATGGATGCAGGTGTTCAAATGATCAAACCAGTTTCAGGAATTGCAATGGGATTGATCTCAGATGAGAAAACAGGCCGTTGGGCAGTTTTGTCGGATATCCTGGGTGATGAAGATCACTTGGGTGACATGGACTTTAAAGTTACCGGAACAGCTGACGGAATCACCGCTTGCCAGATGGATATCAAGATCGAAGGATTGGCGTATGACATCATGGAAAAAGCTTTGGAACAAGCCCGTGACGGACGTTTGCATATTTTGGAAAAACTGATCGAAGCCTTGCCACAACCAAAAGTTGATGTTAAGGTATATGCTCCGAAGATTATTAAAGTTACCATTCCGGGAAGCTTTATCGGTGCATTGATCGGACCAGGCGGAAAAGTGATCCAGGAGCTTCAAAAACTTTCAGGAACTACTATCGTAATCAACGAAGTAAACGAACAAGGAGAGGTTGAAATCTTAGGAACTGATCCGGACGGAATCCAAATGGTTCTTTCGAAGATCGACTCGATGATGTTCAAACCTGTCGTTGGCGAAAGCTACGAAGTAAAGGTTATCAAGATGCTTGATTTTGGCGCTGTGGTAGAATATTCTGCAGCTCCGGGAAATGAAGTGTTGCTCCACGTATCGGAATTGGCCTGGGAACGTACTGAAAACGTTGCTGACGTTGTTAATATGGGAGATGTATTCGAAGTGAAGTACATGGGAATGGATCCGAAAACACGGAAAGAAAAAGTTTCGCGCAAAGCATTGATGCCACGTCCTCCAAGAGACGAGAACGCGCCTCCAAGAGAAGACAGAGGCCCGCGTCCCGAAAGAAGAGACGATCGCAGAGATGACCGTCGCGACAATACAAGAAGATAAAATCCTTTCAGGTACTTTATAAACTGATCCCGTTACGTTGTAGCGGGATTTTTTATTTTAAAATTTGTATGATTACTTCCTGGATTTAGCTTTGGCAATGATTCAAACTTCTCAAAACCTATACGAATGGTACGACGCCACAACCGGAAACCAACCGCAACCTGAATAATGGACCGTTGTATATTAAACCTATTTCAATAGAAACGACCTTACAAAAAATTAAACATTTGATCTTTTCGGAAACATGCGGCCGCAAGATCTTGTAGCCGCTTTCTTCTCAAGGTTGAGCACCATCAGGAGAAGCTCGAAACAGCAACAGATATCACTTTCTGAAAAAAGATTGCAACTTTTGTAACTTTTATCCGTTATCCAACGTACAACCCAAGTACCATTTAAAAACGTATATCCCCAAACATGAGACAACTTAAGATTACTAAGCAGGTAACCAACCGTGAAACTGCATCCTTAGACAAGTACTTACAGGAAATTGGAAAAGTTGACCTTATTACCGCTGATGAAGAGGTAGAATTAGCACAGAAAATTAAAGCCGGTGACCAGAAAGCTCTGGAAAAACTTACGAAAGCGAATCTTCGTTTTGTGGTTTCCGTGGCTAAACAATACCAAAATCAGGGATTAACACTTCCCGATTTGATCAACGAAGGCAACTTAGGGCTTATTAAAGCCGCACAACGTTTTGACGAAACACGTGGTTTTAAATTTATATCCTATGCTGTTTGGTGGATCCGTCAGTCTATTCTCCAGGCACTTGCCGAACAATCCCGTATCGTTCGTTTGCCGTTGAACAAGATCGGATCGATCAACAAAATCAACAAAATGTACGCTTTATTGGAGCAATCCAACGAACGTCCGCCTTCTGCAGAGGAAATTGCAAAAGAGCTTGATATGACCGTCAATGACGTAAAAGAAAGCATGAAGAACTCGGGACGCCATCTTTCGATGGATGCGCCACTTGTTGAAGGAGAAGATTCAAACCTTTACGATGTATTGCGTTCAGGAGAATCACCGAATCCGGACCGCGAACTGATCCACGAATCTTTGCGTACTGAAATCGAGCGTTCATTGGAAACATTGACGCCGAGAGAAGCTGACGTTGTAAGATTGTACTTCGGATTGGGCGACCAACATCCGATGACTTTGGAAGAAATCGGTGAAACTTTCGACCTGACACGTGAACGCGTCCGTCAGATCAAGGAAAAAGCGATCCGAAGATTGAAACACACTTCAAGAAGTAAAATCCTGAAAACCTATTTAGGATAATATTCAATTTCGAAATTCCGAGCATCAATTTGGAATTTGGGATTTAAAAATTGATATTTGTTAGTAACAACAGTCTGATTAACTGTTCGTTTTTTGATTGATGATTGAAACTCCGGCTGATTACCGGAGTTTTTTATTTATATCATCAACCAAAAAACGTTTTTTGATTGCTCCGCCTACGCTCCGCCAGTTCGGGCTTGCCCTCGGGTGATGATTGAAACTCCGGCTGATTACCGGAGTTTTTTATTTGTAGAAGTTGCAGAGTCACTAAGTCACAAAGTTGCAGAGTATGGGCGTTGCCTGCGGCCGGGCTTTCGGCTGTGCACGGCACTTGCCTCTATCCCTAACGCGAGGGCGATGAACCACTCGAAATTCCAATATTATTCTTCTTCCAATTTCCCAATTTCAATCTGCCCGAAAACATTATCTTTGAGGTCAACAAACTTTGACTCTTTGACTCTTTGAATCTTCAATCTGAACTCTGAAATCTACAATCTAAAATCCATGAAACCCACCATTATTGCCCCATCAATATTAGCAGCCGATTTTGCCAATCTGCAACGTGACATCGAAATGATCAACAACAGTGAAGCCGACTGGTTCCACATCGACATCATGGATGGCGTATTCGTACCTAATATTTCATTTGGAATGCCGGTTTTAGAGGCTATTACGAAACATACAAAAAAGACAGTAGACGTTCACTTAATGATCGTCGATCCTGACCGTTACATTAAAACATTCGCCGCTCTGGGAGCCAATGTGCTGACGGTCCATTACGAAGCCTGTGACCACCTTCATCGTACCTTACAGGCGATCAAAGCCGAAGGCATGAAAGCCGGTGTCGCCATTAACCCGCACACCAGCGTAAATTTGCTGGAAGATATAATTGAAGATATCGACCTGGTTTGCCTGATGAGCGTCAACCCTGGTTTTGGCGGACAATCATTTATCGAAAACACGTACGTAAAAACACGTCACTTAAAAGAAATTATTATTCGCAGAAAAGCACGAACATTAATTGAAATTGACGGTGGTGTTTCCGACCAAAATGCGAGGCGTCTTGCAGAAGCGGGTGCTGATGTTCTTGTAGCCGGCAATTTTGTGTTCAAAAGTGCTGATCCTGCAAAAACGATTATCGATTTAAAACAACTTCTATTGGTTGAAGAACCAACAGAAGATTTTATTGAGGAGTAAAATTGATCATTTGGCGCACGTTTTCATATAACTGTGGGAATTCCTGCTTGAAGCGTTGTGGTGTTTCAAAGAAATGCTCAAGTATCACTGCCAGGAACTCAAATTGGTTAGTGTAGGCATAGATCCTGAAATAATCCGATTCTATCAACTTTTTAGCATTGGGCGGATGATTGACTTCCTTCATAATGCGCGCATACCGATCGGCAAAAATAGCCGAGCTGTTATCTCCTTTCTTGAGTCCATGATAATGGAGCACATGCGCAAATTCATGGATTCCGAGGTTCAGGTTGTCGGAACCTTCTTCAAAGCCTTCGCGAAAATGCTTCCATGAAAAAACCACCGCGCCATAATGAGGATTGAATTCGCCATTGTGCAACTGCTCGTTTATTGTGGAATGATAGGAATCGGGATAGATCAGGATCTTATCGAATACATCGGTAATGTAATTTCGCATTCCGAACGTCAGCATCACATACGCGGAAGCGACCAATACCTGAATTTCATCCGTTATCTCGATACTTTTTCCCTGGAACTCATATGTCTTGATAAAAGTTGCGACCCGATGTTCAAAGTACCCCTGCCTGCGAACAGATAGCCGCCTAAAAAAAGGAACCTTGCCGATCAATATCTTTTTCCGGAGAGGAGACAGTTTCTTCGTTATCAGATACCAATGGGTGTAAATTGGCCGGTTATATAGCAATACATAAATTGGTTCTATGATTATGTTGAGGATGCCATACACAAACGCGTAAGCAACAAACAGTACCAAAACTAACGTAACAATGCCGACGACCAGCTGATCCAACATTTTCTTGCAAAAGTACGGAAAAAGGACGAAGTCAATTGCCTTGCATTCGTAGATGTAAACTGTACTATGGTTTCAATTCTGCCAAGAAATCCTGTTGGTAATTGCTACATTTCATATATTTACGCAAAATGCTATTATGATAACAGAAACACGGCACACCATTATACTGGAGCTTCCAAAGGTTGAACTACCTCCAAAAGAAAATCTGAAAGATTTCATTCTACACCAAATTACCAGCGGAGCAGCAGTCATCGACTTTTTCGGTGGTGAATCTGATCATTCTTTCGAGGATGGTATTCCGTATGGTCACCGACATCATTTTGGAACTCGACAGTATATAAGTTTCCACTTTAAAGCCGCTCTTGATACTGCGACAGATAAAGAGAGCGCCATGGATCTGTTGAAGTTATTGCTGTCTGAGCGCGACATTTTGGATGTTAGAGAAGATAAATTGGATGTGGATGTCTATATTTAGAACGAATAGCAAATTTTGTGGGCTAAATCAGCCTAAAAATAATTTAAAGTTCACCCCTATGAACAAGTTTATCCTGTTAGCTATATTGGTTCTTAGTCCTATAATTAATTCGCAATCACTTGTATTTGACAATACTTTTGGAACAGAGGGCAAAATGATCACCAATTTCGACATGCGTCCCTATAAAGCAATGATAATTAACAATCAATACTATTTTGTCGGAGGATATGGAATTTCAAAATTTAACTACGATGGCAGTACAGTTACAAACTTTGGAACCAACGGAAGGATAGATTTGCCTAACTACCAAATCTACCATCCTACAGGCGCAAAAGCACATGGCAGCTTCATCTATTTATTTGGAAAAACACTAGATGGAAACGATGACGACATATTTATAGCGAAGGTAGGATTAGATGGTGTTTTTGATACCTCATTTGGTATTGACGGAATCTGCAGGATCAATTTGGGAGCTGACGAGGTACTTTCGGGATTTGAAATGGATTCAGCGGGAAAAATCCTTGGAGTGGGTACGCGATATTCGACTTCCGATTCTCGCCTAATATATCTAAAGATTAATCCTAACGGCACATTAGACAACAGCTTCGCCCCGAATGGCTATAAAGAGATTTCATACAATGTTGCAACGACTGGATAATATATTTGTGCGGGGAGACGATTTTTTCCTGTTAGGAGTAACAACTTTCTCTGTAGAGAATGACGGTTACAATCAGATCAATCACGAGGCTTTGCTGAGCAAAATCGATCAGAACGGAAATGTAATAAGCTCATTCGGAAGCAATGGTCATAAAACTATTCCCATTGAGTACGGAACTATGACATTCATTACCATAAAAAAGTCAGAAATGGCTGGAAACAAATTATATATCGCATATAATTACGCCTGGTCCTTTGCGACACAAGGAACCCGATTGATGAAATTTGACCTCGGAACAAATCAGTCTATTTATGATTTTAGCACTTTCAGTGTTGTTGATTTTGGTGTTGAAAACGAGGAATTATACGTTACTGGCGCAAATACATGCGGGACGAGTGGGTTTAACTATTGCGCATCAGCTGGATTCTATCTTAAAAAATATACTTCCAGCGGTTCTCCAGATTTAAATTTTGCAAATCAAGGCGAATTCTATTATTCGTTTCCTGCGAATTTGGGCATTGTTCAAATTTCGACGGTACTAATAAAGGATTTAGTGGGTAATTTTACTTTGGGGGGCAAGGTTCAGGGCTATTATAATAATCAAAATAACCAAAATACCTATTATAACGGATTCACAATGCTACGTCTCGCTGAAGGAACACTTAATGTCGAAGATCCTTCGATCAACGATAAGGTGCGCGTTTATCCCAATCCCTTCAATGACGTTGTTACTGTCACCACATCCACTTCCATAGAAAGTATTGAATTGTACGATTTAAACGGAAGGCTGCTAGAGCGTCCAAATTTTACTCTTGAAAACAAGGAAATACAAATTGACCTTTCGCGAGTTACAAAAGGAGTATATCTATTAACGATGATCTCAAAAGATAATAGTTCAACCACAACGAAAGTAGTGAAGAATTAGCCTTAGTGCATCATTATGTAAATTGCTGCAGGCATTGTAACCAGAACATAATATGGCTGCTAATTTTAGTATTTTGCCGGACAAATATTTTTAGCAGTAATTGTTGGCAGGATTTTAGCAATAGAACTGCTTTCAACCTTTAATTATAATGTATGGAAATTTTCTTCAGATCAATAGCAATCGCTGTATTCTTATTCGTAAGCGCACATGTTTCTGCTCAGCAAAAAACTGTTCAAAAGGCAACAATTAAAACCGTGATCACGTGTGATCATTGCAAGCAGTGTGAAACCTGCGGCGGATTGTTGGAAGACACTTTATTGAAATCAAAAGGCATTCAAATGATTACCTTGAACGAAAAAGAATCTACGATCGATGTAATTTTTAATTCTAAAAAGACAGATCTGCAAACTATAAAAATTGCGATCAGCAAATTAGGTTATGCTGCAGATGAGATTCCGGCAGACGCGGCAGGATATGAGAAGCTAGACGGATGTTGTAAGGCGCAAGAATAAATTACTTAAAGAAGTATCCCAAGGAAAGACTTGCACAAGCGTTACCATAATCGCGTTCATCATATATCTTCGACAACCCGTAGATGTATCGACCTTGAATAAAAAGTCCGCTGTTAAACTCGTATGATAGTCCACCCGCACCCGCAAAATCAAGCTTCTTTGCTTCAGCAAATTCCACAATCTCGCTACCTCCGTAAGAATAATCCTCACCAATAAGAAAACTGACCTCTGGGCCAATTTCAAATTGGAATTTCTTGGTAATATTAATTTTCCCCAAAATTGGAACACTGATGTAATTTAAATTGGCATCAACTGTCGTAAATGGATTTGAAGAAACGCGGTATGTTCCACCTTTCTGATTGTAAAGAAGCTCCGCCGACAATGCGAATTTTGTGCTAACCTGATATTCGGCCACAGCTCCACTATGAAAGCCTGTCCCGCCACTATGGGCACTGCTTTTTGTGTGTAGGCCTGATAAATTTCCACCGGCTTTGATGCCAAATCTGAGACTGTCCTGGCTAAAGGATGCAATTGAAACAAGAACTATGGAAAGGGTGAGAAGTGTTTTAAGAGACATTATTTGAATTGTAGGGTGAGCAGCGAAATAAAAACTTAACTGACGCTAATGACCGTCATAAAAAGAAATTGCCAGAAAAAATAAAGAATCTTTTACTTTTTTCTGGCATTCCTTATTAGTGACCTCGGAGGGGTTCGAACCCCCAACCATCAGAGCCGAAATCTGATATTCTATCCAGTTGAACTACGAGGCCGTTATATAATATAAAGATACTAATTTAAATCTAGAGAATAATATCTGTATCTATGTCAATAGTTTCTTAACTATAGATGAAATTGTTTTGCCGTCTGCTTTTCCTGCAAGTTCGGCTGAGGCCAATCCCATTACTTTTCCCATAGATGCCATTCCTGATGCGCCGTTGTCAGAGATGATCTTTGCAACCACCGCTTCAACTTCCTGCTCGCTTAATTGTGCCGGCAGGAACTTCTCGATTATAGCCGCTTGCTGAAGTTCAGGCTCTGCAAGATCTGCACGACCTTGTTCCTTATAAATATTGGCACTGTCCTTTCTTTGCTTTACAAGACGCTGCAACAATTTAATCTCTTCATCTTGAGCCAGTTCTTCTTTTGCACCGGTTTCTGTCTGCGCAAGAAGTATAGCCGACTTGACCGCTCTTAAGGATTCAAGAGCCATCGTGTCCTTCGCCCGCATAGCGTTTTTGATCTCGTCGTTGATTTGTAACAGTAAACTCATGGTATTTTTTTGATGTGGCGAAGTTAAAAAAAATAACCCGAAAATCATATTCGATTTTCGGGTTATTAGTAAAAAATGGTTTGGGTTAATCTACATTATCGTGCAGGAACGAGTTGTTTGATCGCAACTGCACATCGTCATTACTGTCGGTTCCTAAAGACATTCTTGAATGCCCGTTGGCCACTTGTCGGCCTGATATATCTATACCTGATCTTTTGTAGGCAGGCTCTTTTTCGAACTCATCAATTCGCGATGGATTGTTGTGGAACTTATAATTAAACTCCTTCAACTTTTTCCTTCTTTCGTCGGCACGGAATTTCAATGTTTCCTCAATTGACATGTCCATTGGTGAAACTTCTTCAAATGCTGAACTGAAATGCGAAATTGGCTCTACCTTTTTCATCGTCAGGTTTAGTTCCGGAGCAACAGGCTCTTCAACAATAGCCGCAGCAGGCTTCGAATTCAGAAGATCATTCTCAATCTCCATATATTCTTCAAGCGAATACTTGATGATTCCGTTCTCGTTAAGTTCTGTCATCGGGACAACCTGGACAGCTTGGTTTACATTAATGTCCTTAGTTTCATTGCTCAATTCAAATATGATCTTTTCCTCTTTCGGAGCTTCTGCCTTGAAAAACGGAAGGTCGAATGAAAAGGCTTGTTGTTCTTTTTTAACGAATTGCGGCTCGCGGACTTCCATCTCGCGAACTTCTGGCGTTGTAATATAGAAATCCATATCGGCAATTGGAGAAACAACTTCAAACGTCACAGCCAAATTCTTAATGAATTCAGATGTCGGAACCAAATCAAACTCGAAAGCTGGAGCCGGAGTTTGAATTACAGCAACCGGAGCAGGGATAACTACATCTTCTACCAATTCGAATACAACTCGATCTTCCTTTTGAGGAGCGCTTTCCTCAATCGGCAAAAAATCAAATGATGGTATGTCTTTTTTAGAAAGGTCATGTGTAAATTTTTGCTCACCTTCCAAAGAATGAATTATTTTTTTCGGTTCAACATTCACGATTTGTGTTTGCTGCTCGATATTAAAACCAGTAGCAATAATCGTTACTGCGATTGAATCACCAAGTGTCTCGTCTTCACCAACACCCATAATGATGTTTGCGTTATGTCCGGCTTCAGCCTGGATATGGTCGTTGATCTCTCCAATTTCATCAATCGTGATCTCATTCGTACCGGAAACGATCAGTAACAATACGTTTTTAGCTCCGGAAATCTTATTGTCGTTCAACAAAGGAGAATCCAATGCAGAAACGATAGCTTCCTTCGCGCGGTTGTCACCGATCGCAGTCGCCGATCCCATTATTGCAGTTCCGCTGTTTGACAATACAGTCTTCGCGTCCTTTAAATCGATATTCTGGGTATAGTGATGCGTGATTACTTCAGCAATTCCGCGTGAAGCAGTTGCCAGAACCTCGTCAGCTTTTGAAAATCCTGCTTTAAAACCGAGATTTCCGTAAACCTCCCTTAATTTGTTGTTGTTGATTACGATCAACGAGTCAACTTGCTTACGAAGTTTTTCGACTCCTTGCAGAGCTTGGTCCTGACGAACCTTACCTTCAAACTGGAATGGGATCGTCACAATTCCCACCGTCAGAATGTCTCTTTCTTTCGCCAATTGCGCGATGACTGGAGCAGCACCTGTTCCGGTTCCACCGCCCATTCCCGCAGTGATAAACACCATTTTGGTATTGATATCAAGCATTTTCTCAATCTCTGCGATACTTTCAATTGCTGATTGCTGTCCAACTTCCGGATTAGCACCAGCTCCCAAACCTTCTGTCAGGTGAACACCTAATTGAATTTTGTTTGGAACTGAACTGTTTGCCAAAGCCTGTGAATCGGTATTGCAGACAATGAAGTCCACTCCCTTGATCCCTTGCTTAAACATGTGGTTGATCGCATTGCTCCCGCCTCCTCCTACACCGATAACTTTGATTACATTTGATTGGTTTTTCGGTAAATCAAATGAAATACTCCCAAAATCTGAGTTGCTTGCCATAATATTTTGTTTTGAAATTCTCCCTAAATTTTTTACGCCTACTCCGCGTTATCTAAAAAGTCCTTTATTTTATCGACATATTTATCGAAAAAGGATCTTCTGATTTTATTTTCCGTGGTAACCGGTTCCTTCTTGTTATCGTTATGATAGACTGGTTCTGCTTCGACTTCAATTGGTTTTGGAGCCTCAATCACCGGAACTTGTGTCTGTACCTTATAAACCGGAGCCGGAACTACCTCTTCATACAATTTAATTGCGCTCTGCGTCTTGTTTTCGATGCTGTTCATCACTAATCCGACAGCTGTCGCGTATAACGGACTTGAAATTTCCTCATCCGAATTACCTGCCAGATGCTCGTTTGGATATCCGATCCTGGTATCCATTCCCGTTATGTATTCAACAAGCTGCTTGATGTGCTGCAATTGTGCTCCGCCACCTGTAAGAACAATTCCTGCGATCAGTTTTTTGCGTGGATCTTCGTGTCCGTATGCCTTGATTTCAGAAAAAACCTGTTCGATGATCTCCACAACACGTGCGTGGATAATTTTTGAAAGGTTCTTCAATGAAATCTCTTTTGGTTCACGTCCGCGTAAGCCCGGAATAGAAACGATTTCATTGTCTTTGTTTTCGCCTGGCCAGGCCGAACCGAATTTAACTTTCAGTAATTCCGCTTGCTTTTCAATGATCGAACAACCTTCTTTGATGTCTTCCGTGATGACGTTTCCACCGAATGGGATAACGGCAGTATGCCGAATAATCCCGTCTTTAAAAATCGCCAGGTCAGTTGTTCCGCCACCAATGTCAATCAATGCAACTCCGGCTTCTTTTTCTTCCTGGCTCAAAACCGCATCAGCCGAAGCCAACGGTTCCAATGTCAAACCTGATAGCTCGATTCCTGAGCTTTGGATACATCTTCCGACGTTTCGGATAGATGATGCTTGTCCGACCACAACATGAAAAGAAGATTCCAATCTGCCGCCATACATTCCAATTGGTTCTTTGATCTCCGATTGTCCGTCAATTTTAAATTCCTGCGGTAGTACGTGGATGATCTCCTCACCTGGAAGCATCGCCAATTTATTGACCTGATCGATCAAAAGCTGAATATCTTTCTCACCGATCACTTCTTCCGGATTGCTTCGGCTGATGTAATCGCTATGTTGGATGCTGCGGATGTGTTGACCGGCAATTCCGACAACAACATCTTTAATTTTATATCCAGAATTGTTTTCTGCCTCAAGAATCGCTTGTTGTATCGATTGGATTGTTTGCGTGATATTGTTGACAACTCCGCGTGCGACGCCAAGGCTTTTGGATTTTCCAATGCCAAGTATCTCCAATTTCCCGTATTCGTTCTTCTTGCCAATCATCGCGACGATTTTGGTTGTCCCGATGTCTAAACCTACTGCAATGTTCTCTTTTTCCATAACCAATTATTTAGTGCATACGACCTGCTGCGTAAATTTCAGATTAATCTTTTTGTAATGGTACAGCGAACTGTCCCGGGCTGCCTTTTGAAAAAAGGCTTTGTAATTCCTAAACTTCGTTTCTACATTGATCGCTCTTCCAAAATCGATTTCGTAATTAAAATTCCGGTTCATCATTTTGATCGCTCCATTCGAATAAACCTGTATTCCAATTATGTTTTTCTTCAAAAATTCATCATCGTGGATAAACTTGAAAAGCTTTTTCAAATCACCTGCCTCTTCACTGTCGATCGCCCCTGAAACTATCGGAACACGAGCTGCATAGAGCGATGACAACGGCATTTTATTTCCGTCAGAATCAATATAAAAAGAACCCATTTCGTCGAAAACCCGCACCATTGGCGACTTCTGTTTTATCACAGCTTTCAGAACACCATCAATACTTACAAACACCTCGGAATCGGCAATCATAGCGTGTTGCTTAACGGCTTTTTCCAATTTGTTCAAATCTACCTGTTCTTTTTCAATGGCTGTGACGTGGGTTTTATTTTCTATTAACAATTTATTAACCGTTTCCGGGCTGATAAACAGGTTCTCACCTTCTGAAAAAACGACTTCCGACTTAACTAATTTTCGCTCTCCATTTCGTTTCGATGTAAACGCAAAAAGTGAGATCACAACAGCAAACATCAGCATCAATCTTATACTTCCCCAATTGAATATTTTCTTCATGATAAAGCGTCTTTTAATGGTTTGACCAATTCGCCGATGTCGCCTGCTCCAATTGTTATAATTACAGTTGCATCTGATTCCAAAACAGCTCGAATCAGTTCGGGTTTTTGAACCAACCTGCAGTTTTTGTTTGTCATTTTCTCCATCAGCCATTGCGATGTGATTCCTTCCATCGGAAGTTCGCGTGCCGGATAAATGTCAAGCAGGATTACTTCATCAAATGCCGATAGGCTTTTAGCGAAATCATCTGCAAAGTCCTTCGTCCTGCTAAAGAGGTGCGGCTGGAAAATTGCGAGGTTTTTTTTGTTCGGATACAATTCGGTTACAGCCTGATGAACCGCGTTAATTTCGGTTGGATGATGCGCATAATCATCGATATAAATTATATCCCCAGTTTTTATCTGATACGAAAACCGACGCTGGATACCTTTGAAAGACACCAATGCTTTAGCAATGTCTGCAGTTGGGGAACCGTAAGTTTTTGCCATTGCTAAAGCCATCAGCGCATTCGTTAAATTGTGTTTTCCCGGCAATCCGAAACGTAAATCACGCAGTGTTTCGGTTGGCGTCTTGACATCAAAAACATATTCCGAATTTTCTATCCTGACGTTGAAAGCCTTAAAATCTGAATCTTCATTCACGGCAACAGTTATTCCGTCAAGCGGAAGCCCATGTGCGATGAATAACTTGCTTTTGTCGGATGTCTTGTCTGCAAATTCTTTGAATGACGCTTCGATTGATGCACTGTCGCCATAAATATCGAGATGATCGGCATCCATTGATGTGATACACGATATATCCGGATGCAGATGCAGGAACGACCGGTCGAATTCGTCAGCTTCAACAACAGTTACGGTTTTACCATTTCCGATCAGGTTCGAATTGTAGTTTTCTACGATCCCACCTAAAAATGCTGTCACATCAACTCCACTTTCATATAATATATGCCCGAGGATGCTCGACGTAGTAGTCTTTCCGTGCGTCCCGGCAACAGCAAAACAAAAGGAGTCTTTTGTAATTATTCCGAGTACTTCAGCGCGTTTCTTAACCACAAAACCTCTTCCCAAAAAGTAATTCCATTCAGAATGTGCTTTCGGAACAGCAGGCGTAATGATCACAAGCGTATTTTCTATATTGAAATCAGCCGGAATAGCTTCAATACTATCCTCAAAATGAATCTCCATTCCAATAGCAACCAAATCGTCGGTCAGGCTGGTCGAGGTTTTATCGTAGCCTGCAACACGTTTGCCGATATTTGTAAAATACCGTGCAAGCGCGCTCATACCGATGCCTCCGATGCCGATGAAATAGACGTTATGTATTTGGTTTAGGTTCATATCTTTTTAGTGAAAAGTCGAAGTCGAGCTGCAGATCGATTCTTAATATTTCATTGTATATTGTTATTTCTGCTTAATCTCTTCTTTATTTAATTTATCTTATACCTTGTCCTTTGCCTCTTTGTTTTTTGTCTTTTTGTTTCTTTGTTTCTTTGTCTCTTTGTCTCTTTGTCTCTTTGTCTCTTTGCCTGTCTTCCGACTTTAGACTTTGGACTTTAGCTTCGCTCCGTTCGCCTTGCAGGCTCGGGTCGACTTTCGACTATTTTAAAAGCTTTATTATTTCTTCAACTATATCTTTTGTCGCATTAACCTTCGCAAGCTTTTTTATATTATGGCTCAACGTCTGTTGCTGTTCGTCATCGTTCAACAGCGTATTGAAAACATCTGTGAACTTTGTGTCGAGTTCAGCTTCGCGGATTAAGATCCCGCCTTCCTTATCGACGATCGCCTGCGCATTCTTTGTTTGATGGTCTTCAGCTACATTTGGCGACGGAATGAAAATCACCGGTTTACCAACGATACATAATTCAGATACAGATGAAGCTCCAGCTCTTGAAATCACGATATCCGCGGCAGCGTAAACAAGATCCATCCGGTCGATAAATGGCAACACCTGAATATTTTCGTTTGAAAAATGTTTGTATTCCTCAAAATAGAACTTTCCGCATTGCCAGATCACCTGAACATTTTGTGATGAAAAACCAACAACTTCCTTTGCTATCAATTGATTGATCCGTCTTGAACCTAAGCTTCCGCCGAGAACAAGCAATGTTTTTTTGTTCGGATCAAGATTGAAGTACTCAATCGCATCCGCTCTTTTGTTTTCAATTCCGATCAAATCTTCCCGAACCGGATTTCCCGTCAACACAATTTTGTTCTTTGGGAAAAACCTTCCGAGATTTTCGTATGCCACACATATTTTTGCCGCCTTTCCGCTGAGCATTTTGTTGGTAATTCCCGGATATGAGTTCTGTTCCTGGATTACTGTCGGAATTCCAGCAAAATTCGCAACTTGTAATAACGGCCCGCTCGCAAAGCCACCTGTTCCGATAACGACGTCCGGTTGAAAATCTGCAATTATCGTCCGCGCTTTCAGCAAACTTGAAATAAGCTTCACCGGAAACAATGTATTATCTAACGTTAACCTTCTTTGCAATCCGGAGATCCATAAACCGATTATTTTGTAACCAGCCTGCGGAACCTTTTGCATCTCCATTTTGTCTTTTGCACCTACAAAAAGAAATTCAGCATCGGGAAAACGATTTTTTAATTCGTTCGCAATCGCAACTGCCGGATAAATATGTCCGCCTGTGCCGCCTCCGCTTAATATGAATTTCAGTTTTTTCAATTACAATGTCAATTTCAATATCAATGTCTATTTCAATTTTGTTTCAAATCACAGATCTTCTTGGCCACATTTGAAATTAAAAGGAGGACAGCCGATGGCTGTCAGGTATTCTTTTGCCACGAATTACACGAATGGCACGAATTCTTTATTTTCAAATCTTCAAATTTTCAAATCATTTTCCCATTACCGCATTCATCGGATTCGTCTTATCTTCTATCGAATAGCTTTCTCCCGCTAATATTGCTGCTTCGGCAGCTTCTTCGCGAGCGATTTGCATATCGATCATTCGACGTAATGTTTCTTCTCGCTGTTCTTTGTCGGCGATTTCCTCTGCAATTTCCTCCTCTTTTTTCGTTACGCCAATAATTACTCCGAGTGCGATGCACGTCATCCATATCGAGCTTCCTCCGCTCGATATCAGGGGTAATGTTTGTCCCGTTACCGGAAGCAGCTCAACGGCAACCGCCATATTGACCATCGCCTGAAAAACAATCGGGAAACCGAGACCGACGACGACGAGCTTACCAAAGAGCGTGCTGGCTTTATGAGCCGCGACGATAAATCGAAAAAATAAAAGCAAATAGAGAACTAATACTCCGAGGCCACCGATAAGCCCGTATTCTTCAACAATGATTGCATAAATAAAATCGGATGACGATTGCGGAAGAAAATTCTTCTGGACACTTTTACCCGGGCCTAAACCATAAACGCCACCTGAAGCGATTGCTATCTTTGCTTTTTCAATCTGGTAATCGTCTTCGCCCGGTTTGTCGGTCGTGAAATTTTCGATCCGGTTCATCCAGGTATCGACACGGTTTGGAAATGCATTCGGAAAAGCTTTAACCACACCAATGAAAAGAACAAAAGCCAGTATTCCCGCACCAACAATTATTCCGATATACCTTACAGGATATTTCCCAACGAACACCAACGCAATCACCATAGCAAACATCAACGCTGCCGTTGAAAAGTTTGCGGGCAAAATAAACATCAGTGTGATAAAGACCGGCGCCCACAATTCCCATAATGACGACTGGAATGTGATCGGTGTTCCGCGGGTCTTTGATAAATATCTTGCAACAAAGACCATCAATACAATCGACGCCAATGTTGAAGTCTGGAATGTGATTCCGATGAACGGCACTTGAATCCACCGACTGGCATTTGCACCGTCGATGATTGTTCCTTTTAAAAGCGTGTAAGCAAGCAGAAACCATACGATCGGCAATGCAATTTTCGAGATTCCGCGGAAATAATGGTACGGAACTTTATGAACCCAATAGATCATGCAAAATCCGATGAATACATGCGCAAGATGCTTTAGCAAATAGCTAAGCGTATTTCCGGTTCCTGTTCCGATATAAGCCAGGTTGCTGCTCGCGCTAAAAACAGGCATAAATGAGAACAATGCCAACAGAGCCACGAATGACCAGATAACTTTGTCTCCTTTTAGATTGTATAATAGCTCTTTCATATTTTAGACTCGCTTTGCTTTTGGACTCGCTTCGCTCTTAGATTCTAGACTCGCCTTCAGCTTTTGGATTGTGTATTCTTCTTTGGTGGTTTTTAGCCCTGATGGAAGTGGAAATCCTTTTTGGCGCTTCTTTAGCGGCGAAAAGATTGCAACGGACAGCAGGAATAGCTTCAGATCCTTCGCATGCTCAGGATGCCAGCTCTAATTATAAATTCTGAACGGCCATTTTAAATTGTTTGCCACGGTCTTCGTAGTTTTCGAACAGATCGAAACTTGCGCAGGCCGGTGACAATAAAACGGCATCTCCTTTTTCTGTGAAACGTTGCGCCATACGGACTGCTTCGCTCATATTTTGCACTTCGATCATTACATCGACTACATCACCAAATGCATCGATGATCTTTTTATTGTCGACACCAAGGCAGACGATCGCTTTTACTTTTTCACGTACAAGCGGCATCAGCTCCGAGTAATCATTCCCTTTATCGACGCCGCCTACGATCCAGACCGTTGGGACGTTCATGCTGTCGAGCGCATAAAATGTTGCATTTACATTTGTCGCTTTTGAATCGTTGATGTATTGCACGTTTTGGATCTTCAGCACTTTCTCAAGTCGGTGTTCAACTCCCTGGAAATTTGACAGGCTTTCCCGGATCGTAGCTTTTCTGATCTGCATCAGTTTGGCCACAGACGTCGCTGCCATTGCATTTTTCATATTGTGCTTACCCTCGAGCGCAATATATTCGGTTTCCATGATGAACTCTTCTTCGTTGATGTTGATTTCCATTTTGTCTTGGTTTATGTAGGCGCCTGTTTTGAATGTCTGGGTTAAGGAAAAGGGTAATTTTTGTGCTTTGATGGTATGGTTTTCTAAATATTGCGATATGGCTTCGTCGTCGGCGTCATAAATAAAAAAGTCTTCTGCGGTCATGTTCATTGTGATCCTGAACTTCGACGCTATATATTTTTCAAATTGATAATCATATCGATCCAAATGATCGGGACTGATGTTTGTGATAATTGCGATATGCGGACGAAACTTCTCGATCCCGTCGAGCTGAAAACTGCTCAGCTCCAACACATAATAATCGAACTTGTCTTCGGCAACCTGCCAGGCGAAGCTCTTTCCGATGTTTCCGCCCAGGCCGACATTGATTCCGGCTGATTTCAAAAGATGGTACGTCAGCATTGTCGTTGTCGTCTTTCCGTTGCTTCCTGTTATTCCGATTACCTGCGCCTTTGTAAACTGGGCAGCAAATTCAATTTCAGATATCACCGGAATATTCTTTTTTCGGAGCTTTTTGACGATATCTGATTTGTCGGGAATTCCCGGACTTTTCATAACTACATCGGCATTTAAAATGAGCTCTTCAGTATGTTTTTCGTGTTCGTATGCGATTTTGTTGATGATCAGGATTTCCTTGTAATTGTTTTTGATCTTTCCGAGATCGGATACAAATACATCGTAGCCCTGTTTCCTTCCGAGAATTGCCGTTCCGATTCCGCTTTCGCCGCCACCTAATATTACGAGTCTCTTCATTTCTATCGTAGTTTTAAGGTTACGATTGATAAGATGGCGAGCAATATTCCGACGATCCAGAATCGGGTTACGATCTTACTTTCGTGATAGCCTTTTTTCTGAAAATGATGATGCAATGGCGACATCAGGAAAATTCTGCGGCCTTCACCAAATCTTTTTTTAGTGTATTTGAAATAACTGACCTGCATTACGACCGACATATTTTCGACCAGAAATATTCCGCATAAAAGTGGGATCAGAAGTTCTTTCCGGACAGAAATGGCAAGAACAGCTATGATCCCGCCAATTGTCAAACTTCCCGTATCGCCCATAAATACGGACGCCGGATATGAATTGTACCATAGAAATCCCACAAGCGAACCAACAAAAGCTGCAATAAATACTGTCATCTCGCCGGAATTTGGGATGTACATGATGTTCAGATAACTGGAAAATATAATGTTACCCGAAACGAACGTGAATATTCCGAGGGCGAGCACTGAAATTGCCGATGTTCCAGCTGCGAGTCCGTCAATTCCATCTGTAAGATTTGCACCGTTTGAAACTGCCGTGATGATAAAAATTACTATTGGGATGAAAATGAGCCACGCATAATCACGATAGCCGTCACCTGCCCACGAAAGCAATTCGGCATAATCAAATTCATTATTTTTAAAAAACGGAATTGTTGTCGCGGTCGATTTCTCACCTAGCGGAGCCGCGTATACTACATTTTCGGTTGGGTTGATGTTCATCGGAACTTGCACGTTTCTGCGGATTGTAACTCCGGGAGCCGTGTAAAGTATAACCCCCACTATCAGTCCGAGGCCAACCTGACCAACGACCTTAAACTTTCCGTGAAGTCCTTGTTTATCCTTTTTGAAGATTTTTATATAATCATCGATGAACCCGATCGTCCCCATCCAAAGCGTGGTAACAATTAGGAGCATGATGTATATATTGTCTAGTCGCGCCAGCAACAAAACTGGAATTAATGTAGCTGTGATAATTATTAATCCGCCCATAGTTGGCGTCCCGGCTTTTTGTTGCTGGCCTGCTAATCCGAGTTCACGAACTGTTTCCCCAACTTGTTGGTTTCGGAGAAAATTGATGATCTTTTTTCCATAGACGGTCGAAATCATCAGCGAGAGCAAAACTGCCAGAGCCGATCGAAAAGTGATATACTGGAAGACACCTGTTCCCGGAAGGTTCAGCGTCTTGTCTAAATATTCAAATAAATAATACAGCATATCTTTCTATTTATTTAGTTGCTCTAAAAAATCCTTTACAGTTTGCATGTCATCGAAATCATGGCGGACACCTTTGATTTCCTGGTACGTTTCATGTCCTTTCCCTGCAATCAGGATGATATCGTTTGGCCTTGAAAGCTGAACAGCGACCTTGATCGCCTGCTTCCTGTCGGAAATTGCGATCGTCTTTTTGTAGTTGGTCGGTTGTACGCCAGCTTCCATTTCGGCAATGATATCGTCGGGATCTTCGCTGCGCGGATTATCTGATGTAAGGATTATTTTGTCACTTAATGACGATGCGATGTCGGCCATAATTGGACGCTTTGCTTTGTCGCGGTCGCCGCCACATCCAACAACAGTTATCAGCTGCTCGTTTTTCGTACGGATATCATTAATGGTTTTAAGTACGTTCTCAAGCGCATCCGGCGTATGGGCATAATCTACAATTGCTGTGACATTTTGTTCCGATACAATAAATTGAAATCGGCCAGAAACACTTTCCAGTTCCGACAGCAACCGCAACACTTCAAGATTATCTAATCCGAGTTCGATCGCAGTTGCATAAATAGCGAGCAGGTTGTAGGCGTTGAAAGTCCCGATCAGGCGAACCCAAACCTCATTTTCGTTTATCTTCAGAAGCAAACCTGTGAGTTGGTTCTCGAGAATCTGCGCGCGGTAATCAGCATATGTTTTTAATGCGTACGTGATCTTTCTGGCGAACGTATTTTGCAGCATCACAAGGCCGTTCTTGTCATCGAGGTTCGAAAGTGCGAATGCCTTTTTCGGAAGCATGTCGAAGAACAACTTCTTTACGTCGCGATATTCCGCAAACGAGCTGTGGTAATCCAAATGATCATGCGACAGGTTAGTAAATACGCCGCCTGCAAATTCAAGCGCTTCAGTTCTCTTTTGGTGAATTCCGTGCGAACTGACTTCCATAAAGCAGAACTCCACACCAGCGACGTTCATCTCAGCCAAATATTTATTGATAGTGATTGAATCCGGAGTTGTATGAGTTGCTTTGTATTCAACGTCATCAACAAGGATTTTCACAGTCGAAAGCAAACCCACTTTATAACCCGCTTTCTTAAATAATTGATATAATAGTGAAGCCACAGTCGTCTTTCCGTTTGTTCCGGTTATTCCGACAAGCTTTAGATTGTGCGACGGATTATCGTAAAAATTTGCAGCCATAAAGGCCAATGCCATGTTGGTATCTTTGACTTTTACGTACGTGATCCCGTTGGCTATCTCATCAGGGAAAGTGTCGCATATAATTGCCACTGCACCAAGAGCGATCGCCGTTTCGATATAATCATGACCGTCCGACATTGTTCCGCGGATTGCAATGAACACGTCATTATCATCGACATTGCGGGAGTCAAAATGCATCCCGTGGATCGTGATATCGGTTGGGCCTTTTACCGCTTCAATCGATACTTTGTATAGTATGTCTTTTAAATTAGTCACGATAGTTCGAGAATTATGGTCGTATTTTTATCCAGATTCTGACCCGGTTGAACCGATTGCTTTTTCACTTTTCCAACACCGACAGCTTTTACCCTTAATCCGAGGTTTTCGAGTAATGCGACAGCATCCATTCCGGCCATTCCTTTTACGTTCGGAATGTATTTAGGTTTGTCACCTTGGCTTTTTGCGTAATAGTCATTGTAGCTTTTCTCCTGTTTAGGTATTTTTCTATCCAGATTTTTGATTTCGTTCATCGATGGCGCATCGGTGAAGATCTTTTGTGCGACGCGTTTGAAAACAGGCCCGGCAACATCAGCACCGTAATAGTTGTTCTTTGCAGTATTCGGCTCGTGAACCACGACAATGCAGGAATATTTGGGTTCATCGGCAGGAAAGTAACCTACGAACGATGAGATGTAATGTTTTTCAGTTCCGTCTTTACTGTTGTAGTTGGCTTGTGCCGTTCCGGTTTTCCCGGCCATCGAGAAATCTTTGGAATACAGTTTTGAACCAGTTCCTTTTTTCACAACATTCGCCAGAAGCGCTTTAAGTTTTGCAATGGTTTCCGCCGAACAAACACGTGGATTCAGGACGTCGCGATCGAATTTTTTGATTGTACGGTTCCATTCTCGGATTTCCGAAACGAACTGTGGTTTGACCATTACTCCATTATTGGCAACCGAATTATAATACGTCAATGTCTGAAGCGGCGTAATTGAAACTCCATATCCAAAAGCCATCCACGGCAGTGCAATTGCACTCCATTGCTTGTCGCCAGGCTGCGGGATATATGGAGTTCCTTCGCCTTTGAACGGCAATCCCAATTTCTTGTTCAGGCCATACTCATTTAAATGATTTACGAAAACTTCCGGTTCATTTTTGTAGCTGTTGTAAACTGCCTGAACCAGAACAGTGTTAGATGATACTTCGAAGCCTTTGGCAAGCGAAATTTTTCCGTAACCGCCTTCGTGTGAATCGCGAACTTTCTTTCCTGAATATACAATGGTCCCGCCTTTACTGTCGTACACTGCACTCGTATCTACTTTTTTGTCGTCAAGAAGCGCCATCATATCGGCGAGTTTGTAAGTAGAACCAGGTTCGTGCGATTCCTGAACGGCGTAGTTTATTGTTTCCGAATAAGATCCGTCGGCAGCACGGCCTAAATTGGAGATCGCTTTTACATATCCGGTCCTGGTTTCCATCACAACGACACAACCATGATCAGCTTCGTATAGTTCCAATTGTTTCAGAAGTGCGTGATGCGCGATATCCTGAATGTAGACGTCGATAGTAGAAATGATGTCGTAGCCATCCTGTGGATCCACTTCGTTTACATCACGAATTGGCTTCCATTGTCCTTTTGCTATTTTTTGTTTGAGCACTTTTCCGTCTTTTCCATTCAGGTATTTGCGGTAAGCCCATTCGATTCCTTTTCCGTCCAAATCGCCATTCGGCAAAACTCTTTCGTAGCCGATCGTTCGTTGCGCAATTAGACCAATGGGATGTTCACGGACAGTTTTCTGCTCGGTTATCATTCCACCTTTATAAGCACCAAGATTGAATAGCGGATAACTTTTCATTTCCATGTACTGCGTATAGCTGAGGCCTTTTGCTATCAGGTAGTATCGATTCTTATTTGAACGCGCTTTCCGCAGTTCTCTTTCGAATTGGGACGACGGTTTTCCGAGCAAAGCTGAAAGTGAATCTGATAATGCTTCAACATTGCTTTCAAACGCTTCTATTTTTGGAGCAACGGCATCAAACCGGATTGTATAATTTGGGATTGAAGTTGCAAGCAGGCTTCCATCAGCCGAATATATATTTCCTTTATTCGCCGGAATAACGAAGTTCCGTACGGTTCTCTCTTTAGCAAGTTGCCTGTAATAATCACCTTCAACCCATTGGATATTGGTCAGCTTTACGGCAATAGCGGCCGCCATCACGAAGATCGCGAACGCAATGAGGTAAATTCGGTAGGAAATATGTTTATCTTCTACTGCCATAGCTTTTTGAAGAATGATTTTTCTTCTTCTTTTTTGACTTTTATTTTTTGTGGCGGAACCGACGATGGGAAAATTCCTTTTGCTTCCATCTTGGCCGAAACCGTTGATTCCATTTTGAGTTTCATCAGTTCAGAACGACGATCAACAAATTCAGATCGTAATTCTTTTACTTCGCCCGTCAGTTTTATTATCTTAAATACCTTTTGTTCGTAACGCTGTGTGTTTGCGATCATGATTATTGCCAGAAGAATCAGAAAAACGATGAATCGCCAGTTCTTCACCGCGTCTTCATTGATCAGGAACCGTGCTTTCAATATGCTGTAAACACCTTGCTTCATACTATGCTTTTTCGGCTATGCGCAGCTTAGCACTGCGGGCACGATTATTCAATTTTACCTCCTCATTTCCTGGAACGATCAACTTTCCGATTGTCTTAAACGGAACCGAAAAGTTTCCGAAGAAATCCCGTTCAGGCTCACCTTCGAACATTCCGTTTTTGATGTATCGTTTTACGAGCCGGTCTTCCAATGAATGGTAGGAGATTACGCTCAGCCTTCCGCCGGGCTTTAATATTTCAAGTGATTGAATGAGGAATTCCTTTAAAGCATCCATTTCCTGGTTGACTTCAATTCGAACTGCCTGATACATCTGCGCAAGAATCTTGTTGCTTTTATGAGCTGGAAGGAACCGGCCTAAAACCGATTTCAATTGTTCAGTATTTTTAATTGGATTTTGCTCCCGGGCTTCAATGATCACACGGGCTATTGCAGCAGCATTCTTGAGTTCGCCATAATCCAAAAAGACCCTTTTCAGATTGGCCTCATCATATTCATTGACGACCTTATACGCGTCGAGATCACCTTTTTGGTTCATCCTCATATCAAGTTCAGCGTCATAACGTGTAGAAAATCCGCGTTCAGCGACATCAAACTGATGTGATGAAACGCCAAGATCAGCAAGAATGCCGTCGACTTGGCGTATATTGTGAAACCGGAGAAATCTTTTAACGAATCGGAAGTTTTCGTTGATCAGCGTAAAGCGCTCGTCATGCAAAGCGTTCGCAAGCGCGTCTTCATCCTGGTCGAATGCGAACAGTTTCCCGTCAGGACCGAGTCGGCGAAGAATTTCAGCCGAATGGCCACCGCCGCCAAAAGTGACATCAACATAGATGCCGTCAGGCTTGATGTTGAGCCCGTCGACAGTTTCCTTCAGTAAAACAGGGTTATGATATTCCATTGTCGCCGTCATTTACATTTCCCATAACATCTTCCGCCAGATCGGCAAAATCCACTTCATTATTATCGAGCGATTTCTCGTACAAATTTTTATCCCATATTTCAAGAATATTGACTGCTGAAGCGAAAACAACATCCTTGGAGATGTTCCCGAACGAAACGAGGTCTTTCGGAATCAGCAACCGGCCGAGATTATCGATCTCAACCACTTTCACTCCTGCGGTAAATCGACGTATGAAGTCGTTGTTCTTTTTAACAAAACGGTTCAGTTTGTTGATTTTCTGCATCATCAGGTTCCATTCGGTCATCGGATACAATTCCAAACAAGGCTGAAACACCGAACGCTTCAATACGAAACCGTCCTGAAGTGACGCGGCAAGCTGCTTCTTCAAAGGCGCCGGCAACAGCAACCTTCCTTTAGCATCCACCTTACATTCATATGTTCCGACGATTGTTTCCAACAAATTTTCTTTGATACAAGCAAAAATATAAAAATAAATACCACATTTTACCACAATCTACCACTTTGTTGATAAGTTTTACCACTTTGTGTTCAGGTATCAGGTGCTCAAGGCTTCTTAAAATCAGTTGGTTACTGAGGATGAGGCGCAACAAGGAATTATCTTGCCAATTTTTCGATGCCATTTCCCTGTCAGCAGAAAGCGCTGTCTGTAATTAACTGATATTCATTTTAATAGTGAAAAACGTCCGATTTTGAAATGATATTTTAAAAAATATAATGCTGCGTCAGCTATTATCTATAAAATCATATCTTTGTCATAATCTGATAAAGTCAGCGTTTTACATGGAAAAAGACCTAATTCAAGACGGGAAATACAAGTATTTTGAAAGTGGAGAAGGCACTCCGATCATAATCCTGCATGGGTTGATGGGTGGATTGAGCAACTTCGACGGAGTGGCAAATTATTTTCCGGAAAAAGGTTATAAAGTAGTTATTCCTGAATTGCCGATTTATACGCAGAACATTCTGAAGACAAATGTCAAGGCATTTGCTAAGTATGTCAAGGATTTCATTACTTATAAAGGTTACGAACGCGTAATTTTGCTCGGGAATTCCCTTGGCGGACATATAGCTTTGTACCATACGAAGATGTATCCTGAAAAGATGCTTGGCCTTGTGATAACAGGAAGTTCGGGATTGTATGAGAACGCAATGGGAGATAGTTATCCGAGACGTGGTGATTACGATTACATCACTAAAAAAGCTGAAGATGTTTTTTACGATCCGAAAATCGCAACTAAAGAGATCATCGATGAAGTTTATACGATGGCCAACGATCGGATCAAGCTTATCAAGACTTTGACTATTGCAAAAAGTGCGATCCGACATAATATGGCGAAAGATCTTCCGAAAATGCACGTGCCAACGTGCATCATTTGGGGAAAAAATGATAAAGTTACGCCACCTGAAGTCGCTGAGGAATTTGACAAGCTTTTGCCAAACTCAAGCTTGTATTGGATTGACAAGTGCGGACACGCGGCAATGATGGAACATCCTGATGAGTTCAATGAGCTGATGTATGCCTGGCTTAAAAAAGTAAATCTATAAACAGCGACACTACTTCTGCTGAAACGCCCCGAAATGAAAATCAATACTGCCGAGTTTATAATAAGCAATTCTGAGGTCAGCAAATGCCCGACTGAATTTATTCCCGAATATGCCTTTATCGGAAGGTCGAATGTGGGAAAGTCTTCCCTTATAAACATGCTGACCAATCACAAGAATCTGGCTAAAACTTCTGGCCGGCCAGGAAAGACGCAGCTCATTAACCACTTCAAGATCAACAACAATTGGTATTTGGTCGATTTACCCGGTTACGGGTATGCAAAGGTCTCTAAGAAGACCAAATCAGTTTTTCAGCAATTTATTACAGATTACTTTGAGAAAAGGGAACAGCTTGTATGCGCGTTCGTCTTGATTGACATTCGCCATGAGGCGCAAAATATCGATCTAGAGTTTATGGCTTATATGGGCGAAAGCGAAATCCCGTTTTGCATCATTTTCACGAAAGCAGATAAAATCAGCAAAGTTAAAATTGACATGCATGTCGCCGCTTATAAAAAGCAGATGCTCGCAAACAATTGGGCGGAGATGCCGCATTACTTCGTTACCTCATCAACAGACGGAACCGGCAAAGAGGAACTGCTTTCTTATATAGAGGAAGTAAATGACGACGTTTTTAAAAATGGTAATTTCAACTAAATCCTGAAAAAATTTGCCACAGATACACAGATTTTTTTTTAACTGACGATTGAAAGACGCAGATTAACATTCTCTGAAATTAACCTTAACTACTTGGCCAGCTCCATTTTCTCAGCGAAGTAATCACAAAAATCCTTCATGGTTCCTGTCATCTTTTCGTCGTTTGTAGCACGCTGGAAAGTATCAGCCATTGCCACTAATGTTTGATGGAAAAACTTTTTCATCTCATCTACGGGCATTTCCTTTGTCCACAAATCAATGCGAAGTGTTTCCTGCGCCTTGCTGTCCCAAATTGACAACATCATCGCTTTTGCTTCTTCAGCCTCTATTCCGCCATCTTCGGCAGTCCACATCAAGCGTTCAGGGACACGGTTTTCGTCAAGGTCGACCGTGAATCTTATTTCGGAGGTTATAGTTTTACTCATTCTTCTTGGGTTTGTATTTTGACTGTTCAAAAATCTGCCGCGACTCCATCTTCAGCATTTGTTGCAAAGGTACTTCATTATTTTCCATGTATGATCGCACAATTTGCCAACCTAACCACGCACCAACACGGCCTGGAGTTTCATTATCGATTTCAAGGTAGAACTTTGAAAAAGGTGCCGGATGGATAAAACGCGGAATTAATTTAGGATCTGTGTCGTAAAGCATGCTGTTTTCGATGAAGAAACGCCACATGTATGCTTCATTTTCCTGCGACCACGTGATTTGTTCGGGCTGATAGCCGATCTTTTGCGCATCGGTATAATCAGGAAGAAGGATATCTTTTAGATACAATTCTTTTCCGGCATAGATCATTTGCCCCAAGAAAGTATTATCAGGTGGCGACACTTTATCGATTGCAAACGACGATACGATATCCGGCATCATTTGATCGGGATCGAAATTCGCCTGCAGATACTCGGGAAATTCATCTATATAATATCTATGGTCTTTACCAAGATAAAGTTCCAATGCAATTATCAAAGTATCTTTTGCCCAAAGAGACTTGCTCGTGTAATCCATATCGCCGATGATCGTGTAAACCTGAGGTGTTCTGGTTTCGGGAAAGTAATAACGAATATGCTTAACCAAATCTTCAATGTCAGTTGTTTGGGCCTCAAAGTTTCCGAATTTCTTTTGGACTTCTGAATAAAGTTCCTTCCATAACGGATTCTGCATTTTCTCAATCCATACCTTGTCATCATTCGCTTGCGGAAAGAAGAAAGGATATTTCTGTTTCAGCGAAGGAAGATCTTGTGGTTGTGCCGTGAAAAAGTCCTTGTCGAATCGATTGACGCTAATTTCTACTGGTATTTCTTCCACTTTTTTCTCTACATCCGATTTCTTGTCACATGAGAATAAGGCAATAATAAGCGAAAATAATATAAACTGTTTTTTCATATGTTATTCTAATTTAGCTCGGATTGCCACGACAATGGCGTTTAATGCATCAAGCTGACGCCGCTGTTTAATATCAAAAAGTAAAATTGATATAATAGCAACCATCAAAATGTTTTTTAACTTAGCAAATATACAGTGCCGATTTTAAACAACCCGTTATCCTATGCCTAAAAAAAGTACAATTCAGACTGAGAACGTTAATAATCACATCGTTCAATGGCTGAAGGATTATGCCCTAAACGCGAAAGTTAACGGATTTGTTGTTGGTATATCGGGCGGAGTTGATTCGGCAGTGACATCTGCTTTATGTGCACAAACTGGCCTTGAGGTTTTATGTGTCGAGATGCCGATCCACCAGGCGGAAAGTCATGTCAGCCGCGCACGTGAGCATATCGATTGGCTGAAGGAGAAATTTTTGAATGTCAGAAGTGAAGAAGCCAACTTGACGCCAGTGTTTGACAAGTTTAAAGATGTTGTGTCTTCTTCTGATGATTCGGCAAAGCTCAACATGGCATTGGCCAATACCAGGGCGCGATTGCGGATGACAACATTGTATTATTATGCGGGTTTGCATTCGTTGCTGGTTGCCGGAACCGGAAACAAAGTTGAGGATTTCGGAGTTGGATTTTATACTAAATACGGCGATGGCGGAGTCGATCTGAGTCCGATAGCGGATTTAATGAAATCCGATATTTATGCCTTAGGTGAATACCTCCAGATTTCGGATTCGATCCTGAAGGCAAAACCGACAGATGGCCTTTTTGGCGATGACCGAAGTGATGAAGATCAATTAGGCGCGAGTTATGACGAATTGGAGTGGGCAATGCTCAATTATGAGGCGGGAAAAACGGCAGCTTCGTTTGACGGAAGAGAAAAGCAGGTTTTTGAAATTTACATAAGGCTGAATTCAGCTAATATGCACAAAATGAACGCAATACCAGTTTGTATGATTCCGGGAGCGTTCCGATAAAAAAGTAACTTAATTATTACAATTCCGCATTTTTTTATTAAATTTACTAACCCCACAGATAGAACTCTTTAAAAAAAACCATTATTATGATAAATGTTTGCTTAGCCGATAATTATCCGGTGGTCCATTTTGGGGTAAAATCTTATTTCAGGGACCATGCAGAAATTAGTATAGTTTCGAACGTCGGGAATTTCTTTATGATTCCGGACGCCTTGAAAAACAAACCGATCGATGTGCTTATTTTGGATCTGGAACTCGACGGCCTCACAAGTATCTACGAGGTCAAATCGATCATTAAGAACAATCCCAAGACAAAAGTTATTATTTTTACGAGTCTTTCCGAACAGATCTATGCGCCCAATGCGATAAAATCAGGAGTTTCGGGTTTTGTACATAAATCATCTAAATTAGAAACCCTCGGAATTACGATACAAAAAGTTCACCAGGGAACGATCATGCTCAGCGACACGATCAAAAAGAACCTCGCGCTGATCGCCAAACAAAACAAAAGCGAAAGATTGTACCGAAAGCTTTCGAACCGGGAAATCGAGGTATTACGCTATCTGAGCGATGGTAAAAAAAATAATGAAATCTCAAAAATATTGAACCTCAACGAAAAGACCGTCAGCACTTATAAACTGCGGTTATTAACAAAGCTTAATGTCACTAACCTGGTTGATTTAGTCAACAAAGCAAAAACCCTTGAAATAGTTTAATTATAGCGCGACATTACCCTTCCCAACTTCACAGAAAAAGAATTTATCAGCTTGTAGTAGTCCATAGCCATTGAAAGTGGCTCTGTATTATCAGAATCAGGTTCACTCGAAATAGAGCCTTTCAATTCTTCAATAATCCGATCGACAAGATACCAACGTAACGTCAGGATTGTTTCTGAAACATATTGCCCGATTGATTGATCCTTCTGCTTTACAATTATATTCTGTGCTTCCCAATTGTGCAGTGCTTCCCTTTCCTCTTGCATCAAAACATCAGTGACCTCTTGCGCAAATTCAGGCTTTAGTTGCGTCAGGTATTGCTCGATCGTAAAATCTTCCTGATGGTGAAAATATTCAATAAGGTCATTGTAAAGATCGCGGAATAATGGATTCGCAAGTTCGACCTCATCTTCCTGCAGACTCAAATAAACCCTTTGGTAAACTTTATACTCCTTTTTTTCGGCGACATTTTCGATTTCGCCTTCTTCGTTTGCTTTGAGCAAAATATCTTCAAATTCTTCTGTTCGATTTCCGTATAACAACAGAATCTCGATGATTTTTCGTTCGAGTTCATAAAGAACGTCGACCTTCTGAACCTGTACGTCAGCTTCATCTTTCACAACTTCGAAAGCCTTTTGCTCTTGTTTTAGCTTTTTTCCGCTTTCAGTGATGTCTTTTTGGACAAGCTGCGCGAGCGTGTTCAGAAGAACCTGTTCGGAAATATCCATGATTCGAGCGCATTCCTGAATGTAGATTTCACGCTGAATCCTATCCGGAATTTTCGAGATGCTTGTGACCATGTCACGGATCAATCCGGCTTTTTTAACAGGATCGTTCTTGGCTTCATCCATAAGCAACGATGCCTTGAACTGGATAAAATCATTTGCGTTTGTTTCAAGATATCGAACCAGTTGCTCGTATGAATTCTTCTTTGCGAAACTATCGGGATCTTCACCGTCGGGAAAAGTGCAGACCTTAACGTTCATTCCTTCTTCGAGGATCAAATCGATGCCTCGTACAGATGCTCGCAGTCCGGCAGCATCTCCATCAAATAAAACCGTAATGTTTTTCGTGAGTCGGTTGATCAGGCGTATCTGATCCGGTGTTAATGCCGTTCCGGAAGATGCGACTACGTTTTCGATTCCACTTTGATGAAGTTGAATTACATCGGTATAACCTTCGACGAGATAGCAATTGTCTTGTTTGGCTATAGCCTGTTTCGCATGATAAATTCCATAAAGGACTTTGCTCTTGTGGTAAAGTTCGCTTTCAGGCGAATTCAGATATTTTGCAGCTTTTTTGTCCTTGCTGAGGATACGTCCGCCGAAGCCTAGTACGCGACCCGACATGCTTTGGATCGGAAACATCACCCGTGCGCGAAACCGGTCGATTAGCCTTTCGTCTTTTATAATTGTAAGTCCGGTGCTTTCGAGGAATTCGACCTTGTATCCTTTCCCGAGTGCTTCTTTTGAAAATGCGTCCCAGGTCTCTGGCGAATAACCAAGCCCGAAGCGCTTGATTGTTTCGTTTGTGAATCCGCGTTCCTTAAAATATGAATATCCAATTGCTTTTCCTTCATCGGAATTCATCAGTGTGTCGTGAAAGTATTTCTGGGCAAATTCCGAAACCAGAAACATGCTTTCGCGGATGTCCGTTGAGGCTTTTTCCTCTTCGGTCTTTTCCGTTTCCTCGATTTCGATGTTGTACTTCTTGGCAAGGTATCGGATTGCCTCGGGGTATGTAAAATGTTCGTGTTCCATCAAAAATGCAACAGCGTTTCCACCTTTTCCCGAGCTGAAATCTTTCCATATCTGTTTAACTGGCGATACCATAAACGATGGGGAGCGCTCATCCGAAAACGGGCTCAGGCCTTTGTAGTTGCTTCCGGCACGTTTGAGTTGGACGAAATCGCCAATTACCTCTTCAACGCGGGCAGTTTCAAATACGGTATCGATCGTGTTTTTAGAGATCAAGGAAATGGAATGTTTGGAAGATGTAAATATAATTTGAAAATTTGGAAATTTGGAAATGAATTGTGAATGATGAATGTTGAATGTTAAGTGGTGAATTATGTTTACCGAGTTTCGACTTGACTTGTGACATGCGACTGTGACTGCGACTGAAAACGGCGACTGTTGACTGTCGACTTGCAGCTCCTAGCCCTGATGGACGCGGCAGCCTTTTCGCGCTTCTTTAGCGCGGAAAAGCTATAGCAGACAGCAGGAACAGCTTCAAAAAAAAAAGCACCTCCATTACAGAGGCGCTTCCCGAAGTATGAAATAACTAACTAAAAGTCTAGTTGACATCGAACCGGATTCCGATGGAAACGTTGTGCTGCTCGATCGGGTTGTCCTGGAAAATCGGGTTCAGGTCGTATTTGACGTATAAACTTGTTCCCTCATGTCCTACGTAAGCACTGAGGCCGTAGATGAATTCGTTGACATTGAAGCTGCCTGTTTCGCGAATTTTTACGTCGTGGCCATCAGTTTCGAATTGTGTGAATTGTTTCGACTTCAAGTTGATCCCCGCATAACCTCCTACGCCAAAACGAAATGTTTGATGCGTCTTGAAGTATCTTTCTCCGTTCTCGAAACTGGTACCTGAAAAATCAAATTCGAGATGAACCGGAACAACAAGATTTACGTTCCTGAACCGTGAATCCTTAAGATGGATAGCACTTGTTTCCAGGTTCGTCTGGTCGCCATTCTCTACAAACACTCGATTTTCTGTTGGGCGAAGATTGTTGTACTGCATTGAAATTCCGTATTTGGCATGCAGCAGGTTGTTGTTTTTCAAAATTCGCGTGTTGTATGCAAGTCCCCATTCATAGAAGTGTGATCCATATCCGCGGAAATCAGAGTGCGCAACCTGATTATTTGTAGCGATATTATTAAATCCGGTCGCAAACACGAATTGTGATGTGGTACGAGTTTCGCCTTTAATCGTATCTTTTGTGTGATCCTTGATCTTCAGGCCCGGAAACACAAAAGAATACCTTTTCGATGAATCCTGCTCAGTTATCTTACCGTCGACCTTCTCCTGAACAAGGACTCGAAGTTGGTCCTGAGCACCTGCTGTACGAGTTTCGATGTTTCTCGCGCGTGCTTCGGCAAGGGCTATTTTTTGTTCATCGGCTTGTTCATTTGTAATTGCTCCGCTTTCAAGTTGGCTATTTACGGCTTCGACCTCAGCTTTAAGTGCTGCCTTCTCTTCTTTGGTAATTTGCTCGATCTTGTTTGCGATTGCTTTTGCGCGGGCTTCAAAGGTCTGTACTGTTTCCATTTTTCCATTTGTTTCCTGTGCTGAAAGTTGGCTTAAAATAAGGCATAGGAATCCTGCTAAGTAAATTGTAAAATTTCTCATGATTGATTAATTGTTAAAAATGTTGATTAATGATTTTCGTCTTCGATGTTTCGGTTGGAGAGTGCAACTTTGACATTTTGGTAGTTCTTGCCCACTTTACGAAGTACTTTTTCACGGAAAGTCAGGTCGACTTCGCCATCGACTTGCGAAAGAAGGCTTTGTGCATTGACCTTCACGGATGATCTAACCGGATTGTCTTTTGCGGGGTTTGATCGTGCGACTGCCAGAAGTTCGTCAACTTTAGGAAGGTCGTTTTGATTGATCAGTTTCTCACTTTTTGGCTGTACTGTTGATTGGTTTTGATTTGATTGATTTTGATTTGATTGATTTTGGTCGATGATTGAATTCTCCGCTACTTGGTTATTATTGATTTTGACACTATTTGTTCTACTATTTCCGTTTTTATTAGCTACGCTTGTTCCGTCTTCAGTTTGAGTGATATTGCTATTGTTGTTGTTATTGTTATTGCTATTGAAATTGTCATTGTCATTGTCATTGCCATTGCCATTACTTTCTCCTTCTGCGACTGCCACTGAAGACTGTTCACTGGAGATTTGCTCCAACACAACAGGATTATTAGTTGGGACGTTGTCGCCTTGTGTAAAGAAGATCGTCCCGACCAGTAAAAATGCTATAATACTTGCTGCCATGTACAACCAATTCAATTTTCGAACGGGTTTTTCCTGTTCTGCGACAGTCAGCATCGCATCGAGTCGATCCCAGGCATTTGCTGATGGATCTATTTCACGTTGATTCAGTTTATTCCTGAATTCCTTATCTATATTATTCGGTTCCATAAACATAGTTTTTTTGCTTGTTAAGCTGTTCCTGCAACATTTTCCTGGCGTGCGACAATTGCGATTTCGATGTTCCTTCGTTGATTCCGAGCATTTCTGCAATTTCCTTGTGCTTGAAACCTTCGATCGCATACAGGTTGAAAATCATCCTGTAACCGTCTGGTAAACTATCAATCAAAGCCTGGATGTCGTCGACGCTGAGCCCGCTTTCAATATTGTTGAAACTGTCTTCTTTGTAATACTCATCTTCAAGGAAGCTCACCTTTTTATGCGCCCGGATATACGAAATGCATTCGTTGATCATTATCCTTCTGATCCAGCCTTCGAAACTTCCTTTATTTTCGAAATTCCTGAGATTGGCAAACACTTTCATAAAAGCAGTGATCATCAAATCTTCGGCGTGATGGATGTCTTTGATGTATTGGCGACAAACGCTTAACATCTTTGGAGCATATTGCGAGTAGATTTTTTGCTGTGCATGCCGGTTGTGTTCGACTGCCATTGCAATTATTTCATTCTGCTGTTGATGTAACTCTATTACTTTCACGACCTTTTCAAAGTGTTTCTATTAGCATAGACGAGATGAAGTGGAAAACAGTTGCATCAATCCTGTAAAAAAGATCAATATCAATTACAAATTTAGTTAACACACACGTTTACAGCAGTTAAGATACGGTAAAAATAATTATTTTTTTCGCTCTATGACGTAGTTGACCATTAAAATGAGTGCAGCTTTGTATTCTGATTCTGGGAATTGCTGAAGTATAAGAAGTGCCTCGGCTTGGAATTCTCCCATTTTTCGTTCAGCGTAAGATAATCCGCCGCGTTCTTTTACGAAACTGATGACTTCTTTTACGCGCTTCTTGTCTTTATTGTGGTTCTTGACCGAGTTGATCAGCCAGCTCTTCTCTTTTGAATCGCAGTGGTTGAGGACGTGGATCAGCGGCAAGGTCATTTTCTGCTCTTTGATGTCGATTCCAGTAGGTTTCCCGATTGCTTCGTCGGTATAGTCGAATAAGTCATCTTTTATCTGAAACGCCATTCCGATGAGTTCACCGAATTTTCGCATTTTTTCAACCGTTTGATCATCGTCTTCCTTTACGGATCTTGCGCCAAGCGCACAACATGCTGCTATAAGAGTCGCAGTTTTTTTTCGGATGATTTCGTAGTAAATATCCTCAGTTATGTTGAGTCGGCGCGCTTTTTCGATCTGAAGCAACTCACCTTCGCTCATTTCGCGAACGGCAACCGAGATAATTTTGAGCAGATCGAAATCGCCATTGTCAATCGAAAGCAGCAATCCTTTCGAAAGTAGATAATCACCAACAAGAACTGCAATTTTATTTTTCCATAGTGCATTTATGGAAAAGAATCCGCGGCGCCGATTGCTGTCGTCAACAACGTCATCATGCACAAGTGTTGCTGTATGGATAAGTTCGATGACTGAAGCTCCACGGTAAGTGCGGTTATTCACGTTTCCGTCAGAGACCATTTTGGCAGTAAGGAAAACAAACATCGGGCGCATCTGTTTGCCCTTTCGGTTAACGATATAATACGTGATCCTGTTGAGCAGCGCCACCTGTGAAGTCATCGACTCGAAGAACTTTGTTTCAAAAAGTTCCATCTCGTTCTGAATGGGCTGTTTTATTTGTGAAGTAATGTTCATTGAAGTTCAAAGATACATTTTTGGGCACAAGTAGCAAGCATTGCTATCTATTGCTTATGCCTCTTTATTGGCTAATTGTCCGCATGCAGCGTCAATGTCTTTTCCGCGGCTTCGCCGCACTTTTGCAACGATATTGTTCTTTTCAAGTGCTCGAATGTATGCATCAGTACTTTCTGGCGAAGCTTGTTGAAATTCGCCATCATCAATCGGATTGTATTCGATAAGGTTAACCTTACATGGGACATATTTGCAGAACTTTACAAGAGCGTCAATCGCTTCTTGATTGTCGTTGATGTCTTTCCAAACGACGTATTCGTATGTGATTTTGCTTTTGGTTTTTGAATACCAATATTCAAGCGATTCACGAAGATCGGCTAGTGGAAAGTTCGCGCTAAAAGGCATAATCCGCGCGCGAACCTCATCGATGGCCGAATGCAAGGAAACAGCCAGTTTAAATTTGACCTCATCGTCAGCGAGCTTTTTGATCATTTTTGGAACGCCGGATGTTGAAACCGTAATTCTTTTCGGGGACATTCCAAGTCCTTCGTCAGATGTAATTTTCTCTATCGCTTTAAGAACGTTATTGTAATTCATCAGTGGTTCGCCCATTCCCATGAATACGATATTCGATAACGGGCGATTGTGATAGAGTCGGCTTTCGCGGTCAATTTCAACAACTTGGTCATAAATTTCGTCAGGCCCGAGATTTCGCATCCTTTTTAAGCGGGCTGTCGCACAGAAGTTACAATCGAGGCTGCAGCCAACCTGACTCGAAACACAGGCTGTAGTTCGGGTATTGGTCGGAATCAAAACACTTTCGACCAATAATCCGTCGTGCAACCGAATCGCATTTTTGACGGTTCCGTCAGAACTTTGCTGCATCTGATCAACAACGACATGGTTGATTACAAAATTTTCACCCAACATTTGCCGCGTTGGCTTAGCCACATTCGTCATATCGTCAAATGTCCGTGCGCCTTTGCTCCACAACCATTCATAGACCTGGTCTCCGCGGAATGCTTTATCACCATTGGAGACAAAAAATTCCCGTAATTGTTCTTTCGAAAGCGCGCGTATGTCTTTTTTCTGAATTAACATGGCGCAAAGTTAGCCATTCACAATGACAAGTGGATATTCATTAAGATTTTTATAATTTTGAACAAAAGAAGATTATGCATTTCATCTCGCCTGAACTCGAACTTTATGTTGAAAAACACACTGAACCCGAACCAGAACTTTTAGCAGCATTACACAAAGAAACGTACCAGAAGATTTTGCTTCCGCGAATGTTAAGCGGTCACTTTCAAGGACGGGTTCTAAGCATGCTGTCGAAGTTGATCCGGCCAGCAAACATTCTTGAGATCGGAACTTATACCGGTTATGCGACCTTGTGTTTGTGTGAAGGAATGCGGGAAAATGGGATGGTGCATACGATTGATATTAAAGAAGAGCTTATTGATTTCCAACGCAAGTATTTCGACAGCTCACCTTGGAAAGATCAAATCGTGCAGCATCTTGGAAATGCAATCGATATTATTCCGACCATCGGCGTACAATTCGACCTTGTTTTCATCGATGCTGATAAAGAAAATTACCTCAACTATTTCGAAATGATCGTTCCTTTGATGAAAAGAGGCGGCATTATTTTATCCGACAATGTGCTTTGGAGCGGTAAAGTATTGGAACCTGCACAACCCAACGACAAGAGTACAAAAACGCTACAGGATTATAACATTGCTCTTAAAGAAGATCCGCGCGTGGAAACGGTTTTATTACCCATTCGTGACGGGCTCACTGTTTGTCGGGTTATCTAAGCTCTCCTTCTGATTGGGGAAAAATCGGTTGCGTAAATAGGCGTAAAGGCGCAACATCAGGAATGCAAACAAGATTCCCAATACATATCCGCAGATGATATCCAACGGATAATGAAGCCCGAGATATATTCGGCTATAAGCGAAAATCAAAGGCCACAGGAAAATGAATCCCATATATTTCAGATACGGCTTTAACACGTGATATAAAAAGAAAGCGGATGCCATCGAACTTGACGCATGTCCGGATAAAAAGCTAAAGGATTTTCGGGTTTGCACAGCTCTAATCAAGTGTGCAATATCTGGATTGCTTCCAGGCCGGAGGCGCTGAAAAGTGTTCTTGATCAGATTGGTGGTTTGATCGGTAAACGTTACCAGTACTGCAACAAGCACAATAATTAGCAAGGCGTGGCGCCATCCAAGATGCTTAAATACGAGATAAGCAAAAACGAGGAAAATAGGGATCCAGTTGAATTGTTTAGTGATCAGCAACCAGAGTCCGTCGTAAGTTTCAGAACCCAAACTATTAAGATAGATAAACAAGTCTCTGTCAAGTTCGAGTATTTTATCGAGCATCTAGTTCTGTCTTTTAATCGGTCCGCTAGCTATATCTTCAATCTCTGTGCGCGTTTTATCGAGTTCTTGCGGCGTGTCACCGAGCATATTGTCTTTTGCTTTTTCGATTTCAGCTTTTATGTTTCCACGGATGTCGAGCAATGAACTATCCAACCCATTGGCCTCAGCGCCTTTATGGATTTCCGATTTAATGTCGTTAGTCGCATCTTTGAGTTGCCTCATTCCTTTTCCGAGAGTGCGCGCCATATCGGGAATCTTATCAGATCCGAATAACATCAATACAATCAATACGATAAAAACTAGTTCGCCACCGCCAATTCCAAACATAACAGCTTTTTTAGAGACAATAGCAAAGTTACAAACTTGGGTCTGTTATCGTGCCACATTAACAAAATATTTGTCTAATCGAACTTCGACTTTACTGCTTGTTTTGGCCAACTGTTATTAGCTGTATCCACGTCGGCGGTTTCAAGTTTCGGATCGATCTGTATTTTTGCGATCGGCTTTTGTACAGCGAAAGTCCGTGATACTTGCTGATCGTTCATTCGCCAGATTTGCGCCGGAAAAGTATGGTTTTCGGTAGTTCCGTCTTCAAAAGTCAGTTCAACAACAATGGGCATTACAAGTCCGCCCGGCTTATTAAATGTAACTTGGTAAAAATATTTCGGACCGGCTAACTTTGCTTGTTCTTCAGCCGAAAAAGTTGCTTGAATATAATCATTCAACGGTGCTACTTCTTTTGCAGTGAAAGGCTTGTTCAGCGAGGTATTGTAATCAGCACTTCCTTCTTCGACCATGTAAACTAGCTGACCTGAGGCTGTTCTTCTGTTTCTTCTTGTGACTTCAGGTGCTTTAAATCCTTTTGGTGCTTCGGTACTGATAAAAAACCGTTTGACATCCTGGATTCCGATATCTACATAATCAGTTGTATAGAACCAGCCTCTGAAGAACCAGTCCAAATCGACAGCCGAAGCGTCTTCCATTGTCCGGAAAAAATCTTCCGGCGTCGGATGCTTGAACTTCCATCGGTTTGCATACATTTTGAAAGCGTGATCAAACAATTCACGTCCCATTACGGTCTCGCGTAAGATGTTAAGCGCAGTTGCAGGCTTTCCGTAGGCATTGTTGCCAAATTGCTTGATGCTTTCCGAATTTGACATGATCGGCTCAAGGTTATTCTGGTCGCCGCTCATATATGGAACAATATTCTTCGCCGGGCCACGGTTAACCGGAAAGTCAGCTTCCCATTCAGTTTCTGCAAGATATTCGAGGAACGAGTTCAAACCTTCATCCATCCAGGTCCATTGCCGTTCGTCAGAATTGACGATCATCGGAAAAAAGTTGTGTCCGACTTCATGTATGATCACACCAAGCATCCCGTATTTTACTCGGTCAGTGTATTTTCCATCTTCATCAGGCCGACCGAAATTCCAACAAATCATCGGGTATTCCATTCCTTGATCCTGCGCGTTCACAGAAATTGCCTTCGGATAAGGATAATCAAAAGTATATTTTGAATAGCTTTTTAACGTATGTGCAACAGCGCGCGTGGAAAGTCCTTCCCAAAGCGGATTTCCTTCTTTCGGATACAACGAGATTGCCATCACATCTTTGCCTCCAAGTTTTACGGCCATCATATCGCAAATGAACTTCCGTGAAGTTGAAATTCCAAAGTCGCGAACATTTTCAGCCTTAAAACGCCACGTTTTCTTTGCTGTTGAAAAGCCCTTTTCAGTTTGTTCCGCTTCAGCCTGCGTGACGATCAAAACCGGTTTATCATACGATTTTTCAGCTTGAGCATATCGCTTCAGTTGCTCGGCTGTGTAAACTTCCTTCCTGTTTTGAAGAACTCCTGTCGCATCGAGGAAATGATCGGCAGGAACCGTAATGTTGACGTCAAAATTTCCGAAAGGCAACGCAAATTCGCCACTTCCCCAAAATTGCATATTTTGCCAGCCTTCGACGTCGTTGTAGACCGCCATTCGGGGATAAAATTGGGCAATTACATACAGATTATTTTTGTCTTTCGGAAAATGCTCATATCCCGAGCGTCCGCCATATTTCATATAATCGTTGATGTTGTACCACCATTTTATTGAAAATGACATCTTCGCACCGCCGGCAAGAGGTTTCGGAAGATCGATGCGCATCATCGTTTCATTGATCGTGTACGATATGGGTTTGCCCGACGCGTCTCTCACATATTCGATTTTGAAACCTCCATCGAAATCTTCCTCAAGGTATGTTCGTGAAAATCCTGCAACACTGATTGCCGGATCAGTTTTCGTACTTTGGACCAGAGGCGATTTCGAAGTTCGCGCATTTTGGTTTTGGTCCAGTTGAATCCACAAATATTCGAGTGGTTCCTTCGCATTGTTATAATATGTGATGGTTTCTACGCCATTGATGCGCGTATTTTTATCATCAAGCTCGATATCCATTTTATAATCGGCACGTTGCTGATAATACGCTGGTCCCGGCGCACCTGAGGCTGTCCGATACATATTTGGTGTCGCAAGCAGATCGTACATCTGACGAAATTTGTTTGTATCCTCATGGCCGCCTTCCTTTTGTGGAGGTTGTTGTGCCAATGCAGATGCGGAAATAAATAAAAGGGATGCGAATATTGTGTTGTTCTTCATATTTTAAATGATTAAAATTTTAATGAACCCTGAGGTTCATCGATTGTCAGCAGCAGGCTATTTTTTTTGCCGTTGATAGTTGTTTGTATTATATTCTGCTGTTCTGTTACATGATCAAACAATACTTCGTTCCTAATTTGCAGCGATCTAACAGTAGGTACTTCACGGATGTTGAGATAGCAGATGATCACATTGCTTTCGAATTCATTGCTTAAGAAGGTCAATGGCCTGGGTTTGCCATTTATCTCAATTCTAAATTTTTCTGTCAGATACTTTGACATTAGGGCAATTTCCTCTGCGGTTTCACCGGTTTCTCCGATGTGAAATTTCTTTTTATGTTTTCTCTCGAGTGCATCGTTTAAGTCATCAATGAATATCCGCGAGGTAATCTGAAGCATTCTCTTTTCTGAGGCATAATTTATCTGATAGATGCCGACATAGAATTTATGCATGGCAAAAGAGCTTAGCGCCGTCAGAACAATAATGAGGAATGTGAGCCGAAAAAATTTTGTCATTTCCCAAAAGTAAAAAAAGATACCGACCGTTATTCCACTTTGTGAAATTCTTCACTTTTTTTAATCAGATAATCTGTAAGCTCAAACATGTTTTCATCTGCAAGAAGTTGTTTCGCCTCTGCAGTGTCACAGAAAGCAAGAAATAACCCCATTTTATCAGGTGCGAGTCTTAATGTTTCGGTGAAGAAATGGTAGGTAAAGCGCGCTTTGATTTCATCGGCAAACAGTTCACCTTCATATAATAGACCTGGCTGCTTTGGGTTGGGCTTGACAAAAATACCAGCTAAAAATCTGCCAATCTTCACAAAATTGATTCCTGTCAATGAGCTTTCTGTAGCTGGTGTTGCAATGTTATGGATGCCTTTGACGTATCCCAGGCTATTTGGAATATTGGCAGGAGTGGGCAGTTTTAAATCGAATGTCTTTATTGACTTGCTGTCAGTATCCAGTTGTCCAGTTAAGTTCATCCTCGAAACTATGACTTCATCCAGCATTGTAATACCGCCTTCCAAGCGGACTTTTAACCCTTCAGGTGTAAAATCATCTTCTCGAAGTATCAATATCAAAGGACGCAATATCACGGATGAGAAAATGAGCGTATCTTTTGCACGTGCGTATATTGTAAATTTTCCATATGCATCAGTGCCCGCCGATATATTTGTGGAATTGTTAAGCACATTCACCTTTTCGACATCAAGTGAATCAGCGACGACCTGACCTCTAAGGATCTGCCGCGGCGTATCCTGCGAAAAAAGCAATGTGGGAATAAAAAAAGCGTGCAAAGTAGATTTTTGACCATACGCTATCGCTCTTCTTTGATTATCTCAAGGTATTGTGTCGCAAGTTTGGACATCAGGAACATCGTCAGCGTTTTATTCTTCGATCGTAATGCCGCAGCAAATTCGGCATCATCAACAATATAGTACTGGAAGCCTTTAATGTGTATTTGCGGAATTTTAAGCGTATTGATGTAATAGCTGTCCTCGAGCAGGAATTCCATTTTTTCAAGCAAGATCTCTTTTTTCGATATCTCAAGTTCCTTTTTAAGCATCTTTGTCCGACCCGAGATCAGGTTTGCAAGTATATCGAGCGGACCGGTTGTGGCGGTATATAATTTCCGTTCGGCAGGGGTATAAATTTTTTGGTTTTTCGGAACAATCCCTAGTGCCTCGGCCGTTATTTGAGGATGTTGATTCACTACAACCTCATCGAGCTGTGTAACCTTTGATACCATCTTGATGATTATCGCCTTTTGGTCTAAATCTTCTTTCTCGATGAACCTGCGCTTGTATTCAAAATGCACTGCCGAAAGAACCAGTAAATCCTCAGCCTGAACTTCCATATAAAACTCTCCGTTACGGTCCGTTACCGCTGTTTTTTCTGTTACCAGATTGAGAACATTGATGCCGCTAATATCGGTTGTATCCGATTCAACTTTAAAATGGAGGTGCACCCGTGAATCTGCTTGCCCATACAGATGTATAGAACAAAGAAGAAGAAACAGGTAAAGGTTACTGGCCCTCATTTTGGATAATTTCAAGGTACTCAACTGCTGTTTCGGCCATTATAAAAGATGCCATTCCAAGGCTTCGTTGTTTGATAGCGGACGCAAAGTTCTGTTTTAAAACCATGTATCGTTTAAATCCTAAAATATGAATACCAGGTATTTTGAGCGTTTCGGCGAAGTACTTTTCTTCAAAAAGTGAACTGACAACTTCGATCAGATACTCCAGCTTTTCAACTTCCGCTTCTTTCTTTAACATAGCGGTGCGCCCAGACATCCAGTTTAAGACAGGATCGAGCCCCGCAGAAGCGCCGGGATTAGTTCCAACTCCTAAAGTTGCGTAGGGATTTGAAGCTGTGTTCAGTTTCCGTTCTGCTGGAGTATACTTTTTTTGGCCTTTCGGAACAAGTCCGAGCGATTCGGAAGTGATCTGATTCTGCCTTACAACGATAACCTCATCAAGAAGATGGGAAACTGCTTCAAGCTTGATAATAAACAGCTCTTTCTCAAAATCTGCTTTTGTGAGGGCCACTTTTTTGCTGACGATCTGGATTCCTGTAAATATCAGCGTGTCACCTTCGGCAGCTTCAATAGAAAAATAGCCTTCTTTTTTCGCTTCGGCGGAAGCCTCCGTCTGCATATTGATGATATACAATCCTTCTGCATCAGCTTCCGTGGAAATTTTACCCTTAAGATTTTGACGGACTGGCTGTTGAGCCCAACAATTTCCCATCATCAGAGTCAAGAGTATGAAGGAATATAATTTATGCATTTTTAATATTGATGGGTACGACATTGATGTAAAAGTATCCGAATGTGTTCCAAATTATATACTAAGGTGTTAATAAATTTGTGTTAATAAAAAAGTTGCAATTTCTCTCTTAACTTTGCGCAACATTAACGCAGCTATGAAAAATTTAATTATTGCGAGTACATCGACGTTATATGGAGGCGGATATCTCGATTACCTGATGCCCGAACTTACGAAGTTTTTCAACGGATGCAAAAAATTAGTCTTTATACCATATGCGAGGCCTGGGGGAATTTCGCATGATCAATATACGCAGCGGGTCAGGCTAGCATTTGAGAAAATCAACATTACAGTTGTAGGCTTACATGAAGATGATGATCCGAAAGAAACTTTGCGAGGTGCTGAGGCCATCTTTACCGGAGGCGGAAACACATTTTTGCTTGTCGCCCAGCTTTATAGATTTGGAGTAATGGACGTACTTGCCGACGTTATAAAAAACGGGACACCATACCTTGGAACAAGTGCCGGAAGCAACATCACCGGGTTGACGATGCAGACGACCAACGACATGCCAATTGTTTATCCCCCAAGTTTTCAAACCCTCGGACTAGTTCCATTTAATATTAATCCGCATTATCTCGATCCGGACCCTTCGGGAACGCATATGGGTGAAACCCGGGAAATGCGTATCAAAGAGTTCCATAATTTCAATACAATTCCTGTTGTGGGTTTGCGTGAAGGCAGCTGGCTTATGGTAAAAGGCGATACGGTTACGCTCAAAGGCGAATTGACAGCACGTCTTTTTCGCGCAAATGAAGTTGCGGCAGAACTTGAAAGCGAAGGTGATCTAAGCTTTATCGGAAGATGAACAGTGATAAAAATAAAAAAGCCCCATCTTTTGATGAGGCTTTGAGCGGAAGACGAGGCTCGAACTCGCGACAACCAGCTTGGAAGGCTGGAGCTCTACCAACTGAGCTACTTCCGCATTGGTGGTGCAAATATAAATAATAAGTTTACTTTGTTGCAAACTTTAGCACAAAAAAAATGAAACTTTTTGGAAGCAGCACGATATCATGCTGTGAATGAACGACTAGAAAAATTGAAACATATGAAAACGATCCGGCAGATAGAAGCCCATGAAACTTTGATTGTGCGCCATCCTGTTTTACGACCTGGCAAAGACATCAGCACTTGCCATTTCGATGGAGATGATGCACCGGAAAACCGGCATTTCGGGCTTTATCAAGATTTACAATTAGTTGGAGTAGTCACTTTGTTTAAAGAAAGCAGTGCTTGTTTTCAGCCAGAAAACCAATTTCGTATCCGCGGCATGGCGGTATTACACGAATATCAGAAGAAAGGTTACGGCGAGGCGCTCGTGCGGCACGTAGAATCCGTAGTTGCAACAAGTGGAAACGCCATAATTTGGTTCAATGCACGAATTATTGCAGTCGGCTTTTATGAAAAATTAGGTTATGAAAAGATTGGAAACCTATTCGATATTGGTGACATTGGCGCACATTATGTAATGTTCAAAAACATCTAAAAAAATCCCCGCTCTTTTGAAGCGGGGATTTTTCTCACCTGTCAGAAATTACGACAGCAATTTTGATGCTGGTTTAGAATCTCTTGAAGGATGATAGATAAATAAACATGATTTGTTTTTGATCGTATTGATTATCTCAGGTGTCATTTCTACCGGTATTGCAGGACAACCTAAACTTCTGCCCAATCTGCTGTGGTTCTTGATAAAAGAATCCGACACATAATCAGCACCATGCATTACAACTGCGCGATTGCGTGCGTTGTTGTTAACTCCAGGCTCAAGTCCGTCAAGTTTCATTGACATTCCGTGTTTACCGTTATAAACTTCACCTGTAGTATAAAAACCAAGGCTGCTTTTAAACGATTCACCAGTGTTTGAAAATGAATTTGCATATTCATCGCCAGTGTTTCTGCCATGCGCAACAAGAGTGTTGTACAGAATCGTATTGGTAGACATATCAATGATCCACAAACGTTTTGTGTTAGATGATAAGCTAAAATCAACCAAAGTCAAAATTTCTTTTGTTACAAGGCCTTTTGCTTTCAGTTTATAATATCCTTCCAGCGCTTTTGTGAAACTCTGTAATTTTGGTAATGCTAAGTTCTGCGTATTTAATTTTGAGTAAATGCTTGCCACTTCTTCTTCAAAAGTGATCCTGGTTTCTGCTGCAATCAATTTCGTCGGGGTTATTGTTCTAACGTCAGTTGTAGTTGTAGTACTGAAAGACATAATAAAGAACAACACTACAGGAAGAATTCTGTACATCATAAATTTAGTTTGTTTTGGTTAATAGTGGATCGGGGTTGGCAAAAATATAAAAAGAAAGGAAAGAAAAAAATAAGTATACAAACTTTAACGTTTTACATCCTCATTATCAATACTTTCAGGCTCAAAAAACAGCCCTCCGATATGGTATTATAAGCAGGAATCATGCCAATGTAACCAATGGTTGAGCCTAATAAACGTAAGACTTGGAAATATATTGCAAAAGAATTGTAACAATCAATTTAATACTTATTTTTGTTTGAAGATCGACAGGTTTTATGGCTAAATTATATAGTGCGCTTCCCTTTGCCCTATTACTTTTCTGCACTTTTTCCTATAGCCAAAAGAAAATATTGCAGGCATCTCCAGCTACACAAAACATTACCATTAATGGTCAGGCCGACGAGCCCATTTGGGCAACCGCCCAAGTCGCAACTGATTTCGTTATGTTTGAGCCCGATAACGGCAAGCCCATCGGTCCTGAAAAGAGGACCGAAGTTCGCATTTTATATGATGATGCAGCAATTTATGTTTCGGCATTGATGTACGATAATGAACCCAACAAAATTCTTAAGGAAATTACCGAGCGTGATGAGTTTGGAACTGCCGAGCATTTCGGGATTTTCATCAATGGTTATAACGACGGCCAGCAGGATTTTCGATTTTTTGTTTCTGCATCAGGCGTTCAGCAGGATTGCGTGGCACAAGACGACGCATCAGGAATTGTGGAAGATTATTCTTGGAACGCGATCTGGGACAGCGAGGTTAAGATCACAGACTTTGGTTGGGTTGTCGAGATGAAAATTCCATACGCTGCGTTACGTTTTAGCAATGAAGCCAGGCAAACCTGGGGCTTGAACATGTACCGCGAGATCCGGCGCGACCGCCAAAAATATACTTGGAGTTATCTCAATGCAAACATCAGTGCCGAAATACAACAGGCCGGAATATTGGAAGGAATTGAAAATATCAAAACACCAACGCGGTTATTCTTCATCCCCTATTCTTCCTACTACTATGATTATAGCGAAGGTGAATCACAACATCGCTTCAAAGGCGGAATGGACATCAAGTACGGAATCAGCGATTCATTTACGCTCGATGCGATTCTTGTTCCTGACTTCGGGCAGACGCGCTTTGATAATGTGATCCTGAATTTAACCCCATTTGAACAGCAATTTAATGAAAACAGGCCTTTTTTTACCGAAGGAATTGACATCTTCAATAAAGGAAACCTGCTTTACTCACGAAGAATAGGCGGCGCGCCATCGACTTCTCCAATCATCCGGGAAAATGAAGAGGTAGAGAATCTTCCTAATACTGTCGATCTGATAAATGCTATAAAATTTTCGGGACGAACAAAAGACGGACTTGGAATTGGCGTCTTAAATGCGGTAACTGAAAAGACCTATGCAACTATCCGAAACACAGCAACCCAGCAGACTCGCGATGTCATCGTTGAGCCGATGGTCAATTACAATCTTATTGTGCTGGATCAACGGTTCAATAAAAATTCATCGGTTTCGTTGGTCAATTCGAATGTTGCACGTGATGGAAATTTCCGGGATGCGAATGTAACCGGAATCGTTTGGGATTTAAATACAAAGGAAAACACATACAAGCTGACCGGTGATTTCAAATACAGCCATATTAATGATATCGAAGATTATAACGGCTTCAAAACAGCCTTAAATTTCGTCAAAACGAGCGGGAAACACAGATTTGATGTTTTCGCAAAATATCTTTCTGCACAGTACGACATTAACGACCTCGGAATCAACTTCCAGAATAATTACCATAACTTTTATGCAAACTATAATTATCGGATCTTAAATCCGGAAGGCCGATTCAATTCATTCCGATTCGACGCGACATCCAATGTAGAAATTGAAAATGTCACAGGAAAATTTCAAAATGCCTACTCTAGTTTAACCGTATCGGCAACCACTAATAAAATAAATTATTATAATCTGGGCCTACAGGTCAATCCTATTGAAACCTTTGATTTCTACCAACCGCAGACCTCGGGCAGATATTCCTATGTCCCGAAAGGAATGAATGCCTGGTTTCTTTACTCGTCAAACTACAACAAGACGCTGGCTATTGATGTGCGGCCAACCGTTTATATCAATGATGAAGACCGTAATGGATACGCGCTTTATGTTGGTCCGCGCTATCGCATAAGCGACAAAATTTTGCTGATTTACGGACTCGAATTTTCCCGGAACTATAATGATCGAGGTCTTGGATCTGGTCAAAATACTTCTGAAATTATTTTTGTACAAAGAAATCTGCAGTCGATCGTATCAGAGCTGTCAGGGCGTTATTCCGTTAATAATCGAATGACTTTCAATCTTACTGCTAGATATTATTGGTCTTACTCTGAAAATGACCGGCTTTTCACGCTCAGCAATGATGGGTACCTCAATTTCTTGTCTGATGATCCTGCGCTAACATCGGCTTACGACCAGAACTTGAATCTTTGGAATTTTGATCTTTCGTATTCATGGTGGTTCGCGCCCGCAAGTCAGATCTCGGTTTTGTACCGAAACAGTGCGATCGACTTCCGCAACGAGGTCAACCGCAATTTCAACACCAACTTCACCAACCTGTTTTCGAATAGCGTCAATACAGTATTCTCTGTCAGCGTTCGGTATTTTATAGACTACAATTCGCTTAAAAATAATCGGCGCGTCACAAACTCGGCTGATTAATAGTTCAAACCTTACCTTTATCCAAACTTTAACGATGAACAAGAAAGTAATCCTTATGATTCTCGATGGTTGGGGAAAATCTCCCGATCCGAAGGTTTCTGCGATCGATAATGCAAATGTCCCATTTATAAACAGCCTGTACGAAAAATATCCAAGCGCACAGTTGCGTACGGACGGACTCAACGTTGGACTTCCGGAAGGCCAGATGGGAAATTCTGAAGTCGGCCACATGAATCTTGGTGCCGGCCGGATCATTTACCAGGACCTCGCCAAAATCAACCTGGCGGTTTCCAATAAAACACTTAACGACGAAAAGGTGCTTGCAGATGCTTTTCACTACGCAAAGGACCACAGCAAAAAAATCCATTTTCTCGGATTGGTTTCAAATGGCGGCGTTCACTCGCATATTGAACATCTGAAAGGCCTTGTCGACGCTGCGGAAGATTTTGGATTAGAAAAGGTTTTTATCCACGCTTTTACTGACGGACGTGATGTCGATCCGAAATCGGGTGCTTTTTTTATTGGAGATCTTGAAAATCATCTTAAAAATAAAAAAGCAAAACTCGCCTCTATAATTGGACGCTATTATGCAATGGATCGCGACCGTCGCTGGGAACGCGTGAAGCTGGCTTATGATTTATTGGTGCACGGAAAAGGCACTCCTTCCCACAATGCGGTCGACAGCATTCACGACAGTTACAACAACGACATTACCGATGAGTTCATTGATCCGATCGTAATGGTTGATGATCAAAACAAACCTTTGGCGGTAATTGAGCCCGATGATGTTGTCGTGTTTTTCAACTTCCGGACGGATCGCGGCCGACAACTCACGGAAGTTTTGACGCAAAGCGATTGCCCGGAATGTGACATGAAAAAAATGGACCTGTACTTTGTCACGATGACGAATTACGATGATACGTTCAAAGGAATGCACGTGATCTATGACAAGGACAACATAACTGAAACCCTTGGTGAAGTCCTGGAGAAACACAATAAAAAACAAATTCGGATCGCGGAAACGGAGAAATATCCGCATGTGACCTTTTTCTTTTCTGGCGGCCGCGAACAACCATTTGAAGGCGAGACCAGGATCTTGAGGAGTTCACCTAAAGTCGCAACTTACGATCTCAAACCTGAAATGAGCGCATTCGAACTTGCCGAAGCTCTTGTTGCCGAACTCAACAAAGGCGAAGTCGATTTTGTTTGCCTGAACTTTGCAAATGGCGATATGGTTGGCCACACCGGAGTTATGAAAGCGGCAATTAAAGCCTGCGAAGCTGTCGATAAATGTGTTGAACAGGTAATAACAGCCGCGCTTGCAAATAATTACACGACCATTGTAATTGCCGACCACGGAAATTGCGAAACGATGATCAATCCTGATGGAAGTCCGAATACTGCGCATACGACAAATCCGGTACCGATAATTTTGGTTGATAAAGAGCTCAGGGAAATCCACAACGGGGTTTTGGGTGATATTGCCCCGACGGTTCTTGAACTGATGGGAATCGAACCACCTGCCGTGATGACGCGTAAATCTTTGCTGCATTACGCGGAGACGAAGACTTTCTAGCCCCGATATAGTGGAAAGCCCACAGGCAAAGCACGCATTTTTTGCGGTTGCCAAACAGCGACCAACGGAAGCTCGTTTGGGAAGCTGCAAAAAAAACGTGGTGGCCGCGGACTTGAAACGGTAGCGGGAACTTGCTGCAAAAGAAGTAAAAGCTGTACTTTTGCACCTTAAAAGTGAATTATGATTATCCAGAAAACTTCGGAAGAAATTGAATTGATGCGCGAAAGTGCGTTGTTGGTTTCGAAAACGCTCGGAATGATCGCGGCTGAAATTAAGCCCGGAATCACGACTTTGCAACTCGATAAAATGGCGGAAACCTTTATCCGCGACAATGCTGCTGTGCCAGGTTTTCTTGGGTTATATGGTTGTCCGTCGACATTGCTTACTAGTGTCAACGAACAGGTTGTTCACGGTTTGCCGACGAGCCGCCCGATTGAAGAAGGCGACATCGTATCGGTCGACTGCGGTGTTTTGAAGAATGAATTTTATGGCGATCATGCGTACACCTTTGCAATCGGTGAAATTGCTCCCGAAACTAAAAAGCTGTTACAGATCACAAAGGAGTCGCTTTATGTTGGCATCCGGGAATTCAAAGCAGGAAACCGCGTTGAAGATGTTGGAAATGCAATCCAGAAATATACGGAAGCTCATGGATATGGCGTAGTTCGGGAATTGGTCGGACACGGGTTAGGACGCAAAATGCACGAAGATCCGGAAATGCCAAACTACGGCAAACGCGGCCGCGGAAAATTATTCATCGACGGAATGGTCGTTGCAATAGAGCCGATGATCAACCTGGGGACAAAAAATATCAAACATTTAAAAGATGGCTGGACGATTGTCACCGCTGATAAAAAACCAAGTGCGCATTTCGAGCATGATGTGGCGTTGATCAATGGAAAACCCGAGTTGCTTTCAACATTTGCCTATATTTATAAGGCGTTGGGAATTGAAAGTGACGAGGAAAACGAGTTTCGGAGGACGGCTTTGGTGATTTAAAGTTTGCACGGTTAGCCACGAATTCACGAATTTAAAAATTTTAGTTTTGTGGCATAGTATAATTTAGCGAGAAGTAATTCGTGAATTCGTGGCCACTACAAAAAATGAAGAAACTCTTTAAAATAATCCTCAACACAATTCCGCGGCCACTACTAATAAGGCTTAGCTACGTCATTCGTCCGATTTTAGCACTTGTCCTGAAGGGCGACAAATTCACCGATCCAATCGACGGCAGAAGCTTCAAAAGCTTCCTTCCGTACGGTTACGGAACCCAGCGAAACAATGTTTTGTCTCCAAGCACGCTTTCACTCGAGCGCCATCGGCTGCTGTGGCTTTACCTAAAAAATGAAACCGATTTCTTTTCAGCTCCAAAAAAAGTATTGCATTTCGCGCCGGAACAGGCATTTTACAAACTGTTCCGAAACCAGAAGAACCTCGATTATACCACAACCGATCTGTATTCGCCTTTAGCAGATGTAAAAGCAGATATCTGCAATTTGCCATTCGGCGACAATTCATTCGATATCATTTTGTGCAACCACGTTCTCGAACATATTCCAGATGACACAAAAGCAATGCAGGAACTGTATCGCGTCCTAAAACCAGGCGGAATGGGCATATTCCAGATTCCGCAGGACTTGAGAAGGGAAATAACCTTTGAAGATAATTCGATCACCGATCAAAAAGAGCGTGCAAAGATTTTTGGTCAATATGATCATGTCCGCGTTTATGGCCGTGATTATTTCGGCAAACTGCGAAGCATCGGATTTACAGTGGTTGAAGAAGACTACACTTCCAAAATTCCTCCCGAACTTGTCGTAAAATACTGCCTCGCTCCTGGCGAGATCATTCCGGTTTGCGTTAAATAGAGGTTTATTGGAGCTGCGTTAAAATCTGGCACAATTTAAGTGTGCCTATTTTGTTATATTTACCATCCAGCAAATATTTATTATGTATAAATTTTTTCTCACGGCGTGCCTTTTTGTGTTCGGACATAGCCTTTTAGCACAGGGACAGACTGAAGTTGATCCGCCATATAATATTAAAACCGTCACTTTCGTACAAAACGGGCAGAATGCAATACCGCTTTTCAGCATTAATGATCAATTCCGATTGGAATTCGACGATCTCTTCGGCAACGAAGCCAACTACTATTACGAAATTGTCCACTGCAATTATGATTGGAGTCCGTCGCAGCTTTCAAAAAGCGAATATCTTCAGGGTTTCGACAACGTCCGAATCCAGAATTATGTGAATTCTTTTAACACGCTCCAGATCTATTCCCATTACAATTTATCGCTCCCAAATAGCCAGACACAATTCCGCGTCAGCGGTAACTATCTGATCCGGATTCTCAACGAAGAACGTGAACTCGTGTTTTCACGCAAGTTCATTCTCTATGAAGATTTGGTCTCCGTTCCTGTACAAGTAAAACGCGCCCGGAATGTAAGCGTCATCAACCAAATGCACAATCTGGATTTTTCGGTAAAATCGCCGAATATATTATTTCAAAACGCAGCGAGGAATGTACAAGTACTTTTGATGCAGAACGGCCAGATAGAAACCGGGATAAGGAACGTCAAACCGCAATACACGATCGGAAACGACCTCATCTACAAGTACGATGCGGAAACGCAATTTTTTGCTGGCAATGAGTTTTTATATTTTGAGAACAAAGACATTCGGTCAGCGGGAAATAATGTCGCATTTGTCGATCCGGCAGGCGGAATTTACAATGCGCATTTGTATACGAACGAAGCGCGTGCCAACAAGCCGTACACTTTTTATCCTGATGTGAACGGAAATTTCGTCGTACTTAACATTGGTGCAGAAAAGAATGAGATCGAAGCCGATTATGCATGGGTGTTTTTTTCTTTGTCGGCGCCGCTTGCCAACAAGGACATCTACGTTAACGGAATGTTCAACAATTACGCGATAAATTCGGAGAACAAGATGGATTATAATCCGAAGAACGGCTATTACGAAAAAGCGCTGATGATCAAACAGGGTTTTACAAATTACCAATATGTGACTGCCGACAAGAAGGGAAACATCGACTACGCAAATGCTCCCGACGGTAATTTCTCCCAAACTGAAAACAATTATTTTGTCGTTGTGTATTATCGCGAAAACAATCAAAGGTTTGACCGCGTGATCGGAAAAGGAGTCGCCAGCTCGCTTGACATTGTCAACTAGAAAAAAAATAAATTAAACGAAAATCCAACAGGTAAATTTTGTAGTTTTGTGGGAATAGGAATTTTAGCTTATCAAAACCACATGGTTACGCAAATCACAAGAGGCATTAAAATTTCGGTCTTGACAAGTTATGAAGGCACTTCCTTCAAGAACTACAAGATCAATTTTGCGTTTTCGTATGAGATCACGATTGAGAACCACAGCAAGGATTCGGTTCAGCTCACATCACGTCACTGGGAGATTTTCGACAGCCTAAACGATGTTACAATCGTCGATGGTGAAGGCGTTGTCGGCAAAAAGCCAGTATTGAAACCTGGCGAATCACATTCTTATAGCTCGGGCTGCCTGCTTTCTTCGCCGTTTGGAGCAATGCGAGGCTACTTCAACATGATCAATTTTACTTCGACCAGAAGTTTCCGCGTCATCGTTCCAACTTTCCGCTTAAGCGCACCTTTCGCTATTAATTAGAAGCTGGTCCCGCTATCCGTTGCGTGCTTTTTCTCAAACTCCTTTTTTTGCAAAATGTCAAACGTGCTCCTGCGTCGCAGTTAAACATTGGCAAAAAATAGTCGCTTTTCTAAAAAGGCACTTCCCTTCTATCGGGGCTAAAGCCGGCTCTACCTTTTAATGTTTTATTGTTAAATATTAAATTCATCCTTTGTATTTTTGTAGTTGAAAATTGTAAACGTTCTCGTTCTTACATTTTCAAATTGTTACATTTTCAAATTTTCAAATTGACACCATGCCAAAAGGATTCTTTCAAGTACCAAAAGCGGTCAACGAACCCGTAAAATCATATGCTCCAAATTCACCTGAAAAAGCTGCTGTCCTGGCTGCTTACAAGGAAATGTGGAATGCCAAAATTGAAGTTCCATTATTCATCGGAAGCGAAAGGATAAAAACCGGAAACACGCGCGAAATCACAGCTCCGCACGATCACAAACATGTAGTTGGAACCTATCATCTTGCCGAAAAGCAACATGTTGAGCAAGCCATTGCCAATGCATTGGAATCAAAAACAGCGTGGGCAAACATGGAATGGGAACATCGTGCAGCGATTTTCCTTAAAGCAGCTGAACTTATTGCCGGACCTTATCGCGCAAAGATTAACGCTGCGACAATGATCGGACAATCTAAAAATATCTATCAAGCTGAGATCGATGCTTCCTGCGAACTTATCGACTTTTTGCGGTACAACGTCGAATTCATGGCGCAGATCTACAGCGACCAGCCAAAATCCGATTCAGGGGTTTGGAACCGTCTGGAATATCGTCCGCTTGAAGGATTTGTGTATGCGATCACGCCCTTCAACTTTACTGCAATTGCCGCTAATTTACCGGCGAGTGCCGCAATGATGGGAAATGTTGTGGTTTGGAAACCCAGCGACAGCCAGGTATTTTCTGCCAAAATCATTCTTGATGTTTTTAAAGAAGCCGGGCTTCCCGATGGTGTTATCAACGTACTTTTCGGAGATGCTGCAATGATCAGCGACATTGTCTTTAATAGTCGGGATTTTGCGGGAGTCCACTTTACGGGTTCGACCGAAATTTTTAAAAACATCTGGCAAAAAATCGGAAACAACATACATCGTTACAAAACGTATCCGAGAATCGTCGGTGAAACCGGAGGAAAAGATTATATCGTAGCGCATCCAAGTGCGAACGTAAAGCAGGTCGTAACCGGAATCGTTCGTGGTGCTTTTGAATACCAGGGACAAAAATGTTCGGCTGCTTCACGCGCTTACATTCCGCAGAGCCTTTGGCCGGCAGTAAAAGAGCAACTTGTTGCTGATGTCAAATCTTTAAAAATGGGTTCACCTGAAGATTTTGGGAATTTTATCACAGCTGTAGTCCATGAAGGTTCGTTCGATAAACTTGCAGGCTTCATTGATCAGGCCAAAAATGATGACGACGCAGAAATATTAGTAGGTGGAAATTACGATAAATCGGTTGGTTATTTCATCGAACCAACAGTGATCGTCACCACAAATCCCGACTATAAAATCATGTGCACTGAATTGTTCGGGCCCGTCATCAGCATCTATGTTTACGAAGACCAAAATTGGGTCGAAACATTGAAATTGGTTGACAATACAACGGAGTACGCATTGACAGGCGCAATTTTCAGCCAGGATCGTTATGCGATTGCAGAAGCTACAAAAGTACTTGAAAACAGTGCCGGAAACTTTTACATCAATGACAAACCAACTGGAGCGGTCGTCGGAATGCAGCCATTTGGCGGAGCGAGAGCTTCGGGAACAAACGACAAAGCCGGATCAATGATGAACTTGCTGCGTTGGACGTCGGCACGAACGATTAAGGAGACTTTTGTTACTCCTGAAGATTATAGGTATCCGTTTTTGGGAGAATAGACTTGCAGAATATTTTTATTGGCCACGAATTCACGAATAAAAAATAATTCGTGAATTCGTGGCCACTTTATTAATGCCTTACTTCCATTTCAGCGGTAAGTGCACCACTTTCTTGGTTTCAAAAAACTCATCATCAAAAAGATCTGATATAGGAAACGCAGTCGCTTTTGGAAAATCGACGAGCTCTTCACTTAAATCGCCTCCTTTGAGATAAAGAATACCATTTGGCAATTCATGTTTCTGTTGTTTTTTGATTTTGCCTTTGACCCAAAGCACGAAATCAGGCATGTTGGTTACAGCCCGACTTACGATAAAATCGAAATCACCTTTAACGTTCTCGGCCCGGATTTGCTCTGCTTTTACATTGGTAAGTCCAATTTCTTCGGCAATAGCCTTTACAACAGTGATCTTTTTGAGGATGACATCTATCAAATAGAACCTTGTTTCCGGAAAAAAGATCGCTAGCGGGATTCCCGGAAAACCGCCGCCGGTGCCAACATCGAGGACGATACTACCGGGTTCAAACGGCTGGACTTTCGCTATCGCAAGAGAATGCAAAATGTGTTTCGTGTACAATGCATCGATGTCTTTTCTCGAAATAACGTTGATTTTTGCGTTCCACTCAGGATATAAGTGGCCTAATTGTTGAAACTGCCGCCGTTGTAAATCCGTAAGTTCAGGAAAATACTTTAGTATTTCGTCCATATGGTTTTCTTGCAAAAGTAGTCAATTAGCAAATTTTACGTTAACACCGCATTTACATTCTTATATAATAATTATCTTTGAAAATCAAATTTTATGCACACTGCCCCAAATATGAACGCCAATAGCCCCACATTTTCCAAGCAGGATAACCTGAAGTTTTTCAGGACTTTGAACTCCCGCGTCAACGCATACTTTAAAGAAAACAACATCAAAAAAACAGGAAACTGGCAGATCTACCTCAAGACCATTATCCTTTTTACAATTTTCCTTACGCCATACTTTTTAATACTTACACTCGGCCTTTCGGTTTGGTGGCACATCCTTCTGAGCATTGTGATCGGAGTTGGAATGGCAGGCATTGGAATGAACGTCATGCACGATGGGAATCACGGATCCTATTCCGACAAATCGTGGGTAAATAAGTTCATGGGAGGAACAATTTACGTCCTTGCCGGAAACGTATACAATTGGCAAGTGCAGCACAATGTTTTACATCATACTTACACAAATATCCATGGTCACGATGAAGATCTTGACGCAGGAAGAATCATTCGTTTTACTAAGGAAGCTGAATGGCGTCGATTTCATAGATTTCAACACTACTACTCTGTGTTTCTATATGGATTACTGACGTTCAACTGGGCAATCACAACCGATTTCAGGCAAATGCGCAGTTACCTCAAAAGAAAATTATCTTACGGAGAAGCTAAAAGTCCGAAGATCTTATGGACTACCTTAATCATCACTAAGATCATTTATGTTTCTATTTGGATCGTGCTTCCAATCGTAATCGGTATTGCATGGTGGCAAGTACTTGTCGGATTTTTTGTGATGCACTACACTGCCGGGTTGATCCTAAGTATTGTTTTCCAACTTGCGCACGTTGTTGATGAAACCACAAATCCAATTCCGAATGAAGTTGGCGAAATTGAAAACACGTGGGCAATTCACCAATTATACACAACTGCGAATTTTGCGCCTAAAAATAAAATCGTAAACTGGTTTACAGGTGGTTTAAATCACCAGATCGAACACCACATTTTTCCAAATATCAGCCACGTCCACTACGGAAAGATAGCTGAAATAGTCAAACAGACTGCAAAAGAATGCAATTTGCCTTACCACGAATTTAAAACCATGCGAAGCGCAGTTATCGCGCATTTCAAACATTTGAAAGACCTAGGCATGAACCCTTCGATGGCAAACTAAACAACACCTCATGAATCATTTATCCGACAGGATCAACAAGTTATCCACGTCACAAACGCTTGCAATGGCGGCTCTCGCCCGGGAACTCAAAGCTCAGGGAAAAGACATAATCAGCTTAAGTCTCGGTGAACCCGATTTTAACACACCTGATTTTATTAAAGAAGCCGCTAAGCGCGCAATTGACGAGAATTACAGTACTTATTCACCTGTCGACGGATATGCCGATCTTAAAGAAGCAATCTGCAGAAAATTCAAAAGAGACAACAACCTCAATTATACACCGGCAAATATTGTCGTTTCAACGGGAGCAAAACAGTCGCTGTACAACATTGCGCAGGTAATGATCAATGAAGGCGACGAGGTAATCTTGCCCGCGCCGTATTGGGTCAGCTACTACGAAATCATCAAAATTGCAGGCGGAATCCCGGTTGAAGTCCCAACTTCAGTCGAAAGCGATTTCAAAATCACCGCCGAGCAATTAGAAAAAGCGATTACCCCGAAAACAAAAATGATTTGGTTCAGCTCGCCGAATAATCCCAGTGGGTCGGTTTTTAGCAAACCAGAACTCACAGCGCTTGCACGCGTGCTTTCAAAACATCAGCGCATTTTCGTTGTATCGGACGAAATCTACGAACATATAAATTTTACAGGAAGCTTTACCAGCATCGCCTCTATTCCGGGAATGTTCGACCGTACAATTACAGTTAACGGAGTTGCAAAAGCATTTGCAATGACCGGCTGGAGGATCGGATATATTGGAGCACCTGAATTTATCGCAAAAGCCTGTACAAAAATGCAAGGCCAGGTAACAAGCGGAGCAAACTCAATCGCACAACGCGCGACGATTGCTGCTGTTGACGCTGATCCTTCGGTTCTAAAAGACATGGTCGACGCTTTTCACAGGCGACGCGACTTAGTCGTCGGGCTTGTACGTGACATTCCAGGATTAAAACTTAACGTTCCCGAAGGAGCCTTTTATGTTTTCCCTGATGTTTCTGATTTTTTCGGAAAAACACTGCGCGGAACCTGCATCAATGATGCCGATGATTTCTCAATGTATCTTCTCGCTGAAGCCAATGTTGCAACCGTAACCGGCGATGCTTTCGGAAATCCTGATTGTATACGGATCTCCTACGCGACAAGCGAAGACGTGCTTAGCGAAGCATTCAGGCGAATTAAAGAAGCGTTGGCTTAATTATTTGGGCGTGCCCTTCGGGTCGGGCTGTATGTTACAATCTTTTTTAAAGATACGCCTGCTCTAATTCAACTATTTCAAAAAAGGATTTTCACTTCCATCCCTAACGCAAATACATAATGGCAAAAATATTATTGCTGGGTTCGGGTGAACTCGGGAAAGAATTTGCAATTGCTGCACAACGAATCGGTCAAACGGTAATTGCAGTCGATAGCTATGTAAACGCTCCTGCAATGCAGGTTGCTCATGCCTTCGAAGTCATCAATATGCTTGACGGCGCCGAACTTGATCATATCGTAGCCAAACATCAACCCGATTATATCGTTCCTGAAATAGAAGCAATCCGTACAGAGCGATTTTATGATTATGAGAAACAAGGAATCACTGTAGTTCCATCCGCGAAAGCGGCTAATTTCACAATGAACAGAAAGGCCATACGTGATCTTGCTTCTACAGAACTCAGATTAAGAACCGCCAACTACCGATACGCTACCTCAGCCGAAGAACTTCGCACCGGAGTTGAAGCTGTCGGAATGCCTTGTGTTGTAAAACCTTTGATGTCGTCTTCGGGAAAAGGCCAATCGACAATAAAAACAGAATCCGATATCGAAAAAGCGTGGAACTATGCCGTTGAAGGTTCACGTGGCGATGTAGTGGAAGTCATTGTTGAAGCTTTCGTTAATTTCAATTCGGAGATAACATTGCTGACGGTGGTCCAAAACAACAATCCAACTTTATTCTGCGCTCCAATTGGCCATCGTCAGGAACGCGGCGACTATATGGAAAGCTGGCAACCTGCAGCGATTTCCGATAAAGATTTATATGAAGCCCAGGATATGGCTGAAAAAATTACCGAAGCACTTGGCGGCGCGGGATTGTTTGGAGTGGAATTCTTTCTTACCGATGACGGAGTCTATTTCTCTGAATTATCGCCAAGACCTCATGATACCGGAATGGTAACCCTTGCCGGCACACAAAACTTCAACGAATTTGAATTGCATCTTCGGGCAATATTGAGTCTGCAGATTTTTGAAATCAAGCTCGAAAAAGCCGGTGCAAGCGCGGTAATATTAGCAACTGAAAACGGCCTAAATCCCGCTTACAGCGGAATAGAACAAATTGCCGCACTTCCGAAAACGGATTTCCGTATCTTTGGAAAACCTACTTCAAGACCTTTCCGCCGAATGGGAATAGCATTGGTAAATGACAGCCTGGAAACCCCTATTGAACAAGTAGTTGAAAAGGCCAAGGTAGCGGCTAGATTAGTAACAGTAAATCCATAATATGAAAAAAGGTATTTTATTCGTGTTCTTTATGATCGCGATGTCTGCTTCAGCGCAGGAAAAACAAGCACAGGTTGTACAAGCATCATGCGGGCAATGCAACTTCGGAATGAAAACGCAAAAAGGATGTGATCTGGCAGTAAAGATCGATGGTAAATCTTATTTCGTTGACGGAGTAAAATTGGATGACCACGGTGATGCACACGCATCTGACGGATTTTGTTCAGCAGTTCGCAAAGCTGAAGTTACAGGCAACATTGTCGGTGACCGATTCAAAGCGACGTCTTTCAAGCTGCTTCCACTCGAAGCTACTGCAAAACAATAAAAGATGACAATTAATTATGCTCTATTTATCCTTAATTGATATTCTGAGACTTTGTTTTTAAGTTGATCATATTTCAGTTCAATCTGATTACGTCGTAAATCAGAGTAAGTAGCGATGTTGTTTGAAATGACAATCGGGTTGACTTGAGATTGTAAATTATTAAGTTGAGTCAAGGTTAAGCTATCGGTCATTAGGCTTTTTAACTGTCTCGATAGTAATTTAATCTCAATATTGAAGGATGAATGTAAATTGATTTGAGCAACTGCTAACATCTGCCCAACGTTGTCAAGTTGAATATTGATTCTTTTCACTATATATGCAGGACGAGTGTACTCAATTGTTCCGTTCAAAGACTCGCGGTAGCTCGCATCGATAAAAAGATAAATCTCTTGAACTCTGTTTAGTATTAGTTCCTTTTCCTTAACTCGTACTTCTTTATATTTATCCAAATAACTGTAAACAAAAAAAGCGAGTAAAAAAGTTAGAATAATGGAGAATATATCGACAACATTAATTTTGTTGTCAATTTCAAAGTTATCAAAATCATAGCATTTAGCCCATACAAACCCTACGATGAATATAAAAAGATAAAAGATGAACCAGAACGTGATGTCAAGTATTTTACCCTTGATCATACTCGACTTCATTTTTTGCATCAAGCATATCTTGCTCGATATCATCAATTAAGTACTCTTCTTCCTTAGAAACAATATGTAGTCTTCTCTTTAATTCGGTATAATTGATCTTATCTTCCCTTATTAATCCGCCAAATATTTCTTCAATAAAAGAAGTTCCATAGCCACTTGTCCCGTCAAGATTTACTTCTATCATCTTATCTTCTTCAATAGCTTTTTTAATTTTTGGTACAAAATAATTTTTTCGAAATACTTCGCCAGAGAATTTTCCTTCCTTTTCGTATCTAGGACCTGGTGTTCTGGTATATTCGTGGGCAATATTTATTATTATTCGATCCATTCCAAATTGATATTATTTCTTACTACTTCCCAATAAACGAAGGTACCGCTAAAAAAATTGCTTAATGATAAAAAATTGTTATTTTCAACGTCGGCAAAGACATCGTTTGTAATTATATGTAGCTTATTAATTTGCTTTCTATTAAAAGCATCATAAATACCTGGGAGACCCTTTCCTCTATAATATTTGCCGGTTACTGTCTTATGTAAGCTACCATTTAGAATTAATTTCAAAAGTTCTTTGTTATTATTTATGGTGAAAAGGGAAAAAAGTTTGTTTTGCCACTTATACCATTTGCTTTCCGAAGTTTTATTATTTAAACTTTCAAATACTCCTATTCCGAAATCTACAAACGAAAAACTTACAATATTCTCTTTTTTTCGGTGCTGAACGGATAGAAACCAATGTTTCTCCCCTTCTTTAAAGATGTCCGCGTGATTGTTAGTATTCTGCATTAGTTCTATCAAGGAGCGTTGCACGCCTTGGCAACGTCTCTTTTCAGACCAAATTGTCATTGATGCTTCCTCTATAAGTTCACTCGTTAATTCTGAATCTACAAGTTTCCAAGCGTGCGTGCTAAGTGATCTCTTTTTTGAAAGTTCGTACCTGTCCTGTTCCTCAAAAGTTGATTTAAAATAATCAAAAAAACCCGAATCCAAAAGAATTTTTCTAACAATTATATTAGTGGGAAAATCTCCGTTAAAGTCAATTTTACTCGCTTTGAAGCGGATTAGAATTGACAGTAGAACTATTAGTGCATCATACCCAATGTAGCTTACATCCTTAAGAATAACAAACACTTTCTTTTTTTTTGCATATAGG
>DASVRQ010000027.1:0-27241 GCA_036388535.1 Flavobacterium sp. | reverse complement strand
ATAAACCGTAGCAATATCCACATGTCGCTACGTTCTGTTTCAGCATCTCACTCTGCCTCTATCTCAGAAGTTACAACACTTGAAGAAAATACTCCAATATTTAATGAATTTCAGTTAACCATTCCGCCTTCAGCCAATTATACACAGCCATATTGGCTTCAGAAAGAAGGTACTGTCGGAATGTATGCTGTCGAAGATAAAAATATCGGTATGCCGGATGTTATCCGTGATGTAAAGGTAGTCTTTGCAGTTGAAATTCAAGGCCTTACGTTGGCTTATGAGCGGAACGTCATTTACAAATACAACGATGATGCCCGTGGTGAAGTTTATGAGCCATTTGATGTTGTCCCGGATGTCACAATGGCTGTAGCTGACAAAGTTTCAATATTTCCGAACAATAAATCGAAAACCATTTCTGTTACATTAAGATCTGCTCGTGAAAATGTAAAAGGTATTTTATCGCTTGAACTTCCTGCAGGATGGAAAGTCAGTCCCTCTTCCATACCTTTTTCGATCGGGCGAAAAGGATCCCAACAGTCGGTTTTGTTTACAATATCCCCTCCTGAAAATGCTGATGAAGCCACAGCTAAAATTGTCGCTATCGTTGACGGCAAAAAATTCGACAAAGAACAGATTAATATCGATTATCATCATATTTCAAAACAACTGGTCTTAAAACCTTCCGAGATGAAACTGATCAAGCTCGATATAAAGACCGGCAGCGAACGGATTGCTTACATTATGGGAGCAGGCGACGAGGTTCCGAAGTCACTTATACAAATGGGATACGAGGTGACCATCTTGAATCCGGTTGATATCAACAGCGAGAAGTTGGCAGGTTTCGATGTTGTTATAACTGGTATTCGCGCTTATAATGTTGTGAAGGAACTCGCGTACAAGCAGGAAATCCTTTTCAATTTTGTCGCAGCGGGAAATACGATGATTGTGCAATACAACACATTGGATGATTTTGTCGCTAAAGATATCGCGCCGTTTCCGCTCAAAATCTCGCGAGACCGTGTAACCGAAGAAGATGCTGAAGTGCGTTTCCTCGCCCCTGCGCATCCTCTGCTGAATCACCCGAACAAAATTACATCTGATGATTTTGTAGGCTGGAAACAAGAACAGGGTTTGTACTACCCGTCAGAATGGGATAAGGCTTTTACTCCTGTTATTTCCTCCAACGATAAAGGGGAAACTCCGAAAAATGGTGCTGTTTTGGTTGCCCGTCACGGAAAAGGAAGTTACATTTATACCGGACTAAGCTTTTTTAGGGAATTGCCTGAAGGAGTTCCGGGCGCATTTCGATTGATAGCAAATATGATTTCATACCAATAAAGATATTATGCGGCAGCAAAAACTTACTACCTGGAAAAAAAGTTACACTTGGGTGTTGCTCGCGAACGTGATTTACATCCTGGTCTTTTTCTTCCTTATGCAACTATACTCGTAAGCCATGCACCAAATAGATTGGATTATTCTATCGGCCACTCTGCTGTTCATCGTTTTTTACGGCGTCTACAAAACCCGCGGAAGCAAGAATGTTGAGGATTATATACTGAACAACAATGAAACTCCGTGGTGGACGGTCGGTTTGTCAGTGATGGCAACTCAAGCAAGTGCAATTACTTTTCTGTCGACACCCGGACAAGCCTATCATGACGGAATGGGGTTTGTCCAATTCTATTTTGGTTTGCCGATCGCTATGGTTGTCATCTGCATAACATTTATCCCAATCTATCAGCGACTCAAAGTTTATACGGCATATGAGTACCTCGAACAGCGATTCGATTTAAAAACACGATCGTTGGCTGCTTTGCTGTTTTTGTTCCAACGCGGACTCGGAACTGGTTTGACCATTTATGCTCCATCAATCATTTTGTCGTCGTTGCTTGGATGGAACCTGACCTTACTAAACGTAATCATCGGGATTTTAGTCATCATTTATACTTTTTCAGGCGGAACAAAGGCTGTGAATGTCACTCAAAAGCAACAAATGTTCGTAATTATGTCGGGTATGTTCGTCACGTTTGGACTGATCCTGCATTATCTGCCGAATGACATGACCTTTACTAATGCCATGCATATCGCCGGTGCGAATGACAAAATGAACATTTTAGATTTCTCGTTTGATCCGAAGAGCAGATATACATTCTGGAGCGGAATCACAGGCGGATTTTTCCTGATGCTTGCTTATTTTGGGACCGATCAATCGCAGGTGGGCCGATATCTATCGGGGAAATCCGTCCGCGAAAGCCAAATGGGATTAATCATGAATGGATTTTTGAAAGTCCCGATGCAATTTTTTATTCTTCTTACAGGGGTTATGGTTTTTGTGTTCTTCCAATTTAATCCGGTTCCTTTAAATTTTAATCCGAACAACAAAATTGTCATTGAAAAGTCGGAGTATAAAGAACAGTATCTTGATCTTGAAATGCAGTTGGCGACACTTTCTGAAGAAAAGAAGCAGTTCAACCTGTTGTACATGGATCACCTGAATCAGAATTATGACAATAAGGACCTGCGGAAACTCCTGATTGCACTTTCGGAACAGGAAAAAGATTTACGGGATCAAGCAAAGGAACTGATTGAAAAGGCTGATAAAAAAGCCGAAACCAACGATAAAGATTACGTGTTCATACACTTTATCCTGAACTACCTTCCGCAGGGCCTGATCGGATTATTGTTGGCTGTAATATTATCCGCGGCAATGTCCTCAACCGCTTCCGGATTGAGCGCATTGGCCTCAACCACGTCGATTGATATCTATAAACGAAATGTGAAGGGCCAAAGGTCCGAAAAACATTATGTGAATGCGACCAAATTTTTCACGCTTGTTTGGGGAGTGATCGCGATCTTATTTGCCTGCATTGCTACCTTATTTGAAAACCTGATTCAGCTGGTAAATATAGTTGGATCAGTTTTTTACGGAACGGTACTCGGTATCTTCCTTGTGGGTTTTTACATTAAATATGTACGTGCCAACGCTATATTTATCGGAGCAGTCACAAGCCAGGTAACGATTTTGTTTGTATACTATTTTGCGATTCACATCTATCCGCCAGGCGAAGAAAAGCTTGGTTATTTATGGCTGAACTTCATGGGAGCGTTACTGACGTTTGTTCTTTCGATATTGTTGCAGTCAACGCTTTTTCGCAAAGATAAACTGCTGGTTCCATAAAAAAAGCGCTCGTATGAGCGCTTAAATTGTGGAATAATTCATTGCGTATTAATGTTAACTATAGACTGCAAACTCTGGCTGACTACTGAGACTGAAGACTGGAAGACTGAAGACTTAACTCTACTTCTTACTCCACTCAGAAATACTATCCTGATTCATTTTAATATAATCAGCATTATTGGCTTTCTGTGCAGCTGCAAGCGAAACTTTCGCTGTTTCAATCGCGCCTCTTTTATCACCTAACTTTGCCTGGATCAACGATTTTTGGCGATAGTAGTAAAATGGTTTGTCAGCACTCAATTCCAATGCTTTATTGACGTAAGTCAGCGCTTTGTTCATGTCGCCGTTCGACTGGTAAAAATACTGCGCAGATGAGAAATAATCACCAGCACTCGGACCTGCCAAAGCCTTTTCAATGCTCGCAATTGCAGTCTTCTGGGTTGGGACCTCAAATCGGATAGACACCATTGTTTTCTCCCATGAAATTTCGAGATGCCCATAATTGTTGTCAAGGTTGTTGATTCCAATCGTGAACGATTCAACATTGCGATTCAGCATTTCTGCCTTTGCCGTTGTACGTAAAGCTACATTTGCATCCGACCAATTCTCAGGAGTTCCCCAATTGTTAGTATCCGAATAAAATACGATATCCCAATTGTCTGCTTTAGGAGTTGTAAAGATCGCATATTTGCCTTTTTTTAACGTCTGACCGGCAATTACAACATCTTCGCTGAAGGACACCATCGAATTCTGATTAGCACCTGTTCTCCATAATTTTCCAAACGGTACAAGATCCCCAAAAATGGTTCTCCCTTTTACGCTCGGACGCGAATAATCCAATACGACTTCAGTTAAACCGACCATCTGAGTTACGGTTGCCTTCGGACTGGCTTGTGGTGTTCTGACTTGCGCCGATGCTGTGTGTGATGCAAGCAAGATCGCCAAAGCAATAATAATGTTTTTCATATTTGTTAGTTTTGATCCCCAAAAATACAAAATTCAAACCGTCAGAACTGTTAAATTTTTTCTTAATGGTAAGTAGGTCCTGAAGGTTCCGGCGTACAATAACTACATTTGCTTAATGGTCAACAGCAATGATTTGGTAACGATTTTTTGGTTTAGGCGCGATTTGCGTCTCGAAGACAACACTGCGTTGATCCACGCACTGGAAAGTAAAATTAAAGTGCTGCCAATTTTCATTTTTGATCCTAATATTATATCGGAATTGCCTTCAGATGATGCTCGTGTGACATTTATCCACCGATTACTTGAAAACCTCAACCGCCAATTGGCTGCTTTTGGAACTTCTGTTGCCGTTTTCTACGAAAAACCTGTCGACGTTTTTAAATCTCTTGCCACAGAACTGCAAATTACATCTGTATTTGCGAACAAAGACCACGAACCATATGCGCAAAATAGAGATGCTTCAATTACCGAATATCTTTCGAAAAGCGGGATACAGTTATTGCTGTTCAAAGATCATGTTATTTTCGAAGAAAATGAAATCGTAAAGGATGACGGGTCGCCCTACGTTGTGTTCACGCCATTTTCAAGACGTTGGAAAGCGAAATACACCGAAATTACGTTAAAGACCAGTCAAAGGGTACTCTCCGCCAACGATTTTGCTGCTCATTCCTACCCTTTTTTATCGTTGCCTGACATTGGGTTCAAAGAATCCAGCATTAAGGTTGCTGATTTTAATGCGTCTGAAGAATTGCTGGCAAATTATGAGGCGACGCGGAATTTTCCAGGTCTTAATAAGACCTCGCGGTTGAGTCCGCATCTTCGCTTCGGGTCGGTTAGCATTCGAACGATAGTCGCTTTAGCCTATGCCAATAAAATGGAAAGTTTTGTAAATGAGTTGATCTGGCGCGAGTTTTTCATCCAGATCCTATGGCATTTTCCACAAACGGTCAGCAGGAGCTTCCGACCGAAGTACGACAGGATTAAATGGCGGAATGATGAAATTGAATTCAAAAAGTGGTGCGAAGGGCAAACGGGATATCCTATTGTAGATGCGGGAATGCGCGAACTCAACGCGACCGGGTTTATGCAGAATCGCGTTCGGATGATTGTGGCAAGTTTCCTCTGCAAGCATTTGTTGATCGACTGGCGTTGGGGCGAGGCATATTTTGCATTAAAACTGCTTGATTACGAACAGGCTTCCAATGTCGGCAACTGGCAATGGGCTGCAGGCAGTGGCGTTGATGCAGCTCCATATTTCAGGATCTTCAATCCGTCAGAGCAAGTGAAAAAGTTTGACAAAGATCTTGTCTACATCCGGAAATGGGTTCCAGAGCTAGAGGAATTCAGTTATCCTGAACCTATCGTCGATCACAAAGAAGCACGCGAACGTTGCCTGCGCGTTTACAAAGAAGCTCTGGGCTAAGGCTCGATCGTTCGTATCCGAAAATAATTTAGTTCTTTAAAATGCCTAATCACCTCATCGGCAAGCGACAAATCCTGAAGTTTCGAATGTTCGCTGTCGTATCCGATACAGTAAAGACCGGCAGCTTTTGCAGCTTTAATTCCGTTGGTGCTGTCCTCAATGACAATACAATTCTGCTTTTGGTCACCTGAAAGTTCGGCTGCGTGTTCAAAAATGGCTGGATGTGGTTTTGATTGTGGAAAATCTTCACCGCTGACAATATGCGTAAAATACTGGTGAAGTTTGAACCGCCTGAAAATTCGCTCTATGGTAACCTTCGCTGACGAAGAAGCCAGGATGAGTTGTATTCCGTTCAAATGTAGATCACGTATTAAGTCTTCAACGCCGTCAAGCAGAAACAAATCTTCTTTGGAATCAAATGCGCCGTTAAAAATTGCGCGTTTTATATCAATAAGTTTTTCAACTTCTTCACTCAGACCGAACTCATTTTTGAGCCGTTCGTAAACATTTCGAGTGGAAAAGCCTGTATAAGTGGCATAAACTTCATCCGAAACAGTAATTCCGAGTTGCTTGAAGTGCTGCTGAAATGCATAATAATGAACAGGTTCAGTGTCGACGATCACTCCATCCATGTCAAATATAACTGTAGTAATCATGTTATTCCTTGTCTTCTTGTTTAAGCAAATATCTAATAACGGTCTCGGCTGCATACAGTCCGAAAAGTCCCGGCATATAGCTGTTGGTTCCGTAGAAAGACTTTTTGTAGTTCTTGCCGTCAGTGTGTTTTAAGCTTGTTTCGTCTTGGATTTCAGATGAAAAGACAACTTTAATTCCTTTGTCGATCTTTACTTCTTTGAGACGCTTTTTTATTGCTTTTGCAAGAAAATCATTTTCGGTATTGCTAATGTCGGCAACCTTAACCTTTGCCGCTTCCATTTTTCCGCCGGCGCCCATGCTGCTGATGATCTTGATTTTTTTGCGCTTTGCCGCGATAATTAAATTTACTTTAGGAGTTACGCTGTCGATGCAATCCATAACAAAATCAAATTCATCACTGACGATTTCGAAAGCTCGTTCGGGTGACAGAAATTCTTTGATTTTGATCAGTTGCAACTCCGGATTGATATCCATCAGCCGATCACCAACAACATCGATCTTCGGTAAACCGACAGTCGAATGAAGCGCAGGCAACTGTCTGTTAATGTTTGTAATATCCACAACATCTCCATCGACGATCGTAATTTTTCCGACGCCTGCCCGAGTAATGAATTCGGCTGCAAACGAACCAACGCCACCAACCCCGACAATTAGAACATGTGCATTTTTAAGCTTCTCAAGGCCTTCCTTTTTTACGAGCAGTTCTGCTCTTTCTCTCCAATCTGCCATTTTATATTTTTATTATTCGGTAAAATCTGTTTTGAAAACTGCTTTAAAATTTCGGGCGATGATCGCTTTTGTCTCGCCGACTGTTATTCCGCGGGAATTTGACGCCCGGTCATAAACTTCTGTAATACTTTCCTCAATCGAATCAGTCTCAAGAAAAAAGCGATCTTCCGGAATTGCTGCAAAAACCGATTCCAGCTCCGGGTTCCGAAGCAAATACTTCCCAAACGACAAGTAGAATCCATTATCGAGTAACTGATGTGCAAGGTCTATTTTCTTTGCAAACCCGTGCACGATCATCGGAACATCTATTTTGAGCCTATTTTTGATTTCTACCAACTCCTGGAAAGCTGCAACGCAATGTACAATTACCGGTTTCCGATATTGTTGTGCCAAACGCAGTTGCCTTTCAAAAACCTCGACTTGAAAATCGAATGGAAATTCTATACGTTTGTCAAGTCCGCATTCCCCTACAGCCAAACAATTTTTTGATTGGATTTTTTTTTCTATAAACTTCATATCCAATGTCACACGTTCGATTTCTATATACCACGGGTGGATTCCGACCGAGTAATTTTCTACAGCTGCATCAAACGCATGCGGATATTGATTGACCACCTCAAAAACCTGTTCCGAATCTGTAAAATGATGCGTATGTAAATTGACGAATTTCATTATTCATGAAACGCTTTTACGCCAGCTCTTACTTCGACAGGCAAATCATTTTCTAGCGGAACGATCGGACATGAATACGCATGGTTGTATGCGCAATAAGGATTATATGCTTTATTGAAATCGATTACGATTGTATCTCCTTTCGGACTCCGAACATCGATATAACGCCCACCGATATAACTTTCCTTGCCATTGGTCAAATCAGAAAAAGGCAGGAACAGATAATCATCAAAGCCCGGTTTCTTAATCAACTCTGCATTTTGATACAGGTTGAGTTCGCACTTTTTACCTTGTAGCTCAAAATACAAGGTTCCGTATTTCACGTACATCGGAAGCCTGTCGGTTGATGTTTTCATCTTGAAAGGCTTCTGTTTCTTCGCTTTTACCAATTTTGCAGTGACAAAAAATGCTGAATCGGCCGGAAAAAAGTCAAGGTGCTTGAATGTTTTGAGGTCGGAAGCCATAAGCGGACTCTTTTTCGTATCCGCATATTGCGAGTTGAGTTCGTTCTGGAATGCAGCAACAGACGCGGGATCAAATTTCTGCTGCGCAGACACGCGAAAGATTGAAAGCATAATCAACAACAGAAGCAAATTTTTCATAACGTAGGTTTGCTGCAAAAATAGATAAAAGTAATGGGTCAATGAAAGCAAACGCAGTAGTTTTACTGTATCTAAAAGTAGTCTTTGTAACTTTGCCTTTCAACTTCTAAGTATGCTCAAAGCCGGTTTCCGACGCTACATCAATAATTTCAAAGGTTTCAGTCGGGAGATATGGATTCTAACGGTCGTTACGTTCATCAACCGCGCAGGAACGATGGTTCTTCCGTTTTTATCAAAGTATTTAAAAGAAGACCTGGAATTCAGCTATAGCCAGGTCAGTTGGGTTTTGGTGGCATTTGGCTGTGGATCAATGCTGGGATCGTGGCTGGGCGGAAAACTTTCCGATAAAATTGGTTTTTATAAAATAATGGTCTTCAGCCTGTTTACGAGCGGACTCATGTTCTTTTTGATTCAATACATAACGTCGTTTGCCGGATTGTGCATCGGTATGTTTTCGATCATGGTCGTTGCCGATATGTTCCGGCCCGCTATGTTCGTTTCGCTGGGTGTTTATGCACGCCAGGAAATGCGAACGCGGGCATTGACGCTTGTAAGGCTTGCAGTAAATTTGGGATTTGCCGCCGGTCCGGCGATGGGCGGACTAATTATCATGAGCATCGGGTACAAAGGATTGTTTTGGGCCGATGGTGCTTCCTGTATCATCTCAATCCTGATTTTTGCATTGCTTGTCAAGGAAAAGAAGAAAATTGCGGAACATCTGAATGTTGTGGAAGGACCGGCAGTGGTTCGCACGGTTTTCCAGGACAGGCCATTCTGGATTTTCCTTTTTATAAGTTTTGTGACTGCGATGATCTTTTTCCAGCTTTTTACGACGCTTCCACTCTATCATCATGAGATGTTTGGGCTGACTGAATTTCAAACGGGGCTTTTGATGACATTGAACGGACTGATGATTTTCGCTTTGGAGATGCCGATCGTGAGCTATTTCGAACGTAAGAAGGTCGACAAACTTAAAATCATACTTTGGGGTTCTTTACTGATGTCGGCCAGCTTTTTCTTACTTCTGATGAATATCTGGGCTGGAATATTAGTAATCAGCATCCTGTTTATGACGGTTGGAGAAATGTTCGCTTTTCCGTTTTCAAATTCTTTTGCGATGGATCGCGCTCCACGTGGACATGAAGGCCGTTATATGGCCGTCTATACGATGAGCTTCGGGCTTGCTCACATTATGAGTGCAAAAGCCGGCCTTGAGATAATCAAGTATTGGGGCTACCAGATCAATTGGATCATAATGGGCTTGCTCGGACTTGGGGCTGTGTTGTGTGTTGTTTATTTGCGCAAAGTGGTATCGGAAGAGCGGTTTAAGGTATAGTATTAGTATTCAGTATTGAAGATTAAATATTTCGGGTTTTGGTTTTTGAATTATGTCCCGAGCCATAGGCGAACTGAGCGAAGCTTATTTAAACTTTGTATATCGCACACGTTGTTTTGATGTCAAGATCGTTGGGCTTTTTAATTGCCGATTCAAATAAAACTATAGATTTGTATTTAAACAAAACCTTACAAATGAAAAAGTTTCTATTATTTGCGTGTGTTGCTCTTTTAGTGTCCTGCGGTTCTGATGATAACGCGCCGGAAAACAATGATGATAACACTGCTGGCGTTGCGTATATCAGGGGAAAGAGGGACAACACCACTTTCGATTACACATTTTACAATACTGTTGACGACGCTTTTTTATACAGTGGCGGAACTGGCTTCAGCGGTGAAGGTTTCGACCGATGGTACTATTATTCAGGCGGAGTGATGGCATTCAATCCACCAAACTTTGCTCCTGAGTTCTATATCGCGTGGAACCATGCCTATTTTGGAGCAAATGGTGACGAAGCCGGCGAATCGGCTGCCTTCTACGATACAGTGGGCGATCTTCCTACAAATTTCCTGACTGACGCTCAGAATCAGGCACATGTTGCCGGATTAGAGATAGTTTATAAGAGCGCCGATGGAACAATCTATGCAAGTACAGGCGGAAGCCAAAGCGGAAGTTCCCTGTCGGTCAACGGTTCTACCCCAGGCGGAAGCGCCGCAGACGGTACGCAAAATGTTACCATATTAGGAACCTTCTCATGTAAGCTGTATAATACGGATGATGCGACAGATGTCATTAATGTAACGGATGGAACATTTAAGATAATTCTTCAGGAATATCAATAAAATTCATGGGCGCTGCGGCGCCCTTTTTTTTGCTCCCGATTTTACAGATCGAAAGAGTCATTTGTATTAATCTGCTTTGCATATTATTCTTACATGGCCTGTTGACCTGATAATAGTGTTCTTCTAAAGCTGATACGCCTACTTACCATTAAAATAACTGCTTTTTTAGTTGGTTAACTAAAAAAATAGTTGTAGGTTTGTTTTGCGTTAGGGATCGAAGTGGAAATCCTTTTGATCATGGAGCTTGCGGAATGACAAAAGATTGCAGTGCAGAGCCCGACCGCGAGTATAATGATGAGGATCAGATAAATTTTAATTCGCGGTAACGCCCACCCAAGGCCAAAGGCTAATTGAGCGGAGCTAAATAAAAAAATAATATTTATACAATGCAAAAGTTGACGAACAAGGAAGAGGAAATCATGCACATACTGTGGAAGCTTGAAAAGGCATTCGTTAAGGAAGTAATGGCAGAAATTACAGATGAACAGCCGCATTACAACACGCTTTCGACAATCATCCGCAATTTGGAGGAAAAAGGATATGTGGCGCATAATGCGTTCGGAAATACGCATCAATATTATCCGATTGTAAAAAAAGAGGATTATAGGAAACGTTTTATGAATACCGCGATTGACCAGTATTTCAATAGCTCGTATAAAAATATGGTTTCATTTTTCGCCAAGGAAGAAAAAATATCGGCTGAGGAATTACGTGAAATATTGGCAATGATCGAAAAAAAATAAAGCTTATGGAAGCGCTGTTAGTACACCTGGTTAAATCGGCTGCCCTTATCGGCGCATTCTTTCTTGCATATCACTTCCTGCTTCGGAAAGAGACTTTTTTTAAGAGTAACCGCTGGTATCTGCTTGCCGGGTTAGTTACATCAGCATTGTTGCCACTGGTTACTTATAAAAAAGTTATTTGGGTTGAAGTGCAACGGCTGGTTCCAGTTAACTGGAGTCCGGTTCCTGCCGACATCGCAACGCAGCCTGTTGTTGAAACCTTTGAGATCGACTGGATGGTAGCATTATTTGGAATTTACTTTATTGGGGTCTTGATTTTCATCATGAAGTTCCTTTTTGATTGTTATGCCATCAGCAATATATTAAAAGGTAAAACCGTGCAACAAAATGGAGATTACAGACTTGTAGATATTTCCGATAACGTATCGCCATTCTCATTTTGTAATTACATTGTTTATAATTCGGCTTTATTTTCTGAAACGGAAATGGCCAATATCCTCGAGCATGAAAAGGTGCATTGTCGCCAGTTTCATACCGCAGATGTTATCTTCGCGCGGCTGTTCTGCATTGTTTTCTGGTGGAATCCGTTCATCTGGCTTTACAAGAAAGCGATGATGCAGAATTTGGAATTTATCGCCGACAGCGAGGCCGTTCGTGCCATCCCGGACAGAAGATCCTATCAAATTACCTTAGTTAAAATTACCACTCATAATCACTGTGTTTCAATCACCAATCATTTCTATCAATCATTAATCAAAAAACGAATCGTTATGTTAAACAAAAATCAATCGAAACGGAACAACTGCTGGAAGTATTTCTTAATTGTTCCTGCACTTGCCGCGTTCATGTTCTATTTTCAGGTAAGAGTTATTGCACAGGAAAAACAGCCTCTAGCCATTAACGTTGTTCAGGATGGCATTGCAGTAAAGGTGGATAAGAACACCACAGATGCACAAATGAAAAGCGAAGCAGAGCGTGTTGAGAGGCAGCACGGAGTTAAACTGAAATTCTCAAAGGTTAAGAGGAACAACGCAGGTGAAATCGTGGCTATAAAGGCCGAATTTAAAGACACTACCGGTAAAAAAGGCGTTACGCAAGTCAGCGGAAACGAACCCATTGAGCCAATTCACTTCTTTAAAAGCAGTAACGGAGCAATTGGATTCAATAAATCCAGCAAAAGATTTAATGTATTGCGATCGGTGAACGGCAACGATCCGGTTGTATTTTCTGATCCTTCAGAATTACCAGAAATTCCTGAACATACAGAATTATCGGAACTACCTGAATTGCCTGGCTTAATTCAATTTTCTGATGCTAATGGAGAACACATTGTAATCAGCAGCATTGACGGAAAAGGACGCACCAAAGTCATCGTCAATGGTGAAGTAGTCGCCGATGTAGATGTTGACAGGATCTTAGCCGAAATGGACCCGATTATGATTGATGGCATAAATGTTTTGCCATTCGCCAAAGGGAGCGGGCAAGCCATCAGCATAGATACCCAAAAAATTACTTCTGAGGCGATGAAACTTGCGGAAGGATCTATTTCGATCGCACGACGTGAAATGGCGCGGGATCATTCAGAAGCCGCAAAAGAACGCGCTAAGATGCCCGGCGCAAGTCATCAGGATCAAGGACGACGTGAACTTGAAGCAGCGAAACGCGAGATAGAACAAGCGAAACGCGAGATGGAGCAGTCAAAAAGAGAAATGGAACAGGCTCGCCGCGAACTTGAACAGCAACGAAGGGAACTCGAACAATCAAGGCGGGAACTTGAAAATTCCAAAAAGTAATAGAAGAAGACTGTCGGCACGACGGTCTTTTTTTTTTATAACTTTATCTAAATCAATGCTTATGTTTAAGATATTGGCCAAAATAAATAAAATACTTCTGCCCTCTTACACCAAAAAACAACTCGACCTTTCAAGGGCAACGAAGTTTCAGAAAATAATTATCGCATGGAAATATTATGTGACGACGAGAGCGTTGGGGCAATGAGAATTTGAGTTGATATCAGCTAATAAAATACGTAGCTTTAAGACAGGCAGCTGCATTTTCCATAGAAACTTCTACTGTCAAAATTCCCACATTCCTATCGCTGAATTTACAGGCAGCATTTGATACAAACGCAAAAACCGCAAGCACTTAAAACTAAGTAGTTGCGGTTTAATTTTGTGACCTCGACTGGATTCAAACCAGTAACCTTCTGAGCCGTAATCAGATGCGCTATTCAATTGCGCCACGAGGCCTTAATGCGGTTGCAAATATAGCAACAAAAAGATAACCTGCAAACCAAAAAGGTGAGAAATGCTCGAAAAAGCTGATCTGAAGCTAGCCGCTATTTATTTTGTGTTAGACGAAAATCCTTTTTCAAAGCGCAAAGTCCTACTATGGCGCAAGTTGCATCTAGCCGGGAAGGAGTAACAACTACCGATGAAAAGAATTCAAATTTCTACGCTTTTTACCGATCTATAGATACGGCTGATCAGTAGATTTCCCGATAATTATTTAATATAAAGTTTACCATAAATTATATAACAATGATGTAGATTTAGATGATGAAATTTGATTTACTTATCTTACGAAAATACGCCAACAAAACATAGAGCAATACCAATGAAAATATTAAAAACACAGGTACTTCGTGGACCAAATATCTGGAGCATCCAATACAAAAGTTTGATGCAGATCCGCGTTGATCTTGAAGATGCTCAGCACTATACGAACATAACAGAGCTTGTAGAAAAGATCAGGAATGGATTTGGGCCAGATACTAATAAGTTTTTTGAGGAATCAGCATCTGGCATCGAAATTTCAGGCATTATTCAGCACGTGGCTTTGCAGCTGCAAGCCGCAGCAAACATGGATGTAAGTTTTGGGATTACAAAGCCTACCATTGAGCCTGGAATTCATCAAATCGTATTTCAATATACTGATGAAAACGCAGGACAATTCACTGCAAGAGCAGCTGTGCGAATCGTTGGTGCTTTGATAAAAGGCGAGAATTATAACATCCGTGAAGAAATTGAAGAGTTAATCAATTTATGCGAATCGAACTGCCTCGGGCCCAGTACGAAAAGCATTGTTGATGAAGCGATAAAACGCAACATTCCGTGGATGAGGCTTTCAGAAGATTCGCTTATCCAGCTCGGATATGGCCGAAACCAGGCGCGTTTCCAAGCTACGACAACATCAAAAACAAGTTTGCTGGCGGTAAATATTGCGGGTAATAAAGAGAAGACTAAACAAATGCTTGCCGATGCCTATCTTCCGGTTGCGGAAGGTGGAATCTGTACCGATGAACGAGGCTTAAAGCAAATAATAGACGACATCGGATATCCGCTCGTCACCAAACCTCTGGATGGAAATCACGGAAGAGGGATTACCACGAATATTACCAATTGGGAGCAGGCACTGATCGGATTGCAGTTCGCTAAAGAATCAGGCCGAAAAGTAATTGTTGAACGTTTTGTAACTGGCTTTGATTTCCGCGTTCTGGTGATCGACAACAAATTTGTTGCTGCAACCAAACGTGTTCCGGCACATGTAATTGGAGACGGGAAAAGCACAATCAAGCAGCTGGTTGATCTGGTAAACCGCGATGGTAAACGCGGCAATGGCCATGCGAACATGCTCACTAAGATCACAATAAATTCCCACTCTGAAGAATTGCTTAAAAAGCTCGACTATACGATTGATTCGGTCCCAAAAGCAGATGAAATCGTTTACCTGAAATCGACCGCGAACCTAAGTACGGGCGGCTCTGCTATCGACGTTACGGATTCTGTTCATCCTGACAATATTGCTGTTGCTGAAACGATCTCACGGGTAATCGGATTGGACATCTGCGGAATTGATATTGCGGCCTCGTCATTGGAAACACCGCTGCGGCAAAACGGCGGCGTTGTATTGGAAGTAAATGCAGCACCTGGTTTCAGGATGCACCTTGCTCCCACCGAAGGCCAGCCGCGAAATGTTGCGGCACCGGTTGTCGACATGCTGATTCCGGCGGGAACACCAAGTCGAATTCCGATCATTGCCGTTACCGGAACCAACGGAAAAACCAGCACGACGCGATTATTGGCACATATAATCAAAACAAGCGGTTTTAAAACCGGCTTTACGACTACCGACGGAATCTACATCAACGATACTTTACACGAGAAAGGTGACACAACCGGACCAGTCAGCGCGAAATATCTGCTGAAAGATTCTTCAGTTGAGTTCGCTGTTCTTGAAACCGCACGAGGCGGAATCCTGAGGAATGGCGTTGCTTTCGAATATTGTGATGTTGGCGTGATCACTAATATTAAAGAGGATCACCTCGGACTCAACGATATACATACGCTTGAAGAACTCGCAAACGTGAAAAGCGTTGTAGTTAGGAGTGTCAAACAAGACGGCTGGGCAATATTAAATGCTGAAGATGAACATAGCATGAGGATTGCATCGGAACTGAATTGCAATGTTGCGTATTTTACCATGGATCCAAATGGGCAGCAATTTAATGACCTTATTGCTAGTGGAAACGTTGTCGCAACACTTGACCACGGTACAGTTGTTATCTGCAAAGGAACGGAACGGGTCGAAATTGAGAATGTGGCAAATATCCCTATTACGATGCAGGGAAAGATTCGGTTTATGGTTGCGAATTCACTTGCGGCATCATTGGCGGCCTATTCATGGGGGATTTCAGTTGAAAACATTAAAGAAGGATTGCAGACCTTCATTCCGAGTGCTGAAGCAATTCCGGGCCGAATGAATATTTTTGAGTTCAAGGATTTTAGGGTTATGATCGATTATGCACATAATCCGCACGGGTTTGCTGCAATCGAAGATTTCCTGACGCACATTGAGGCTCCGAAAAAAATTGGGATAATTTCCGGAGTCGGCGATCGGCGTGATGATGATATACGTGAATATGCTCGGATTGCGGCACGGATGTTCGATCACATCATCATTCGCACCAAGCTTGACCTTCGTGGCCGCACACGTGATGAGCTAATCGGATTACTTGTTGAAGGTATCGAATCGCTAGATAAAAATGTCACTTATGAGGTGGTACTTGAAGAGCAGGACGCCATTCGGCATGCTATAAGAATTGCAGGCAAAGGTGATTTTGTTGTTGCGTTAACCGACGAGATTTCAGAAATACTTGCTGTCGTAAAGGAAATGCTTGATAAAGAGAATATGCAGACTTCTGCAATGAGTATATAAATAAAAAGTCCGCCAGAGCGGACTTTTTATTTATGCGTGTTTTAGGTAAAATTTCCAATCGGAGGTCATCTCTATTGTACGCTGTTGTTTGTGTTTATTAACCACCGCAGAATCTATTTCAAGATGGTGGTTGGTTTTGTTCTCAAATACATTTATGAAGTTATTGACAATAGTTTCCGGTAGCTTTTCATCAAATGTATATAATGTACTCGAGTGCATGTTTAAACTTACAAATACACAGTCTTCGTAAATTGTCCTGCTTGAAGTCAGGTGGTGTATCCCAATCCTGTCGGGCCGGTAACCAATGTATTCGATTGTCACGTCATCTTGCATCTTCAATACCTTTAATATGGTGTCGATAACACCTTGCCTAAATTGCTCTCTATTATTCAGTGGCGGTGTTTCGATCATTCCCCAAAACTTTACCGCCAGTGTAGTAATCGTATTTTTTTCCATAACAGCAATGTTTATTCAATTTGGAACCCTATTTACAAATTACCAATATTTTACACCAAAGTACATTACAGGATTATTGGCTTTGATTATAAAATACCCATCGACAGCTTGAATATACATCTAGTTGATTTAAATTATTTATAGAGTTTAAATATAAAGAAGTACAATTTCCGTATAGGTCTATAGGGCTGATTTGAAGGCAGGTCGCTTATAGATAAGGAAATGGTCATAATTAACAGGAATTAGCAAAACATTTAGTAAGGCATGCTAAAGAAAGGTTAAACGTGAATATAAAACAATACCAGTTGTTTCACAAGTAGCTGCTTACGCACTAACTTAGAGTAGTTGGTTCAAGGTAACAGCCAACATAATCCAATTTTATTAAACAACTTAACATCCGAATTATGAAAAAGATGCTTTTAACACTGGGTGCTTTACTGGCCTTTACAGTAGTATCCGCACAATCGGGAAACAACAGTTCCAGCTCGTCGCAAAGCGGTAAGTCAGGAACAACGGCGACCCAACAAAACGACAACAATAACAGTACGACAACAACTACAACAACAAAATCAAAACGTAAAAACAGTACTGCTAAAAATGGAGCAACTTCAGGAACAAGCGGTAACAGTGCATCAGGAACAAAAGGTAGCGCTACTAATACAAGCCGACAAGGTGCCAACGGTTCCAGTACAATCGGATTCGGACGTGAGGCTGGAGACACTCCTAACAATCCAAACGAACCTTCGTTAGGAAATGGAAATAGCGGCGCAGGAACAGGAAATACAAATTCCGGGAATGGAAGTGGAACTGGCACTAGCGGAAGTGGAACAGGCGGTTCCGGGAGCGGAAGTGGAACTGGCGGAGCTGGAGCTGGTGGAACAGGAACAAGTGGAGCTGGAACTGGGGGATCCGGGACTGGTGGATCTGGAACAGGATCAGGCGGAGGTTCAAGATAAAGAATTCTTGTTTTCTTATGTGTGAGATGAGAGCCTGGGATTTCCCGGGCTCTCTTTTTATTTACCTTATCACAGGTGAAACCCTTAACTTTGCATTTCAAACTATATTAAATGCCGCATTATTTCAGTGAGACAAATTTTTCCAATCGAACTTACGATGCGGATGAACTCAATTTTCACGAATTTGAAGAATGTACATTCTTCGATTGCAACTTTTCATCATGTAATTTTATCGCAATGGTGTTTATTGACTGTAGATTCACGAACTGCAGCTTTAATGAAGCCAAAATCGGCCATACAGCTTTTCGAAGCGTTCATTTTGAGCATTGCAAGATCAAAGATGTGAACTTTGCAATGGCAGAAAAATTCATATTTGAAGTTCACTTTTCAAATTGCATCCTTGACTTTTCAAAGTTTTATGCATTGAAGATGAATTCTTCGTCGTTTGCCGATTGCAGCTTGGTGGCGGCCGATTTCATGGCTGCAGATTTAACTGGCTTACAATTTTACAAATGCGACTTATATCGGGCAGAGTTTTCAAAAGCTGTAGCAAACAAATCGGATTTCAGTACGAGCTACAACTATACGATTGATCCTGAAGCAACGAAAATTAAAAAAGCTATGTTCAATAAAATCGAAGCCAAAGGATTGTTATATAAACATGAAGTGATAATTACGTAAGATACTTTACCATCACATAATCCTGCATCAGATAGCCTTTGCCAATTTCGATATCAATTTCACTTCCGACTGTATAATTCATCCGCATGTAAAAATCTTTCGCTGAATTGTACCGGTTCACATTTAACGTTATACGATTCATTGCCGCATCTGAAACTTTAACTTCAATCGCTTGCAGTAACTTTTGTCCGATGCCTAGTTTTTGCGCTGCTGGAAGAACATACAATTTGTGGATATGAGCAGAATCGTGCCTGATTTCGAACGAACAAAATCCGACTATATCGTCGCCCGAAACCGCCAGAAGATATTGATGATCAGCTTCAATCGTACATGCTAATGTGTCATCGGAATAAAATCTGCTCAACATATAATCAAGTTGCTCAACCGACAGAATCTGACCGTACGCAACAGGCCATGTCTTGTAAGCAATTTCTCGGATTATAGGAATATCCTTGACGGATGCTTCGACTAACTTAATATTACAGGGTTCCGCGTTAATTAGATTATCCGTGGATGCTTTCACTTTTTCCGTAATTTTCAATTATTGACGCTTCAAAATCCAGCCATTCGCGCCAGCGCTTTTCAACATCGATACCTTGTCCGTACTTTCGTGCATAAGTAATGAAAGTGGTATAATGACCAGCTTCGCTCTCCATCAGGTCACGGTAAAACTTTGACAGTTCAGGATCGTTAATGTTTTCAGAAAGTACTTTAAACCGCTCGCAGCTCCTGGCCTCAATCATCGCCGAAAAAAGCAGTCGTTCGACAAATCCTGACACGCGGCTTCCCGTGTTGCTGCGCTTCATGTATTGCGCCAATTCGCCGACATATTCGTCTTTGCGTTCGCGACCTAATTTTAAGCCGCGCCTTTTGATGATTTCGTGCACCATCTCAAAATGCTCGATCTCTTCTTTGGCAAGCGCCAGCATATCGGTGACAAGATCCGGATACTCAGAGTTTATGGTGATAATAGTTATAGCGTTTGAAGCAGCTTTCTGTTCACACCACGCATGGTCGGTCAGAATCTCTTCTATGTTTTTCTCAACTATGTTGACCCAGCGCGGATCGGTTGGCAATTGCAGGCGTAGTACAGACATGAACTAAAATTAAAATACGAAGATTGCCCTGTCGCTCATCAACTCATTCACGGCATCTCCAACTTCAGCGATCACATCTTCGTCAGTCGGATTAGACAATACCCGGTCGATAAGTTCCACAATAGTTTCCATGTCAGATTCAACAAGGCCTCTTGTCGTAATTGCAGGTGTTCCGACCCGGATTCCTGAGGTAACAAACGGTGATTTGTCGTCAAACGGAACCATATTTTTATTAACAGTAATTTCAGCTTTTACCAGTGCGTTTTCTGCTTCTTTACCTGTCAGGTTCTTGTTTCGCAGGTCGATCAACATCATATGGTTGTCGGTTCCGCCCGAAATAAGGTTGTAACCTCTTTTATTGAATGCTTCAGCCATTGCTTTGGCATTTTTTTGCACTTGCAGCGAATACCTGAAAAATTCATCGGATAACGCTTCACCAAATGCCACGGCTTTCGCAGCTATAATATGCATGAGCGGACCGCCTTGATTTCCTGGAAAAACAGCTAAGTCGAGCAATGAGGACATCATTCGAATTTCACCTTTTGGAGTGGTTAGTCCCCAAGGATTCTCAAAATCTTTACCCATTAAGATCATTCCACCTCTTGGGCCACGAAGTGTTTTATGCGTTGTCGTCGTTACGATATGGCAATGCGGAATCGGATCGTTCATTAAGCCTTTCGCTATAAGCCCGGCTGGATGCGAAATGTCGGCAATTAAAAGTGCATTCACACTATCAGCTATCTGACGGAAACGTTCAAAATCCATATCACGTGAATACGCCGAAGCGCCGGCAATAATAATTTTTGGCATCTCGCGGGTTGCGATCTCCTGTATTTTATTATAATCAAATTGCCCTGTCTCTGCCTCTACTCCGTAAAAAACAGGATTGTATAATTTTCCTGAAAAATTCACGGGCGAACCATGAGTTAAATGTCCGCCATGAGCAAGATCAAATCCCAAAATCTTATCACCCGGCTTTAAACACGCCGAGAAAACAGCGGTATTCGCCTGCGAGCCCGAATGCGGCTGCACATTGGCATATCCGGCGCCAAATAATTCCTTTGCCCGGTCTATTGCAATTTGTTCAACTATGTCTACGATTTCACATCCGCCGTAATATCTTTTACCTGGATATCCTTCAGCATATTTGTTTGTGAGGCACGATCCTGCGGCTTCCATTACCTGGTCGCTTACGAAGTTTTCAGAAGCAATTAACTCCAGTCCGTGTATCTGCCGGTCCTGTTCATCTAGTATCAGATCAAATATTTCTTGGTCGTGTCGCATTTGGTAATATTTCGTTAAATTGACAGCAAAAATACGAAATCGGTTTGTTAAAATGAATCATAATTCTATATTTGGTAAGTCTATTTTTCAACATTTAAAACCCAGAAAATGCCAATAACAGCCAATTATACAAATCGCACATCATGGCTGGAAGTCCCCGCCGATAGCGATTTCCCGATACAAAACATCCCTTTCGGCGTGTTTCTGACGAAAGAACATGTAGTGACGATCGGAACTAGAATTGGTGACTACGCTATTGACCTTGGTGCGCTGCAGCAACTAAACTATTTTGAAGGAATCGAGCTTACTGATGACATGTTCATGCAGGATACCCTGAATGATTTTATATCTGATGGAAAGAAAACCTGGCGATTGGTCAGAAACAGGATAGCCGATATTTTTGATAGTGAAAATCCAGACCTGCGTGATAATGAAGGGCATCGTGAAATTGTAGTATTTAACATTGATGATGTAGAAATGCAGCTTCCTGTCCTGATCGGTGATTACACCGATTTCTATTCCAGCCGCGAGCATGCTACCAATGTGGGAATGATGTTCCGTGATCCTGAAAATGCGCTATTACCTAACTGGCTGCATATTCCGGTTGGTTACCACGGAAGAAGTTCTACGATAGTTCCGTCAGGTATTCCGGTGCACCGACCAATGGGACAAACAGTTCCTGCAGGTGAAACAACGCCTGTTTTCGGGCCGTCTCGTCTGGTCGATTTCGAACTTGAAACCGCTTTTATTACTACTGATGCCAACATAATGGGTGAAAACATACCCGTTCATGAAGCTGAAGATTATATTTTCGGAATGGTGTTGCTCAATGACTGGAGCGCGCGTGACATCCAAAAATGGGAATACGTTCCGCTTGGGCCATTCCTCGCAAAGAATTTTGCCTCATCGATTTCACCCTGGATCGTAACGATGGATGCTTTGGAGCCCTTTCGTACAAAAGGCCCAAAACAAGATCCTACTCCGCTTCCCTATTTGCAGCAAAAAGGTAAAAATGCATTTGACATAAACCTTGAGGTTTCAATTACACCTGAAAACGGAGAACCGACTGTTGTATCCAATTCCAATTTCAAGTATATGTATTGGTCGATGAAACAGCAGCTTGCGCATCATACTTCGAATGGATGCCGGGTAAATTCAGGCGACATGATGGGTTCGGGAACAATCTCGGGTCCGACGCCCGACAGTTTTGGATCGATGCTCGAACTGACCTGGGGCGGCAAAAATCCGATTAAGCTAAGCGATGGGACCGAACGAAAATTCATCAATGACAATGACACCGTAATTATGAAAGGCTATTGCAAAAACAACGATGTCCGTATCGGGTTTGGGGAAGTTTGCAGTACGTTGCTTCCGCCGTTTGTCCGGAAATAATATTTTTAATGCTCAGGCCGCATCACCAAGTGCGGCTTTTTTATGCGCAATAATTTTGAACTTTGTAGTAATTTCCTATTAATTATCTAGACGGATTTCGTACCTTAACATTCTAAAACCATCGCTTTATTAAATGGAAAAACTGTTTCTGTATGGATTTTCTGCGCTGATACTCTTGACCGTCCTACTTCCGGCGATTAAGAAAGATTCCTGGGTCTTTCGGATTTTCGACTATCCAAGAATTCAAAAATTTACATTAATAGGGATCGCCCTTACCCTGTGGATTTTATTGTACGGGAATTCGAAACTATGGTATGATATTGTATTGATGGGCTCGCTTGCCGTATCTTTTGCATACCTGGGTTACCTGATAATTCCGTACACGCCCATCGGCAGGAAAATGATCCATAAAGCAGTTCTTGGCGAATCGGCAAAAAAGCTTAATGTTTTGGTTTCGAACGTCTATCAATATAGTACGAAGTACTCTAATCTTCTGGACTTAATCAAGCACAGAAATCCCGATATCGTATTCCTGCTCGAAACTGACCAGAAATGGCTTGATGCTGTAAAGTCGCTTCGGGAAGAATATCCAAACTATATTGAGATACCAAAAGACAATACTTACGGACTTCTGTTCTACAGCAAACTGCCACTGTCTAAAAAAGAAGTCAATTTTTTGATCGACGAAGAAATTCCTTCCATAGTCGCAGATGTGGAATTCGACAACAAATCAATCAGAATTTACGGCCTTCATCCTACTCCGCCCGTTCCGCAGGAAAGTGAATTCAGCACCGATCGCGATGCCGAAATTTTACTTGTGGGCAAAAGGGCGAAAAAGCATCAAGGTCCATGCATGGTTATTGGCGATCTCAATGATGTGGCGTGGAGCTATACTACAAACCTCTTTCTTAAAACCAGTGGATTGCTTGATCCGCGCCGTGGCCGTGGCACTTACAACACTTTCAATGCACGATATCCGCTTTTGCGATGGCCGCTCGACCACTTTTTCGTAAGTGATGACTTCCATTTGGTTGATATGAGAGTTGAAAAAGACATCGGCTCGGATCATTTTCCAATAAGCATTTGCCTTGTACTTTCGGATATGGATGATGCCCGTAACTTTGAAGCCGATCAAGACGATAAGGAGCTTGCTGAGGAAAAAATTGCAGCCGGGATCAATGATGAGCCGCGATAATATCTTAAGCAGCAGAAGGCCCTAGCCCCGATAGAAGCAAAGCCCGAGCGACAGCGAACGGGCGAAGCAATCCTTTTATTGCGAGCTTGCGGAGCCATAAAAGATTGCAGCGGATAGCGGGAACAGCTTCAAAAAATTTTACATTTGGCAAAACATTTATAAAAATGAGGAAAATTACTTTGTTGCTTTCGCTGTTGCTGATGATCATTTCTTGTGGCGTGAAACAATCACAGAAGCTGCTGAACTCGGGAGATTATGATTCGGCTATCGGAAAATCGGTGTCCGGACTTCGCAACAATAAAGACGATCAGCGGAAACAGCCGTACGTAGCGACATTGGAAGATGCTTACGCGAAGGCGAAAGAGCGCGATTTACGTGAAATCGATCTGCTGGCCAAAGACGCTAACCCGCGCAACCTTGAGAAAATATTCAACCTTTATCAGCAGCTTCACAACCGTCAGGAACAGATAAAGCCGTTGCTTCCGTTGAAAGTAGCTGACCAGAACCGAAACGCCAACTTTCAGTTTGAAGATTATTCGGAGCAGATCATAAACAGCAAAAATGCACTTTCAACGTATTTATACAATAATACGAAGGCATTGCTTTTGACGAATGATAAAATGAGCATCCGCCGTGCTTATTCCGACCTGGTTTATCTCGACCAGATCAATCCTGGTTATAAAGATACACGGCACCTGATCCAGCAGGCGAAACAACAAGGCTCCAATTATGTGAGTGTCTACACCAGAAACGATACGCACATGCCCATTCCGCTTCAGCTTGAGCAGGATCTGCTCGATTTCAGCACCTATGGTCTGGATGATGAGTGGACTGTTTACCACAGTAATAAAGTACAAGGGATCACTTATGATTACGGGATTGTGATGAACTTCCGCCAAATTAATGTCACTCCAAACCGACAGGATGAATCCGTATTTGAAAGACAGAAAGAAGTGTTGTTCGGAAAAAAAAAGAAAACGGACCGTCGCGGAAATGTTGTCCGAGACAGTTTGGGCAACGTAATTATGGTCGATGATATTCGGACTGTTCGCGCAACAATAAGTGAAATTCACCAGTTTAAGTCGGCTCAGGTCGTCGCCAAAGTTGATTATATCAATTTCAGGAACAACCAGTTGATACAGTCTTTTCCGATCAGCAGCGAATTCATCTTTGAAAACGTTTATGCAGTCTTGCGAGGTGACCGCCGTGCTCTTGATAATGCCGATCTCCAAATGCTTGACCGCCAACCGGTTCCTTTTCCAAGCAACGAACAAATAGTTTACGATACAGGTGAAGACCTCAAAGCAAAACTAAAAGAGATTATAAACCGCAACCGTTTGGGAAGTTAGGCAAGCGGCCCAGCTATCTTTTTCGAAAGCGCGTCGGCATCTATGTCGCTGTGTGAAGCATCGTAAATGGCTTTTCCGTCCTTTATCAGCAGAATCTGTGGTGACTGATGCGTTACGCCAAACCGATCGGCTATCTCTTTAGAAATTTCACGATATTCCAGTAGGTCCAGAATGTAAATATTGGCGGCAGCACCAGGAATTGTGTAGTCGCGTTCAAAGTTTTTGAGCGCCATCCGGCTGATTCCGCAAGTCGTACTATGTTTAAAAATAACAACAGGTATCGTAGCCGATTCTTCAGCAATTTCATCCAATTGCTTTATTTCTGTTAAAGGCTTCCAATCCAGTCCGGTTTCGGGCGTAACTTTACTGTTGCGGTCTCCGATTATTTTATTATATAGGCTCATAATCTTTTAGTCTTTTAAGACAAAATGTCACCGTTGCTACTAGGCTGGACGACTTTCTGTCGGTTTTGTTTTGATGGAATACAATTTGAAATCCGGCTCCTACCAAAGTTAAAAATTTAGCAAACCATAAGTGTTAAACAAAAAACAAAATAAAGATGAACATCAATAATTTCACAATAAAATCACAGGAAGCGCTGCAACAATCCCAACAGATTGCACAAAGCCTTGGCCAGCAGCAAATCGAGAATGAGCATTTGATGAAGGCAATTTTTGAAGTCGATGAGAATGTCGCGCCTTTCCTTTTAAAGAAGCTCAATGTAAATGTTCCGCTTTTTAGGCAGATTCTCGATAGCACAATTCAAAGCTTTCCAAAAGTTTCGGGTGGCGAACTCCAGTTCGGCCGTGAAACGTCACGTGCATTAAATGAGGCGGAGATTATTTCCAGGAAGATGAACGATGAATTCGTTTCGGTTGAACATTTGGTCCTCGCTATATTTCAGTCCAAAAGTAAAGTCGCACAAATTCTAAAAGATCAAGGTGTAACTGAAAAAGGCTTGATGGCCGCAATTGAGGAACTTCGAAAAGGCGACCGCGTTACATCACAATCGGCTGAAGAAACATATAACGCGCTGGGCAAATATGCCAAGAACCTTAATGAAATGGCAAGATCCGGGAAACTTGATCCCGTTATCGGCCGTGATGAAGAAATTCGCCGTGTCCTGCAAATCCTTACCCGGCGAACAAAGAACAACCCGATGCTTGTTGGCGAACCCGGAGTTGGTAAAACCGCAATTGCAGAAGGTTTGGCACACCGAATTGTAGATGGCGACGTTCCGGAAAACCTGAAGGATAAAATAGTCTTCTCGCTTGATATGGGTGCGCTGATTGCTGGCGCGAAGTACAAAGGGGAATTTGAAGAGCGATTGAAATCGGTTGTTAAAGAAGTGACTTCTGCCGAAGGCGATATCGTATTGTTTATTGATGAGATCCACACGTTAGTTGGAGCCGGCGGCGGCGAAGGCGCAATGGATGCAGCAAACATCCTTAAGCCTGCTTTGGCTCGTGGCGAGCTACGTGCAATTGGTGCGACAACACTTGATGAATATCAGAAATATTTCGAAAAGGATAAAGCGCTCGAGCGTCGCTTCCAAAAAGTATTGGTCGACGAACCTGATACCGAAAGTGCGATTTCAATTTTACGCGGAATCAAGGAAAAATACGAAACCCACCATAAAGTCCGCATTAAAGATGATGCGATTATTGCAGCTGTCGAACTTTCACAACGATATATCACTAACCGGTTCCTTCCGGATAAGGCTATTGATTTAATGGACGAAGCTGCATCAAAACTCCGAATGGAAATCAACTCCAAGCCAGAAGAACTTGATGTACTCGACAGGAAAATCATGCAGCTTGAGATCGAATTTGAAGCGATAAAACGTGAAGATGATGAAAGCAAGCTTAAAATGCTTGGACTTGATCTCGCAAACCTCAAAGAAGAGCGTAATGAAATCTATGCAAAATGGAAAAGTGAAAAGGACGTTGTCGACAATATCCAACAAGTCAAAGAAGAAATTGAAAATTTTAAATCAGATGCTGAACGCGCTGAACGTGATGGCGATTATGGAAAAGTAGCTGAATTGCGATATGGCCGGATCAAGGAAGCGCAAAGCCGCCTTGAAACACTTCAAACACAACTGCAGGAAAACCAGGATGGAGATTCGCTAATTAAGGAAGAAGTCACACGCGAAGATATTGCCGAAGTTGTTGCAAAATGGACCGGCGTCCCTGTTACGAAGATGTTGCAGGGTGAGCGCGAGAAACTACTCCGGCTCGAAGACGAGCTCCATCGTAGGGTTGTTGGGCAGGAAGAAGCCATTGAAGCAGTCAGCGACGCGGTAAGAAGAAGCCGTGCCGGATTACAGGATTCCAAGAAACCAATCGGCTCGTTCCTGTTCCTTGGAACTACAGGAGTCGGAAAAACGGAACTTGCAAAAGCTCTTGCGGAATATCTGTTTGACGATGAAAACTCAATGACCCGCATCGACATGAGCGAGTA
>DASVRQ010000026.1:0-48883 GCA_036388535.1 Flavobacterium sp. | reverse complement strand
GACGGTAACGCTTACACACAGTTATACGAAAAACATAGCCCAGATTACCACTCAGGCAGATATTATTATCACAGCACTCGGAGTGCCGAATTATCTGAAAGCTGAAATGGTAAAAGATGGCGCGGTCGTGATCGATGTCGGAATCACACGTGTTGCCGATGATTCCGAAAAAGGATATTACATTACAGGCGATGTCGATTTTGAAAACGTCAGCAAAAAAGCATCTCATATAACCCCGGTTCCTGGCGGCGTTGGTCCGATGACTATTGCGATGTTGCTGAAGAATACCCTTTTGGCGAGAGAGCAAAAGCGTGAACGCGAAAAATAATAGAGTCACAGTCTACATTCACAGTCTACAGTCACAGCATTCAGTCGCAATTTAAAATCAAATTCAGCAATCACTGCATGCAGCTACCAATACCCTATACCCTAAACCTTACACCCTTATCCTTGCGCACTCAATCCTGCCTGTTCCGATTTGTTTCTAATAATCTCCTTTTTTCTTATAACGCGGATCATCTTTCTTAATAAACTCTGCCTTTCTGCCAGCTGATGTTTGTTTTGGTTCTTCCGATGTTGGCCGAATCAAAGGCTTTCTGTCACTATCGCTGCTTGGTCGCCGTTCAACGAATGGTTTTCTTTCGCGTGGTTCGGGCTTCGGCAGACTTGCTTCCTCGGTTTTTCCTGACGGAGCGATCAATTGGTTTAATTCTGCTATTTCTGCTGAAGTCAATTCGCGACAACGCCCAACAGGTAAATCCAATGAAATATTGATAATCCGGATTCGTTTCAACGCCACCACTTCATAACCAAGATATTCACACATGCGGCGAATCTGTCGGTTTAAGCCTTGCGTAAGTACGATCTTAAAGGTATGCCTGCTAATTTGTTCGACCTTACATTTTCGTGTAACTGTGTCAAGGATCGGAACACCGTTAGCCATTTTTTCTATGAAACGGCCGGTGATCGGCTTGTCGACCGTTACCGTGTATTCTTTTTCATGGTTGTTTCTGGCTCGCAGTATTTTATTGACGATGTCGCCGTCGTTGGTAAGGAAGATCAAACCTTCGGAAGCTTTATCAAGTCGGCCAATTGGAAAGATCCGCTCCCGATAATTGATAAAATCGACAATATTGTTTTGAACATCAAGGTTGGTAGTGCATTCGATTCCGACCGGTTTGTTAAAAGCCAGGTATACAAAATTTCCTCTTTTTTCGCGTAGGAGCTTTCCGTCGATTCGGACTTCATCATCAGGTGAAACTTTCGTTCCCATTTCGGGTACGATACCGTTAATCGTTACACGGCCGTCTTCAATGAGTTTGTCGGCTTCCCTTCGCGAGCAGAAACCGGTTTCACCAATAAATTTATTGAGGCGCTTAAGATTCTCTTCCATGCTGCAAAGTTAGTTGATTTTGCAACTATGATGCTGTTATATAATCCTCAATTATTTGACGTAGTTAGGCGAGACGCATTTCATCCAGTACTCGACAATGGTTTTAATGGTTTCTTTAATTTCAGTATAATTGTGGGGCTTCACAAAGAATCCCTGAATCGATTTTGAGTATGCATCTACAACGTGTTGTTGTTCAGCTCTAGTTGTAAAAAACAGATACGGTATTGATTTTTTCCGGAGATCTTCGTTTTCGTGAATTTTCTCACGCAGTTCAATGCCGTTTAACTCCGGCATATTTATGTCGGAAAAAACGATAAAGGGCTCGACGTCTGAAGAAATCAGATAATCGAGCGCTTTTTGTCCACGGTCAAAAAATATGATTTCATTCTGACAACTTAGTGAGTGAAATATATCGGTCAATATTTCCTGATCTTCTAAATCATCTTCGATAATGATAATAGGCCCTTTCTTATTCATGCTTTTTTTTGGTAAAGTTAATGATTTATACTAAAACAGATTTATAATAGAGACTTTTCCAATTTTGCTCCGGCCGCTACTGCTGACTGCGACTGAGAACTGCGTACTACGAAGTTAGCCCTGATGGAAGCGGCAGCCTTTCATTGTGTCATCCTGAGCTTGCGAAGGATCGCAGTGAAAGCTATAGCGGACAGCAGGAAACAGCTTCTAATCCTCCGAAAGAAACTTAGTGAGTTTTTGATACAGATCTTTATCGTGCATGCTGTGGCCAAGGCCTTTCGTTTCGATGAACAATGCATCCTTCCACGACTCGGCTATCTTCTTAGATTCGGCGAAAGCTACGATCGTATCGTCGACATCGTGGGCAATAATGCCTCTAAGCCGAAGTTTAGATCCGAATATGCGACCTGAAAAGTCATCAAGCCTGAATTTGAATTTCTGTAGGAAATGGTTTTCAAGCAGCTGTACCATTTTAGAGTTCAGACTCAGCAACTTCACGTAATTGGTGATCAGGATCTTTAAATCGGATGGCGCTCCAAGCACGATCATTTTGTGGATACTGGAATTCGGATAAGCGGATTGGTAGTAAACGCACGCGGCGCCTCCAAGTGAATGCCCGATTAGATATTGCGGTTGATATTTCTGCACGACAACATCGATGAATTCGGCATATTTCGGAACATTGAATTCCTTTCCGGCCGATAAACCGTGTGCCGGGCCGTCGATTGCAATTATCGTACTTCCGGTTTCTTTCAGATGCGGAAGGAACTTTTCCCACCGCGAGGCATTGCTTTCCCAGCCATGAACCAGCAGGACAATCTTTTCATTGCCTTTCCAGATGTAGGTTTCGAATGCTTCTCCGTTATGGTAAAAGGTTTCCGTGGCGGCTTCGCCAAGTATTTCAGGAAGTTTATCTTTTGAGAGTCGGCCGTCCCGCGGTTCACTAAACAACCGATAAGCGAGCAATGACGCCTTTTGAGGCGCAACGTAGCTCAGGACATTGATGTAAAGTCCGATACTTTTCGTGAGCAGGAAATACTTCAATTTTTTCATAAAAAAAGTCCCGACAAAATCGGGACCAGTTATTATATTTTAGAGAACATTTGTTCCATCTTTTCTCGCTCTTCTTCAGCGAGAGTCGAATCTACTAAGATTCTTCCGGAGTGTTCATCAGTAATAATTTTCTTTCTCGATGCGATCTCGACCTGTGTTTGCGGCGGAATCGTAAAGAATGAACCGGCAGATGCGCCTCTTTCGATTGAAACAACGGCAAGGCCATTTCTAACGCTGCCTCTGATCCGGTCGTAAGCTGCAAGCAAACGATCTTCGATCAAGCCACGGTATTCAGCTGATTTTTCAGACAAAAAAGTTTCCTCTTTAGCAGTTTCCTGCATTATAGCCTCAAGCTCTGATTTTTTATGTTTCAGGTGAGTCTGCTTTGTTTCAAGCCTTTCTTTTGATTGTGAGATCACTTCTTTTTTGTGTTCGATCGAAGCACGCATTTCTTTGATCTGCTTTTCAGCAAGTTGGATTTCAAGCTCCTGAAATTCGACCTCTTTGGTTAAAGAGTTGAATTCACGGTTATTTCGTACAGTTTCCTGCTGTTTTGTGTATTTTTTTATTCCTTCTTTATGCTCTTCAATAGCTGACTTTTTAACTTTAATGCTATCTTCAATAACTTCAAGTTCGCTTTTAAGTTTGTCTAAACGGGTACTCAAACCTGCAACTTCATCCTCAAGATCCTCAACTTCAAGAGGCAATTCTCCTCTTACGTTCCTGATTTCATCAATTCGTGTGTCGATCAATTGCAAATCGTACAATGCTCGTAACTTGTCTTCAACACTCAATTCTTTTGTAGTCGCCATATATTATAAGTACTTAACCGGGTTTGTATTTTCTTCTGATAAAATGATTGCAAAATTAGGAATTTTTTCCGTAAGATATCCAACAATATAATTTTTTGTATAGCGCTCGCTTTCATAATGCCCGATATCGGCCAGAAGCAACTGGCTTTCAGCTTCATAGAAGTTGTGGTACTTGAGATCGGCGGTTAAAAACGCGTCGGCTCCGGCCAAAATTGCATGTTTTATGGCGAAGCTTCCCGATCCGCCTAAAACTGCTACTTTTCTAATTATTTTTCCTGTATAAGTCGAATGTCGGACTGCATCGGTTTTCATCTTTACTTTGACAGATTGTAAAAATTCATACTCTGGCATGGGATTCGGAAGTTCAGCTATCATTCCAAGGCCAACGTTCTGATGAAGATTTTGCAGTTCGTATATTTCGTAAGCAACCTCTTCATAAAGATGGCTTGCAAATAAAGCTTTGAGAATTTTTGATTGCAGATGTTTTTCGAATGTGACCTCGATCCTGATCTCTTTCGCTTGGACGAATTCGCCTCGTACACCAATTTCCGGGTTGCTGTCTTCATTGCCTTTGTATGTTCCCAGGCCATCCGAGTTGAAGCTGCAATTTTCGTAGTTTCCGACGTTGCCCGCGCCAGCTGTAAATAAGGCAGTTCGAACCTGCTCCGCATTTTCAGGAACAGTATAAGTAACAAGTTTCTGGATAAAATTCTGTTTCGGAACGAGGATATTCGGATTGATCAGTCCCAATGCATCGCAGAAAATTTTATTTACTCCGTTTTGATGATTATCAAGCGCCGTATGAACTGCATAGATTGCAATATCATTTTTGATTGCTTTGATGACAGCGCGTTCTACATAATTTTTACCGGTGATTTTCTTGATTCCGCTGAACAAAATCGGATGGAAACAAACAACAAAATTGCATTTTTTGGCTATTGCTTCGTCAATTACAGCTTCAAGTGCGTCGTGGCAAACAAGGATACCTGTTGCTTCTGCATCAGAATCCCCGACTAGTAGACCAACATTGTCAAAATCTTCGGCGTAAGCCAGTGGCGCCATCTGCTCGAGCACCGCCATAATTTGTTTTATCTGCATATTTCTAGGTTGACCACTCGTTCAAATATTCTTTGATGTGCCATTCATCACCGACTTTCTCCAGTCGGAGGACGCTGCCATTGTTGTGCTCAATCGTCCTGTAAAAAACGACTTTCACCAATGCCATGTTGCCATTCGAATACAAAATCGGCTTGCTGATGATCATGAGCCGTTGGTTGTTCAGGTTTGGTTTTTTGTAGTGGTTAAGATATTCGTCTAGTGACAAACATTTGTTGATCTTGGTCTTGAGAGAGCTCTTGTCAGATGTGTAAATAGTTTCAAGATCTGCCGACCATGTTTCGACAGCGACATCGCTCAACATCTCGCTTTTAATTGCGGCAATAGTTGCCTTCGGAAGTTTTAATGTGTTGGCGGTTTCGAGAATCTGCTCATTATTATTGACTTTCTCGCAGTAAAGGAACAGCAGTTGGTTGCGGCCTTTATAGATTACTTTCTCATTTTTATAGTAATTCAACAGGATTGCATTGAGTATCTTGGTGTCTTCTTGCTGTTGCCCAAAAAAAGGCACGCTATAAAGCATCAGTAAAAGCAGCCAACGTGTCATATCGCAATTGTTTAATCCAAAGATAATTAATACTTGCCGAAAAATGCTATTTTCGTAGGATGAACCTGCTCCGCAAAATCCTGTTTCCGTTTGCCGCTATTTATGGCGGAATCACATGGATTCGGAATTATCTCTATGATCACGGAATCTTCAGATCGGAAATCTTCAATGTTCCAATCATTGCAGTCGGAAATATCAGCACAGGCGGAACCGGAAAATCGCCACAGATAGAATATCTGATCCGATTGCTTTCCCCTAACTACAAAGTTGCAACGTTAAGCAGAGGTTATAAACGAAAAAGCAGCGGATTTATACTTGCTGATTCTCACGATACAGCGGAAACGTTGGGCGACGAGCCGTATCAATTCCATTTAAAATTTCCGGAAGTACGTGTTGCGGTCGATGCCGACAGGCGAAATGGCATCAAAAAGCTGCTTGAACTTCCACAGAAGCCGGATTTAATTTTGCTTGACGATGCGTTCCAACATCGGAAAGTACAAGCCGGAATGTACATTTTGCTGACAGCTTACGGCGATATTTATGCTGACGATTTTGTACTTCCGACGGGAAATTTACGGGAAAGCAGGCGTGGAGCCAAACGAGCGCAGATTATTATTGTAACTAAATGTCCGCCTGATCTTTCGATGGAAGAACAACTAAAGATCCAACTTCGACTGAAGCTTAAAAGTGCACAGCAACTTTTCTTTTCATATATTGATTATGATGACAACGTTTACTCTGAAACTAACGTACTTTCGGTAAGCGATATGCGCAGTAAGCAGAAAGTTCTCGTTGCCGGAATTGCGAAGCCACAGCCTTTTTTCGACTACCTGAGCAATTTCTCTGATGTGAAAATGCAATTTTCCGATCATCATGTTTTTTCAGACAACGAGATAGCTGAAATCGCAGAGGTGTCAAAAGGGAAGTTATTGGTGACAACCGAGAAGGATTATGTTCGGTTGAAAAATACCTCTTTAAAAGATTCTTTATTTTATCTGCCAATCAAAACTAAATTTATTGGTGGCTCATCAAAGTTTAATAAAAGTATCTCAAATTATTTATCCCCACACGAATCTGAAAATAAAGGATAGATATTTTTGTTTATAATGAAAGCCTACATTTTCCTGGAGTAACTACATCGTTGTAGTGTGTTTGTATAGGTGAATTTCTTTTAAAATACATTCAGACTACAAACCGTATGGTTTAATTATATGGATTATTTATCCTGTTAGGGACAAACACTTTAGCTTAGCAAAAACTAAATGTTATGTCTAAAAACTACCAAGTTATTTTATCAACAGTTATGCTGTTGATCCTTTTCCTGTCGATTGATTGCAATGCTCAGTTTGTACCAATTGGCAGTGGCAGCTATACAACAGTATTTCCCGGCACCGATTCGGCAGGCCGCAATGGGTTTCCATCCGGAGCTCCACAACTAAGTGGAAATGCCCTCAATAAGCCCGTTCCAACTAACGATTGGTGGTCGTCTTTAATCAAGCAGAACCATGTGAACAATTTGTTTAACTATCCTCTGGCACTGCGTACCGTTAATGAAGGACTTGTAGTGAGCTATATAGTTCCAACATCAACACCAAATGGCGCGAGTCAACCTCTGGATGATGCGCTGCCGATAACTGTTGGCGTCACAGGGCTCAACGCCGGTCAGGCGACAGTAGCGGATTATTCTGATTGGACGGTGAACATCAATTGGAGCAATACTTCACATTCATTTACTTCAACAGTGGGAATTGGAATGCCATTCCTGTACTTTACTAAAAACAGTACTGACATCGCAAAAGTGCAAATTGCGGAAGGAACAGTAACAATAGCTAATGAAATGTTGATCGTCAGCAATTCGCATCAAGGTGCTGACTTCGCTGTTTACGCGCCCGCTGGTAGTACCTGGTCACAAAGTGGCAATATTTTTACCTCTGCATTAAACGGTAACAACTATTGGTCAATGGCTTATTTGCCGCCTAATGCAACTGATGTCGCCACCGTAGCTAACGAATATAAAAAGTATGCTTATGTGTTTCCGACAAATACACTTGCAACGTACACTTATAACGAAAGTACAGCCAAATTAACAACTGTTTTTACTGTGGTGACCGAGGTAAAGGAAGGAATTGAGACCAACGTCCTGTTGGGATTATTGCCCCATCAATGGGCCAACTTAGCGTCTGGGTCGCCGCAGCCGACTGCTCACACATACAGTTCGATCCGTGGTCAAATCAAAACTTTAGACGGGAATATTTTTACTGTTGAAAATACCTTTAAAGGCATTTTGCCAACCTTGCCGTACCTCGACAATTACAGTCCCGGATTTAATCCTGCTGAACTCGATTCAAAAATTGCATTGATAGAAAATGACGGTTTGGCCACATGGACCGATTCCTACAATGAAGGCCAGATGATGAACCGTCTGATTCAGACAGCCAGAATAGCTGATGAGATGGGAGATATCGTGGCGCGTAATAAGATGGTTGCTACCATTAAAGAGCGCCTGGAAGATTGGCTTAAGGCTGAATCAGGTGAAGTTGCATTCTTGTTTTACTATAACAGCGATTGGTCAACATTGCTTGGATATCCGGCAGGACATGGGCAAGACAACAATATCAACGATCACCATTTTCATTGGGGGTATTTTATTCACGCAGCCGCTTTTATGGAACAGTTTGAACCGGGATGGTCAGCGCAATGGGGCGAGATGATCAATTTAATGATTCGCGATGCGGCTTCACCAAACAGAAGCGATGCGCTTTTTCCATATCTACGAAATTTCAGTCCGTATGCTGGACACAGTTGGGCGAACGGATTTGCGACATTTCCCTTCGGAAACGATCAGGAGTCGACTTCTGAAAGTATGCAGTTTGCATCATCTTTGATTCATTGGGGGACAATAACCGAAAACGATGCTATTCGTGATCTTGGAGTCTACATTTATACAACTGAGCAGACTGCAATCGAAGAATATTGGTTCGACATGCATGACCGGACATTTAAACCCGGTTACGGATTTAGTGTAGCGTCCCGTATTTGGGGAAATGGCTATGACAACCAAACATTTTGGACATCTGATATTGCTGCCGCTTATGGCATTGAAATGTACCCGATCCACGGCGGATCACTTTATCTCGGACATAACACTGATTATGTACAATCGCTATGGAATGAAATTTCTGCAAACACGGGAATCCTGACGAATCAGGTGAATCCAAATCTATGGCACGATACCTATTGGCAATATCTCGCTTTCATCAATCCGCAGGCTGCTATTGATTTGTATGACTCGTTTCCGGAACGTACATTAAAGTTTGGAATATCGGATGCACAAACTTACCATTGGCTACATGCTATGAATACATTAGGAACAGTTAATTCTGATGTAACCGCCGATAATCCGATCGCGGCCTCATTTGTAGATAACAATGGAGCTGTTACTTATGTCTCGCACAATTATTCTGACAACCCGATTGCTGTCACTTTTTCTGATGGCTATGTGCTCAATGTGCCTGCTAATGAAATGGCCACAAGCCGTGACATCGACGCATCCGGCGTGCTGACTGCCGATTTTTATCAGGCGTACCCAAATGGCAGCGTAAATCTGATGGCGACAGTGACTGGAACCGGAATTACCAAAGTTGAGTTCTTTGATGGGCAAATTTCTATCGGAGAAGATTTGACAGCGCCCTATGAAATGCAGGCAGATAACTTGACGCTTGGGGTTCACGGAATGTACGCGAAGGTTTATATAGGTTCTCAGTTTGAAATGACCAACACAATTTCAGTCCAGGTTGGCGAACAGGTTCCGTATCTAGGTAATCGATTTGAGGTTCCCGGCGCAATTCAGGCTGGAAATTATGACTCATTTGAAGGTGGAATTGGACAGAACATATCTTACAATGATACATCGACTAACAATGAAGGCACTTATAGGGAAAGTGAATATGTTGATGCTGCTGTTGATACGCAGGAAGGTCCAACAGTAGGTTGGATTGCAGCAGGCGAGTGGATGGAGTACAGTATTGATGTGCAAAGTTCCGGCCTTTATAATGTCAATCTTAGATATGCTTCAGGTAATTCCAGCGGCGGCGGACCATTTCATTTTGAAATTGATGGCGTTGCCGTCGGTTCCGATGTCTTATTGCCTGCAACGGGCGATTGGGGAGCCTGGACAGATAAATTGGTGCCGAATCTTCCTCTGACGCAAGGTGAGCACATATTGCGGATTGCCGTAACCAACGGTGAATTCAATCTGGGTGAAATGGTGTTTACTTTAGCTGGTCCGTTAACCTTTGTGCCACCTGTGGCCAATGCAGGAGAAAATGTCGCGGTGATTTTGCCCGCGAGTACAGCACAACTGGATGGCTCATCAAGCAACGATCCCCAAGGGCAGCCAATAACCTATAGCTGGGAACAAATTTATGGTCCTTCAGTAATAGCATTTAGTAGTACAACATCAATTTCACCAACTATTTCGAACTTGGTCGAAGGAGTATATAAATGCAAGCTTACAGTAAGTGATGGAACATACAGCGCAACTGATGAGGTTCTGATCCTGGTATCGGCGACAGGAAATTCGGTTCCGACAGTCACAATTACGTCACCAGCAAATGGAACATCCTATGTTGAAGGAACCACAATAACAATAAGTGCCTCGGCAAGTGATCTCGATGGCAATATCGTAATGGTCGAATTTTATGATGGAACTGTTAAGATAGGTGAAGATGCTACTGCGCCATACACTTTTAATTATATCATGCCATCTGCGGGAAGCCATAATCTTACGGCAACGGCAACTGACAGCGGCGACTCGGAAGGTGTTTCAGAAGTAGTTACTGTCACAGTTTCGGCAGCAATGATTTGTTCAGAAACTTCCAGTGAAGCCCAACAAGGTTCATTTACTACTGGTTACGAAGCCACGTTTGAAACCATCGGAAACTCTGTAAAAATCACATTTGAATTGCTTGATACCGATAAAGTGGGCGTGGTCGCATATCTCTGGAACCAAAGTCCGTTTTCGGAGACGCCTATGGATAATGTAGGCGGACTAACATTTACAAAGACAATTGCAGGACAAACGCCGGGAGCAACGATTAATTACGCAGTTAAATTTGCATACGCGGGCGGTCTTTCAGTTACGAAATACCTCAGCTACGTTGTGGGTCAAAATTGCGGGGCACCTGCTGATGATACGGAAGCTCCGACTAATTTTACAGCTTCAATCGGAAATGTTACATCAGCATCGGTTGAATTTCTGCTTAATGGAACCGACAACAACGGCAGTGTGATTTATACGATTACTTATGGAACAACCACGGTAACGACCACAGGTATTTCGGGTTCACAACATTCTTTTGTCATTAACAACCTTAGTCCTGAAACCATTTATTCGTTTAGCATTACTGCAACAGATGCAGCAGGAAATGGTGCTGGCAACAATTCAATTGTGTTGCAGGCGACGACCCTGGCAAACAGTAACAGCGAATGCTCGGGAACAAGCTCGGCAGCACAGCAAGGTTCATTTTCCACAGGTTATACTTATTCATTTGAAACTGTCGGTACCGATGTGGTTGTAACGTTTGAAATGCTCGATACCGACAAGGTTGGAGTTGTGGCCTATTTGTGGAAACAGACTCCTTTTGCTGAAACGCCTATGGATAATATGGGCGGACTCACATTTTCGAAAACGTTGACGGGTCAAACAGTTGGGTCGACTATAAATTATGCGGTGAAGTTCGCATATGCCGGCGGACTGGTTGTCACCGATTATTATACCTACACCGTTGGAAACAATTGTGGACTTGCAGTCGATGGTTTTGAACTTGATAACCTGGTTACGCTGTATCCGAACCCTGCAAGTAGCATAGTGAATATCAATTCAGGCAATATAGTGATTTCTAAAGTTGAATTATATTCAATTCTGGGAAGTAAAATATTGGAAACAACAGAAAGTCAATTAAATATCGAACAATTACCGGTCGGAGTGTATCTTGTAAAAGTGTTTGTAGACAATGTATCTGTGATAAGGAGATTGATTGTCAATTAATTGAAATCGGAATTTAAAGGTTCAGCGGCTGCAACATTATGTTGTGGCCGTTTCTGTTTAGAGTCATGTTCGGGACTTAATACCGTAAAGCAGCATGATATTACCTACTTTTGATAAAAGATAATATACTATGTGGGATAAAGTACAGCAAACGGTTAATTACATTCAGAAACAGAACGACTTTGAACCTGAATTTGGCGTCATATTGGGTTCGGGATTAGGCGGATTCGTAGAAGATATTGAGGTGGTTTTTACACTTCCGTATAGCGAGATTCCAAACTTTCCGCTTTCTACCGTTGCAGGACATAAAGGCGCTTTGGTTTTCGGAACAATCGGAGATAAGAAGGTCATGGCCATGCAAGGCCGCTTTCATTATTACGAAGGTTATCCGATGAGCGAAGTGACATTTCCGATCCGTGTGATGAAATATTTAGGTGTAAAAACACTTGTGGTGTCAAATGCCTCGGGCGGCGTTAATCCGAATTATAAAATAGGGACGATTGTCATCATCAACGACCATATCAACATGATGCCGGAACATCCGCTACGCGGACAAAATGATGAACGTTTCGGACCCAGGTTTGTGAACATGAGCGAACCTTATAACCGGAAACTTATTGCAAAAGCGAAGGAAATAGCCGGTGAACTTAATATTGAAGTCCAAGATGGTGTTTACATGGGATTGCAGGGGCCAACCTTTGAAACCTTATCTGAATATAAAATGGTAAAAGCGCTTGGCGGAGATTGTGTCGGAATGTCAACGGTTCCCGAAGTGATTGTCGCACGTCACATGGACATGGATTGCTTCGGAATTTCAGTGATCACCGACATTGGAGATGCTGATAACATTGAAGAAGTCAACCACGCAGAAGTCCTCAAAGCAGCTCAAAAAGCTGAACCCGACGTTAGAAGGCTGATAAAACAGATGATCCTGAAGTCGTGATGTTCTGCGCGATGATCTTATAAAAATCAGCAGGATTAAACGGTTTTGTAATTACATCATCCATTCCGTATGACAGCAGCATTTCGCGATTTTCATTGAGTGAAATTGCTGTGAGGGCGATTATCCTTGTCTGCGAGTCAAAGGTGCGGATTGTCTCGGTTGCGATTGTTCCGTTGATTCCCGGAAGATGCACATCCATCAAAACCAGATCATAATAATTATTTTTAACCGCTTCAATAGCGTCTTCGCCGTTGTCGATGATTTCACATAACATCTGCTTGTTTTCAAGCATTCGTTTGGTGATCATCTGGTTGATCTTGTTGTCTTCAACAAGCAAGATTTTTTTGTTGACGAAAACCGCCTCATCATAGAGTGCATTATTTTGTACAGGCATTCCGGAACCGACTTTAAACAAGAGCTCGAAAGAAAAGCTCGATCCTTGTCCTATCTGGCTTTGCAATTTGATCTTTCCGCCTAGAATTTCTACAAGTTTTTTGACAATGTTGAGTCCGAGGCCGGTACCACCATATTTACGGTTGATTTCAATTGAACCTTGCGAAAAACTGTCAAAAATCGTGTCGAGCTTATCTTCCGGAATCCCGATTCCGGTATCGCGGACCTCAAAATAGATACTGGTAGTTTCCTCGTTGATGATCTGCTGTTTTGCAATTACGCGCACTTCACCGTTGTGAGTGAATTTAAGCGCATTATTGATGAGGTTCATAAAAATCTGCGACAATTTCGTTGGATCACCGATTAGCACATCAGGAATCGATTGGTCAATTTCGATGATATAGTTGTTGCTATTTTTCGCTGCCAGCTCTTTAAGTGAATTCTTGATATTTTCGAGAAGTTGCTTCAGGTTAAAATTGATCGCTTCCGCAAGTACGGTACTCGATTCAATCCGGTTGATTTCTAGGATTTCATTGATGAACGTCAGCAGGTATTCACCTGAGAATTTGAGTGAAGTCAGATAATTCAATTGCGACTTTTTCGGATTTTCCTCAAGCAGCAAATGCGTGATTCCGTTGATCGCGTTGAGTGGCGTCCGGAGCTCATGACTTACGGTCGATAAGAATTCGCTTCTTGCTTTGGATGCTTTTTCGGCATTGTCTTTTGCAATCTGAAGTTCCTTGTTTTTCTCTTTCAGCAACAGGTTCGACTGGTTTCGGATGATATTGTTTTTATAAAGCGACAAACTCAGAAGAGAAAGGATCGAGATCAGCGCGATCGCCAAAATACTGATCAATTTAGCAAATTTGCTTGCTTTTTCCTGCTGCCGGTTTTCTTTGTCCATCTGCTCAATTTCCCTGAGACGCTCACTTTCTTTAAAACGCGCATAATCTTCCGGGCCAAGCTTCTCGCGATTAAGCGCCATAATGCTGTCTTTTAATTCTATGTGCTTTTTGAAAAACTGATGCGCATTATCGATGTCAGACATATTTTCGTACACCTCACTTAAACCTTTGTAAATATTAGACTTAAGCTCCAGATTATTGTCTTTGCTGTTGAGTTCCACCGCGCGCTTCAGGTAATTGAGCGCCATGTTGTTGCGTCGTTTGGCAGCTTCCATTATTCCCACATGATACAACGCTTCAGCTTTAATATGATACATGTCTTTATTATCGGGAATAGCGATTATGTTGTTGAACACGGAGTAAGCCTCGTCCTTTTGCCCTTTTGCCTTATAGACAATTCCTTTCTGAAGGTTCAAAAGTTGTATTGCAGCCGGAATTTTTATCGATTTATAAATTGTCTCAGCCTTGTCGAAAGTTTTCTCTGCAAGTGAATATTCCTCCTTTTGCATATAGCATAATCCGAGGTTGTAGTAGGCGTAAGCTTGTTCTGATGATGGCTCCAGCATGTTAAACAGCATGATGCTGCGCTTGAGCACTTCTATTGCATCGTCGTACTTTTGAATCTCAAGATAAAGAGTTCCTAAAGCTAAAGCACCATTTGCCTGCGCCAATGTATTCTTATCAACTTTAGCAAAGTCGATTGCTTTTTGGGTATAGATCAGTGCGTTTTTGTAGTTGTTGATTTTCGTATTGAAACGCGCCAACTCCATGTAATAATCTGCGCTGTCCGTTCGGCGCGCGTTGTTATTGCTTTGTGGATACAGAATCGCACTATATAAAATAATAAACAGCAGGAATATCCTCATTCTTTCCGTATTGCTTTACAAGAAATTAAAAGTACACAAATTATTTATTTCCCGATAACATAATCAAGTCAATAATTCTGGATGAGTAGCCGATCTCGTTGTCATACCAGCCGACAACCTTAACCATTCGGCCGATAACGGATGTCAGCAACGAGTCGAAAAGGCATGAATGACGGTTGCCGATTATATCAACCGACACGATCGGATCACTTGTATAATCAAGAATTCCTTTTAATGTTGATGTGGAAGCAATTTTAAATGCCGCATTTATTTCGAGGGCTGACACTTCATTTTTGACATAGCAGGTAATATCTGTCAAGGAGCCATCTGGAACCGGAACACGAATTCCGCTTCCGCCAATTTTTCCCTCCATTTCAGGAAATATTTTGGTCAGTGCTTTTGCAGCTCCTGTTGTAGTGGGGACAATCGATTGTGAAGCGCCACGTGCACGGCGAAGATCTTTGTGAGGTTGGTCGTGCAAGCTCTGATCTGTCGTATACGAATGGACAGTTGTAATGTAAGCCTGCTCGATTCCGCATAATTCGTCAATGATCTTGATCATCGGAGCGGCATTATTAGTAGTACAGCTTGCATTTGAAATTATTGTTTCCGATCCGTCAAGAATGTGTTCGTTGACTCCAAGAACTACAGTTTTGATCTGTTCTGTTTCTGATGGAGCGCACAGAATAACTTTCTTTGCTCCAGATACAATATGCGCATTGATTTCATCGAAAGTTTTATATTTCCCGGTTGCTTCAACTACAAAATCAACATCAACCGATTCCCAATCCAAATCCGAAATTTTCTTTTCATGAAAAAATTTATAAGATAGTGCACCAACAATAATGGACTCCTCATCAAAAGAACATTCCAATGGCAGGACTCCGTGAATGCTGTCATACTTGAGCAAATGCGACATCGTCCTGTTATCAGCGACGTCATTGATCGCTACGACCTCAATCTGCCCGTGATCAAGCAGCAAGCGGAATAAGTTTCTGCCGATTCGGCCGAATCCATTAATAGCAACACGGATTTTTTTGTTTGGTTCAGGGTTCAAGGGAAATAAGGGTGTAAGGTATTGGGTCTAAGGTTAGGCCGGAACTTAAAATCACAGTCATCAAACAATTTTTTTTCGCTATCCCTAACCACCTTGCTGCATTCATCAATTAGGGAGAAGCGAGTCTAGCGATGTAAAGCGCGGCGCGTCTACAGCACAGCGTGTCAAAGGAAGCGCCTCTATAATATATGTTTCTGCGCTTTATATGAACTTCTCACCAACGCGCCGCTTTCAACATGTCGGAAGCCCATTTCAAGCCCGACCCGTTCATATTTCGCAAATTGGTCAGGCGTGATAAATTCCTTTACGGGAAGGTGTTTTTTGCTTGGTTGCAGGTATTGGCCTATTGTGACCACATCAACATTTGCATCACGAAGATCTCGCATCGTTTGGAGAACTTCTTCTTCGGTTTCCCCAAGTCCGAGCATGATTCCAGATTTTGTACGCCGAACACCTTTCTCTTTTAAATATTTTAAAACTGCAAGGCTTCGGTCGTATTTTGCCTGGATGCGGACCTCACGCGTCAGTCTGCGTACGGTTTCCATATTATGTGATACAACTTCCGGATCAGCCTGTATAATGCGGTCGATGTTGCGTTCGTTCCCTTGGAAATCGGGGATCAAGGTTTCTAAAGTTGTAGTTGGGTTCATTCGGCGAATCGCGCGGATTGTCTCATACCAAATTATCGATCCCATATCTTTTAAATCATCACGGTCTACGCTCGTGACAACCGCATGTTTAATGTTCATCAGTTTTATCGAACGCGCCACTTTTTCAGGCTCGTCCCAATCAACTGTTTCAGGCCGACCGGTTTTTACTCCGCAGAATCCGCATGAACGTGTGCAGACATTTCCGAGGATCATGAACGTGGCCGTGCCTTCGCTCCAGCATTCGCCCATGTTCGGGCAACTTCCGGATGTACAGATCGTGTTGAGTTTGTACTTGTCTACCAAGCCGCGCAATTCGGTATATTTTTGTCCGACAGGCAGTTTTACCTTGAGCCATTTCGGTTTGGCATCTCTTCGTTCAACAGTTTCTAAAACCGATTCCATAAGTGAGTGTTTTCAGAGTACAAAGATAACGAAAAGTGATCAGATTGTGTTGTTGTTAACGTTGTAGAATAAATAAAACCGGGAGGAGAATTTTAAATGATTTAGGGCATTTAGAACATAAAGTTGTGGCAACTTTCAGGACCATGATATCGTTGCTATTGAAGAATAAAACTTGTTTTGATGTAATTAACAATTATAAAATTAACCATCAGGACATTAAGAAGATTAAGTCACAGTATTCCTTAATGAACCTTAAATTCTTCATCGTAAATAAGTTTTGAAGCTAATCCCGCTTTCGCCTTTATCTCTCCGTTTCACTTCGAGGATACCGGCTGCAATCGGGGCTAGGGCATCACCAATGGTTTGTATTTCATTAGTAGTGATTTAGAATCTTAGTTACAAAAGTGCCGCTTGCTGTTTCAGTCCGCATCAAGTACAACCCCATCGGAAAATTCAGGTCCAGATCATTCGCGCCGACATTTAAGTTTTGCTTATGTAGCAGTTGCCCGTTAAGGTTAAGAAATTCCGCAACTCCTTCTTCCAAAAGTTCTACAGTAAACTGGCCTGAGTTCGGATTTGGGAATACCACGGGTTTTGCAACGGTGTGGTTTGCAGTCGCAAGTGCACCACAGTTTATAAAAGGCAAATAATCGACAGCACCTAAAGCTGGGTCATCATTTTGGTGATTGATAACATTTTCTACATCAGCAGCGGTTGACTCGGCGCCTTCGATCCAACAATTGTTGATTGCGCTAACTGCTAATGGTGTATTGTTGAATAAAGCGTAAGTATTGCCGCCGTTACCGTTATTGGCGAATATATTACCTCCAGGACTGTTATCAGCAGGATTATCACTTCCAAGATCGATATTTGCCTGGTTAATCAATGTGATGCCCCACAAATTTCGCCTGATCTCGTTTCCGCTTGCAATAATGTTCATTCCGGCAGTCGCCGCGCTTAACGAAATTCCGCTTCCGCCTGAATTAGGCAGATTTTGAGTATCATTATCTTCAATGATGTTGCCTCGGATATAACCGCCGGAATTACCTCCAGCAACTGTAATACCGTAGCGGTTATCATAAATGACATTGACATCGATAATCACTCTGTTCGTATTACCGAGCAGGCTCGATACTGCAATGCCGCCAACTAAGGTATTTGCAGGATTCCCTTTGATAATGTTGTTTATGATCCGGATCGTGTCGTTGCCGCTCGGACCCATGTTGATCTGTGGCCGGTTGGTATTGGAAGTGTTGTTATTTTCCAGATAATTGGCGGTGAAAGTAGCAGCAACCTCCTGATTTGCTCCTGAACTGAACGCAGGGACGACGTTTGAAATAAATGAAGAGTTGTTCACAATCGGATTTCCGGTCGAAAACGTCAGTGCGGCGCTTGTGATCGTGCCGCCTGCATGAAATGACATTGAGCTGTTATGCATTTCGAAATTGCCGGTTGAAACGCGGATTCCCTTGCCGTAATTTATTGTAACGTTCTCTAAGTAAACGGTCGAACCAGCCTCAAATCGCATGCTGTCGTAAGGTGCTGCAGGATTGGTGGCGGTAATTATAGTTTCCTCTGCATCGGCAATAAGCGTTCCTGCAACTGTAATCTGAACATTTGGATCTACATGCAGGGTTGTGTCTTCATTAATCGACAATTGATCGCCTGCTGAAATAGTTAAATTTTGCGAGAGCGTATAAATGCCATTGCTAAATGTCAGGACTCCTGTTGGTGCGTTTGCCATGATATCATTAAGATCCCATTCAATTCCGGTATTTGGCGTAGCATATTGCGCACTCACATGCATTGAAGCGAAAATAGCCATAATGCCCAAAAGTAATTTTTTGATCATAATCAAATCGTTTAGTTAACCACTAAATATAATAAAAAATACGCCACATATTGCCAATCGAAACGAGAAACAGACTTCGAAATCTAAATGCCCTGGCCCTGAGGGAGGCGATACCCTTTTTTGCTGACGAGATTCTCACATGACCGGGATGGCACTAAAGCAAAAAAGGTAAAGCCGGGAGCAAGTCCCGAGCGCCAGCGAACTGGCGAAGCAAATAGCTATTGGAAATTCCTACGATCGGTTATAGTAACATTGTTTTACCTTTGCAGTTCAAACAAAGACAATGGAAGTAAAAGACAGCAACGGGAATATCCTTGCCGACGGGGATTCAGTAACGGTAATTAAAGATTTGAAAGTAAAAGGTTCATCTGACGTGATCAAAAGAGGAACTATGGTAAAGAACATCCGGCTGACAGACAATCCGTCTGAAATTGACTGCCGGGTTAATAAAACGGCAATGGTGCTTAGGGCCGAGTTTGTAAAAAAAGCCTAAATTCAGTCGAAAGCCGAAAGTCAAAAGTCAAAGTCCAACAAAAAAAATTCCGAATTCACTAAAACTTGGAATTCGGAATTTAAATATTGGAAGTTTAAAAACTACTTTGTAACAATAATAGGCAATGTATAATACGTCCTGACAGCCTGCCCGTCTTTTATCCCAGGGATCCATTTTGTGCGAAGCGATCTCAAAACCCGTATCGCTTCGCGGTCGAGTCCGTTTCCTGGATTTTCAATCACTTTGATATCAGTCATGCTCCCGTCTTTTTCAATTACGAATGAAACCACAACACGTACCTCCATCATCTCATTTATCTGGGGTTTCTCGAAATTATTTCCGACGTAATTGTAAAATTTTTGTATCCCGCCCGGGAATTCAGGCAGTTTGTCGAGTGATGTACGTCTGAAAAGACCATTTGTGTTTCCAGCTCCGACAGTTGGTACATCAGGTGCGGCGGCAGAACCATTTGACGATCCGTTATTGGCAGTTCCGCCTAATACTCCGGGATCAGGATCTACCGGAGTTGTTGCCTGATTGGTTACATCAACCGGGTTGTCATTTCTCGTTACGATTTCTGGATCACTGGTCCACGTTTCAACGGGCGTGTCCTGTTTTACAGGAGCATCTGCTTTCTTCTTTAAAGGTTCCGGAACGGGAACGACTATATCATCATCAAGGTGGACTTTCGTAACGTGTGGCAGCTCAGGCGGAGCTACAACAACAGGTTTTGTTCCGAAAGAACTTAATAGCATTGCACCGCTTCCAATCGATCCCATAAATAGGATTCCGTAGAACATCGCAAATAACGTAGTGCGTGGATTTTGCTGGCGAAGTTGATAGGCGCCATATTCTTTGTTTCGGCCCTCAAAGACCAAGTCGAGCCATTTTTTACCATAGATGCTGATGTTTGACATGATTACTAGTTTTAATTGGTTAAGTATTCGTGTTACATACGCAATGGCTCTTTAACACATAACTTAAAATATGTCTAAAAAATTGTACAAAAGTTAAGAATTTTTAGTGTAATAAGATCAACAGTGGCAGCAAGCTTTAATGTTTGTTTTTGATGACCTCCGCAAGCAGCTTCTTCGCTCGAAGCAACTTGATTTTCACGTTGCTCAAAGGCTCATGAAGTTGATCGGCAATCTCCTGATAACTGAGCTCCTGAAAGTACCGCAACTGGATTACTTCCTGATAATGCGGCTTCAGTTGCTTGATGCATTGCAACAGGCTTGAAAGGTTTTGCTCCTTGATCAAAGTGTCTTCGGGAGTAGGCGAGGTGTCGGCAACATTGTAAGCCTGACGATCTTCCGAATCGGTGATATCTAATGATTGCACGGATTTCTTTTTTCGAAGTAAATCGATATGGACGTTCTTCGCTATAGCGATGAGCCATGTGTTGAACTGAAACTCAGAATTGTAACTTGCAATTTTGTCGAATGCCTTGGAGAAAGTTTCGATTGTAATGTCTTCGGCATCGGTTTCATTTTCGGTTCGCTTAAGCATGAATCCGTAAACGCTGTTCCAATAATGATCCAATAAAAAAGTAAAAGCTGCCTGGTCGCCCGTTTTTGCGTCTTCTATATATTTTTTTATTTCCAATGGACCGGTTTTGAAAAGATGTTGGTCATAAAGATATTCAATTGTGTGAATATAACCACTATTTCGATTATCGGAAACCAATACATTACGTCTTTTTCTTTGAGTTTCCCGGCCGCGAATCCGAGTGTGATCCACGTAAATAAATATCGGAACCCAATGATAGAAAGTACAATGATCCACTTGTGAAGGAACGCGAGTAAAACTACCGCAAACAAGATGAAAAGTAATTGAGAGGAATAGAATCCGGCGAGCTGCATCCTGTCGAATGGCTTGTAAAACGTCGCTGTTGAAACGTGACGCCGCTTTTGGTTGAACCAATCCTTGAACGAATTTTTTGGGTCGGAATACGTAAAGCTTTCAGGTGAATAACAAATTGTCGTATTACGCGAATTTGCTGTCTGGTTGATGAAAAGGTCATCATCACCGGAGCGGATTTTCATATGATCGATAAAACCGTTTACATTGAAAAATTCCTCTTTTTTATAAGCGAGGTTTCGTCCGACGCCCATATAGGGATGCCCGGCTTTTGCCCAGGAGAAAAACTGCGTAGCCGTTAGCATGGTTTCGAAACGGATGATTTTATTGAGGAATGAATTCGGGATCTTTTCGTATGCGCCGTAACCAAGTACGATTGTTTTTTTCAATGTAAAATGCGATGTCATTTCCTTGATCCACTCTGTAGTTTTCGGATAACAGTCAGCATCTGTGAACAGCAAATACTCTTTTGTCGCAGCTTTTATCCCAAGTGTGAGTGCAAATTTTTTATTGCCCCAAAACGCTTCATTATTGGCAACCTTTACTAATTTAATATTGGGATATTGCTTTTCAAATGCCTCGAAAATATCAAGCGTTTCATCACTTGAAGCATCATCGATCAAAACAACTTCAAAATCAGGATAATCCTGTTCCATCAGCAACGGAATGAATTTGCTGACATTATCCGCCTCATTTTTCGCACATATGATAACTGACACCGGAATGCGCTTCGGGTTGCTTTTTTGCGCTTTCGCGAATGCGAATCTGCCGAAAATAGTTAGGTAGTAGAAACTCTGAACCGCAACAATAACAATAAAAATATAAAAAGTAATGTCCAACATAGTAGCAATTTGTCTTTAATTCCCATTGTTTTGGAAGTGTGCAAAGGTACAAATTCAAATACGAAATCGGAAAGCGGGAAAACGATTTTGTTGATAATTATCGCGGGCATTTTTTCATTTCCTCAGCTACTGCCAGCGCATCAGGATTGCCGGTCTTTTCAAGTTCTGAAATGATGTTTTGAAAGTTTTTTTCGTCGCGGTTCTGAGACATTTTATGCACGGCATGGATTTCTTCGATCTCTATTTCATAACATACGATCCCGCGCGCCTGCAGCAAGGTTTCGGCAGAGAAATCTTCCATTTTGACTGGATACTCCGAATTTGCTTCGTATTTGTCAACAAGCTTTTTTAAGAAATTGACGACAATGTCACCTTCAACAATCTTAATTTTTCCGTAAACATGAACGGCTGCGTAATTCCACGTTGGAACATTTTCATGGTCATAGCACGATGGCGAAATATAACTATGTGGGCCATTGAAAATCGCCAGTACCTGTTCGCCTGACGCAAAACTCTGCCATTGTGGATTCTCTCGCGAAACATGTCCGTATAAAACATCTTTACCATCGGTGTTCGTGTCGAGCTCCATCGGCGTATGCGTTGCCCAAAGCTTTCCGTAATTCCGGTTCACAAGGATTCCGAACGCATTCTTACGCAGGAACGCGTGGATCTGCTCCGGATCTTCATTTTTGTAAATTTCAGGAATGTACATGGCGCCACGTTTAATCAAATAAAGTTACTGCGCGATTCGCCAAAATGCTGGATCATTGACAAAAAATTAACCAATCATTAAATTACGTTGACTTCGGCTTCAATTGCAATTCCGTATTTTTCCAAAATAGTCGCTTGGATATCTTTGGAGACATTAAGGATTTCCTGGCCTGTTGCGTTTCCGTAATTGACCAGTACAAGTGCCTGGTTTTTATGGATCCCGGCATCGCCAAAGCGTTTTCCTTTAAACCCTGCTTGTTCAATAAGCCAGCCAGCCGGAACTTTTACTTCTGTTTCAGATACGACGTAATGCGGCATATCAGGAAATTTCGGCTGGATCTGCTCGAACTTCAACTTGGGAATAATTGGATTTTTGAAAAAACTTCCGCTGTTGCCAAGTTCTTTTGGATCCGGAAGTTTGCTGCGGCGAATTGCAATGACCGCATCGGATACTCCTTTTAGCGTTGGCTTCGTAATATTATTTCGTTCAAGCTCCTTTGTGATGTCGCCATACGAAGTGTTGATTTTATGGTTTCGTTTCGTGAGTTTAAAAACTACCGAGGTAATAACATATTTGTCTTTCGCCTCGTTTTTGAAGATGCTGTCACGATAGCCGAACCGACATTCGAAATTGGTAAATGACTTCTTTTCACCTGATTCAATTTCAATTGCATCGCAACTGACGAATGTGTCTTTAATTTCTGTTCCGTATGCACCGATATTCTGCACTGGCGTAGTGCCGACATTTCCCGGGATCAGTGACATATTTTCCAATCCTCCTAAATTATTCTCAATTGCAAAAAGTACGAATTCATGCCAATTCTCTCCGGCTTGTGATTCAATATACGAAAAATCATCATCTTCTTTAATGACTCTTTTTCCTTTAAGATCAATATGGATCACGAGCGCATCAATATCCTGAGTCAGCAGCATATTACTTCCGCCTCCGAGAATAAGTTTCTTCTCATTTCGATACCGAGTTAAAACTTCACGCAGCTCGTCGATCGAATGCACGGCAACGAACTGTTTGGCGTAAGCTTCAATTCCAAATGTATTGTACTTTTTTAAAGAAAAATGCTGATGGATATCCATGGATTCTAAGATTCTTCAGTGGTTAAGGCCCGGTTAAGGAACTCGTTCAGTGGCTTTAATGCGACAAGTTTCCTGGCGATAATTTTGACAAGATCTTTATCCGACAATAGCTTATCTTCAATTTTATGGGTCGCAGTTACGCACTTGAGCTTCAGGAAATGAATTGCGGGATGGTCTTTTTCAAATCCTTTTGGTGCTGTTTTCAATGAATTTGTTTCATCGGCATCGAGATTTCCGAATTCTTTTTGAAAGTTCTTATCGGAAACAATTTGCTCCAGATCTTCGTGAAAGTAAGCGATCTCGTTCCTGATTTTCTTCAGGTCCGCCGCATCCGGCCAATAAACTCCGCCTGCAATAAAGCTTGCACCAGGTTCGATATGAATATAATAACCTGCAAGATTGGTATTTTTTTGTCCGGCCGACATCCAGATTGCCATATTCGTTTTGTACGGACGTTTGTCTTTTGAAAACCGGATATCGCGGTTTATTCGGAATGCGCAATCTTTGACTTCAAGGTTCTTTAACGAACTATCGAGCGGCACCATTTCGGCCAGGAATTCAGAGATTACTCTGTGATATTCGGCTTTATACTTGTCGTACCGGGTTTTATTTGACAAAAACCATTCGCGGTTGTTGTTCTTTTTGATGTCGGTTAAGAACTTGAGGCTTTCTTTCGAAATCATTGCAATTGCTTTTTAAGTTCGTCTTCTGCTATAAATCCGACGTGTTTCCACGTTTCTTTACCTTCTTTATAAAGTATCAATGTTGGTAAACCGTCGATTTTCATTTCTTCCAACAGCGTTCTGTTCGCATCAGCATCGACCATTACAATTGTGACATCCTTGTTTTCCTGTTGCATTTTGAGCAGATACGGCTTCATCATTTTGCATGGCGGACACCAGGTAGCTGTGAAGTCAATTAGAACAGGTTTGTCCGATCTTAGGATATTTTGAAACTCGGACATTGTCATTCCGGCTTTCTCACCTTCTGATTTTGAAGGATTTTCTGAATTCCATTTTAAGATTCCGCCATCAAGATTGTATACTTTCGTGAATCCCATTTCTTGCAGTTTTGATGCGGCTTGGGCACTTCGGCCACCAACCTTACAGTAAACGAAAACGGGTTCCGATTTATCAAATTTAGCAGCTTTTTCGGCAAAATCGGCTCCATTCCAATCCACATTTACTGCGCCATCGATGTGGTCTGCAGCAAATTCTTCAGAAGTACGAACGTCAAGGAGCTGGGGATTTGATGTAGCGTCCATTTTTTCAGCGAAAGCCTTCGGCGAAATTGTTTCAATGTCCGCAGTTTGGCTGTTGCAGCTAATAAGCATCACGCTTGCAATTAGGGAAATGATGATTTTTTTCATAAGATCAGGTTGAAATGCAAAATTACATTTTATAAATTGAAAATCTTATAACTCTGGTGCGTCGATTTAACGATGGTTTCAGTCCGTTCGGGATGCGTATCTGAGATAAACAGTTGTCCAAACTCATCGTTGTTGACCATTTTGATGATTTTACCAACACGCGTCTCATCGAGTTTATCGAAAATGTCATCAAACAACAAAATAGGTTTTTCACCGGATTGCTTTTTGACAAAAGCGAATTGCGCAAGCTTTAATGCAATCAGAAATGATTTCTGCTGGCCTTGCGAGCCGAATTTCTTTATCGGATGATCATCGATCTCAAATGAAAGATCATCTTTGTGAACGCCAGTTGAAGTATATTGAAGTACGCGGTCTTTCGCGAGATTTTCCTCCAGTAATGTCAGTGTATTGTTTTGAAAAAGGTGGCTTTTATAGACGAGTTGCACCGTTTCATCTGAATCTGTTATCGAGTGATGATATTGGTTAAAAATCGGGATGAACTCTTCAAGGAACTGTTGCCGTTTTTCAAAAATGCTTTGGCCGAGGCCATCGAGTTGTTCATTATATATTGTCAACGTTTCCTTTTCGAAGACGCGGTTGATCGCGAAATATTTGAGAAGCGCATTCCGCTGGGCAATAATTTTCTGGTATTGGATCAATTGCTGAAGATAAACAGGATCCAGTTGCGAAATCACGCTATCCATAAATTTACGACGGGTTTCGCTTCCTTCAACAATAAGGTCGCGATCGGCAGGCGAAATGATCACCAAAGGAACAAAACCGATATGATCCGAAAACTTCTCATATTGTTTGCCATTACGCTTTAAGATTTTCTTCTGGCCTTTTTTAAGGCTGCATAAAATTTGCTCGCTTCTGCCACTCTTTTCGAACTCGCCGTCAATCACAAAAAATTCCTCTCCGTGTTTGATGTTTTGCACAGCAAGCGGGTTAAAATAGCTTTTCCCATATGATAAATGGTAGATAGCATCCAACACATTTGTTTTCCCGATGCCGTTCTTTCCGACAAAGCAATTGATCTTGCTGTCGAACGTAAAATTCGCTTCAGAAAAATTCTTGTAATTGAAGAGGGAAATCTGTTTTAAGTACATCAGAAACGGAATGATAGTGTAGTGTTTTCGGGAACTTTTCACAGTTCTGGAAGAGGTGCAAATTATTGAAAATTATCCGATAAAAAGTGGTTTTGGCGGCAGCCTGGACAAATTATTTCGGCCCCATCCGCGAAGGTGAAATATAAAATACTCAAAATACTTTTATTTGAACAGAAAAACGAGATTTTTTATGGGGGATTGAATAAATATTTTAATTTTGCGGCTCACTAATTTAAAATAAATGGCAACTTATAATAAGAGGGGTTACAAATTACCAAAAGAGAAAGAGGAGAAATTGGATGATGCCTACATCGATGACGTAAATGTTGATGAGTCAAAAAGTACGACAGCAGGAGTTTTCACTTCGCTTGACGAAACCGCCAATAGAACCGAAGCTTGGGTAGAAAGAAACCAGAAGCTTATTTTCGGAATTGTAGGTGCCATTGCCCTGATCACGGTTGGCTGGTTGTTGTATCAGCGTTTTATAGCTGAGCCAAAAGAGAACGATGCTGCTGAAGCAATGTTCACGGCTCAGGAAAATTTCCAGAAGGCTACAGAAGGCACAAAAAGTGATTCACTATATAATCTAGCGTTGAAAGGTTCGGAGGGACAGTTTGGTTTTGTCGAAATCGCTGACCAATATGCAGGTACAGATGCAGGAAATCTTGCTAACTACTATGCCGGAATTGCTTATTTGAATACAGGAAAATATGCCGAAGCTATTACGTCACTTGATAAATTTAAGTCAGATGACATTGCGTTGAGCGCTTTGGCAATAGGTGCAAAAGGTGATGCTTACGCTCAACAAAATAAGATGAAAGAGGCATTGGAACAATATGTAAAAGCGTCAGAGAAAAATAAAAACGAATTTACAACTCCGATGTTTCTGCTTAAAGCCGGTAAAACGGCATTGGCACTTGGAAACAAAACTGATGCGCTAAAATATTTCACAGACATTAAAGACAATTACGACGCCGCTCCGGAAGCACAGGAAGTTGATGCGTTGATCGGGCTGGCACAGTAATAATTTCTGATTTCAGATTCAGATTAAGCTGAAATCTAAAATCTACAATCGCTCTCAATGGCTACAGCAAACAAGAACTTATCCAATTACGATAAAAACACAATCCCAAACGCGAAGCAATTTCGGTTTGGGATTGTTGTTTCAGAGTGGAACGATCATATAACGGATGGACTTTATTCAGGTGCTGAAGCGGCTTTGATCGATTGCGGCGCGACATCCGAGAATATAATTCGATGGAATGTGCCCGGAAGCTTTGAACTCATCTACGGCGCCAGCCGGATGATTGCCACACAGGATGTCGACGTTGTAATCACGATCGGATGTGTGATCAAAGGCGAAACCATGCATTTTGAATTTGTCTGCGAAGGCGTCACGCAAGGAATAAAGGATCTAAATGTTATGGGCGATGTTCCCATTATTTTTTGTCTTCTGACCGACAATAACGAACAACAATCGATCGACAGAAGCGGCGGAATCCACGGTAATAAAGGAACCGAAGCTGCAATTGCCGCGATAAAAATGGCCTTCTTGCGCTTTAGGTCTCGGTAAGCAGTCTTCAGTCTTCAGTCTTCAGTCGCAGTATTCAGTCTCAGTAGCTGCTGCTGGTTCTAAGAACAATTATAATTAATGAGATACTGAATACTGAAGAGTTCTCAGTCGCAGTCTTCAGTCGCAGTAGCTGCTGCTGGTTCTAAGAACAATTATAATTAATGTGATACTGAATACTGAAGTCTTCAGTCACCGTCTTCAGTCGCAGTAGCTGCTGCTGGTTCTAAAGAACAATTATAATTAATGAGATTCTGAATACTGAAGAGTTCTCAGTCGCAGTCTTCAGTCGCAGTAGCTGCTGCTTGGTTCTAAGAACAATTATAATTAATGGGATACTGAATACTGAAGAGTCCTCAGTCGCAGTCTCAGTCGCAGTAGCTGCTGCTGGTTCTAAAGAACAATTATAATTAATGAGATTCTGAATACTGTATACTGTATACTGTATACTGTAGACTGTATACTGAAGACTGAAGACTGAATACTGCCTACCACTGCAACTGCGACTGAAAACGGACGACTTTTTTATCTTTTTCCAATCCCCGAATCTCCAGATTCCTCTTTTATTCCGTAACTTTGGAAGTCGTGTTTGAGGCTCTGCTTCAGAAAACGCAGCTAATTAAATTCATCCGATGTCCGGTATTATCCAATTACTTCCCGATCATGTTGCCAACCAGATTGCCGCCGGAGAAGTGGTGCAGCGTCCTGCTTCCGTGGTCAAGGAACTGCTTGAAAATGCGGTAGATGCAAAAGCAACTGACATTAAACTCATCATTAAAGATGCAGGGAAATCGCTTGTTCAGGTAATCGACAATGGCATCGGAATGGGAGTGACCGACGCGCGGCTTTGCTTTGAACGGCACGCGACATCAAAAATCCGTCAGGCCGAGGATCTGTTTACACTCCATACAAAAGGTTTCCGGGGCGAAGCGCTTGCCTCGATTGCGGCGATTGCTCATATCGAAATGAAAACGCGCCAGGACCAGGAAGAACTCGGAACGCACATCGTGATTGAAGGCAGCCGTTTCGTTACGCAGGATGTCGCAGTTTTGCCACGCGGAACATCATTCGCAGTCAAAAATTTATTTTTTAATATTCCGGCCCGGCGCAACTTCCTAAAATCCGAAAGCGTTGAATTCCGACATATCGTTGATGAGTTTCAACGTGTTGCGCTTGCTCATGCCAACATACATTTTACGATGTATCATAACGGAAGTGAGATGTTCAATTTACCGCCGTCAAATTTCCGACAGCGAATCGTCAATATTTTTTCGGGGAAAACCAATGAAAAACTGGTTCCCGTTCATGAAGAAACCGAGATCGTCAGCATTCAGGGTTTTATCAGCAAACCTGAATTTGCAAAGAAGAATAGGGGCGAGCAATTCTTTTTTGTTAACGACCGTTTTATCAAAAGCGGCTATTTGCACCATGCGGTCATGGCAGCTTATGAAGGACTTCTAAAAGACGGCTGCCAGCCTTCGTATTTTTTATATCTGCAGGTTCCACCGCATACGATCGATATTAATATTCATCCTACCAAAACCGAAATAAAGTTTGACGATGAACATGCGTTGTACGCGATTTTGCGATCTGCTGCAAAGCATAGCCTCGGCCAATTCAATGTTGCGCCTGTTCTTGATTTCGATCGTGATTCCAATTTGGATACGCCATATAATTATCAGAATAAACCTGCATTGGCTCCTACAGTTCAGGTAGATGCCGAGTACAATCCGTTTTCGGACGACAAGGTGAACAAGCATTTTTCGACTGATCAATATCGGCGCCGACCGGAAGCAGCGAATTGGGAAGGACTTTATGTCGGACTCGAGCGCGATACGGAAACCCTAACTGACCCGTCTGAAATCGAATTCGAAAGTGAAGAAGTGACTGCATCGTTGTTTGACGACCATGATCTGGAACCGCAGGCAAACCGAACCTACCAGATCCACCGTAAATACATCGTGAGCCCGATCAAATCAGGAATGGTGATCGTCGACCAGCAACGTGCGCACCAACGTGTCTTATACGAGCAATTTCTGACCAATATGACCGTTCATCAAGCGTCGAGCCAGCAGTTGCTGTTTCCGTTGAACCTTTATTATTCATCAGGAGAAATGGAATTGATATCCGAATTGAAGCTGTCCCTTGGCAACACAGGCTTTGTATTTGAAGAAACTGCTGATGACCATGTTGTGATTTCAGGCCTTCCGGTCAATGTTTCCGAAAGTGAAGTTCCGATCGTGCTCGAACAGCTGCTTAGCGATCTTCAGGATGGAATTCCGGAGAGCAGCTTCAGCCAGAATGATACGATTGCAAAGTCGATGGCAAGAAGCCTGGCAGTGAAAACAGGTACGTATTTAACTGAAAAAGAACAGGAGAACTTGGTCAACGGTTTATTTGCCTGCAAAGAACCTTCCGTTTCACCATTTCAAAAACCAACTTTCATCACAATGCGGGTGGAAGATCTAGATAAAAAATTTGCCATATGATGAACATAACACCGGTAGTGAAGCAACTACTGATAATAAATATAATTTTCTTTATAGGAACGCAAATTGTAGGTGATGGAGCATTCAATTTGTTAGCATTGTACTATCCAGAGAATCCGTCATTTCAATGGTGGCAAATCATCACCCACATGTTCATGCACGCTAACATTATGCACATCGTGTTTAATATGTTTGCGCTGTACTCTTTTGGCTCGGCACTTGAACATTTTTGGGGAGGAAAGAAATTTTTGTTCTTCTATATATCATGTGGATTGGGATCGGCGCTGCTTCATCTTGGAGTGACGTATTTACAATTTCACAATGGTTTTGATTTATTGACAACAGCTGGTTTTCCCAAAACAGAAATTCTAAAACTCTTAGGTGATGGAAGGTACGATCAGCGATGGGAGGACACACTGAATCCCGCTCAATTTAATCAATTCGTTGGCAGCTTTGTTAGCCCGACAGTGGGAGCTTCAGGTGCTATCTACGGTTTATTGGTAGCCTTTGCGTTTATGTTCCCGAATGCTGAATTGGCACTAATGTTCATCCCGATCCCAATAAAAGCGAAGTATTTTGTTTCGGGATTACTGATGGTGGATTTATTTTTGGGTTTAAAGGGCGACTCGCTTTTTGGCAGCGGCGGAACCGGAACTGCACATTTTGCCCACCTAGGCGGCGCTATCCTTGGATTTTTAATGATGTGGTATTGGAAGAAAAACCAGTTTAACAAAAACCGTTGGGACTAGATGAGCATACTTGACGATTTAAAATTACAGTTTCGTGCCGGTGATGTCACCATGCGCTTAATATTTTGGAACATCGCATTCTTTGCCGTTCCGTTGATTTTCTTTGGCATTCTTCAATTATTTGGGATCCCTATCAATTTTCTAAATTATGTAAGCTTATCATCAGATCCGGGAGATTTGCTTTGGAAGCCATGGTCGATAATTTCCTATGCGTTCTTTCACGGCGGCATCCTTCATATACTTTTCAACCTTTTGATGCTGAACTTTGTCGGCCGACTGTTCCTGACCTTTTTTACCCAAAAGCAATTGTTGAGCTTATACATTCTGGGAAGCGTGTTTGCAGGATTTATTTACATTCTCTGTTATATGTTTTTTCCGGCTTTGGCCAATGTGAATGCGACGCTGGTTGGTGCATCAGCTTCGGTAATGGCAATTCTGTTTGCAACAGTGACTTATGCGCCACACATGGAAGTTAGATTGTTGCTCATCGGAACAGTAAAGCTATGGCACATTGCCATTGTATTCCTGATTCTGGACCTGATCCAGCTGCCCCTCGAAAATACAGGTGGACATCTTGCGCATCTTGGCGGAGCCTTTTTTGGTTATATTTACATCCAACAATTAAAAAATGGAACTGATATCGGAAGATGGCTTTCGAACATGATCGACAAGATCACCAATATTTTTTCGCCGAAGAAAAAAACACCGTTCAGGAAAGTGCATAAAACCTATCAGCCTAAACCGACACCCTCGCCAACCATCTCGCGGATCGTGACAAAAGACAAAGCACAGCAGCAACTTGATGAGATCCTTGATAAGATCAGTCAATCGGGTTATGATAGCCTGAGCAAAGAGGAGAAAGAATTCCTATTCAGGGCAGGAAAGTCATAATCAATCCAGTCGCATAATATCTGCGTAAGCAATGAAAAAACTGTCATGGTTCAATAAAATAATGTTCTTTCTTAATATAGTGCTTACTATATTGACAATCATTGCTTATGTTTTGCCGTTTTTGGCGCCAAAGCTTTTTCCGTTCTTTTCGGTGTTGACGCTTGTATTGCCGCTATTCCTGATACTAAACGCGTTGTTTTTTCTCTATTGGGCGATTCTTCTGAAACGGCAGGTTATCCTATCAGCTTTGGTATTACTGACAGGAATCACGTTCATCAATAAATTCTACAAATTTTCAGCGCAGGAACTTCCGGAAACTGAAAAAGATTTTACGGTCATGAGCTACAATGTCCGATTGTTCAATTTATTTGAATGGCTTCCCGGCGATCAAGTGCCATCGGAAATCCGGACATTCATCAACACACAAAATCCCGATATCCTTTGCATTCAGGAGTATTCTTCGGCAGCAAACATTGATTTGAAGGTCTATCCGCATAAGTATATTTTTATGCAGGGCGATAAGATTAAGACCGGACAAGGCATCTTTTCAAAGTTTCCGATCATCAACGAAGGGAATCTCGTGCTTCCGCAGTCGAATAACAATGTGGTTTTTGCTGATATCCGCAAAGGAAAAGATACGATCCGCGTTTACAGCATGCATCTTCAATCAATTAAGATCACTCCTGACGTGGATGAAATCAGCAACGACCATATCAACAAGATCGACCAGAAGAAGTCTCAGATGATCTTCAAACGCATCAGCGAAGCTTTTACAAGGCAACAGCAACAGGCTGAGATTGTGATGATGCACAAGAAAGAATGTCCGTATCCGATCATCATCTGCGGCGATATGAACAATAGCGCGTTTTCATATGTTTACAGAAGCATCAAAGGAAGGCTAAATGATACTTTTGAGGAGGCCGGAACCGGATTTGGGCAAACATACAGTTTCAAGTATTATCCCGCCAGGATCGACTATATTTTTTCGGATCCGAAAATGAAAGTGAAGGCTTTTACGAATTTTTCCGAATTCCGCAAGTCGGATCATTATCCGATTATCGCTCGCCTGGAAATGCGGGAGTAATTATAGTTTCTGCTTTTTAAGGTAATCAGGAGCATATCGTCCTTCATTGAACAGAAGGTCCAAAACCGTAAGGTTGTTTAGAAATCCAAATTTTTCTCCAAATACCTGCGTGTAGCTTTCAAAGACATAGTTGTCTTTTTTCCCATTAGCAAGCGGCCGAAAGTCAATGACATCTGTAACCTCGTGAAAATATTCCTGGCTCTTTTTATACTCCAGTTTCATTTTGAGACATTTCGCTACAATCTCGATCGTCAGCAAGTTCAGATCCATCAGGAACTCATGCTTCTTATCAAAAACCGGCATTATTGCATCCTCGAAATATTCGAAGAAAGGCGAGGTTCGGTAAGCTGCTTCCAATGATTTGAAATGTTGTTTCTGCCAGTCAAAAGCCGATTCGATACGGATATCTTTTGTCTTCTGATGCGCATCCTTTGAATGTTTGACCGGAATGTTGAGCAGCTGCAAGCCATTCGGACTATAGATATACATCCGGTTGCGATTGGTTTGCTTTTGAAAATTATCGTCGACTTCAAACGTAATGCTAGCGGCTTGTGCAATAGCAGCAAATTGGCTGATAGATGGGAAATATGTTGGATAAAGCAGAATGTCCACTATGTGTTCCTTTCTCTGCGTTTGTTGACAAAATGGCTGATCCCCAAATACAACGCCAGAACTATAAGGAAATGGGTCAAATAGGATTTCCTTTCACCATCGCCTCCAACCGTGCTAAAAACACGGTCCCAGCGCACTTTGCTAAGCCCTTTCTTGGAAAAATCCAGGCTGAGCCAAATAAAGACAGGCTTTCCAACGATGTGGTTCTCAGGAACGAATCCCCAATATCTGCTATCTTCTGAATTATGTCGATTGTCGCCCATCATCCAGTAATAATCCTGCTTAAACGTATATGACGAGGCAACTTGTCCGTTGATGCGGATTTCACTGCCGCTGACTTTCAGATCGTTATTTTCATAATCTGTAATGATCATTTTGTAAAAGGGAAGCGTCGCGGTGTTCAACGCTACTGTAGCACCTTCTTTAGGGATGTAGATTGGGTCCATATTATCGACATTACCACGCCCATTTTGCGGGAAGACATTGCCATAACCGGTCGCGATGTTTCTGGTTACAGATACAACTCCGGGCGTATTTCTAAGTCGTTCGGCGCCTTCATCTGTAAGTGCCCTAATCAGTAAAGTATCCTGTGCATCGTTAAAACTTGCACCATCAATAATATCGAGTTCGAGGAATATTTGCTGTAGGTCAATAGGAGTTTTCCCATCGAATGTCACTGCATACGCGAACTGCGGCCTTGCCCGTGGAGCTGTCGGAAGAATTTTTCCGTTGACGTAAACGATTCCCTGTTTAAGCGCGATGCTGTCGCCCGGAATGCCGAGACATCTTTTAACGTAGTTTGATTTTTTGTCTATGGGTTTATCAACGCGTCGGCCTGATCTGTCAAAAAATTTGAACACAGTATCGACCGGCCAGTTGAACACCACAATGTCATTTCGTTCAATTTTTTCAGCTCCGGGAAGTCTGAAAGAAGGCAATTGTGGCCAATTCAGGTATGATTTCTTCTTTAGGACCGGAATGGTATCATGCACCATCGGAAGCGCAACTGTAGTCATAGGAGTACGCGCCCCGTAGTGGAATTTACTCACAAAAAGGAAGTCGCCAACAAGCAGTGATTTCTCTAATGAAGAGGTCGGGATCTGGAATGGCTGCATTACGTAAGTGTGAACCAACGTTGCCACTATGATTGCAAAAAGCAAAGAAGCGATCGTATCGCCAACTTTAGAGCGTGGCGCCAGACTTCTATCGGTAATGTAGTTCAGAGGCTGCGTATAATTGACGTAATAAATATAAAGTCCGAGTGTCGCGATTCCGAGAAACGTGTCCATGTCGGAATTCTTTCCGAAAGTTCGCAATGTTTCAACCCAGACGACAGGAAACATGATCAGGTTTACAATTGGAATGAACAGCAGAATGGTCCACCATGTGGGCCTTCCGATTATTTTCATCAGGACGATCGCATTGTAAACCGGAACTGCTGCTTCCCATCTTTTTCTTCCTGCTGCTTCATATATTCTCCATGTTCCTGCAAAATGGATGACTTGGACGATGAGGAAAGTTAATAACCATTGATATGCTGTCATGATTGTATATTTTATGTCAATTATTTTAAATTCAGAACGTCCTTCATTGTAAAAACACCGGTTTTTCCAACAAGCCATTCCGCCGCAATTACGGCACCTAGTGCAAATCCTTCACGATTATGCGCAGTATGTTTGAGTTCAATTGAGTCGACTGCCGAATTGTAAATAACATTGTGCGTCCCGGGAACGTCTTCAATGCGTTTTGCTTCAATCAGGATTTCGTCTTCTTTTGCATTGTCGAGTGCCCAACTCGAATAATCGGAACGCTCGATGATTCCTTTTGCCAATGTAATTGCCGTTCCGCTTGGCGCATCAAGTTTTTGGGTATGGTGCGTTTCTTCCAGGTGGACTTTGTATTCCGGAAATTTGGCCATAATCGCAGCCAGATATTCGTTTAGGCTGAAAAATATGTTTACGCCCAGACTAAAATTCGAACCGTAAATGAACGAACCGCCCTGATCTTCACATAATCCGGCAACTTTATGATATTCGTCAAGCCAGCCTGTTGTTCCTGAAACTACGGGAATTCCCGAATTCAGGCATGTCGAAATGTTTCCGACTGCGGCATCCGGAATGCTGAAATCGATGGCTGCATCGGCATATTCTAAATTTTGATAGGAGTCGGTGCTTGTCTTCCGAAGCACGATCTCATGTCCGCGCTCAACAGCAATCTTTTCGATCACTTTTCCCATTTTTCCATATCCGAGTAGTGCGATCTTCATCAGAACTTATAATTTAAGGTGAATGCAAGATTTGGTTTTGATGTAATTTCGTTCTGATACATCTCTGGTGCAAGCGAAAGATTATCGTTTACATTGAACTGCATTAAATGCGCATCAATATTGGCATCTACAATATTAAGTACATAAAAACCGACGGCTACGAGCAATGATAAATCTCGATTGCGTTGATGGAATCGTTGCGCACTGATCAACCTGTTGTCGTCAAGGAACAGGAAATCGTCGTCGCGATAACCTGAAAGTCGGCGTTTATAAGCGTCACGGTAATTGTGATATTTTGTATTGTTCCACGAATAGGAGTAGATGCTGGCGCCGATCGCACCATAGACCAGCGGAATTTTCCAATATTTTTTGTTGTAAGCCTGGCCTAATCCGGGTAGTACTGCCGAATAAAATGCGGCTTTTGAAGGCTTGAGCGGATCAATTTCATCACCATCATTCGCGGTCGAATCCTGAACAACGACAAGTCCTTGCACAGGTTCTTGTGCCACTAGAGAGCTTGTTCCTAAAAGGAAAAACAAAAGAGCTATGGCAGCTAAATGTTTCACGAGCCTTTTAGAAGTTTAAGGATACGGCTGAAATCTTCTTCCGAATGAAATGGGATCGTAATTTTTCCCTTTCCGTTTCCGGCAACTTTGACATCGACTTTTGCGCCGAAGTAATTGGTGATTGCTTTCTTTTCGTCGTCAGCGATGGCAAAAGAAGTTGCCTTTGTCTTTGCAGCTTTCGGTTTCAGGCTTTCCTGGTAATTTTTGACCAATGTTTCTGTTTCGCGAACCGATAGATTTTGGCTTACGATTTTCTGATAAATATCCGTCTGGACATCATGATCGTCGATATTGATGATCGCCCGGCCATGGCCCATACTGATGAAACCATCGCGGATACCGGTTTGGATGATCGGATCAAGTTTCAGCAATCGGAGGTAATTCGCAATAGTAGAACGTTTCTTTCCAACGCGCTCGCTCATTTGTTCCTGTGTCAGTTGGATTTCATCGATTAATCTTTGGTACGATAAAGCGATCTCAATAGGATCCAAATCGTGACGCTGGATATTTTCGACAAGTGCCATCGTGAGTGATTCCTGATCGTTCGCAATGCGGATGTATGCTGGAATTGTCGTTAGTCCGGCCAATTTTGAAGCACGCAAACGCCTTTCACCTGAAATCAGCTGGTATTTATTGAAATCGGTCTTTCGAACCGTGATTGGCTGGATGACGCCGAGTTCTTTAATCGAGCCGGAAAGTTCCTGGAGCGCTTCTTCATTAAAGTTGCTACGTGGCTGGAACGGGTTAATTTCAATTACATCAAGCTCAAGCTCAACAATATTACCTACAACCTTATCCGCATTTTTATCGTCGACGCTCTGAATATTGTTCTCCGGGTCTTTGAGCAATGCCGATAATCCTCTTCCTAATGCCTGCTTTTTTACTGCTTGTGCCATAAAGCTTTATGAATTTTTCTTTATAATTTCCTGCGCCAAATGTAGATAATTTGTCGCTCCCTTGCTTGTTGCGTCGTAATTGATGATGCTTTCACCGAAACTTGGTGCCTCGCTCAGTTTGACGTTACGCTGAATAATTGTCTCGAACACCATATCATTGAAATGCTTTTGTACTTCTTCGACAACCTGGTTTGATAATCTAAGGCGCGAATCGTACATCGTAAGCAACAATCCTTCGATATCAAGCTGCGGATTGTGGATTTTCTGTACACTTTTGATCGTATTGAGCAACTTTCCGAGGCCTTCAAGCGCGTAATATTCACATTGGATCGGGATCACTACCGAGTCGGCTGCCGTTAATGCATTTAACGTCAAAAGCCCTAATGAAGGTGCGCAGTCTATTAAAATATAATCGTATTTTTCTTTGATGCTCTCGAGGGCCTGTTTGAGCATATATTCGCGATTCTCTTTGTCGACCAGTTCAATTTCTATTGCCACAAGATCTATATGTGCCGGAATGATGTCTACGTTGGGAGCCGAGCATGAAACAATCGCTTCCTCAGGCGTGTTGCTATGTTCGAGGATCTGGTACGTTCCGATTGTGACGTTATCTATGTCTATTCCGAGTCCTGAACTTGCATTTGCTTGTGGATCAGCATCGATCAGCAATACTTTCTTTTCCAAAACACCGAGCGAAGCTGCTAAATTTACTGAAGTTGTTGTCTTTCCCACACCGCCTTTCTGGTTGGCAATTGCAATGATTTTACCCATTTAATAGTTATAAATTTTAGGCGTAAAAATACAATATTTTACGGTTTGGCGATGGCTTATTTGTTAACAATAGTTAAGTTTCTGAATGCGAGGTATAGGGTTTAGGGTGCAGGGTTTAGGGTGAACACGTCATGTAGGAGCGGTTGCGTTAACGATGGAAGCAAGTACCGCGTACTGCGGACAGCGTGGGCCGAAGGCAACGCCAAATGTCAGTACTCAGTATTCAGTCGCAGTATGCAGTTAGGACAGTAAGCATGAACACTACGATTGATTACGAAGTACGGAATACTGAAGACTGCCAACAGTGACTGAGGACTGCGACTGAGGACTGAGGACTGTTACGAAGTACTCTTCTTCGACTTAATCATACTTTCAAGCATGTCCCACATTTCTTCAGGAATTTGTTCAAGGATATTGAACTGTCCGGCGCCTTTGAGCCATTCGCCGCCATCGATCGTAATGACTTCACCATTTATATACGCTGAAAAATCGGAAACGAGATAAGCTGCGAGATTTGCCAGTTCCTGATGGTCGCCAACGCGCTTTAGCGGAACTTTTTTGGCCATATCGAATTTTTCGGCAAGATCACCTGGAAGCAATCGGTCCCACGCACCTTTTGTCGGAAAGGGTCCTGGCGCAATCGCATTCGACCGGATCCCATATTTCGCCCATTCGACAGCAAGGCTGCGCGTCATAGCCAACACTCCGGCTTTTGCCGTTGCGCTCGGCACAACATATGCGGAACCTGTCCAGGCATATGTTGTCACGATATTTAAAATTGTGGATGAGGTTTGTTTTTTCCCGATCCAGTGTTTTCCGAAAGCAAGCGTACAGTTTTTAGATCCTTTCAGTACGATATCGATTATGGTATCAAACGCGTTGGCAGAAAGCCGTTCGGTCGGCGAAATGAAGTTCCCAGCGGCGTTGTTGAGCAAAACATCGACGTGTCCGAACTCGGACAATACTTGTTGGAGCATGTTTTCCACTTCAGCATAATGTCGGACGTCACATTGTACGGCAAAGCATCTTCCGCCGTTTTCCGATTCCAATTCTTCTGCCGTGGTTTTCAATTTATCAAGATCTCTTGATGTGATTGCGACGTTGGCACCAAGTTCAAGAAAATACTTTGTCATCGACTTTCCCAAACCGCTTCCCCCACCGGTTACAACAATCACTTTTCCTGAGAGCGCATCATCCCGAAGCATTTTTGCTTTAAAATCCATTCTGTTGCGAATTAAGTTTGGCTAAAGATAAACGAAACTTAGATTTTAAAAGTAAAATATCTGCCGTGGATTATAGGACTAGGATATTCAAAAAGCTGGCAAATATAAACATAACTATTTAACAATTGTTGCTGGAAATCCGTAATGATTTAAATATCAGGTATCTAGTTTTACAATAGGATTTTATGAGGAAGTCCAAAGTATTCACCAAACAAACATTTTATTATGAAAGCATTCTTACTTTTAATCGTAATGGCGGCTTTGTTGTCTCTTACGTCTTGCAGCAATGACGATGCACCAACTTCAGGCCCACAAGTAGAAGATATTGATCCGCCGGGAGCACCACCTAAACCGCCAAAGCCATAAAATCGCGCCGCATCATTTCTGAAATATTATTAGTAGTTTTAGCGAATAAATCATTACGGTGAAAAAGCTTACTAGTCTGCTGGTATTATTGGTTGTCGTTTCGTGCAACCGATCATCGGATGATATCGATTCATCAAGTTCGAGAATAGACAGCTTATTTAATGCAGCTCAGAGAAGTCCTGCAAAAGCTGAATTCTATCTTAAGACTGTCGATTCTACTTTGAAACTGCGAAAAAACGATTCCATCACAAGGTACAAGTATCTGGTTCTGTCGTGGTATTACCTGGACAGAAAAAATTCAGAAAGATCCTTTGAGGCATCAAAGCGCGCGTTCGATCTAGCATCAGAAGCAAGAGACAATTATACACTTGCATATTCAGCCAATTCTATAGCTGATATCTTTTATTATGCGGCAGAGTACGACAGCGCTTACTACTATTATATAAAAGCTGAAAAAGCGGGTCATAGTTCTGGAGGCTTGAATTTGGCATCAGTCAAAATAGGTAAGTCGCGTATACTATCGTTTAAAAAAGACAATGCCGGTGCCGAAAGCGAAGCAGTAGATGGTTTACGGCTTGCTTTGAAGAGCGGCGATCATTGGCAGATACAAGCAAGTTATGAGGCTTTAGGCAATGCTTTATTAGGACTTAATAATCCTGATAAAGCATTAGTTTATTATAATAAAGCACTTAAAGAACTGGAATATCTGCCCAGTGATTCTTATAGTCGGAGCCATTTGGCATTGAAATACAATTATATTACGATCGCGTACCAGAAGAAAGGTGATCATAAGACGGCGATCAAATACGCGCAAATGGGTTTGCGGCTTACGAACTTGAGGAACACCGATATCAAGACTTATTCCTATTTACTGAACAACCTCGCATATTCTAAATTTAAAATAGGCGATCAAACCGCGCTGCCACTTTTTTATAAAGCACTTCGCATCTCCGACAGTATCAATAATAAATTTACGCAGTCGTCTGTTCATGTAAAATTGGCTGAATATTATCTGCAGATGCGGGAGCTTGACAGCGCAAAATCGAATGCAATCGCCGCGCAGGCCATTGCCCACAAAAATCTTATTTTTGAGGATGAACTGACGGCGCTTCAACTATTAGGTCAAATTTCCCCTGAGGAAGCAACAGCACATAATGAACGATATATACATCTGAGCGACAGCCTTCAGGATGTTGAACGTGCGACGCGGAATAAATATGCGAGACTTGAATTTGAAACTGATGAGATTGTTTCCGAAAAAGAAATGGTTGAAGCCGAACGAGACCGAATTTCGTTGCAGCGCTGGATGATTTTAGGTTTTGGTCTTCTGTTATTGTCGATTATTGTCCTGGTATTCATTAATAAGGCGCAACGGGCAAAAAACAAAGAATTGGAGTATGTCAGAAACCAGTTACGATCGAAAGAGGAAATATATCAGCTTATAATTGAGCAACAGCAAAAAATAGAGGAAGGAAAGCAACTTGAAAAGCGCCGGATCTCACAGGAACTTCATGATGGAGTTATGGGCCGGCTTAACAGCATCAGGCTTAATCTGTTTATTCTCAGTAAAAAAACTGACCCCGAAACGATCAATAAATGTCTGGCACATATTAATGATATTCAAAGTATTGAAAAAGAAATACGTGCCATCTCGCACGATTTAAATACAAATATATTTGCTGCTAACATCGATTTTATCAATATTGTCGAAAATCTTTTCAGCTCTATCCGAAACCATTCTGACATTCAATTCAAGTTGGTTGTTGATGATCAGATCGATTGGCTTGCAATCAACAGCAATATCAAAGTTCAGATTTACCGCATTTTACAGGAAGCACTTCAGAATATTGATAAATATGCCGGCGCTGCCAATGTGAAGGTTCAAATGAAGAAAGATGACTATAATTTAATCATTGAGATTTCTGATGATGGTGTAGGATTCGACACAACGGCGAACCGGCAGGGAATTGGTATCAAGAACATGCATGACCGGATCAGAGAAGTTGGCGGAAATATGATTTTACAATCGGAATCAAATTCAGGCACTAAAATAAATTTGACAATACCACTTTAGTTTAATACATTCACAGAGCAACTTAACATGCTTTGAATGATAAAAGTCCTGATGATTGACGACCATCCTTCTCAAATTGAAGGTTATAAGATTATTTTATCCTACAACAATGCCAATCATGAAATAGACACCGTCGCGTGTTATAGTTGCGAGACGGCTTACAAAGAAATCACAGCACAGGAACCCAGGATTTTTGACATTGTCTTTTTAGACCGGAGTCTTCCGCCGTATCCTGAAAAGAATATAAAATCCGGCGAAGATCTCGCGTTGCTACTCCGGCAATATATGCCTGCTGTGAAAATAGTTATGATTACTTCCCACTCTGAAGCATTTCTTTTGTATAATATCGTGAAAAAAATACATCCCGATGGATTGCTCGTAAAAAGCGACTTCGATGCCGATGAGCTATTGCTGGCTTTTGATGTCGTTCTTGAGGGAAAAACATACCATAGCGAAACGGTCAAATCAAGTATCAGAGAACTGTTGTCGAAAGATGAATATCTGGATTCTTTCAACAGGCAAATAATTACGTTGCTGGCGCAGGGAATTAAAACCAAAAGTCTTCCCGAACACCTGAACCTTTCTCTAAGTGCGGTTGAAAAACGTAAATCGCAAATCAAAGACTACTTCTGCATTGAAAAGGGGACCGACGAGGATATAGTTCGCGAGGCACGAAAACTGGGGTTCATCTAAATCAGTATCGCAAAAATTTTAAGGCTGGCTCTCTTTAACAATATGTACGGTTTAGCCGTATCCTATCCTGTTTCATTGTAATAGTTTTACCAAAGCAGATTACTCGAGAAATCTGTTATGAACCAAAACTTTTTTTTAAATTATTAAAACTATTATCATGAAAAAATTATTACTTGGCTTATTTGCCGCCGTTTTATTTACAGGATCTGCAGTTGCGCAGTATAAAACCACAGACAAGGTGCCGACAAGTGTCTCTTTGACAGCAAAGTTTCATGCTGTAATCACTTATCTTGAAACAAAAGAATTGTACCGCGCCGGAATGTCACGGGAAGAATTTGTGAAAGTTACAACTTCATGCGTTGAAGAAAAAGAAATTGTAGAGATCTTTGCTCCATATATGGGGAAGGTGTATGACTATCATACTCAAAAGCTGTCATCTGACAAAGTGTATGACATGGTAACGGGCGAAGATTTCGTTGCTATGGCCAACCGCCTGAGAGCATATGAAGAAACCTCCGGTCATACTGCAAGCTTAAAGAAACCATGGTGGGTTAACTGGTTGAGAAAGGCTATCGATTTTATCGATGATAATTGGAAATAAGACATATTAATCTACAAAGGGCGGTTCTCCGCCCTTTTAATATTTTAGAAGATGAAGAAATTTATGAGCTATACAATAGTCGGCTGTATGCTGGCAAGTTGTAGTTTTATTAAGTTGGATAAGCTGGTGAGCAATCAAAATATTGCTTTAACTGATAACAGAGTTCATTTTGATTTGATTTCAGGCAGGATCCTGCTTCGGGATTCGGTCAATTTTATATTGGACATCGGAGCACCAAACGTCATTTTTCAAAACAAGATCGGTTCCTTCCCGATTAGCGATTCACTTACGCTTGGTAAATTAGAGAATGCAAATGGCAAAATGATCGAGAATAAATGTTATGTGATCACCAAGATGAACAATCGATTATTTAATGCAGAACGTCCTGTTTTTAGGGTCATTGAAAAAGAAGCAAATTGTTACGAGTCAGATGGGTTTGTGGGATGCGAACTGCTGCAGGAGCAGATTTTCAGCATAAATTTTCAGGAGCAATTTGTCGAGCGTGTAACAGAGCAACGATTGTCTGCTGTTAAAAGCAACTATTTGCAGGCTACGGTTACTGATTATGATGGATATTATTTTTTAATTGAAATAAAAGTTGATGGAAAAATTATCGAAGCTAAATTGGATACCGGAAATCCGCATGATTTGCTGTTGAAGAAAAGTGATTTTGATTTGCTGCCAAAAAAGCCTGAACTATCTTTCTTCAAATCTAAAACTACAATTGATACCTTGTTTCGTCAGAAATCGATAGCAACAATTGGAGAAGCAAGTGAAAATCCTATTGTAGTGCAGTCAAACCATCATTTGAAGCGGAATCTCCTGGGAACTGGCTTCATGAAGAATTACAATTGGATAATTGACTATAAAAATGGCGCTATTTATTATCAGATGTTCATGCCTAATGAGCCATTGCTTGTCAAGGACCGTGTAATTATCAGCAAGGGTGATCTTTTGTACTATCAGACTGATGATGCTGACAATATCCAAAACCTTGGAAAAACAATAGCTTCCCTTGAAGGAAATCAGATCACAGCTGCCAACATATGTTTTTATTCGCAGATGATCAATGGCGGGAAATCGCTCAAAGAACTTGAAGCTAAATTTGAAGATACGGTCCCAAAACTAAAGTAAGTAATCCATTGTATTTAAATTTTGTTTGAGCAATACTTGCTTAATTAAAATTGTTCGGTCAAGTATCAGATCGTACGGCTGCATACGCCTTGGAAATTCACCGGTGCACTTAAACGCCGTAGTTAGCAATACTGTTTCCAGAAGGATGTAACTCTTGTTGACTTCTATAATCACTGTTTAACATTTAGTACGGGAAAACCATAATCCATCGGTTATAACAGCGATACCTTTACGTATAAATCGTATCAAAATGAAAAATCTCTACCTAACACTAGTTGCACTTCTTTGCGTAAATTTTGCCGTCGGTCAATCGCAGAATATTACCGACTACTCCTATAAGATCACTACTGCCGCCAAAGCCGCGCCAACCGACAAACACCAGCAGATTACGGCGTCACGTTTTATTCCGGATCTAAACGGAACCCTTAATGTAACTGGTTATGCAGCTAATGGAACTGTTATTATATCGAGTATAACAGTTGAGACTTCAGCAAAGTCATCAAGCATCAAAATCGCTGCATCAGAAAAATGTATTGGCGGCTATGACAACTGCTCACAAAACTGTGATGGAACCCAAGGGCAGGTTGATCTTCTGATTTGTAAAGCATATTGTATGTTAACCTGTAACTGATACATTATGATAATCTGTAAGAACTGCCGGCATGAATATGAGCTAAAGTACTGCAACACCTGCGGACAAGCGGCTTCTATGAATGGCAGACTTGAAGCTCCCGATTTGGCAAAAGATATCTTTCACTCCATTTTCCACACTGGCAGCGGATTTACTTTTACGATTTCAAGGCTCTTCACTGAGCCTGAAGTGGTCCTTCGTGGCTATATAGGCGGCCAGCGTAAAATATACTTCAGTCCGATCAAGCTGTTTTTAGTTTGCAGCGTGGTCTTCCTGACTGTAAAGCACTACGTTGATCTAAGGCATCCCGTGGTCAACGTGGAGAGCTTTACTTATTTTGTCGAACACTATAAATACCTGTTCATATTCTCGGGAGTATTTTTGACGGCGCTATTGAACTATGCTTTTTTTAGAAGCTATCGGTTAAGCTTTACTGAACATTTTGTGGCCGCCATGTTCATCCGGTCCATGCTGTATTTAATTGAAACGATGTTTATTTTATTGAATCAGGTAGTAGCACTTCCAATGATAATTGTCGGATTGGTAGCCTGCATTTTTTACTACGTATGGGCATTCACACGTTATTATTCCGAAGGAAATAGTTATAAAATGGCAATTGCAAATTTAGGGATATACACAATCGCGCAATTGTTGTTTGTTGCGCCTTTCGTACTACTAAATTTTAATCCCACAAAATGATGCAAAAATATGAGGACAAAACGATTCGGAAGACAATCTTCATTTCGTTAGGTAAAGCACTGCTGCTGACGATTCTGTCCATTGTAATAAATCTTTTGGTGGAGATTTCCTTCAGCAGAAAGATATCTGATGTCTCGATCGACTTTGACAGAGGATATCTTACGGTGAATGAAAAAGTGATCGGCAACAATTTGCTTGCCGAAGGAATTATGTTTCTAGTGGTATTTTTCCTCATTCTCAACTATTTCAACGATTACCACAGAAACGGATATTCTGAGGTTTAACATTAGATGAGGTAAAGCCGTATTCGGTACCATCGTCCCTAATTACCTTTACTAAGCAATCAAAATCAGACAAAATGAAAACTATTTTTCTACTAGTAGCATCAGTAATATTACATACGGCCGCGTTGGCACAATCCGAGAGCAGAACCCTTGATTCCAGCACCTCGTTTGGAAGGTATATGGTGGATTGTTCTTCGGGGCGCGGAGTTTGTTCGTTCGGAGTTTCCAGCAATGGAGCTGCAAAGGCTATTGACACCAGAATTGCAACCAAGTTAAGTGACATTTCGTTCAAGATGACCATTTTTACAAGTGTAATAACGATTAATGATGAAATCCGCATCGCAGGCAAGCCCTTTAGTCAAATTACCGTCGACGAGCTGCTGACTTTTATTCAACAGGAAGTTATGACCGTAGACGCCGCAACATTGAATAACCTGCTGCTTGATCCGGGCCGTAACAAGATTAACCCGGCAATGTACCCACTTGCGGTATTTAAAGATCGGGTTGAAATCATATTTACGCTGTCGCACTAACAATAAAATTCACAATTATGATACGCATCATCCTAATTACCAGCTTACTATTCTGCTCTGCCTTTTCCAAGGTAATGGCGAATACAGAAACAGAACCAGATGCTGTCATTGAACAGATGATCCGGGAAATTCACGTGGTTCGTGCAAAGTATGATGTACTTCTGGACGAGAAGGATGTGGCGATGAAGAAATTGAATACCGCACTTCAAAATGCATACTCGTTCGAACAGAAAGTAGAATTACTTGTGAGTAAAGATCTCCTTTCGGAAGAAATCAAGGTGCTGCAATCGGACAGTAACACCGAAATATGCAAAATCCGCTATTTAAAAGGGCTGCAAATAATCAAGATACTCTACGAAAAGGTGCTCAGCCTCGACCATCATTTTGCATCCGTCCGTACGCTAAGCGAGATCAACAAGATGTCGAATCCAAACCAATATCCGGAGTATAATAAACTGAAAGAAATATTGGCCGCCAAGCGAGACAAAAAGTTTGCTGTCGATCTTACTTCAATGCTTGGTTCAAATACGGTCGTATCAGTTGTACAAACGCTTACGAATATGGTTGGATCAACATTGACAAAAGAAGAAAAGGAAAGCGAGATTAAAAATGTCGAATGTGTACTGGATTTCACACTTCGGATGCAAAATGATCTGAACACAATATATTTTGAAACGGCCTTTTTGCAATCCAGTAATTCGAAAATCAAGGAGGATCTTGAATTGCTATTCCGTGATTACACTAAGCCTATCGGGTACGCATCAACACTTGAAGCATGTCGTACAAGTGACGACTGGGAAACAATAAATTCCAAAATGGACGAATACTTAATAAAAATTAAAGCTTCGTCAGGAACAACACAATACAAGATGCAGGTAAACGTTGAATTTCCGATTGACAGGCTGCTTCAATTTATCACGCAGTATAATAACTTCATCGACCAAGGCGGTAAGTTCTATGAAAAATTTAAGATTATCCTGAACAGTTATGAGAATGGAAAACAATGTGAAACAAAGTTGCCAGGTGAATATGCCAAGTTGAAATCTGATATAGATGTCGCCATCCAAAAGTTTAATATAGCATACAAGCCTGTTGAGGTGAACGGAACAAAAATGAAAGAAATCCTCTACGGGTTGAATGAATTTGAGTAATTAGTTGGGTTAATAGAAGGAGAAACCGTCACGTGCCAGTGGCGGTTTTTGCGTTTTAAAAACAAAAAGCCTGCGACATCTGACGCAGGCTTCTGTAATATTGCACTTAATGATTATCCAAGGATCGATCCTGAATCTTCGCCGTCATCGTACTTATCGCTTCCTTCAACTTTAACTATTTTGTTATAAACACCTAACAACAAGAAAGATGGAGCCCATTGCCCTACAAATAAAGCGGTATGGTTTTTACCCATAATTTTTAATGTTGCTGATACAGCCATTGAACTTAAAGCCGCCCACAAGAACAGATCTGATGGTAATTTTGCCGTTTGTTTTTCTATAGCTTTTGCTACTGGTCCTTCTGAATTGTCGTTTTTTAAAATTGCCATAATGTAAAATTTTAATTAATAATTTATTTGCAGCGATGTGCTCTATGTAAATTTACAAATCAAATAATTTTCAATTTTACATCATTTTGTTAAATAGTGGTAAGATTTCGTTAATTGCCCAATATCATTTTTCGAAGTTCACCAGCAGGATATTGAGGATGCTTATTGCGGCATCGCTGATTTTACTGCCGGGTCCAAAAACCGCGACAGCTCCGGCGTCAAATAGAAATTGATAATCCTGCGCCGGAATTACGCCGCCGACAATCACCATTATATCTTCGCGGCCGTATTTTTTCAACTCCTCGATTACCTGCGGAACCAGCGTTTTATGGCCCGCTGCCAAAGAAGAGACGCCAAGTATATGAACATCATTCTCAACGGCTTGTTTCGCGGCTTCTTGCGGAGTTTGGAACAACGGCCCAATGTCAACATCGAAACCAACGTCGGCATATCCGGTTGCGACAACTTTTGCGCCGCGGTCGTGGCCGTCTTGTCCCATTTTTGCGATCATAATCCGCGGACGCCGACCTTCATGTTTCGCAAACTTGTTTGCCAGCTGCTTCGCTTTTTCAAAGCTCGCATCGTCTTTTATTTCTTTACTGTACACGCCGCTAAAAGATTTAATTTGTGCTTTATATCGTCCGAATACCGTTTCCAATGCCGCGCTGATTTCGCCTAAAGTTGCTCTGTTCCGCGCTGCATTTACCGTCAATTCCAACAGATTGCCTTCGCCACTTTGCGCACTCGCTGTAAGTCGCATTAGATCTGCGCTGACTTTTGCCTGGTCACGCGAGGCCTTTATTCTTTCCAGCTGGGCAAGTTGTTGCTTACGAACCATCTGATTGTCGACGTCCAGAATATGCAGCGGATCTTCTTCCGCCAATCTGAATTTGTTGACCCCGACGATTACATCCTGCCCGCTATCAATTCTGGCTTGTTTTCTCGCTGCAGCTTCTTCAATGCGCAGTTTCGGAATTCCCGATTCTATTGCTTTTGTCATTCCGCCAAGTTCTTCAACTTCTTCAATTAATGCCCAGGCTTTTTCCGCGATTTCCACCGTAAGGCTTTCGACATAATAACTGCCTGCCCAAGGATCGACTGTTTTTGTTATTTTAGTTTCTTCCTGAAGATAAATTTGTGTGTTTCGTGCTATTCGCGCCGAGAAGTCGGTTGGCAATGCAATTGCTTCGTCCAATGCGTTCGTATGCAGGGATTGTGTT
>DASVRQ010000025.1:0-22338 GCA_036388535.1 Flavobacterium sp. | reverse complement strand
TATTAAAAGGGTCTTGTTCAGTTAGGCTCCATCCCGATGTTTGGCAATGCGTCCGAAGCGCAAGCGACTTTTCATCCTTCGGATTAAATTGTTTAAGCAGTTTTGCCCAAATCATTCTCGCGGCACGCATTTTAGCAATTTCCATGAAATGGTTCATTCCGACTGCCCAGAAAAAAGAGAGACGCGGAGCGAACTCATCGATCTTCATTCCCGTTGCTAAGCCTGTTCGGAGATATTCCAGTCCGTCTGCCAAAGTGTAAGCCAATTCTATATCGGCAGTTGCGCCGGCTTCCTGCATATGATAGCCCGAAATTGAAATGGAGTTGAACTTCGGCATGTTTTTGCTCGAGTACTCAAATATATCGGCAACGATCTTCATCGAAGGTTTTGGCGGGTAGATGTAGGTATTCCGAACCATGAACTCTTTTAAGATGTCGTTTTGTATGGTGCCGGAAAGTTGTTCAGGTTTAACACCCTGTTCTTCGGCAGCGACGATATAAAATGCCATAATGGGTAGCACGGCTCCGTTCATTGTCATTGAAACGGACATTTCACCAAGTGGAATCTGGTCAAACAGCACTTTCATGTCTTCAACCGAATCGATTGCGACCCCGGCTTTCCCAACATCGCCAACAACGCGTTCATGATCGGAGTCATAACCTCGGTGAGTTGGCAAATCGAATGCGATGGAAAGTCCTTTTTGTCCGGCGGCGAGATTCCGGCGATAGAAGGCATTGCTTTCCTCAGCTGTTGAAAATCCTGCATATTGCCTGATTGTCCACGGTCGCCGAACATACATTGTCGCATACGGTCCGCGTAGATACGGAGAGAATCCAGCACCAAAACCGATGTGGTTTAGATTTTCAATGTCCCGTTCTGAATATAATTCCTTTAATTCGATACCTTCAGCTGTATGAAACGTGCGGCCGTCGGAATGATTGTTTTTGGGAACGATTGTATCTTTAAAACTGAGATGTTGCAGATTTTTCCTCATAGCTTTGGTGACTTATTGCGCGGACTTGATAATTATTGGCACAGTAAAAAGGGAACGGACCTTTTTACCATTGAGTACTCCAGGAATCCATTTTTCTGATAATTTGAGTGCACGCGCGGCTTCCGCTCCTGTGCCGTAGCCGATGTCATTCACAATCTTAATGTCGGTGATCGAGCCGTCTTTTTCAATAATAAAAGAAACAACAAGTCTTCCATTCAAACCTTCTTCGTCAGGCATATTAAAATTTTTGGCTATAAACTTATAGAATTTTGAAATCCCACCAGGATAGTCAGGCTTAGTTTGCAGTTCACCAGACCTATAGACCTCATTATCCGTATTTGCAATTGAAGGAACTTCATCGGTGATGGTCTGTGCGTTTACAGTATAAAATAAAAACATAAATACGATAAAAAATAACTTTTTCATATTCGAACTTTTACAATCATAGGCCGAACTAACGCCCGGTATAATCCTAAATTACTACTTATTTGCGATCGTAATGGGAAGAGTGTATCGGGTCCGAACTTTATAACCTTCATGTTCGCCGGGCAGCCATCTCGGTGAGCTACTAATTACCCGTATTGCTTCTTCAGCTGTTCCGAACCCAATGTCACGAAGAACTTTGATATCCGATAGCGATCCATCCTTTTCAATAACAAAGGTCACATAAATTTTACCACTCAAACCTTTCTCGTCGGGCGTTTTGAAGTTGGCCGACACAAATTGCATAAAAGCACTCGTGCCTCCGGGAAATTCCGGCTTTACCTGAATTCCTGCCAAGTTATAGATAGGGTTTTCATCTTGTATTGTTTCAGGAGGTGTTTTATCGATTGCTTTTTGCGCACATAAAATTTGCGACAAAAAAACACATGCGATTATAAAAATGTTCTTCATCTTGTGGTAGATTTTTCTTGATTTAGCCGCTCCTGCTCCATTGTTTCTGCCAGTCGCTTTTCAATAATCGGAACAATTAAAGTCTTCCGTGAGTTTGTCTTTACAAATGGGAAAAGTTCCAAATCGGCTGCCATTAAGTCGGTTGGGTTTGGATGTTTGTTTGTTCCAAGCAAAACTTCTTTCCCGCTGTCGAATAGCTGTTGCTCCTTTTCAGCACTTTCTTTGATTTTACGCTGGATCGTTCCGTCGCCAAGCTGGAAAATAAATCCGCCGTTTGCTTCAATATCCTTAAAGAGCGTCAGCGCTTTCTCAGCAAGTTGCTGCGTCAGGTTTTCGACGTAATAACTACCATCGGGTGCGTTTCCGACCTTATCGAAATAGCTTTCATGTTTTAGAACGAGCAGCTGGTTGCGCGAGATCCGTTCACCAAACTCATTGCTTTTATGATACAGCGTGTCGTATGGCAGATTTGAAATTGCATCTGCTCCGCCCAGGATCGCGCTCATGCATTCGGTTGTCGTCCGAAGCAGGTTCACGTTGTAGTCGTATAATGTTTTGTTGCGTTTTGAAGGCGTTGCGATTATGTGGCAAGGAAGATCATGACCGAATTCCGTAGCGACCAACTCAAATAAAATCCGAAGTGCGCGTAATTTGGCAATTTCAAAAAAGTAATTGCTTCCGATCGCAACTTGGAAAACGACCGGTTTCTTGATGCTTTCAATGCGGTTGAAATATTCAGCCGCGTGAGCCAAAGAATACGCCAATTGCTGAACGATATTCGCTCCTGCATTTTGATACAGTGCAGAATTGACGCTTATTATTGATACTGTTTTAAGTTCAGAAGCCAATCCTTTTAAAACCGTGAAATTATCTTTTGCCGCTGACGCAAACCAATTGCCGTCTTTCGCGAGTTGGCCGACAGGATCGATACAGCAAAAAATTTTTGCATGTCGAACTGTCGCAATTTTGTCGACAAGCATTATAAAATCGGTCGACAGAAATTGTAATTCGAGATATATCGTGACATTTTCAAGTGGAATATTCTCAAAAAGCGCAAGCATATCGGTGCTTTGATCGGGAATTGTAAATCGGATGCTTTCGGCGCCACGAGTGATGCTGTCGATGGCACGATGGGCTGATTTGGCAACATCGCGAACAAATATATCCTGGCAAATCCTGAATGATTCCTTTTTTTGCTGTAATGGAAGCGGCGTTTCGGTTTCGTCGTAATGATAAAATGGTTTTACTTTTATGTCTTCAGGTGAATGCCAGACGACTTCATTATAATCGGCACCTTTGAGCTCGAATTGAATCTGCTGTTTCCATTGTTTAGAAGAAACAGGCTGAAATTCGTCAAACAGTTGCTTTGCCATAATTGAAAATTTAATGAAGTGAGGTTCTCTTTTTGTCGTCGGAAACAGTGTCGCCTTCAAATTCTATGATGTAGATGTCTTCGCTGTCGCGTTTCATATAATATTTTTCGCGCGCGTATTTTTCAACCTGTTCCGGATTTTTGAGCAGCTTGATGTTTTCGCGGTCTTTTTTTATTTCTTCCTGATAATAAGTTTTGTTGTCCTCCAGCTCGTTGATTTCATCTGAAAGGATCTTGTGGTCGAAATACGAATAATTGTCCAAAAATAACATCCAGCCAATGAAGAACAATGATACCCAAACGTACTTGTTGCTCATGAACCTGAGCCACGGCCGCTTTTCGATATTGTCTTTTAGAGGATTCTTCATGTGGTGGATTTTTAGCCCCGATGGCAGCGGTATCCTTTTTGTATTTTCTTTAAAAACAAAAAGATAAAGCGAACAGCGGGAACAGCTCCTGATTCGGCAATAAAAATAGCGAAAAATTTACAAAATACGCTGATTAATAACCGCGCGGACCACGTCGATTGCTACGGTATTGTACTTGTCGTTCGGGATGATGATGTCGGCAAAAGCCTTTGTTGGCTCAATAAATTGCTGGTGCATCGGTTTAAGCGTAGTTTGGTAGCGATTGAGGACTTCTTCCATGTTTCGGCCGCGTTCTGCGATATCGCGTTTTAGTCGGCGTATCAAGCGTTCATCCGAATCAGCGTGGACAAAAACCTTGATATCGAATAACTCGCGAAGCTCCGGATTTGCCAGGATTAAGATTCCTTCGACTATCATCACTTTACGTGGATGTGTCGAAATCGTATCGTCGGTGCGATTGTGCGTGACGAACGAATATACCGGTTGATCAATGACATTTCCGGCCCGAAGTTCTTTCAGATGATGAACCAACAACTCGAAATCGATTGCCCGTGGATGATCGAAATTGATAAGAACGCGCTCGTCATAAGATAGGTTGCTGTTGTCTTTGTAATACGAATCCTGCGAGATGATGCCAACTTCCGTCTGTGGCAATTCGTTCATGATCTGGTGAACGACGGTGGTTTTTCCGCTTCCTGTTCCGCCGGCAATACCGATGATTAGCATAATGTGTGGTTAAGTGCGGCAAAAGTAGGAATTTCTCCGCATCAGGCCGTTTGCATCTTGCTATTTCTTTACTTTTTATTGAGGTCGCGCACAAGGCTGATCGAAAAGTACAGGATCGCTAGTCCGCCGATTGAAATGCAAACCCACAAAAACCAGGATTGTTGCCAGAAAGGCGCGTCTGACTTTGTTGCTGTTTCGTTTGATACTGCATTTATATTGGTGATTGACGCTTGCGGAATACCGGCAGTTATTTTGTTGCTGAAATAAGCTAGGTCGTAATCAGGAGCCGTTTTTTTGCTGTCTCCAGCACTGATTTTATATTTTGTGTTTGCCTTTAGGTCGGCAACAGCGTAAACCGGACGTTGCAGCAATCGGATGTCTGCAAATCGGAGAGGTTTGTTGTCGCCATTTTCGATCTCAATAAAAAATTTAGTTAGCTTTCTATCTGGCAGGTCGACGATATTTTTGTTATCGGAGCTTATTGTAAAAATAGCAAGATCATTTTCCTGCTTGACGGTTCGGCGTTTGACTTTTACTTGTTCGGTTGTAAAGATCCGGGCGGTTCGTCTGAAAAGTTTTGGATCATCGACATCAAACTGAATTCGGTTTATAAACTGCGGGTCCTTAAATGAAACAGAGATTATCGTCTTTTTATCTTGGTGGATATTACGCGTGTTCAATTCCGTTGGCTGGACTTGCAGGAACACGGCCTCTGAACCTGGAGCTATAGAAAAATTTCCAAGTTTGATGATGTTGAGCGGAAGTGATTTACGGTCGTCCAGCTCGATGTTTAAGAATTTGTAGGACGATGCCGGCAGGTGGATCGTCTTGATAACGTACGTTTTTTCGGAATCCTGAAGATTAGAAAGACTGTCACTGTCTATGAGGCCGAACCAATTTTGCCGGTCGTCGCTTCCGCTGATGCGGTACTTTTTCGTCACATCGGAATTGCTTATAAACAGAGCGAGTTCATCTAATTTCCGTTTTGGATTAACCACTATGACCGTGGTCCATTTTGACGGGACGGCTGTTTTGGAAAGTATTTCGTATTGGTGAAATGAATTTGTGTCGGTCGGCATTGTTTGTCCGACTAGAAAGTACGGAACTTCTTTTCCTTTATCATCAATGATCCTGAAATCGGCCAGATCTGACATTGAAGCTGAGCGGATTTCGGGCGAAACCAAGATTTTGTGCCAGCCGTCTCCTGATATTCCCGCAATGTCGCCTGCCACGGTTTGTGCAGGGAGCAGGTTTGTAATCAAAAGCAGTATAAGTATGTTAACTGTCTTCATCTGTCGGTTTTTTGTCTTCAAGAACGAGGACTTTTATTTTTTGGTATACGAATGAAATCACGAGAATCAAGACGCCGAGCAGGATGAAAGCGATGATTTTTCCTGTTTCAGATGCGTTTCTAATATCGTATAGAAATAATTTTGCGATTGTTACGCCGAGTAATGTCAGTGCTGCGATACGTAAGGTCTTATTTTGTTTTTTGATTCCGATGAGCAGAAACAGGAATGCGAGAACGCCCCACAATACCGGAAATCCCGATTTGATAATTTGGCTCTTTATAGCGTCAATATGTTCGGAAGCAAGAGATGAGATGACATGGCTTTGGCCGAGTGCTTTGTATGGAAAAGCCTGAACTTCCGCGGCTGTTACGGGCGAACTCGAGAATATCAATGCGTGGAGCATCAATTCACTGCTTGCGATGTATACCGTTAAAAACGCTCCAATCCATATAAAGATCGGTTGTGAAAACACATTTGCAGATTGGTTGCTTCTGTAGATCACGTAGCCGAAGTATAATGTAATTGCTAATGAAATATAGTGGACATAGAATCCTATCCTTTGAAGAATATTTGTCTCTAAATACTCTCGGTTTTCATTAAACGCAAACATTGAAAAGAAAAAGGCGAATAAAATGACATTCAACGCCGCAATTACTGCAATTGTTGGGGAATTTTTTGGTGAATACTTCTGCAGGAAAAACACGAGCAGCGCCCAATATGCCAAATGGAACAAGGCCGGAAAAGAATTGGCGGAAGCACTTTGAGCGATGAGTTGATGCGCTTGATGTCCGACTTCTAATATTCCCGTAAAATATCCTGCTACGATTGCCATGACCAAAAGATACCTTCGATAAGCCGAAGGTTTAAATTTAATTCCGAGTAGCAACGGACCTTCGTCATCTGAAGTCAATAGTTTGTAAACAGCGACAAAAGACGCGACTGTAAAGATGCCCGTGATAAATCCTGGATTTATGAGGATTTTTAAGATATCATCACCCAAATAAATGTTGAGCCAGTCCATGATGAGGCTGATTAGTGCCAATGCGTGGACGATTATTGAACCGAGTTTATAACTTTCGAACTTTGATTTTATGGCGAGCCACATTAGTAAAACTGCTTCAACCGACCAGAAAAGGGTGATGTAATTTCCTTTGAACTGAACCGGTATTGCAAGGGTGATGAACGTCAGCGTAAGCCCTATTAAAAGATAGACGGCTTTTTTGTCGATACCAAACCTCTTGTACAGAAAATACGCGTAGATCAGGTTCAGAAGTGCAAGCGCAGCCGTAAAAGCGCCTTTAAATTCGGGGTGATAATTCTTGAGGATAATCATTCCGGCGGCGTAGAACAAAAAGGTATTGCTGGCGAGCATGCTTAACTCGATCATTGAGAATTCGCCTTTGGTACGCACATTATTAATGATGACGATCATCGTAAAGATGAGGTAAAAGACGAATGCAAATGCGAGTGCGCCTCCGTATGGCGGAGCTGCCGTCCAAATAACTTGGTAAAGCCAGCTTCCATAAAGGATGACGGTGAACAAGTAGGCGAGAATGGTTACAATATTCCATTTGCGGCTATATGCCAATGCGAGAATTCCGATGTCAAGAATTGTGATGTAGCTGAAAAGCACAACAAAGTTTCCTTCGCCGGTACTGACCATGAATGGGACTGCAAAACCTCCGATAAGCGATAAGATGGCGAGTTCTTTCCGGTCGTACGAAAGCGATATGATGCAACTGAATGCCGTAATGACAACCATTAGAATAAAGGCAACCGTTTGGTTGAACAGATGATAGTCGTGAAATGATATTCCGATCGTAAAATAAAATATTGACACGGCACCTGCTACGAGTACGGAGCTGAAAGCCGCATATTTCCGGCGGAGCTTATGTGCGAATCCCATGACGAGCGCGCCGCAGAGAATCCCTATTCCGGCACGCGCAGTTTCATTGATCCAATCTTTATCTATTGCGAATTTGACGAAATAGCTGATTCCGAGTACAAGGATCAGCACGCCAATTTTATTGATCAGATTTTCCCCTATGAATTTCTCAAGATCCGGATTTTTCTCTTTGAAGTCGGCCCACCATGATTTCTCCGGAACGTACGGCTTTGGTGCGGGCCGAATAGGAGCGGGCGTAGGCTGTTGATGTCCCTCAAAAACCCGTTGGGCAACTACGGGAGGTTTTTCTACAGGTTCGGTAAACGATGGACTTACGGGCGGTGGCACAGGTTTAACTGGTGACGGCGCAGGTTTTTCAATCGGTTTCTCAAACGTCTCTGTATGCCTGGATGCCTCGAGTGCCCTTGAAAGTTCCCTGATACGTTCATTGAGGTTGGCGAACTTATTATTAAGGTCCAGCTTAAAATAAAAGATTAAGACGATCAGCAGTACCAGTAAAACAATATCCATAGTCAGTTATTTGCTGTAAATATAGCAAGATTTCAATGTTTTATGATTTTCGGGGCGAAAGCTAAAATAAATTATGGTTTAGTTGGTAAGGCAGAAAATAGTTTTATCTTTGCACACGCTTTCGGGGTGTAGCGTAGCTCGGTTATCGCGCCTGCTTTGGGAGCAGGAGGCCGCAGGTTCGAATCCTGCCACCCCGACAAAGGAATCCTTTCTGTTTTGCAGAAGGGATTTTTTTATCCCCAAAAAGTTCGGGCACGCCCGAAAACTTTTTGGGAATAAAAAAAGCCCAGCAGTTTGGCAAAAACTGCGGAGGGATTTCTTTAGCATCATCCCTACTACAGGATCACGGAGTAATCCTGCCCCGAAAACTTTTTGGGGATAAAAAAATCCCAGCGATTTTGCAAAAAACTGCAGAGGGATTCCTTTAGCATCAACCCTACTACAGGATCACGGAGTAATCCTGAGAGATCAGTAACCAAAAAGATGACAAGGTTGGCCGCGAATTAACGAATCTTTCGTCAGATATTTTTTTAACAAAAATGTTTTTGGGGCAGGCTTACTCCGTTACCCATTTGTTTGAAAGTAAAACTAATTATCCGTGTGAGTGATGGCAGCGAAAAGCCCACAGCAAGGAGGCGACGACGCAGCGCGGACTTGCAGCGAACAGCACGACAGCGCCGGAGCCTGCGCAGGCGGTGGCACGCCCAACTTTATCTATAGGAGCAGTATATTTAATGAATATACCTGGATAATCAAAAGCTATTTCCTGGTAATTAATTTATTACATATTTGATGTACTTTTGCCGCATCAACAAATAAATCAATATGTCAGATACGATTGAAAATGTAAAATGCCTTATAATTGGCTCCGGGCCTGCAGGATACACAGCAGCTATATATGCGGCGCGAGCCAACATGAATCCGGTTTTATATCAAGGAATACAACCCGGCGGACAACTTACGACCACCAATGAAGTAGAAAATTTTCCCGGTTATCCTGACGGAATAACAGGGCCTGAGATGATGATCCAACTCATGGACCAAGCGAAAAGATTTAATACCGATGTTCGTGATGGATGGGCAACAAAAGTTGATTTTTCAGGTAAAACGCATAAAGTGTGGATCAATGAAACTAAAGAAATCCATGCTGAAACCGTAATCATCTCAACTGGTGCGACTGCAAAATACCTCGGATTGCCATCTGAAATGCATTATCTGCAACTGGGCGGCGGAGTGTCGGCATGTGCTGTCTGCGATGGTTTCTTTTACCGAAATCAGGAAGTAGTGATCGTTGGAGCAGGTGATTCGGCTTGTGAAGAAGCGCATTATCTTTCGAAACTTTGCAAAAAAGTGACCATGCTTGTTCGAAGCGAGCAGTTTCGGGCTTCAAAAATCATGGCTGAGCGTGTGCGCAAAACGGAAAACATCGAGATATTGATGAATACTGAAACTCTTGAGGTTTTAGGCGACGGACAAGTCGTAACCGGCGTTAAAGCTTTCAACAAAACAACTACTGAAGTTATTGAGATTCCGGCCACCGGATTTTTCGTAGCTATCGGACATAAGCCAAACACGGATATATTCAAGGACTATATAAAGTTGGATGAGACCGGATATATTATTAACGTGCCTGGTACTTCAAAGACAAATGTTGCCGGTGTGTTTGTCGCCGGAGATGCTGCCGATCATGTCTACCGTCAGGCGATCACTGCTGCTGGAACAGGTTGTATGGCTGCGCTTGATGCAGAACGTTATCTGGCTTCTTTAGAATAATAATTGTGCTATTGGATGTCATCGCCTGCCATTCTCAAAGTAATCGAATACGAAGCTGTGCGTGATGGGTTCGCAGATGACGCAGATGACGCGGATCAAATTAGCTCTTGAAGCGAACAATAAAAATCCGAGTAAATCCGCGCTGCCATACTAACATCTTAATATAATTATAAAGTCCCGAATTTTCGGGACTTTTCTATTTTAAGGCTATCCTGGTCGAAGGCTTTTTTCGAAGTACTGCATTATCAGTAAACTTGATCAGGTCGATTTTCGGATCGCCATGCAGTTCAAGTTCCGATTTGCCTGTCGCAGTTATCGTCGCAGCGGTTGTTACCATTATACTGCCGTTTGAATATCCTTCCGTAATAATTTCGGCGTTTTTACTGGTTAAATTCCGACCTGTAAAATTGGCGTTGTTATCAAGCCTTAGCTTTAGATCTGAAATGTCGCCTTCAATATTTGCAAGCGATTTTTGGTACATATCGAATATCAGGTTTTCGGCTGATATAAGCGCTTTCATACTCGAGTTTTTGCTTAATTCAACAGTTGCTTCTGCCGATGTAATGTTAAACTCACATTTTGACCTGTCATCAGCCATCAGAGTGAACTTTTTGGATTTCACTGTTGCATAGAATTTGGATGATTGCAATGCTTTCAGTGTTAAATTGTCCAGTGCCATATCGGCCAGAGCCGTAACAACCGAGTTCTCTTTTGCGATGACCATTTTCAGATCGCTTGTATAGGTGATCTTGACGCTGAATTTCTTCGAACTCGTGACTTCCTGTTTTGCGCTAAGCCTTAATGTTCCGGCGCTGAGCTCAATTGCAATAAGGTCATGAAGATTGTCATCAGCTTCGATTTCAAGAGCAGCCTGCGTTCCCGGCACTAAGAATATTTCAAGGTTGTCGCTGATCTCAAGGCTGTCAAAATTCCCGATTTCCCTCTGCGCAAGCGTAACTATTTTGGAACCTTTGACTTTCTGCGCCGATAATGTCAACGTGGTAAAAAAAGCAAACAGAACAAGGGTATAAGTTTTCATGGTTGATAGAGTATGCATCAAAAATATAAAAAAAAACATCCCAATGAAGGGATGTTCTTTTTAGTTATCCCCAATAGACGGGATGTTCGGTAAAATTTATTGTTGGGAAATGCTTCCGCCTGAACTTTCGTCCATTTTTATCTGCTTCGGAATGCTGTGATAGCTGATTGAACTTCCGCTGCTGGCTTTTGCATCTAGCAATACAATAGGATGAACGTCGATTGTGCTTCCGCTGTTTGACTGTGCCGTGACTTCGTTCGACAAAAGGTCTTTTGCGTCGATTGTGCTTCCGCTTGAAGATGATGTTTCGAAAATCAGCGCTTTACCGCTGACATCAATTGTGCTTCCGCTTGACGTTTCACAAATAATCTTGTCCGCTTCCGTTGAAAGCTTGATTTCGCTACCGCTGCTGGCTTTCACGACAAGATCCGAACTACGCAACACGTTTCTTGACGAAAGGCTTGCTCCTGCAGAAGTTGCTAATCCGGAGATAATTGGAAGTTTTACTGTGACTTTAAGCTCCTCAGTAGCAAAAACGCTTCTGCCATCAGTCGAAATTTTCAGAACACCATCGCGAATCTCGGTAGTAATATGCTGTTGCAGATTGTCGTCGGTTTCAACCACGATCGAACTCTTATCACCTTGTTCAACGACAACTTCGATTCCGCGGTCAACTTCTATTGAGGTAAAATCCGCAGTTACATCCCGGTTTTGAGATACGATGTTTCCGCTACCCTGAATCGTGTCGATGTTGTATCCGCACGATGCGAATACCAACGTCACAATAAGTGCGACAACAATCTTTGTGAATGTTAAGATGATTTTGATCATGACTATTCCGTTTTAATTATTATACCGTCTTTGATTTCGAGCTTAGTCGTTTGGCCTTTCGTACCTTTATTTGTTCCTTCGGTCACTTTGACACCATGGTCATCGATTGTGATCGTTGTTCCAGTCGGCATTGCAGTGGTATCGGCTAATGTTTCCACCTCATTTCCATCGGCATCATATATGCGCACCGGACAGTTAAGACAGATGAATTCTGATCCTTGCGCTTTATACACTCTTTCATCATAACCTTCAGGAACCGTGTAATCATCGTCATAGACATCATAGTTTTCAATGCTGTTATGGGTCTTGATGATCTGATTCTGTGGCAGGTAAAGATAAACGTCTACTTCCTGGTTCCGATATTTATTTTCGATTTCAGTCAGCAAATAATTATCTAAAATTAGCTGGTTTCCTTCGATCTTAAACGAATAATTGATTTTTTCTGCACGTTTTTTTGCTTCCGAAAGCGATTTTCCTTCTGCTACCTTTTCAATTGATATATGAGCAAACTTCTCATCTGTTTTCATAAAGTGCAGGTGCACATTCGTGGAATAGATAACTTCCTTACTGTTTTCATCTTGCGTGAAAAGGAATTCTTCAGTATCATCGATATTTTTCGAATAATAGTCATTGTGTCGGAACTTGACATACAATGTATCAGTCGGAGCGATCGCTATGGTTTGTTTCTGCACCACTTTCCCGTCGAACGCGATTTCGGTGGCCTGTTTTACGCCAAGAGCGATAAGGATTCCGACAGCGATGATCCATAATGCCAGCAAGGTATATTTTGCAATGCTTCCGATAGATTTCAGATTCTTCACCAGCAGCTTCAATCCAAGTATGAACAGGAAGAAAAACGGAACTCCTATTGCAATGAACACCAGTAAACCAATGAGCCCAAGCGGCATGTTTGTGTAGTTGACCGCATCAGCGTAGTTCTGCCATGGCACATCGATGATCGATGTCGATCCTAACGTAAACACGCCAATCAGAAGGCTTCCCAGCATAACTGCAGAGAAGACCACTATCATTGCCCCAAGCACTTTTGCGAATATCCTGAAGATCGTCAGAAGCACATCACCAATGCTTCCTGTGACCCGTTGGCTGCCGGTTCTGATTTTGTTTCCCATCGCATCGTAGTTCGCGTTCCGGAACTTGTCGGAAACATTCTCAAATTCTTCGCGGACCTTTTTTTCGATGTTCGATATGGTGACCGGTTCACCAGTCATTTCCAATTTTTCAGATGTCGTGATCGCAGCAGGCATAACGATCCAAAGAATTATATAAGTAAAGATCCCGATTCCCCAGAAAAACACCAATATCAGAAGGATGATCCGCAGCCAGACTTTGTCGATGCCGAAATAATGTCCAAGGCCTGAAAGTACGCCGCCAATCATTGAATTGTCGATATCGCGGTATAACTTTTTAGACGTCCGTCCTGTTGTTGAAGCAAATCCTGACGGTGGCTCGTCACCATCCGGCTCGATCCGGTAGTCTTCAGGCTGACCCATGACCAATATCACTTCGTCAACTTCACGTAGGTTGATAACCTGTTTCTCGTTTATATGCTTTTCAGCGATAAGCTCCGCAATCCGCATTTCGATATCTTTTATGATCTCATCTTGTCCTGTCGGATTTGTCAGTGAGCGCTTGATCGCGTCAAAGTAACGTGTCAGTTTTTGGTATGCATCTTCGTCAATGTGAAAGAACATGCCGCCTAAGTTTATGTTTACAGTTTTGTTCATGACTATTGTTTTTGGTTGGTGATTATATTTACGGCATCCGATAATTCGATCCAGGTGCCATTCAATTCTGTTAAAAATGTTTTCCCGATCTCGGTAAGCCCGTAATATTTACGAGGCGGACCCGATGTCGATTCCTCCCAACGGTAATTCAATAGTCCGTCGTTTTTCAGTCTGGTCAATAGCGGATATACGGTTCCCTCGACCACGAGCAATTTTGCTTTTTTAAGGGTGTCTAATATTTCAGAAGTGTAGGCATCTTTTTCCTTGAGGACACATAAGATACAGAACTCCAAAACACCTTTTCGCATCTGGGCTTTTGTGTTTTCAATGTTCATAATTCAGATTTAGATGGTTGATTAAACTGTTCATTTTTTTGATTGGTTTTCGGAGCTGATGCCCATTAATTGATTCTGCGATTATTGATGATCGTAACTCAGTACATGGTAAAGCTTCCATTCACCATTATCGAGCAGCCACGTATGGGTGAACTTTGCTGTCGAAACTACTTTTGTGGCCTGATTAGCTGCCGATATATAGAATTCGTGTTCGCCCGTTTGGATCGCTCCATATAATTTGCCGTTGTTCTCAAGTGGAAATACCTTCAAGCTGCCCTGTACAATTCTTCTGCTTGATTTGTTATCGGTCGGGCCGCAGATGTTGTTCTTTACAGCATTGAAAAACTGTTCCCGGTTTTGGATTCCTGCCCTGTCGTGCACAAACTCAAGATCCTGATGAACGACCTTTTGCAGTGCTGCCATGTTGCATTTGTTGAATCCTTGCTCAAACAGGATGCTGTCATTCTTCTGAAGTGTGATGAATAATTTAGAGTCCTGCGCAACTTGTGCCTGCATCGCGAATCCGATTAGCAGAAAGGTCAGTAATGTGATTGATTTTATCATTTTGATTGGTTGATGATTGAAACTACGTATTGATTATGATAATTTTTTTTCAGGAGCTGTTTCCGGCTATCCGCTTCAATCTTTTGCTCCGCTTCGCTTCGCAAAAGGATTTTCGCTTCTATCCGGGCTAGGGCTGTTGTGGTTCCAATGGCACTTCCGGTTCCAATGGCGCTGCTTCTTCGACCGAGCCAAGGAAGTTGATTGTCAGCGGATACTTGTACCGAACTCCGTTTGCTGCCTGGACCGAAGCATTTATGATTAAGAAAAACTCGGCCACTTTCATAAAGAACCAAACAAGCACTGCTACAATTGCGATGACAACAATTCCCGATATGTTTGCCGGGGAAAAACCGTCGATGTTCTCATTGCCGTCAACTATATCCGTAAACGGCACGTTTTTAAAAATGGTAAACAACAAAATGGGAATTGCGATGACCGCCAAGGCAACCGTATACAAAAACATGCTTAGCTGGAAGTTGATGATCTGCCTGCCATGATGGTCGACGTAGTCCGAATTCTTTTTGGAGGCACTCCAGATTATGATCGGGAATATGAAATTTCCGAACGGGAAAAAGTACTGCGTTAGCGCACTTAGATGTGTCAGTGTAGCTGTGTTGATGCTGCTGTTTGTTTCCATGATTAAAAGTATATAGTAATTTCTTATGCAAATATATATCTAAAGGATGGTATCATGTTTTACATAGTACCAAAAATTAACAATGTTTTAACATTTAGCGTCAATGGGTGTATGTTGATTATTTACCTACATTTATCAAAAATCACAAATGGTCATTACTGCTTCCAAACTAAATTCGTTCCTGTTCTTCAAGCTGCCGTCAGCTTTTATGTGTGGCGTCCGCGTTAAGCAAATCAGCGAAAACAGCTGCGCGGTCAGCGTGAAATATCGATGGATCAACCAAAATCCATTTAACTCGATGTACTTTGCCGTTCAGGCAATGGCAGCCGAATTATCGACAGGCGCGCTCGTGATGTACCATATCAAAAAAAGCAACCGCAAGATTTCGATGCTTGTTACAAGCAATAAAAGCTCGTTCACAAAGAAAGCGGTTGGCCGGATCACATTCACCTGCAACGACGGAGATCTTATCTCCGATGCGATCGCGCGCACGATCGCAACAGGTGACGGACAAACTTTCTGGATGAAGTCAACAGGGGTCAATGCTCACGGCGATAAAGTTTCAGAAATGGATTTCGAATGGAGTATCCGTGCTAAGTGATTCAGCAGCTATCCGTTAAACCTACCTTAATACGTATTGAATTAAATCAATCGGAGATTATATTTGATGCAAACCAAAAATATGAGAGTCCTGGTCACGGGAGCAACCGGCTTGATAGGCACGGAACTTGTCGCCCTTTTATCTTCTAAAAATATCGATGTTCATTATCTGGCTTTGCATAGCGGAGAAATCCGGAACCAGCAGGGAATAAGCGGTTTTTTATGGGATCCAAGACGCGGTGTAATTGATGAGAATTGCCTTATGGGCGTAGACGCGATCATTCATCTTGCTGGTGCGCCGATCGCAAAACGCTGGACAAGTTCTTATAAACAGGAAATCATCGAAAGCCGCACGATGTCGGCACACCTTCTATACAAAGTTTTAAAAAGCAACCCGCACCAGGTAAAGAACTTCATTTCAGCATCAGCTATTGGAATTTATCCTGATAGCCTTTCCGAAGCCTATACCGAAGATAACAAAACTGTCGACGACTCTTTCCTCGGGAACGTCGTTGTCAAATGGGAAAGCTCAGTCAACAAATTTTCCCAAATTGGGATCAATGTCTGTAAAATCCGTACCGGACTTGTACTTTCAAAAAAAGGTGGCGTGTTGCAGGAACTTCTTAAACCGATTAAAATGGGAATCGGTTCTGCTTACGGAAATGGAAAACAATGGCAATCCTGGATTCATGTAGATGATCTCACAAACATGTATTATGAAGCGCTAAACCAACAATGGAAAGGCATCTACAACGGAACAGCTCCAAATCCGGTCACAAATACGACGCTGACAAAGAAGATCGCGCAAAAACTCAACAAGCCTTTCTTTATGCCTGAAGTCCCGAAAATTATCCTGAAATGGATGCTTGGCGAAATGCATACGCTTTTATTTACGAGCCAAAAAGTACTTCCTCAGAACGCGCTACAGCAAAACTTTATTTTCCAATATCCTGAGATTGATGGCGCGCTAAATGATCTTCTTCAATAGCTTGTAAACACATACGTTTTATTTTATACCTAATAATTGAAAACACTCCGTCTGATGGGTTCGCGGCTGAGCTGATCAGCGAGGTAAATTCCAATCAACCAACATAAATAATCCGGTGAAATCCGTTTGATCCCTGTCATCCGCGTCCCAATTCGCAAAGCAAGGAAGTTTCATCGGTGCATTATCCTAACGGCATTATTTCAGTGACAATTTGACACTTCAACAGAATTGGCAGTAAATTTGCCACGTCCGAAAAATGAAATTTAACGACCTATTTAAAAATAAGAACAATATGGCTACGGAGAATATAGATAACCAACAGGAACTGGACGAGACAACATTGGAAGCAACTGAAAACAATGAAGCACCAGTTACTGAGGAGCAAGCCCCAGAGCAATCACTTGAAGAACAACTAAAGGAAGATCTGGCGAAAGAGAAAGATAAACATATCCGCCTTTTTGCCGAATTCGAGAATTATAAAAAACGTACTGCCAAAGAACGAATGGATTTATACAAAACTGCCAATCAGGAAGTGTTGCTTGCATTGCTTCCCGTGATGGATGATTTCGATCGGGCATTGGCAGAAATTTCCAAAGCAGGCGACGAAAGCCTTCTAAAAGGCGTCGAACTGATCCACGAAAAAATGAAGAACACATTGACAGCAAAGGGACTTGAAATTGTTGAGGTACGAGCCGGAGACGCTTTCAACGCCGATTATGCAGAAGCGATTACGCAAATTCCGGCGCCTTCACCCGAACTTAAAGGCAAAATCGTAGATGTACTTGAAAAAGGTTATAAATTAGGCGACAAAATAATCCGTTTCCCGAAAGTGGTAATCGGACAATAACAGCTGACAAGACTTAAAATGAAAAAAGATTATTACGAATTACTGGGAATAAGCAAGTCGGCTGATGCAGCTGAAATAAAGAAAGCATATCGCAAGAAAGCGATCGAATTCCACCCCGATAAAAATCCGGGTAATAAGGAAGCGGAAGAAAATTTCAAGCTTGCGGCAGAAGCATATGAAGTCTTAAGCGATCCGAACAAACGTGCCAAATACGACCAATACGGACACCAAGCATTTGATGGCGGCGGTTTCGGCGGCGGACAAGGAATGAACATGGACGATATCTTCAGCCAGTTTGGTGATATATTCGGAAGCGCATTCAGTGGCGGATTTTCAGGATTTGGCGGCGGCGGCCAACGCAGAATGAAAGGAAGCAATCTCCGCATCAAAGTCAAATTGACACTCGAGGAAGTCGCCAACGGAGTTGAAAAGAAAGTCAAGGTTAAACGTAAAGTCCAAGCTAAAGGCGTTTCTTACCGCACTTGCGGAACCTGTAACGGTCAAGGCCAGGTGATGCGCGTTACCAATACGATATTAGGCAGAATGCAATCCGCTTCTACATGTCCGCAATGCGGCGGCTCAGGACAAACTATTGAGAGAAAGCCTGCTGAAGCCGATGCGCACGGAATGATTATGGAAGACGAAACAGTTTCAATCAAGATTCCGGCCGGAGTTGTTGACGGAATGCAACTAAAAGTCTCCAATAAAGGAAACGATGCTCCCGGAAATGGAATACCGGGCGATCTGATTGTGGCCATCGAAGAGGTTGAGCACGAATACCTGAAAAGGGAAGGAGAAAACCTACACTATGATTTGTACATCAGCTTTCCTGAAGCAGTTCTCGGAATTTCGAAAGACATTGAGGCGATAAATGGAAAAGTACGCATCAAACTTGAAGAAGGAATTCAATCAGGAAAGATATTAAGGCTTAAAGGTAAAGGGATTCCAAGCATTAATGGTTATGGAAACGGCGATTTGCTCGTTCACGTAAATGTGTGGACACCTAAAGAATTGACCAAAGAACAAAGACAGTTTTTCGAGAAAAGTATCGATGAGGAAAACTTTATGCCTAACCCCGAAAAGTCAGATAAATCTTTTTTTGAAAAAGTTAAAGATATGTTTTCGTAAATAAAAAATTATTTCTACATTTGGGATGTTACTAGGTAACTAGTAATTTCTTTTTCATAGCAATTTTTCCCATCCTTGTGCAAATAAGGGTGGGTTTTTTTTTGCTGTAGCAAATGGTTCCTCCTTCAAATATTGCTACTTTTACCAAAATTAGTACAAGATGCCAAACATTCTTGAAGTGAACAAGGTCGTAAAGCGTTACGGCGATTTCACTGCTCTCAATGAAGTCTCGCTGACAGTGCCTAAAGGCAGTATCTACGGACTTCTTGGCCCAAACGGCGCCGGAAAAACATCCTTGATCCGAATTATAAACCAGATTACAATGCCTGACAGCGGGGAAGTCCTGCTCGATGGCGAAAAATTGAATCCGGCACATGTGCGGCACATCGGATATTTACCCGAAGAACGCGGATTGTATAAATCGATGAAAGTCGGAGAACAATGCCTGTACCTTGCACAAATGAAAGGCTTGTCGAAACAGGAAGCAAAAACCCAACTTGATTATTGGTTTGACCGACTCGAGATAAAAGGCTGGTGGAACAAGAAAATCCAGGAACTTTCGAAAGGAATGGCGCAGAAGATCCAATTCGTAGTAACAGTTCTTCACAAACCGAAACTGCTGATATTCGACGAACCATTTTCAGGCTTCGATCCGGTAAATGCAAATCTGATCAAAGACGAAATCCTCGAACTCAAAAAGCAAGGCTCGACCATCATATTTTCGACGCACCGAATGGAAAGTGTCGAAGAGCTTTGCGACGATATCGCACTGATTCATCAATCCAATAAACTGATCGAAGGAAAGCTTATTGACGTCAAGAAACAACATCGTGCCAACACGTTTGAAGTTGGGATCATTACATCAAACGTTGAAGGATTAATGTATGACGTGACGCAGAAATTCAAGCTTTCACAGGCAAACTTCAAGTCGTTAAATGACGAGCTAAAACTCAACATCGAACTCGGAACAGCGACGCCGAACGAGCTTTTAAACGTTCTGACGCAACGCGGCCAGGTCACACATTTTGTAGAGAAGATCCCTAGCGTCAATGATATATTCATTCAAACTGTAACCAATTGAACAATGTATTGAATAAATAATGAAGCAATGTAAATTCCAATTGCTACATTGACCCATTGTTCAATTTATAAATTAAACATGAGCATACTTACCCTCATAATTCGTCGCGAGTTCATCGCCAAAGTTCGAAACAAGTCGTTCATCGTGATGACATTCCTGAGTCCGCTGGTATTCGCCGGAATCGCACTCCTTGTCGGTTACCTGAGCACGATGAAAGCTGATGTCAAGAAAATCGCAGTTCACGACGAAAGCGGGCTGTTCGTCAACGAATTCAAAAGCAACGACGAATTTCAGTTTCTGAACCTTTCAAATGTCGACGTAAAAGTATTGACCGACAGCATCGTCAGCGAGAAATATGAAGGTCTGCTGGTGATTCCGAACGCTCCTGATACTAAAGGATTAGCGGCAAATATAAAATACATTTCCAACGAAAGTCCGGGATTGGAATTCATCGGAAGCATCGAAAGCGTAATATCAGATAAAATTACAAAGGCTAATTATCAAAAAGCAGGTTTTGATACTTTGGCAATTGAAAATGCCCATGCGGATATCAGCATCGGACTCAAAAAAGCGTCGGGTGAAGAAACCGTACGCGGACTCAACATCATCAAGATCATTATCGGCGGAATGTTCGGCTATCTGATCATGATGTTCATCATCATCTACGGAAACATGGTCATGCGCAGCGTCATCGAGGAAAAAACCAACCGGATTGTGGAAATAATTATTTCTTCGGTAAAGCCATTTCATCTAATGATGGGAAAGATTATCGGAACATCGCTTGCTGGAATATTACAATTCATGATTTGGGCTGTGATCGGGCTCGCCTTGTTGTTCGGAGCGTCAATGTTCCTCGGAATGGACGTGGGGCCAACATCTGGAGTATCGCCTGAAATGATGGCGGCGGCGCAGGAACAATCCGGTGACATGCAGCTTTACCTGAAAGCATTCCTGGAGTTGCCAATCGCGACACTCATCATATCATTCATTATTTATTTCATTGGCGGATATTTTTTGTACAGCTCGTTCTACGCGGCAATCGGAGCTGCAGTCGACAACGAGACCGATTCGCAACAATTTCTCTTGCCGATTATTATGCCCTTGGTTCTTGGTGTGTATATTGGTTTTTTCACGGTTATGAACGATCCACATGGAACCATTGCGACCGTGTTTTCAATGATACCACTTACGTCCCCAATTGTGATGCTGATGCGGATCCCATTCGGCGTTCCATGGTGGGAACTTGTAATTTCGATGGCAATACTGTTCGCAACGTTCTTATTTGTAGTATGGTTTGCAGCTAAGATCTACCGTGTCGGAATCCTGATGTACGGTAAAAAACCAACCTGGAAGGAAATGTATAAATGGATCAAATATTAATTAAATCTAAAAATCATGATTAAAAACGCCTTGTTATATTGCTTTCTGGTAGCTTTTTCTTTGCAGCTTAATTCTCAGGAATTGGCTGTAGAAATTGTGTTGCAAAATAGCGACACGCTCAAAGGAAAGATGGAAGTTGTGACAAATACGTTTGATAAGAAGATGTTATATGCCGACAGCTTTACAAGAAAAGTGAAGTTTATTGATGGGAATAATACAAAGCGCAAGATCTCAGCAAAGGAGATAAAAAAGCTTTGGTTTAACGACTTCCACGAAACTCCAAGGGTTTTTGTTTTCCACGATAATGAATTGCAGGAACTAATTTATGAGGGTATCTTAAAGTGTTACATTGCACATTATCCTGGTAATCATGCCAGCTTCGACATTTACGATGAAACGGGAAAACGCGTTAAGACGGGACCGTTTACAACCTCTGATTACACAATAAAAAAAGCGGTAAAATTTAAACCGGAGTTGGTTGAGCTTTTAGAGAAATACAATAATGAACCTTTGCATGTGAAAGTGCCGATTATTTTAAGTAAATACGAAGAAACTTATCTGAAGGCGAAGCAAAATCCATAGGTGATGCAGATCGAATATAACTTTTGTTAATTATTTGAAGCTAGTCCCGGTAGCCGCTTCAAATGCAATCCACTGGACTCAGCTTAAAAAAACAGTAACTTTGTGAAATAATCTTATTATTTTTAAAAGAAAATGAAAGGATTTTCACTGTTATCGGGCTGTTTAAGGAAGCATACAGTATTCAGTCACAGTAATTATTTAGAAGAATATCGATGAACAATTTCAAGTCAAGAATAAACATTTAGAAAGTAAAAAGTATACAATCCAAGTCTTTAGTTATAGATGTTTAAATTTGAATCAACACGATTGGAAATCTAAATTCAAACTCAAAGCTCAATACTGAAATCTGAAATTTCCGAACCTATACCCAAACCCTGAACCCTGAACCCTGAACCAATCAAGATATGCCTAAAATACTAATTATAGAGGACGAAGCGTCAATCCGCAGAGTGCTGAAATCGATTCTTTCAGAAGAAAACAATTCCTATGAGGTCGAAGAAGCCGAAGATGGCGTATCCGGACTTGAAAAAATCAAGAACAGCGATTATGATCTGGTGCTCTGCGACATCAAAATGCCCAAAATGGACGGGGTCGAGCTTTTGGAAGCAGTCAAAAAAATTAAGCCTGAAATTCCGATGGTTATGATCTCCGGACATGGCGATATGGAAACAGCAGTCTATACAATGCGGCTCGGAGCATTTGATTTCATCTCCAAACCCCCGGATTTGAACCGGTTGCTGAACACG